>JAKQGX010000026.1 GCA_029573235.1 Bacteroidota bacterium
GCCTGTGTAGTCGTTTAATACCATCTTTGCATATCGCTTGCCCTCCTTAGATGTGAGGTGCACGGCTTCGGTAACAAAACCGGCTATCCGTATTTTTTTATCAGGGTATTTACTAATGTCAGCAATAGGAGTGAACCCATAATGCTTCATTTCAAACGAAAAATTGTCCAAAGGATTGGCACTAATATAAATGCCCACAACTTCTTTCTCTCTGTTGAGTAATTCGGCTAATGTCCACGTTTCACAATCGGGTATTTGTGGGGGCTTTACTTCGGGCATTTCAGCACTTCCAAAGAGGGAGTTTTGGGTCATGGTTTTGCTTGCCTGATACTGGTTGCCAAAGCGCACAAGCCGCTCCAGCCCTGTGATGGGATCCGTAGGAGGTGCATAAAAATATTGTGCCCGATGCAACTCTTTGAAATCGTCGAAAGCGCCTGCCAGTACTAAACTCTCCAGAGTCCTTTTGTTGACCATCCGCTGGTTGATGCGTTTGATAAAATCAAAAATATTGGCAAAATTTCCGTTTGTTTCCCGCTCTTCTACTATCTGTTCAACGGCTGCTTCGCCCACACCTTTAATGGCATTCAGCCCAAAACGAATCACTCCCTTCTTTGGTACCGAAAATCCTTTCATGCTTTCGTTTACATCCGGGCCGAGTACCATCAATCCCATGCGTTGGCACTCTTCCATCATAAACTTTATCTTGTCTATAGCATTTTGGTTGTTCAGCACAGCTGCCATATACTCTTCAGGATAATGGGCTTTTAAATAAGCTGTTTGATACGCCACAAAAGCATAGCAGGTAGAGTGCGATTTGTTGAAAGCATATTGTGCAAAGGCTTCCCAGTCGGTCCATATTTTGTTAAGTTTATCTTCCGGATGTCCTTTGGCAGTGGCGCCGGTGATAAACTGCGCTTTCATTTTATCCAGCACCGATTTTTGTTTTTTCCCCATCGCTTTACGCAGCACATCAGCATCCCCCTTGCTAAAGCCCGCCAGTTTTTGCGAGAGCAACATTACCTGCTCTTGATACACGGTTATACCATAGGTTTCATCTAGGTATTCTTGCATTTCAGGAAGGTCAAAAACGATAGCTTCCAGCTTGTGTTTGCGCTTGATGAAGTTGGGAATATACTCCAGTGGACCCGGGCGGTATAAGGCATTCATGGCTATCAGGTCATCAAACTTATCCGGCTTTAGGTCTTTAAGATATTTTTGCATCCCGATACTTTCAAACTGAAAAGTACCATTGGTATCGCCACGCTGGTAGAGTTCATAAGTGGCGGCATCATCCAGCGGAATAGTATTTAGGTCGATATCTACATTGTAGTTGCGCTTGATAAGTTGTAGGGCATTTTTGAGAATGGTTAATGTTTTCAACCCCAAAAAGTCCATCTTGATGACACCGGCATTCTCAATAATTTTTCCTTCAAATTGTGTGATGAGAAGCTTCACATCCTTACCGGTACTGACGGGTAATAATTCTGTAAGGTCTTTGGGGGCAATGATGATGCCCGCCGCATGAATACCGGTGTTTCGCACAGAGCCTTCTAATATCTCTGCCTCATGTAATACAGTAGATTGTAGCATCTCCGTGTTTTCATATAGGGTTCGGATTGCTGCTACATTTGCCAGGTCTTCACCGTTTAATCCTTCTTTTTCTGCCAAGCTATCTTCTCCATTTAAAGGAGCATGCAATACCCGCTTGAGCGAGATACCTGGCTTCTCCGGCACCAGCTTAGCCAAGTCGTTGGCTTCCGAAAGCGGTAGCTCCATCACCCGTGACACATCTTTGATAGACATTTTTGCTGCCATTGTACCATAGGTAATGATATGTGCTACTTGATTGGTGCCATATTTTTCTACCACATAGTCAATTACCTTTTGCCGTCCTTCATCATCAAAATCCGTATCGATATCCGGCATGCTTTTGCGCTCAGGGTTTAGGAACCTCTCAAACAGCAAATTGTATTTGATAGGGTCAATGTTGGTGATGCCTGTGCAATAAGCTACTACCGAGCCGGCAGCAGACCCACGTCCCGGGCCCACAAACACACCAATATCTTTACCATGATTGATAAAATCGGCAACAATTAAAAAGTAACCAGCAAACCCCATAGTGCGTATGGTGAAGAGTTCGAAACGAATACGTTCTTCTATCTCGGGTGTGAGTCCATCGTTGTAACGCTCGTGTGCCCCTTTCCAGGTAAGGTGCTCTAGGTAGGCATCTTGGTCGTCATTAAAATTGTCGGGTACTTTAAAATGTGGAAGCAGAATTTCCTTTTCCAATTTCAGTGCTTGTACCTTATCTACTATCAACTGAGTGTTTTCAATAGCTTCCGGCAAATCGTGGAAAAGCTCGGACATTTGCTGTGTCGTTTTGAAATAAAACTCAGCGCCCGAAAATCCAAACCTACCATTTTTGGGTCGCGCCTCTTCATCTTCGGAAAGGTCGCTATATACAGGAGTGCTTTTCTTTTCGCCGGTATTGATGCATAGTAATGTATCATGAGCATCACTGTCTTTTTGATCTACATAGTGAGAGTCATTAGAAGCAATGATGGGCACATTGTACTTGCGTGCAAACCGAAGTAGTACGTCGTTTACCTTTATCTGGTCGGCAATGCCGTGGCGTTGCAACTCTACATAAAAATCATCTTGAAACAAGTTGTGCCACCAAGCAAATTCTTTCTCTGCTTCGGCTTCTCCTTTTTGAAGAATTGCTTTTGGAATAGAAGCTCCAATACAACAGGTAGTTGCTATCAGCCCTTCGTGGTATTGTAATATCAGCTCTTTGTCGATGCGTGGATACTTGCTGTACAAACCTTCTATATATCCTAAGGAACACAGCTTGACAAGATTTCTATAACCGATTTCGTTTTTGGCAAGTAAGAGCTGGTGGTAGCGGCGGTCTTTATCTTCTTTTGAAAATTGTTTTTTGTGTCTGTTTTCTACTAAGTAAAATTCACACCCGATAATGGGTTTTACCTCCGGTTCTTCTATGGGTTTGCCTTCTTCTGTAGTGCCTACTTGTTTTTTATTTTTCCATGCTTGCGATACAAACTCGAATACGCCAAACATGTTTCCGTGATCTGTAATAGCAATGCCGGGCATGCCGTCTTCTTTGGCTTTTTTATATAATCGGTCAATGGCAGAAGCGCCATCCAACAAGGAAAATTGAGTATGATTATGTAAATGGGAGAACTTCATTAGATGGAAATACTTGAGAAAAGGATAACTTACAAAGTAATGAAATTTTGTTGGCAAGCTTCGAGGCCATTTTAGAACTTTTCCCTTTTAAAAGGTAAATCAAAAGGATGCAATTCTATTTTTATTCTTCGAGGTACTATGGCTAATTGATGTATATTTATATTAAACAAAACAAGATGACGACTTTTTCAATTATATCAATATCGGGGTCTCGTGACAGAGGTGTATGATGGTGATACCTGCACCGTTGATATGGACTTGGGCTTTAAGATTCATTTTACAGAGGTCGTGCGCCTAATGGGCATCAATGCGCCAGCGCTTCGGGGCAGCGAAAGACCTGCCGGGCTTGTATCTCGTGATCGCTTGCGTGAAAAAATATTGAAACAACCCATTTTTATTTGAAACCGTAAAAGATTCAAAAGAAAAATACGGTCGATATCTGGGTACCTTGTTCCTGCAACTACCGGATGGGAGCTTCGAAAACATAAATGAGTGGCTGGTGGCTCAAGGGTTGGCAGTGCACCAAGAATATTGATAGCCCCCAAAATGGAGGTATTTGGCTGGTGCCGGTACTGCAAAAAAATCAGATTAAATTTTGAAGATTAAAACCGGCTATGTACATTTGCATCCCGTTAATGGATAGTTCAATGGTGTAATGGTAGCACAACTGATTTTGGTTCAGTTAGTCTAGGTTCGAATCCTGGTTGAACTACACAAGCTTCTGAGTAATTTCGGAAGCTTTTTTCTTTTAAGAGTTTCGGTATTTTTGTTGTTGTTCATAAGTCCGTAGATATAATATTACTTTGCAAATCAAACCAGACTTCTCTCAGTGCGCCTTCTTTACTCCTTGTTTGTTGTAACCCTTTGTCTGTTGCCTGCGCTCAGTAATGCACAAATCGCTGCCGACACGCTTGTGTTACTAAAATCAACCGATACTGTAGATAGCCACCTATCATCACCGCATAAAAGTAACACCGCATCCACTATAAAGACGACTAACCCTAAAAAGGCAGGGTTATATTCGTTGTTGTTACCGGGAGCTGGGCAATTATACAATCGGCAATATTGGAAAATTCCCATCATATATGTCGGTGCCGGCGTGGCAGTATATTTTTATACCAACAACCAAAAAAACTATCAAAAATATCGTAGTGCTTATATCTCGCGATTAGACCCCACCCTCCCGGATAAGGAAACGATGTATAGCGAACAAGAATTGAAAATACTGCAAGATGAGTATAAACGATGGCTCGACATGACATCGTTATTTACTGCTGTGGGCTATACTTTGCAAGTGTTGGATGCGGTTGTTTTTGCCCACTTAAAAGACTTTGATATTTCAAAAGATATATCCATGCGCCTACAGCCTGTTGCAGCACCTCAAGGTGGATTAGGGTTAGGACTGGCATTTCATATTAAATAAAAGCCAAGAAAAAAGGTTTTATTTTTCCGGTACAAAATCTAAAACGATTGAGTTCATACAATATCGCTTGTATGTAGGAGCAGGACCATCGTCAAAGATATGTCCCAAATGCGATTGGCACCGGGCACATGTTACTTCTATTCGATGCATACCGTAACTAAGGTCTTCTTTATACAAAACACTGTTGGGGCGTATAGGCTCAAAAAAACTGGGCCATCCACAACTGCTGGCAAACTTAGCATCAGACTTAAACAAATGATTGCCACAAACCGCACAATAGTAATCGCCTTTACTTTGAGTGTTCCATAACTTACCCGAAAATGCATACTCGGTACCTTGCTCACGTGCCACGTGATATACATCAGGTGGCAAAAGTTGCTTCCAGGTTTCGTTGCTAATATTTAGAGGAGTAGTATCCGTTCTGCTATAATACGGATGTGGACTTTCTGCGGATGACATCATGGGCTTTTGAGATATATTGCTACAACTGTCGAAAAGTATGCCCATCAAAAACAGTATCCCCCAATATCTTTTCATACTACGGCAGTCTTTTCGGACCATTAGTGAAAATACCAAAGATAGGAAACGATGGATAAATGAAGCGTTAATAAACAATCATTCCACAACTCTTGCAGTACGATACTTAAAGATGACTTTATAACAGATGACGATACTTAAAGCACATAGTTTGTATCCGCATTGAAAGAAATTACTGTTAGTTTTGCAGCATGGCAAACAGAACAGCGGATTTAAAAAACTTATTGTCGCAGCGCATCGCAATGATAGATGGGGCAATGGGTACCATGATTCAAAAACATAAATTAACCGAACAAGACTATCGGGGAGAGCGATTTAAAGATTACGCACATGATGTAAAAGGCAATAACGATTTACTTTGCTTAACCCAGCCGGAGATTATTAAGAATATTCACAAAGAATATTTGGCTGCTGGTGCCAACATTATTGAAACCAACACCTTTAATGCCCAAGCGGTTTCTTTAGAAGATTATCAAATGCAATCGCTGGCAAAAGAAATCAACACAGCCGCAGCCAAACTGGCTCAGCAAGCCGTTACAGAATTCGTAGCCGAAACCGGCGCCGATAAAAAGACATTGTTCGTAGCCGGCGCTATTGGCCCTATGAACAAAACGCTATCCTTGTCGCCGGATGTGAACAACCCCGGATACAGAGCCGTAACTTTTGACCAAGTAGCCCAAGCGTATTATGAACAAATAGAAGCCTTAGCCACCGGCGGTGTAGATATATTATTGATCGAAACCATATTTGACAGCCTCAATGCAAAAGCTGCCATATATGCTATCAAAAAGTACTTCAGCGATTCCCAAACGGAATTGCCCGTAATGATATCCGGCACCATTACAGATGCCTCCGGCAGAACGCTGAGCGGACAAACGCTGGAAGCCTTTTATATTTCTATGATGCATGCCAACCCGGTGAGCATAGGATTGAATTGTGCCTTGGGAGCTACGCAAATGCGCTCACATATTGAAGAACTGGCATCCATAGCCGCATGTTATGTAAGTGCCTACCCCAATGCGGGATTGCCCAATGCCATGGGTGAGTACGACGAAACACCCGAAATAATGGCTGCAACTGTTAGTGAATTTGCTCAACAAGGATGGATTAACCTTATGGGTGGCTGCTGTGGCACTACACCGGACCATATCCGCGCCATCAAAAAAGAAATGGATAAAGCGACACCTCGATCCTTACCTGTTTTAGAAGAAGCTTAAGGGTGCAAAACATAATCGAACGAAGCCTTACTGAAACAAAAAAGTAAGGCTTTTTTGTATAATAGCAGTTGGAGCAATAAAAGTGTAACATTGGTTATCTGCTTTCGAAGCATGTAATGATTGTGGTAGCATAAAAAATTCAAAAAAATACCCTGTCAATAGTAAAACTGTGATAAAATTTTTACTGAATACCAATGCATTGCAACACCTAATAAAAAAATTGTCATTATTTTTTTGGTTATAAATAGGGTACGATTTACCTTTGCGTCCCAATTTAGAAATAATGCCTTAACCGGCTAATAGTTTAGTAAAATGAGACACTTAAGTTTTAAAACACAATCAGCAAACGAAAAAATCGTTAAGCGTGAGTGGTTTGTCGTAGATGCAACCAACCAAACATTGGGTCGTATGGCTAGCAAAATTGCTACGATGCTTCGTGGTAAACACAAGGCGTATTACACCCCCCATTTTGACACCGGCGATTATATTATCGTTATCAACTCCGGCAAAGTAGTACTTACCGGAAACAAAATGGAAGATAAAGAATACCAAACTTTCTCCGGCTATCCGGGTGGTCAAAAGGCAGAAACTGCTAAAAATTTATTAGGTCGCCGTCCGAATGTAGTGATAGAACGTGCCGTAAAAGGAATGCTTCCAAAGAATCGTTTGGGTCGTGCCATGGTAAAAAAACTATTTGTGTATGAAGGTGCAGAGCATCCACACAAAGCACAACAACCCAAAGAATTGAAATAATAATCCCCAATAAAAAAGCATTAATCATATAATGGAAAAGCAAAAAAATGCCGTAGGTCGCCGTAAAGAAGCCGTAGCCCGCGTATATATGAGTAAAGGTACCGGTGCTATTACTGTAAACGGTAGAGACTACAAAGAATACTTTCCTTTGATGTATCTTCAAAACCAAGTTGAATTACCCCTTAAAACAGTTGAAGCCACGCAGTCTTATGACATCGTAGTAACTGTGAGCGGTGGTGGTCCTAAGGGTCAAGCAGAAGCTATTAAATTAGGTATTGCCCGCGCCCTTTGCGTAGTAGATGCAGAATTGCGTCCTTCCTTGAAAAAAGAAGGATTGATGACGCGCGATTCACGCTCGGTAGAACGTAAGAAATTCGGTAAACGCAAAGCCCGTCGCAGCTTCCAGTTCTCTAAACGTTAACAGTTTTTGGCTATTAATACATTTTTTAACACAAAGAATATTTCATCAATGGAAGATAATAAAAACTTACACCAACAGCTCCTCGAAGCAGGTGTACATTTCGGTCACTTAAAGAAAAAATGGAATCCTAAAATGCTTCCATACATTTTCGCCGAAAAAAATGGTATTCACATCATCGACCTCAATAAAACGATTGAAGGTTTAGAGGAAGCAGCTGCAGCATTGAAATCAATAGCCAAAAGCGGCAAGAAAATCATGTTTGTAGCTACTAAAAAGCAAGCAAAAGAAATAGTTGCTGAAGCCGCTGCAAAAGTAAATATGCCTTTCGTTACAGAGCGTTGGTTGGGTGGTATGCTTACCAACTTTCAAACTATTCGTAAGAGCGTAAAGAAAATGCAAAGCATTGAAAAAATGCTTTCTGACGGTACTATGGACAGCGTTACTAAAAAAGAACGCCTTACCCTGAACCGTAGCAAAGATAAAATGGAGAAAGTTTTAGGCGGTATTGCCAATATGAACCGTACTCCGGTTGCCTTATTCATTGTAGATATCAGCCACGAACACATTGCATTAGCAGAAGCGAAACGCCTTGGTATTACTACATTTGCCATGGTTGATACCAATAGTGATCCTACTAAAGTAGATTTCTCTATTCCTTCTAACGATGATGCAACTAAATCTATCGCTATCATTACCAACTACCTTACTGCTGCCATTATGGAAGGGTTGCAAGAACGTAGCGAAGTAAAAGAAGAAGATAACGAAGAAGTTTTGGAAGCTACTCGCGGGTTGGATATTGATGAAGAAGGTAGTGGTGAAAAACAAGAAGGTGGTCGTGCGCGCCGCGGACGTGGTGGAAACGCTACATCTGGTAATAGCAGAGGCGGTGCTCGTCAAGGTGGTGCCGGCAAAGCTACCACTAACAAACGCTAATATTTCTAATTGAAATCTCTATCCTTGTAAAGCCTCAAAGTATAATTTGGGGCTTTACATATAAATAGCGAATTTTGCACCCCAATTATTCAAACAATTATTAACTAAATATCAATTATTACAATGAGTGTTACTATTTCTGCATCTGAAATAAACAAATTACGCCAGCAAACCGGTGCTGGAATGATGGATTGCCGTAAAGCACTTACCGAATCAAATGGTGATTTTGAAGCGGCAATAGACTGGTTGCGTAAACAAGGACAAAAAATTGCTGCAAAACGTAGCGATCGTGAAGCCAAAGAAGGTGTTGTAATTGCAAAAACTACGGCTGATAACAAAACCGGCTTTGTAGTATGTGTGAGCTGCGAAACTGACTTCGTATCTAAGAATGCCGATTTCGTTGCATTTGTACAAAGCATTGCGGATGCTGCTGTTGCCAACAATGTAAAATCAGTAGAAGAGCTGAACGAGCAAACCATTAATGGCTCTAAAGTTTCTGACTTAGTAAATGATAAGTTGGCGGCAATTGGTGAAAAAATTGGTATCGTAAGCTTTGAAAGAATTGAAGCCCCTTATGTTGCTGCTTATATTCACGGTGCCAACCGTATTGGAGTATTAGTAGGTCTTTCTAAAGATGCAGCAGAAGCCGGTAGAGATGTAGCCATGCAAGTTGCGGCTATGAACCCCGTAGCAGTAGATGCGAATAGCGTGAAACCGGAAGTGGTAGAGCGTGAGCGCACTATCGTGATGGAAACAATGAAAGCCGATCCTAAAATGGCCGGTAAGCCTGAAGATATGTTAGCAAAAATTGCAGAAGGTAAATTGAATACATTCTTCAAAGAGCAAACCTTAACGGCACAGCCTTTCGTAAAAGATAGCAGCAAGTCTGTGGCTGATTACTTGAAGAGCGCCGGTGATGTTACCGTTACTGAATTTAAACGTGTAGCTATCGGATAGTATTCTAGAATCTATCGTCATTAATATAATCGGGTCTCCTTTTTAATAAGCAGACCCGATTATTTTGGTTAGTGTCAGCTGCGTTATCCCAACGTAATGTCTTATTATACCACCACTACTTCATAAAAATCATCTTTTACAAAATAACGTTGTGCGAGTGTTTGGATTTCTGTCGGAGTAATGGTTTTATAAACTGCAATATTTTGGTTGAAATGCGCTTCTGTAAAGCCATTCAAGATGAGCGATCGCCAGCGTGGCATCAGATGAAAAGGTCCGTCTAAATCGCCCAATAAATTTCCTAAAAGATAGTTTTTTACTAATAGCAATTCATCATCGCTCACCTTTTCTTGGCATAGCTTATCCATTTCAGCATAGATCTCTTGCAGTGCCGGCGCTATGACTTCTTTCCCTACCTCCGTTTGAATATATAATATTCCCTCATTTTTGAAAGGAATTTGTGAACTGTATATACCATAAGTATATCCTTTGTCCTCACGAATATTGCTCATCAATCGTGACCCAAAATAGCCGCCCAGCAAAGTGTTTAGCACTACCATTGGTGCAAAATCCGGATGCTGCCGATTGATAAAACTACGACCGATACGTATAGCACCTTGCACTCCATTGGGGTCATTGGTGATAAAATGTTTTTTATCCGGATGCCCCATTTTTTCATACTGGTTCTCTTCCTGTTTTTTTGAAAGGAGTGTAGTAGTACCAAAATAGGTTTCGATGGCTGATATTTCTACATCTGTAACATACCCACTCAAAAAGATATGCTGAGGGGAGGTTGCATAGTGCGATTGATAAAAGCTTAATAGGTCATCTTGGGTAATGGCATCGATGCTTTCTTTTGTAGAGTACCTTCCATAAGGATGGTGGGAACCAAAGATGACAGCATCAATTTTTTGATTGGCTACAAAATCACATTGACGCAAGCTTACCAGTAATTTTTGCAAGGCATTTTGTTGATAGAGCATTAACTCTTTTTCCGGAAAGACGGCGTTCTCCAAAATGTCTTTCACCACAGGCAATAGTTTGGTGAGGTGCTTGCGTAGGCAATACAGACTGACGGTTGCCCAATCGTTATTGCAAGACACTTGCAGGTTGGCGCCATAAAATTCAAAGGATTCATTTATCTGCTCTGCTGTGCGAGAAGTGGTACCACTCTTTAGCAATGCCGCTGTAGCCTGTGCTACTCCTTGTTTGGGCTCTTGCCAAATACCTGCCGGCATTACCCAATCTATTGAAAGCACTTCTAGCACACCGGCACGAAGCCAATACAAGGATTGCCCATTCGGGAATAAGTTTTTTTGTAATGGGGGGAGCTGGTAATCAAACGTAACAGCATCATGTATCAGGGGCGCTTTGGATCTATCCGGCACGGTTCAGTATTTATTTAGTATATGGACGAAAATAATAGCTGCAAATATATCAATTCTGATGTGTGGTGCTTGCCAATATTCGCAACTATCAACCACATCTGTTCTTACTTTCGAAAAGCTGGCTACACATCGTACACGCCCTTGCTAGAAGTGCATATTCAATGATAGTACCCAATTACGACCGGCTTGTGGGTAGTAATAATTGTCAGTGTATTGTGTGCCACCTAACAAATAAGCATAGGTATATCCGTTGCTTACATACCGCTGATTGAAAACATTATTCAAGCCTGCTATCACCTCCAGCTTATTAAAAGGATGTATTGCTGTGGCGTAATACAGTTTGATATCGCTGACAAAATAGGGTTTTATCGTACGGTCTTCGTTTCCGCTGTTGTCGAGATATTGTTTGCCCACGTATTTTCCGGAAAGGTTTATTTTAAATGCTTTGGCTTTTGGCAGATGATAAAATGGACGCAGTATCACAAAGCTGTTACTAATAATAGCGGGTGAAAATGCGATAGCAGTGTTACCTTTGTAAACCGCTTCTTGATCACCGTTATCCCAGTTGTCGATATACTCTGTGAAATGCATTACCTTATTATCAGAAAGGGTAAAATTGGTTCCTGCTTGCAACCATTTTGAAGGAACTACAGTGCCTTGCAACTCAATACCGGTGCGGTAACTTCGTGGTACATTGGTTCGGGTATATGCCCCTACATCATTTATTTTACCGGTAAGTATTAACTGGTTTTTATATTGCATGTAGTAAAGATTAGCACTGATATTCCAATGCTGTCGGTTCACTTCATAACCTGCTTCCCAATCGTAAAGCGTTTCATGTAAAGGCTTGCTGTTAGGGCTTGCTTCGTAGTCGTCTCTGTTGGGTTCTTTGTTAGCAAGTGCAAAGGATAAATAGAGTTTTTGTTTTTCTGCAGAGGTATTTTTTATGAGATAAGTGATACCGGCTTTAGGGTTGAAAAAGGTATAGTTGCTTTGTAGGTTGATGTCCGGATTTTTACGAAATCCATTGATATCATAAGATACGTGTCGCAATTGCAATTCACCAAATAGCAACCAAGTATTGCTGAAATGATGTTGTGCTTTGACATAGGTATTGATATCGTTTTTCAGAGAAGGCAATCGGTACCACTCATAATCTGCAGGTATGCCTCCTTTATCCGCCCATTTAATCATTCCATAATGTCGTCCGCGGTATTGTGAAAGTGCACCTCCCAGCGTAAGCTGTGTTTGATGTTTATGATACTGCAAGGCAAACACAGAACCATAAAAATAATTGTCCAACCATAGTTGTCGTATCAGACCGGTTCGTTTAATAGTGTCGGCACCGGATGGCGAAACCGGGTTGCTGATACCATAGTCAGCGTATTTCTGACGGTACTTATATTCTTCGTAAAATCCTTTTCCACGAGTCAGGAATCCAACAAGGGATAGGTGCAGTTGCTTATTTATTTGATGGTCGAAAAATAATTGGTAGTAGTCTTGTCGGTAATTATCTGTTTGATTTTTGTAAGTGAAGTAATTGTAACGTCGAGGGTCAGAAGTGAATAAATTGATAGAGTCTTGAGAGGTAAAATAGAGGGAGTTAATGTTGTGTTGATAATGTCGGGAAAGAGCCGCTGTGTCTCCCTCCAACTGAGCTTTTAATACACCGTTCCAAGCTTGCCCGGTTTTTTCATTGCCGGTCATATACATAAAGCGAAGGGATGTAGTGCTATTAATTTTCCAACCGGTGAGTAGTTGTAAGGCTGCCAGTACCGATGCTGCACGCTCTTTATATCCATCCGACTGAATACGAGACAAACGTAGGTCGGCTTGGAGTCCATTTTTCATTAACCCTGTTGCCAACTTAACGGTGTTTTTTATGGTGTTAAAAGACCCAATACTGTTATTCAATTCTATGCTTGCTGTATCAGATTGCTCTGCATTACTAATGCTAAGCGTAGCCCCAAAGGCACCGGCACCATTGGTAGAGCTGCCAACTCCTCGCTGCAATTGTATGGAGCCTGTAGAAGAAGCCAAATCGGGGAAGTTGACAAAAAAGGTTCCTTGTGATTCTGCATCATTAACCGGCACTCCGTTTAATGTAACGTTGATGCGCGTACCATCCGTACCTCTAATTCTTAAACCGGTATACCCTACACCATTTCCGGCATCCGAAAACGAAACTGCCGATGGTGCAGATTGCAATAGAAACGGAATATCTACGCCTACATTGATTTTTTGAAGGGTCGATTTATCCCATTCAGATTTAGCAAAAGGCGCATTGGAAGTAGCCCTTATCGAGCGAACGGCTACTGCAGATAATTGGTTTGATACGATTGTGTCCTTTTCTTGCGCTTTCAATGAAAGCACCGTTGTTGCTAACAGTAGTACCAAGAAGCTTATCGGTAGCTGTTTCACAAGGTAGTACCCTGTTTTTGATACAAAAGAAAATACGGGCAGGAATGGTGTGGAAGTGTTGGATGGTCTGTTCATATCCGAATAAATAATTAGCAATACTATTATCGGGGTACGAACAACTTTTTCTTCTCTATTACTATATCAGACAAGGCATGAGGGTCTTGTCAAGTAGATATTATCATATTCGAAGAATGAAGTGAAACGTTGCTTCATTCCCTAACCGGCATTACCCGGTCGAGGTTCAGCGGGTGTAATCTCAGCCTTTAACTTTTCAGGCACCCCGAGCAAAACAATGGTTTTGCAGCGCGAAGGTATATAGAATTGGGATAGAAAGAAAGTAATTTATTAATGACAATTAAGGTGCATTTTGATTAAAAAACTGTTATTTTCGCCTTTCTTATTAAAAATAATTAATCATCAAAAAATGAAAAAAGTATTACTTACGGCATTTACACTAGCCGGCTACGGTATTGCCATGGCGCAATTACCCGTTAGTACTACCCCTCAAAACAAGAAGGTGGTATTAGAAGAGTTTACTGGCGTAAACTGCGTTTACTGTCCTGATGGGCACAAGATGGCCAATCAATTGATTGCAGCTAATCCTGGTAATGTTATTGCCATTAATGTTCACACCGGTGGTTATGCCGCCCCTGGTCCGGGCCAGCCCGATTTCAGAACGGCTGAAGGCACTGCTATTGCAGCCATTCCGGGTACCAATATCACAGGTTATCCTACGGGATCTATCAACCGTCACTTGTTTACAGGTGAGTCCGGTTTTGCGGTGAGCAGAAGCAAATGGAATAGCTATGCTACGCAAATTCTTGGGCAGGCTGCTTACGTAAACGTAGCTTTAGAAGGCACTTTAAATGCATCAACACGCGTATTAAATGTAAACGTTGAATTGTATTATACGGGTACTACTACCAACGCCAACAAGCTTACAGTAGCCTTGTTGGAAGACGGTGTATATGGCGACCAAGTAGGTGCGTCAAACTTCTATCCACAAATGATTACTGCATTTGACGAATACACGCACAACCACGTGTTGCGCAAAGTACTTACAACGCAAGCTACCGGCGAAACTATTACCACGACTACTTCGGGCACGTTGGTAACAAAATCGTACAGTTTTACAGTTCCTAATACCTTTGTAAACACTCGTACAGAGCTAGGTAACTTAAAATTAGTAGCCTTTGTTGCAGAAGGTGATAACAACATCATTAACGCAGCGGAAGGGCCTATTACCATTACCAACATTGCTAACACAAAAGACTTGAACCCTTACCAAATCAGAGTTTCTAACGGCATTTGTATCGGTCAGGTTACTCCATTAATAAAAGTATTTAACGCAGGTAGCAGCATTGTTACTGCAGCCTCATTAAATATGAATGTAAATGGTGGTGCTAATACTGCTTACAACTTTAGCGGTAGCATCAAACCATTGACTACGGCTATTGTTCAAATGTCTGCCTTAAACTTTACAGCTACTGCCAGCAATGTTTTCAATGTAGTTTCTAATACTGTAAACGGCGCTCCTGATGAAGACGCTTCTAACAACACCGTATCTACAACTGTAGCCATTTCTACACAAACCGGTGCAAGAGCTGAAATGACTTTCGTGCAAGATCGTTATGGCTCTGAGTCTAGCTGGGAAGTAAAAGATGAAGCCGGTGTAACGGTAGCACAAGATGGTCCTTTTACCGACTTATCTGCTAATGGTACACAATCTCACGTGAAATCTTTCACTTTGTCTCCTAACAAATGCTATACGTTATCTGTAAAAGATGGATTTGGTGATGGTATTAATTCAGGTTTTGGTACTGGCGGCTTTACCCTTAAAGTGGGCGGCGTTGTTGCCGTTACTTCAAACGGTCAATATGGAAAAGGTATGGAAGGCTACTTCAAAACAGCGGCTACCCTTACCGGTGTTGACAATGTAATTAACACAAATGCTATCAGCTTGTATCCTAATCCTGCTAATGATAAAGCAACATTAGAATTCAATGTTGTAAAATCAGGTAATGTTACCGTACAAGTGGTAGATCTTACAGGTCGTGTTATTACTACCGTTGTTAACGAAAACATGACTACCGGTGCACATCAAGTAACAGTGAACACTGCAGCGCTTTCTAGCGGCGTATATAACGTTCAAATCCGTACAGAAGAAGGAACCATTACACAACGTTTGTCTGTTGTGAAATAATATTTCCTGTTATTCTCAATACCTAATTGAGGCTGCTCCTTTTGGACAGCCTCAATTTTTTTTACAATTGTTGATGTTCCTTTTTGCCTCAAAGCAATAAAGCCACCCATAAATGGGTGGCTTTATTATTAAAAATATTATGAAAGCAGTATTTATGCGGTGGCTTCGTTTAATACTTCATTCATTTTACGAACGGCATCGGCAGATTTATTGAATAACTCTTGCTCTTCAGCATTCAGCTTGTAGTCGATGATTTTTTCCCAGCCATTGCTGCCAATAACTACGGGCACACCCAAGCAGATATCGCTTTGTCCGTATTCGCCATCTAAGGCTACGCAACAAGGGAATACTTTCTTTTGGTTGCGAATGATGCTTTCCACCAAAGCTGCCCCAGCAGCACCCGGTGCATACCAAGCAGAAGTACCAATGAGTTTGGTAAGTGTAGCGCCACCTACCATGGTATCGGCAGCTATTTGTTTTAGCTTGTCGGCATCCAATAAATTGCTTACAGGAGTTCCGTTTAAGGTTGCCAATCTGGTTAAAGGAATCATGGTAGTATCGCCATGTCCGCCGATAACGGTGCCGTGCAAATCGTTTGGAGAGCAGTCTAAGGCTTGTTGTAAGTAGCATTTGAAACGAGCGCTGTCCAAGATACCACCCATACCGATAACGCGGTTTTTAGGCAATCCGGTTGCTTTCAAGGTTAGGTATGTCATGGTATCCATTGGGTTGGAAATAACCACGATAATGGTGTTGGGAGAGTGTTGTAATAAATTCTTCACAACGGTTTCAACAATCTTTGCATTGGTACCGATAAGCTCTTCACGAGTCATACCGGGTTTACGAGGGATGCCGGAAGTGATAACACACACATCAGAATTGGCGGTCTTGCTATAGTCGTTGGTGCTGCCTACTACACGTGTGTTGAAGCCCAACAAGGAAGCCGTTTGCATAATGTCTAATGCCTTGCCTTCTGCAAAACCTTCTTTGATGTCTAATAGTACTAATTCTTCTACCAGTTCTCTTCTGGCAATGTTGTCGGCACAAGTAGCGCCTACTGCGCCTGCACCTACTACGGTTACTTTCATTTTATGTATGTTTTATATTGTATTAAAATGGGGCAAAGATACGTATTGCAATGGGAATATTGATTTCAAAAAAATACCAAGAGGCTGATGTTGGTCAGCCTCTTGGAGGGGTTTAAGTAATTTGGGTTACACTTAGTTTTTTAAGGGAAGGAAAGAATAGTTCTTGCCATATTCTATCATTTGCTTGTAAAAGCTGGTAGGGTATTCCACTTTCACATCGGTGATTTTATTGTCTTTCATCACCGGTACCAAACGAGGCTGTATAAACCCTTTGTAAGGTTTGATGCCCAACTTGGCGTAACGCTCCAGTACTTCTTTGTGCAATGCTTGATCCACTTTTACACCATAGGTTTCCACCAGGTTTTTGCCGGCAGCAAAATCCCCTTCTGATTTAATACGCTGAATTTCTTTGAGCAACTCGCCAAAGAGCTTACGAAGTTTGTCATAGTCATTAATGCGTACATAGGTCTTCCCGTCTTTTTTTATCATTTCGGTTACCTTGTCGGCTTTCCCTTTTTCAAATGCCCATTTGGCTACCAATTGTCGGTTGCGCATATGTGCTTCTTCAATATTGTCGCCCAGTTTGAGGCGTGTTAATTGTGTGATAAGTCCATTCATCATATAGTTGTCGTATTCGGCTTTACCTACTTCTACAGAGGGTGCTACGCCTATTTCTACCAACTTCGGGTCGATGGCATAATACAACCCAACGAGATCCGCACGGGCTTCTTCCAAACATGATGCATAGTTCTTGAGTGTTTTGTCGGTGGTTTCTACACCGGGATTAATTTGTCCGGAAGCATGTCCTATACACTCGTGCATATCGGTATGTAGGTCAGAGGCGAGGTTTCCGTATTTTTTAGCACGTTGTATAATGGTATCGTTCAAAGCAAACTCATCGAGCATACCACTTTTGGCACCGGCTACGTTGTAAGAATGAACAATATTGCTCAGCGACACCGATTTGGAACCATATTCTTTACGAATCCAATCGGCATTAGGCAAGTTGACACCGATAGGGGTAGAAGGTGCGGCATCACCACTTTCAGCAATAACCGTAATAGCTTTTGCCGTAATTCCTTTTACGGTTTTCTTTTTGTGCTCAGGCATTAGAGGCGAGTTGTCTTCAAACCATTGTGCGTTTTGAGCAATGGCAGCAATGCGTTTGGTGGCTTCCATATCTTTCATCGAAACCACACTTTCAAAACTACCTTTCTTGCCAATAGGGTCTAAGTACACTTCAATGAACCCGTTAACTACATCCAGACGAGAGGCGGTGTCTTGTGCCCAGGCAATGCTGTAGTCGTCAAAGGTCTTGAGGTCGCCGGTACGATAAAAAGCAATCAACAACTCCAACGACTTTTTTTGTTGCTCGTTTTCGGCAACGGCAGCAGCTTTTTCCAACCAACCAATTATCTTTTCGATAGCGGCACTGTACATACCTCCCAGCTTCCATACTTTTTCTACAACCGCTCCATTTTCTTTCATGGTTTTACTATTCAAGCCCCAACTGGGTGCATGACCACTGGCATCAAATTTTGCATAAAAATCTTCCACTTCTTTTTGTGTTACCCCTTCATAGAAGTTCACAGAAGAGGACTTCACATTATCAATATTGGCTCGTAGATCTACTAATTTAGGTTCTATTTTAGGGTCGTAAAGAATGGGTTTAATACTTGCCCAAAATTGATCTACGGATTCATTGGCGGATAGTGGCAATTGGTCAACTGCGCTCTGCTTCAGTATTTCAGCAAAATAGTCGGCACTACATTGCGGGAAAAACTTCTCATTACCATAATGGTGGTGGTTGCCGCTGCTGAACCAAAACTGAGCACAGTATTCTTCAAACTTTTTCCAATCATCAGTAGTTTTATCGCCTTTGTAAGTAGTATAAATTACTTCAAGCGTTTTACGAAGGGTGAGCCCGTATTTGCTTTTTTGGTCATATAGAATATCACGACCACAAAGTGCCGCTTCATAAAGGTAATAGGCCATTTCTTTTTGCTTGGGGGTCAGCTCGTCCCAGCCGGGTATTTGGTAACGGAGCATTTGGATATCCGCAAACGCCTCAGCATCCACTTTAAAATTGGGGTCATAACCACTGGAAATAGCCGGTGCATTCAGCGTATCCTTGCCGGCTTCGGAGGCTTGGTTATTATTGCCACAAGAAGTAGCCATAGCTTGCAAGCCAATTAGTGCCATCATATAAACAACATTTTTTTTCATACTACAGTTTGATTTAGAAAAAGGAACTAAAAGTACGGTATTCGACGTATATCTGTATCATGTAATAAAGCAAAGTGGGTGTAACACGACGACTGGTGGGAGTAGTTCACCATTTTCAAATCAACATCAATTATTTTCTATCTTCCAAAAAACAGAGAAACCGCACGTCATTTTTTCCAATATCAACGTGCCGTATTAGTCTAATGCCGGGCTGCCCAAAGGGAAACCTGTGAGCTATTTTCATCCGAATATTTATACTTGTATTTTAGGCTTTGCCCTGTAACTTTGCAACTTCAGCGAACACACATGCATTCATTATTATTATCTGTAGATCAAAGCACACCGATTAACTACTTGCCGATTGTGTTGCAATTGGTGGTGGCAATAGTAACTGTGATTCTCATGCTAGGAGTTTCGTATGTATTGGGTCCCAAACGCAATACATCGGACAAACTTATCAACTTTGAAAGCGGTATCCCTTCCATTGGAAATGCTCGTCAACCCATTGCCATCAAGTATTTTCTAGTAGCTATTCTCTTTGTGTTGTTTGATGTAGAAGTGATTTTTTTCTATCCCTACGCTGTTAATTTTAGAGAGCTCGGCACAGAGGGTTTTTATGCAGTACTAATGTTTGTTGCGTTTTTCTTATGTGGGTTTATATACATCATAAAGAAAGGTGCGCTGAAGTGGGAGGACTAATTTTTTATATAACAAGTGAAAGACCGATAGGAGGTAACCGCATCATCTTTCACAACCACATTTATTGATACAAAATGAGACCGGTACAATACAATACAAACGATAAGGTTAAAATGGTGGACTTGCCGGAAGGTTATGCCGGCGAAGGGTTTTATGCTACCTCATTTGACAAGGTAGTAGGCTTAGCCCGTAAAAATTCTTTATGGCCTTTACCATTTGCAACCTCTTGTTGTGGCATTGAGTTTATGGCTACTATGGCTTCCAATTATGACTTGGCTCGTTTTGGTAGTGAGCGTATGGGCTTTACACCCCGTCAGTGCGATATGCTGTTAGTTGCGGGTACCATTTCAAAAAAACTAGGGCCCATTCTTAGGCAAGTATATATCCAAATGGCAGAGCCCCGTTGGGTAGTGGCTATTGGCGCTTGTGCCAGCTCTGGCGGTATTTTCGACAGCTATTCGGTATTGCAAGGGATAGACCAGATTATCCCCGTTGATGTATATGTACCGGGTTGCCCTCCACGTCCGGAAGGAATTTTGGATGGCATCTTAAAACTACAAGAACTAGTAGGAAACGAAAGCCTACGCCGCCGTACCAGCGAAAAATACAAAGAATTGATGGAAAGCTACGGCATAAAATAAAAAGGACTGCTACGAATGAACTACGATAACATAAAAGAACTACTGACGGCAAAATTTGGCGAGCAAATACAATATGATTTGCAGCACGACTTGCTCAATATCACATTGCCTGCAGAAATGAATCTGAAAGTAATACAGTTTTTGTATGATGATGAGGTGTTGCGTTTTCGTTTTTTAACCGATATCACAGCGGTACATCTTCCGGAAAGAGCGGGTGAAGAATTGAATGTAGTGTATCACCTGCACAGCTTAGAAAACAATATTCGCTTGCGCCTGAAAGTATATGTACCTATTGAAAAACCAGATGTCTTTACACTGACCAGTTTGTACCCGGGTGCCAACTGGATGGAACGTGAAACCTATGATTTTTTTGGGGTGAATTTTGTTGGGCATCCCAATCTGAAACGTATTCTCAACGCCGATGAGATGGATTATTTCCCACTCAGAAAAGAATATACTTTAGAAGACCCGCAGCGAACCGATAAGGATGATGAAATGTTTGGACGATAGAAATATCATAAGAAGATTCATCAACAAACCCTATCAAAGCCATAAAAGAAAATTTAGAGTGCCATGAGGGATAAACAAAAAATTCCCATTGGAAGCAGGAACCATAATTAAAAACTATGACAGAAGAAATCACACAAGCACCGCATCATATACAACTGTCAGAAGAAAGCTTGGTAAAGCAAACGACTACGTTGAACCTGGGCCCCACACACCCGGCTACACACGGTATTTTTCAAAATATTTTGGAAATAGATGGCGAACGTGTACTGAGTTCCAAACAAGAATTAGGTTATATCCACCGTGCTTTTGAAAAAATTGCTGAGCGTCGTTCGTATTATCAAGTCACCCCGCTTACCGACCGATTAAACTATTGTTCTGCCCCTATCAATAATATTGGCTGGCACCTCACCGTAGAAAAACTCATTGGAATAAAAACGCCCAAACGTGTGGACTATTTGCGGGTCATCATTATGGAGTTGGCGCGTATAGCCGATCACCTCGTATGCAATTCTGTAATTGGGGTTGATACCGGTGCCTTGACAGGATTCACCTATGTATTTCAACTCCGCGAAAAGATATATGACATTTGGGAAGAAGTGTGTGGGTCGCGTCTTACAACCAATATTGGTCGCTTTGGTGGTTTTGAAAGAAACTTTTCACAAACCGCTTGGGATAGACTTGATGCCCTATTAAAAGAATTCCCGAAAGCCATAAAAGAATTTGAAGACCTGCTGGTGCGCAATCGCATATTCATGGATCGGTGCCAAGGTGCCGGACCGCTAACGGCAGAAATGGCCTTGAATTATAGCGTTACCGGACCCAACTTAAGAGCCGCCGGTATTGATTATGATGTAAGAGTTGCACAGCCATATAGTTCCTACGAAGATTTTACCTTCAATATCCCAATTGGTACTACCGGAGATGTGTATGACCGCTTTATGGTGCGTCAGGGAGAAATATGGGAAAGCCTCAGCATCATCCAACAAGCTATGGACAAGCTCAAAGACCTCGACCCATCCGTATATCATGCCGATATTCCGGGATATTACCTCCCCGAAAAGCAAGAGGTTTATACCAAGATGGAAGCTTTGATATACCATTTCAAAATTGTGATGGGCGAAATAGATATACCCAAAGGAGAAGTGTATCACGCTATTGAAGGTGGTAATGGAGAAGTGGGTTATTACGTGATAAGCGATGGGGGACGCAGCCCCTATCGAGTACATTTCCGCCGTCCCTGCTTTATTTATTATCAAGTTTTTCCGGAAATAATAAAGAACGGATTACTGAGCGATGCAGTAGTAACCTTAAGTAGCTTAAATGTAATAGCCGGAGAGTTGGACGCATAGCAAATCTTGAATCTTTGACCACAATAGTTAATAATAAAAACAGTTTACATTGAATATTCAATTTACAGCTGAGAAGCTTCTTGAAGTAAAAGATATCATAGCACGCTATCCTGATGGGAAGCAAAAGAGTGCTTTGATACCGGTATTGCATTTGGCTCAGCAAGAATTTGGCGGATGGTTGGATGTACCGGTTATGGATTACGTAGCTTCATTACTACAACTCAAGCCCATCGAAGTTTATGAAGTAGCTACTTTTTACAGCATGTTTAATATGAAACCCGTTGGGAAGTACGTGTTAGAAGTATGCCAAACGGGACCCTGTATGATTTGTGGAAGCGATCGCATTATAGAACATATACAACAAAAGCTGGGCATCAAACCCGGTGAAACTACGGCTGATGGGCTATTTACTTTGAAACCGGCAGAATGCCTCGGTGCTTGCGGTTATGCCCCCATGATGCAATTAGGCAAGCATTTCAAAGAGCACTTAACCATTGAAAAAGTAGATGCTATATTAGACGAACTACGAGCTGCGGCACAATCATAATCCATACTTCCATACTCGAAGTTTGGTAAAAAAATATTTCGATTTTGAACCACCACGTTGCATAACAAATGAAACTACTCTTAGCAAAAGCACATATACCCAATATCCGCTCGTATGAAGTATGGAAAGCCAATGGTGGCTACGCTTCTGTAGAAAAGGCATTGAAGATGACGACAGATGAAATAGTGGAAGAAGTGAAAAAAAGCGGCTTACGTGGTAGAGGCGGTGCAGGCTTCCCTACCGGTATGAAATGGAGCTTTATTGCAAAGCCCGAGGGGGTTCCCCGTCATTTGGTGGTAAATGCCGATGAGTCAGAGCCGGGTACATTTAAAGACCGCTACCTGATGGAGTTTTTGCCTCACTTGTTTATTGAAGGCATCATCATCTCATCCTATGCGTTAGGCTCTAACACCAGCTATATCTACATTCGTGGCGAATACGCATGGATACCGGATATCCTCAATGCTGCCATTGCCGAAGCCAAAGCTGCAGGCTATTTGGGTAAAAATATTTTGGGTACCGGATTCGACTTAGAAATACACGTACACCGCGGCGCAGGAGCCTATATCTGTGGAGAAGAAACGGCCTTAATAGAAAGCATTGAAGGGAAACGAGGAAATCCGCGTATTAAACCACCATTCCCTGCGGTGCAAGGCTTGTGGATGCGCCCAACGGTAGTAAACAATGTAGAATCGATCGCAGCCGTTAGCCCGATAATAGAAATGGGTGGCGAAGCCTATTCAAAAATAGGTGTCGGAAAATCTACCGGTACCAAACTCATATCTGCCTGTGGTAATATCAATAAACCCGGTGTGTACGAAATAGACATGACCATTTCGGTAGAAGAATTTATTTATAGCGATGCATACTGTGGAGGCATTGCCAATGGCAAACGATTGAAAGCATGCATTCCGGGAGGTTCTTCTGTACCCATATTGCCGGCAAACCTGCTTTTGAAAACAGCCAAAGGTGAACCTCGGATGATGAACTACGAAAGCCTCTCGGATGGTGGTTTTCAGACGGGAACGATGATGGGTTCCGGTGGTTTTATTGTGTTGGACGAAGACCAATGTATCGTACGTCATACAATGTCCTTGGCACATTTCTACATGCACGAAAGTTGCGGGCAATGCAGCCCCTGCCGTGAAGGTACCGGGTGGATGTACCGCATCTTGAAAAACATTGAATACGGAAAAGGAAAAATGAAAGATATTGACTTGCTGTGGGATGTACAACGTCGCATTGAAGGTAATACCATTTGTCCGCTTGGCGACGCTGCTGCTTGGCCCGTAGCGGCTGCCATCAGACATTTCAGAGACGAATTTGAATGGCACGTAACCCATCCCGAAGAAGCACAAGTACGCAATTTCGGACTGGCACATTATGCCGATGAAAGAACAGTAGTAGCGCCATAAACCTAAGAAAAACTGAAGAAAATGAGCGACATTCAAAAAGTAAAAGTAACCATCGACGGTATCTCAGTAGAGGTACCTGTTGGCACCAATATAGTAGATGCAGCACGCGTAATAGGTGGCGATATTGTACCCCCTACCATGTGCTATTATTCCAAGCTGGAAGGCAGCGGCGGGAAATGCCGCAGTTGTTTGGTAGAGGTATCTAAAGGCTCTGAGAAAGACCCGCGTCCCATGCCCAAACTAGTAGCCAGTTGCCGCACCGCTGTAATGGATGGTATGGAGGTGAAAAGTATTACCAGCGACCGTGTGCGTGATGCACGAGAAGGGGTTACCGAATTTTTGCTCATCAACCATCCAATGGATTGCCCTGTGTGCGACCAAGCCGGCGAATGCAAACTTCAGGACTTAAGCTACGAACACGGCGATGTAGGCACTCGTACAGAATTTGTGCGCCGCACGTTTGAGCCGGAAGACATTGGACCTTATATACAATTGCACATGAACCGTTGTATCATGTGCTACCGCTGTGTATTTGCAGCCCAGCAATTATGCGATGTTCGCGAGCACGGCATCATGAACCGAGGAGAACGTTCACAAATCAGTACTTACATTGAACAAGCGCTCGATAACGAGATGGTGGGCAATGTAATTGATGTATGTCCTGTGGGTGCTTTGACAGATAAAACCTTCCGCTTTAAAAACCGTGTATGGTTTACCAAACCGGTAGATGCGCATCGTGAATGTGATACCTGCTGTGGTGAAGTGCGTCTTTGGATGCGTGGTGAAGAAGTATATCGGGTAACAGCTCGTCGTGATGAATATTGGGAAGTATTTGAAGCCTCCAATGGCAAGACCGGATGGATATGCAATACCTGTCGCTTCCATAAAAAGAAAGTGTCAGACTGGGTAATAGAAGGTCCTGCAAAAATTAACCGCCATAGTGTGATAACACAAGGACACTATGTGGGCGCACACAATCCTCAAGAAAATTTGATAAATGAAGTCATAGGAAAATCGCCCAAATTGCTCTTCGACATCCATTCTCAAAGTGATGTGAACCGTCCTGAAATTGAGTTATCACATATAAGTGGTCCGGCACACTCCGATAACTTTTTACCCAACAAAAAAATAGATCAGGAAAGGGTCTTAGATGTTGGTAGAAAGAAGTAATAGTAAGCCAACATAAAACGAGCCTAGTTACTTTTTGATAGTAGCACTGCCACATTTTTGATTCAAAACTTTTACATCATTGCCCTTTTTAAGCCCTATTCTAGATGCTTGAAAGGGCAATTATCCTTTTTCATCGAATCCTTAAGATTGCTTGGGTATTATCATTTTTCCTTTTTAGGTTTGTGCATCATTTTTTCCTAAAGCCAATACCCGTTTTGATATGTCTGTTGCGCTAAACTCTCGCGCATTAGTAGTGAAGTTAATAATAATAGGCACAGCCATAGTCATATTGTTGCGCTTGCTTTTCTTGCAACTTTTCGAAGATAAGTATAAGATAATGGCAGATGACATTGCCATTTACAAAAAGGTTGTGTATCCGCCACGAGGCATCATCCTTGATAGAAAAGGTAAGACCATGCTCTTTAATCGTCATGCCTTCGATTTGATGGTAACGCCCAGCAAGCTGAGCAAGACATTAGATACAGCAGAACTTTGTAATGCATTGGGGATAGACATTGCTGTTTATAACAAACTCTTGCAACGCACTATCATTAAAAATGGTTATCGTCGCCCGGGTATATTTATAGAGCAATTGTCGGATGAGCAAACGGCACGCTTCAAAGAAAACATGTACCTATTTGATGGATTTGAATTGCTGGAACGAACCATCAGAGAGTACCCCAGCCCCAGTGCCGGATTGGTGTTGGGTTACGTAGGAGAAGTGTCGCCAACCATGCTAAAGCGCGAACGTTATGCTTCTTATTCACAAGGAGATTATGTGGGAATGAGTGGATTGGAAAACGGCTATGAAGAAGTATTGCGTGGTACCAGAGGCGTTTATTATTTTGAACGAGATAACCACAACCGATTAACAGAATCATACAAAAATGGCAAGTTGGATACGCCTGCTGTAGCCGGCAAATCTTTAGAACTCTATTTGGATGCCGGCATTCAAGAGTACGTAGAGCGATTAATGAAAAACATGGTGGGTAGTGCCGTAGCCATCGACCCGCAGACAGGCGGTATCATCTGTATGGTGAGCGCCCCCAGCTACGACCCCAACTTATTGCGTGGCAGAGCACGGTCTTACAATTATGCGGCGCTTACAAGAGATTATAAGAAGCCCTTGTTCAACCGAGCTACACAAGCAGCGTATCCCCCCGGCTCTACATTCAAACCCATTACAGCCTTGATAGGTTTAGATGTGGGAGTCTTAAAACCCTCGTATGGATATCCCTGTGGCGGCGGCTATTATGCCTGCGGTAAAAGAGTAGGATGTACCCATAGCGGCGGCGGACATGCTGCCAACTTACGTCTGGCACTTGCCAATTCGTGCAACTCTTATTTTGTGCATGTGATGCGACTCATCGAAGATGCTAAGCGATATGGCGGCGTGAAAAAAGGATTACAAGCATGGCACGACTACTGCTGGAACTTTGGACTCGGACATCCTACGGGAGTAGATATACCTTATGAGAAAGGAGGCATTTTGCCGGATACTAATTTTTACAACAAGTTGTATCATGGCTCTTGGAATTCTTGTACCAATCTTTTTGTGGGTATGGGGCAAGGGGAGATTTCATTAACTCCCTTGCAAATGGCCAATGCCATCTGTATTTTAGCCAATCACGGCTATTACTATACACCGCACTTCGTAAAATCGATAGGAGGTAATCCCAAAGATAGCTTGCTGGCAAAGTATCTTATCCGCCATGATGTAACGCATATTCCGGATAGCTTTTTCTCCATAGTGGCATTAGGAATGCAAGATGTAGTCACACAGGGTACGGGTAAGGTAGCACAACTGCCGGGCATCAATATTTGCGCAAAAACCGGTACGGTAGAGAACAAAGCCGCGATAGATGGTGTGGCGGTAAAAATGCAAAACCACTCAGCGTTTGTGGCGTTTGCCCCCAGAGAAAATCCCAAAATAGCAGTGGCAGTAATGGTGGAAAATGCCGGCTACGGGGCTACTTGGGCAGGGCCTATTGCCAGTTTGATTATCGAAAAATACCTCAATGATACCATTGCTACCAACCGTTTGCATTTAGAAACAAAACTCTCGAATGCAAACCTTATCAATCCTTATCTTCCTAAAATTGAAGCAGCACAACGCTATCGTGACAGCATCCGATACGAAATGCGTATTGCCAATAAAAAACTGGAAGAACGGGAACGATTTATTGAAGACTCTTTGATGATACGGCATTACTTTGAGAAAATTTACGGCAAAAAACTCCCCTAATTATTCATGTCAAAAGAAAACGCATCAGTAGTAGGAAGAATAGACGGGTTAAGTATTTTCCTCTATTTTTTATTAGTCGGCATTGGGTTGCTGTCGGTTTTTTCGGTGGAGTACCGCAGCACCGATCCCAGCATTTTTATGATGAGCAAAAGCTTTATGAAACAAACTATCTTTTTAGGAGTGGCGTTGTTTTTCGGCTTGGTGATTTTTTTTACCGACAATAAATTTTTCTCTTCGTTTGCGTATCCGTTTTATGGTTTTGGAATACTCTTGTTGATTGCTACCATCTTTTTAGGTAAGGATGTGAAAGGCTCGCACTCTTGGTTAGAAGTCGGCAGTTTTGCGTTTCAACCCGGGGAGATTTCAAAGATTTTTACGGCTCTGGCGTTATCCAAATTTCTTTCTTCACCCGATACTAATTTTAAAACGCTACGTCATCGATTAATAGGGTCTGCGATAGCCTTGGTGCCTTGTTTCATCATCATATTACAAGACGAAACCGGATTGGCATTGGTCTATTTCTCTTTCTTTTTGGTGATGTATCGTGAAGGGTTGCCCAATATTGTTTTAATCATTGCCTTGTCCTTAATAGCCCTCACATTGGCATCCTTACTCATCGATCGTACCATCCTTTTCTTTATCATTTTAGCCCTTACGCTATTGGCAGCTTACCTTATTCGTTTCGAGTTGAAGCGGGATATTGTAGCTCGTATATTTTTAGTGGGCATTTTCTTCATTTGTATTTTATATTCTCATGTGGCGGTACCATTGGTCTTCAAACATGTGATGAAGGGTTATCAGGTAGATAGAATTTATTCGATGTTGGGGCGCGATGTACCGGAGTCTTTTAGATCGAAATCGGAAGATGGGGTCGTTAAGAAATCATCCAATACATCCGATTACAATGTTACCCAATCAAAGATTGCCATTGGCTCCGGTGGCTTGCTGGGCAAGGGTTTCCTGCATGGTACTTCTACCAAAAACGATTTTGTACCGGAACAAAATACCGACTTTATTTTTTGTGCCGTAGGGGAGCAATTTGGCTTTGTGGGCAGTGTTATCTTGGTGGGATTGTATGTAGCCCTCATGATGCGCATTTTATTTTTGGCTGAGCGACAACGTTCGCCCTTCAGTCGTATTTATGGTTATTGTGTTGCCTCTATTTTATTCTTTCACTTTGCCATCAATCTATCTATGACCATCGGCTTGGCGCCGGTTATCGGTATCACACTTCCATTGTTGAGTTATGGGGGCTCTTCATTGCTTTCTTTCAGTGTACTTATTTTTATTTTATTACGCTTGGATGTGGATAAGCAGGCTATGATACGCTAAATTTGCGGCGTATGGCTACCATCATCCCATTGTCTGAAGGGGTTTTCACGATTGGTCACGATAAAATATTTCGTCCTTTTAATCCCGAAACAGAAAATCTGAACGACCGTCCCATTGGCTCTTTGCTTGTAGAGGTGCAACCTTTTTTGATTGTCACCGACCACGACATTATGTTGTTTGATACGGGCCTTGGTTTCCATATTGATGGTACGCTACAGATTCATCAAAACTTATTACGGCATGGCTATCGCCCGGAGCATGTAACCAAAGTCTTTCTTTCGCATTTACATAAAGACCACGCCGGAGGTATGACATACGTAGATGCCAATGGAGTAGCACAGTTGTCTTTCCCGGAAGCGATTTATTATATCTATCAACCAGAAGCTGAGGGAGCGCTTCAAGACAGTTCGTTATCCTACATACCCGATGAAATACGCCCGGTCGTACAATCGGAACAGGTGAGTTGGCTACAAGGTGAAAGCGGCTATATTGGAGCAGAGGTGCAGTTTTTCTTTAGTGGTGGGCACAGCAAACACCATATTGTTTTTCTTTTTGACGATGGTAAGGAACGCATCTTTTTTGGAGGTGACGAAGCACCACAGTTAAAACAAATGAAGATAAAGTACGTAGCAAAGTATGACTACGATGGCAAAAAAGCTATGGAGTTACGCCAACAATATGCTGACAAAGGAAGGGAAGAGGGATGGCAGTTTTTATTTTATCACGATGTAAAAACACCCGTAGCAGTATTGTAGTTGGCTACTGCATAGGTGATTACATTGCTTCGATTTTTTAGCCCACGGTATAATACACGCAAGTAGTAATGAAGTTGCGCACATAAGGGATGGCACTTACAAGCTCCCATTGGTTACGCGGTTTCAATCCAAACTTGTATTTGTAAATAGGATTGATGAGGTAATGCTGTTTATTAAAAACCAATAGCCCGCTGTTGTGTATTATTTTTTCAAAGCGTTCGATGGTGATTCCGGTTTCCTTTATTTCTATCAATTCATCAATGACTACAGGATGTTCACCAAACATTTTCAGCAGTTGCTTATACACCGGCATGGGAAGCAAATGGTAGTAAGGCAGCATACTGGCAAACTTATTCCTTGCCACTTGCTGATGCCCGCCGAAGGGCATATGCCAAGGAGGAAACCCAAAAAAGATAACGCCACCCTCATTTAAAAATGTTTTTAAATGAGGTACAAAGGCTTCTTGATTCGGCACATGTTCTATCACATCTTTTAAAATGATGACATCAAAAGCCTGTTTGTATTTTTCTACGAAGGCAGCATCATATATATTTTGAGTCAGCAACTGCACGTTTCCTTTCGCTACATCTGCTTGTAAAAATTGATGGGCTAATGCAATTCTATTTTCTGCCAAATCTACTCCCACACAGTTGCAACCCTTGTCAATAAAGGGTTTTAGCACACCACCTTCCGCGCAACCCACTTCTAACACTCGCAGCCCCGGAATGATTCGTTTGGTTTTTTCAATAAAAGGAAGCACAAAACTTTCAGCATTTTCTACTTGCTGATTAAACCGTACCTGATCGTCTTTATGTTGCTTTAATGCCAAAGGATAAATGTATTTTATGAGAGGTGAAATTAATGGTTTGCCGATTGGTCGCTATGCTTCATGACGGCTATTTGTCGGCGGATACTTTCATCGTGTATATGTTCAAATAAGGCAGCTAAAAAGTTTTTACTAAGATACTGTTTGCCCCCACGCTCCCGTATGCTTTCCAGCATTTCATTCCAACGATCGGGTTGGTATGCTGTCATGTTGCAATCTTTTTTTAAAGCTCCAATACGGTCGCTGAGTTGCATTCTGCGAGCCAATAAATCGATAATCTCTGCATCAATTCCATCCATTAATTGTCGCAAGTATTCCAACTCGCTGCTTTTGATAACATCTTCGGTAAATTGTTTTCTAACGATTAAGTGACTAAGTATTTCTTTCAGTTCAATAGGGGTAATTTGTTGTGCCGCATCACTCCATGCTTGTGGTGGTTGATGATGGGTTTCTATCATTAAACCATTAAAGCCGATATCCATTGCCTTTTGAGCTACCTCGCCCACCAAGCTGGCTTTTCCACTGATATGGCTGGGGTCTGAAAGAAGCAATAGGTCGGGTCTTCTACGTTTTAATTCAATAGGGATAATCCAATTGGGATGGTTGCGGTATTGCAAAGAAGCATTGTAAGAAGAGAAGCCTCTATGAATTGCCATCACTTGCGACACACCGGCTTTTTCAAAACGCTGAATGGCGCCTTCCCAAAGATCTATATCCGGCGTTACCGGATTTTTCACCAATATCGGCATTGGCACCCCTTTTAAACAATTTGCTAACTCTTGTACTTGAAATGGATTTACCACAGTGCGAGCACCAATCCATAACACATCAATACCATGCTTCAGTGCTTGCTCAATATGTTGTGGCTGTGCAACCTCAGTAGCAACGGGGGTGCGATAAGTTTGTTTTACTTCTTGAAGCCATTGCAATCCTATGCTGCCGCAGCCTTCAAAATTGCCCGGCTTGGTACGGGGTTTCCATATTCCGGCTCGAAAAATATTTATGGGTAACGATGATAAATCGTCTGCAATCTGCAATACTTGTTCTCTTGTCTCGGCACTGCAGGGACCGGCAATTAGTAGCGGCTGCTCACTCTTCTCAAATGTCAACATGGCTGCAAATTTAGGGTATTACTCAATCGGAATAGTATAACACCGATAAATCAAAAGAAGGGATATCCGGTATTTTAAGAAAAGGTTTTCTATTCAAAAGCTTACCGCTACTTTCGCTGCCGAATTTAGCCGTTGCGTTTTCTTATCTTAACGGTTTTTAGTTTAATAATTGAATGAAACAACTTCCGGATTTAACGACCTTGAAAGAAGGTACCATGCTGTTGATTGACAAACCCTATAAGGTAACCAGCTTTGGAGCCATCAATCGCATAAAGCATGCAGCAAAAGTGAAAATAGGACATGCCGGCACCTTAGACCCGCTCGCTACAGGGCTACTGATATGTTGCACCGGTGCCTACACCAAAAAGATTGCAGACTACCAGCGCTTACCCAAAGAGTACACAGGTATTTTTCATATAGGTGCTACCACGCCTACTTTTGATTTGGAAAGTGAACCGGAGAATTTTAGTGATATTTCGGGCATTACGGAAGCAGATTTGGATACAATAAGAAAGCAGTTTATTGGCGAAATCATGCAAGTACCTCCCATACATTCGGCAATAAAAAAAGATGGCAAACGTGCTTATGAGCTGGCAAGAAAAGGACAGGAAATAGAATTGCAAGCACGCCCTATTCAAATTTTAGAATTTGAAATCACGAGCATCCAATTACCGGAAGTACATTTCAGAGTAGTTTGCTCTACGGGCACTTATATTCGGTCACTTGCTTCCGACTTTGGACGCGCATTAGGATGTGGTGCTTATTTACAAGCTTTGCGAAGAACCAAAATAGGTCCATATGCAGTAGAAGAAGCACCCTCAGTAGAGGAATGGGTATCGCATATTTTGCAACAAAAAAGTGGAGCGGCGCTAAATAAGAATTAGTCTGTAGGGATAGTTCTTCACATAAAAAAAGCACTGCGCAAACAGTGCTTTCTTGAGAATTTTTTATATCGGTAAATTAATATTCATCTTCATTAAAGAAGAAATCATCTTGTGTGGGATAATCCGGCCAGATGTCTTCAACACCTTCATATATCTCCCCTTCGTCATCTAACTCTTGTAAGTTCTCAACCACTTCTAAAGGTGCTCCTGAGCGAATAGCATAGTCAATCAACTCATCTTTGGTTGCCGGCCATGGGGCATCTTCTAAATGAGAAGCAAGCTCTAAAGTCCAAAACATATTAAAAAAATATTTATTTATTATTAAATCACGCAAAACTAAACCTTCCCATCAAATTAGCAAATTTTATTTTGAGAATATTATTTATGAACAACTATGTATCGTAATGCGACCACCTTGTAGTTTGTAAAGTAATTACGATACGTTCATGAAAAAAATAATGAGATAACTACATAGCCAATCCATCCATCTTCGGAAGAGTGTATATGTTTTGTTCATTCTGCAGTGCCTTTAGGGAATCAAAAAAATATTCTGTACGTTTGAAAACTATCATGCTCAAAGCACAGCTACTGTCTAAAAAATACGGCAACCTGCAAGTACTAAATCAGGTTTCACTTGAGGTGAGCAAAGGAGAGATTGTATCTATTATGGGCCCATCGGGTGCCGGCAAAAGTACTCTGTTGCATTTGCTGGGTGGACTAGATAGCCCTGATTCCGGCTCTGTGCACATTCAAGAGGTAGCCCTCTTTCAACTTTCAGAAAAACGACAAGCTGCTTTTAGAAACCAACATTTAGGATTTGTATTTCAATTCCATCATTTATTACCGGAGTTTACGGCAGAAGAAAATGTAGCCATTCCTTTATGGATAAATGGCAAGAATAAAAAGCAGGGCATCAATCGTGCACAAGAAATGTTGGAGATAGTAGGACTGAAAAACAGATTGAACAATAAGCCATCAGAGCTTTCGGGAGGCGAACAACAAAGGGTAGCCATAGCAAGAGCTTTAATAAACCAGCCTGATGTCGTTTTTGCAGATGAGCCTACCGGAAACTTAGACAGTCAAAATGCACAAGCCATACAAGAACTATTCTTATCGTTGCGAAAGCAATTGAACCTAACCATTGTCATGATTACTCACAATGAATTATTGGCAGAAATGACCGACCGCACATTAATGATGAAAGACGGAAACATCGTGCAAGAATGGGATAATAAAATTGACGACTCTAAAGATTCATAACATATATAGCAAACAGCTCTGCTAATCTTATTATAATTCCTGCTACATAGCAAAGAATCGAAAAAGTGGAAACAATCGAGGGAAAACTAATTAATAGTTGAACAAAAAAAGAGTAAGAAAATTTTTTTGGAAATTGGAAAAAGAATCATTCTATATTTGACCCCAAATACGAAAGGCGAAAAAGTTTTAAAAGACTTTTGCTTTTTGTTAAAAAGTATATTTTTGCATTAACAACTTAAACAAGAAGACATGTCAGACATTGCAAATCGCGTAAAAAAAATCATCGTTGACAAATTAGGCGTTGATGAATCAGAGGTAAATCCTGAAGCAAGTTTTACTAACGACTTAGGTGCTGATTCTTTAGACACCGTAGAGTTAATCATGGAGTTTGAAAAAGAATTTAACATCTCCATTCCCGATGAACAAGCAGAAACTATTACTACCGTTGGTCAGGCAGTTTCTTACTTGGAAGAACACGTAAAATAATTTGTAATTGAATTTTTAAGCACTAAACTAATTTAATGAATACACCGTTAAAACGAGTTGTCGTAACCGGTCTCGGCGCCCTTACACCCATTGGAAATACGGTACCTGCATATTGGGAAGGCCTTTCTAATGGCGTTTCGGGTGCCGATTTCATTAAGTTATTTGATGTTACAAAATTCAAAACAAAGTTTGCCTGCGAGTTGAAGGATTTCAATCCTGAAAATTACATGGAGCGAAAAGAAGCTAGGAAACTTGACCGCTTTTCGCAACTAGCTGTAGCATGTGCTGATGAAGCTGTGCGACATGCTAACCTTACCCAAGAAGGTATAGACAACGACAGGGTAGGCGTTATTTGGGCATCCGGTATTGGAGGTATGATCACCTTTATCGAAGAAATGAAAAATTTCTTTGGAGGAGATGGAACACCGAGATTCAATCCGTTCTTTATCCCCAAACTCATCTTAGACATAGCTGCTGGTCATATATCCATGAAATATGGTTTCCGAGGTCCCAACTTTGCTACGGTGAGTGCTTGCGCTTCCGGTACCAATGCGTTAATTGACGCTTTCAACTATATTCGATTAGGGAAGGCAGATGCTATTATTGCGGGTGGTTCCGAAGCCGTTGTTACCGAATCAGGCATTGGTGGTTTTAACGCCATGAAAGCCTTGTCGGAAAGAAATGATGACCCCAAAACAGCTAGCCGACCTTTTGATAAAGACCGCGACGGTTTTGTATTAGGAGAAGGAGCCGGGGCTATTATTTTAGAAGAATTAGAACATGCTAAAAAGCGTGGCGCCACTATCTATGCCGAAATGGCCGGTGGCGGTATGAGCGCTGATGCATACCATCTTACCGCGCCACATCCCGAAGGATTAGGCGTTATCAATGTAATGAGAAACGCATTGGAAGATGCTGGTATGAAGCCCGAAGAAATTGATTATATCAATGTACACGGTACCTCCACACCTTTGGGGGATGTGGCAGAGCTCATCGCAATCCAGAAAATATTCGGTGAACATGCGTATAAGTTAAATATAAGTGCAACCAAGTCTATGACCGGTCACTTATTAGGCGGCGCCGGTGCTATAGAAGCGGTAGCAACTGTATTAGCCATGATGCACGATACCGTGCCGCCTACTATCAACCATTTTACAGACGATCCTGCCATTGATGCTAAGTTGAACCTAACGTTCAATACAGCTCAAAAGCGTACTATTAATGCAGCGCTAAGCAATACCTTTGGCTTTGGTGGACATAACGCATCTGTTATCTTTAAGAAATACGTTGAATAATAGTGGTGAGGCGCATTACTTCTCACATATCTAATCTGTTCAATCCATCCCAAAAAGAATTAACGCGCAATCTGGAGCACCTGCTAGGGTTCAGACCCATTCATATTCGGTATTACGAACTGGCATTGAGACACCGTTCTAAAACCGAAGAGGATGATTGCAACAACGAGCGATTAGAGTTTTTAGGAGACGCTATACTAGGTGCCATTATTGCCGAATATCTTTTCAAAAAATACCCAACTCAAGACGAAGGATTCCTGACCGAATTACGCTCGCGTATCGTGCGACGCGAAACACTCAATAATGTGGCGATGCGTATGGGTTTAAACAAATTGGTACAATACAATGTACAAGATAAAGGACTATCCAGAAGCCACATTTTCGGCAATGCACTAGAAGCATTAATAGGAGCTATTTACTTGGATATAGGATTCAAAAAAACTCAACACTATATTCTGAAAACGCTCATCAAAGAATACGTAGATGTAGATACGCTGGAGGCAACAGACCCCAACTATAAAAACAAACTACTTAGTTGGGCACAGCGACACGGTCACAGTATCAGCTTTGAAACTATAGAGGAAAAAATGGAAGGTCAACGACGCCTCTTCACCATAGGGGTATTGATGAACAACGAACTGATAGCAACGGGAAACAGCTACAGTAAAAAAGATGCCGGACAAGTAGCCGCACAAAAAGCACTGGAAGTATTAGCACACCAAATAGACTAATCACTTTAAGTAGTTTCAACCTTTTGTTGAATCGTAGATAGTGCTACTACGTGTACCCTTCACAATATTTTCCTACCTTGCGAATACCATATTTATTACTCGCTACATGCATTTAAAAGGAAAAAAAATTATCCTTGCCGTAACCGGAAGCATAGCTGCTTATAAAACGCCCGAGCTAGTACGACAGCTTATTAAAAGCGGTGCCGAAGTACAAGTACTATTGACGGAGGCTGCTACTCATTTTGTAAGTGAATTATCCTTGGCTACCGTTTCTAAAAAGCCTGTGCTGCGCAACATTAATGATGGTGCCACATGGAATAATCACGTAGCAATGGGTCGCTGGGCAGATGCCTTTATCATAGCGCCATGTAGTGCCAATACACTAGCCAAAATGGCCAATGGAATGTGTGATAATATCGTGCTTGCTGTTTACTTATCAGCCGTTTGTCCGGTATTTGTAGCCCCGGCAATGGATGAAGATATGTGGAAGCACCCAACAACACAATCCAACTTAGAACGAATAAAAAAGTTTGGTAACAGTGTGTTGCCGGTAGGTCATGGTGAGCTTGCCAGTGGGCTGGTGGGCGATGGGCGCATGGCAGAACCTACAGACATCGTTACTTTTCTTGCAAAACATTTCGAAAGCGAAAAACAAAAACCGCTACAAGGAACGAAGGCATTAGTAACCGCCGGACCAACCTATGAAAAGCTAGATCCGGTGCGCTTTATCGGCAATTACTCTACCGGTAAAATGGGTATTGCCATAGCAGAATCTTTGGCTGCTAACGGAGCTATTGTTTCACTTATACTTGGACCAACGCACTTGCGACCTTCCAATAGCAATATCCAAGTAGTATCGGTAGAAAGTGCTGATGAAATGTATGATGCCTGTCTATCACGTTTTGAAGACTCGAGTATAAGCATACTATCTGCTGCAGTTGCCGACTATCGTCCGGAACAAAAAGCAACGGATAAAATAAAAAAGAAAGAAAATACGTTTCAACTATTGCTTACGAAAAATAAGGATATACTTGCTACCCTCGGAAAGCAAAAAAAGAAACATCAATTGGTAGTGGGATTTGCCTTAGAAACATCTCATGAAGAAGCCCATGCATGGGAAAAGCTAAAGGCTAAGAACGCTGATATGATTGTATTAAATTCGTTAAATGACAATGGCGCCGGCTTTGGGCACGATACCAATAAGGTAACTTTGCTATTTGCCAACGGCAGTAAAAAAAACCTTCCACTATTAACAAAACAACAGGTAGCCGACACTATCGTAAACCAAATTATTGAAGCCTTACATGTTGAAATCAATCATTAGCACACTGGGCATATTTTGTTGCCTTGTCTCCATAGGAAATGCACAAGAATTGAATGCAAAAGTAAAAGTACTTTCCACGGCAATTGCCAATGCCGATAAATCCATCTTTACAACGATGGAAAAAGCCATTACCGATTTTCTTAATACCCGAAAATGGACCGATGACGAGTACACTGTTAACGAAAAAATAGACATCAACATACTCATCAACCTTACCGGAAAAACAAACGATGATGTGTACAATGCAACCATCAATATTCAAGCCTCAAGACCTGTATTTAACACCGGCTACATGAGCCCTTTGGTCAGCTATTTGGATAAAGACGTGGTGTTTCGTTATTCCCAATTTACACCCTTGCAATTTGATGATAGCCGTGTGGGTGGTAGCGAGGCTATGTCTGCCAACCTGACGGCCATATTAGCCTACTACAGCTATTTAATACTGGGGTTAGATTATGATAGTTTTTCACCGGATGGGGGCACACTATATTTTAATAAAGCAAGAAATATTGTGAATAATGCACCGGAACAAGGCAAGTCTATACCAGGGTGGAAGGCAGTAGATGGAACAAAAAACCGTTATTGGTTGATTGACCAAATCTTGAATCCGCGATTCATAGAAGTACGCAACGTATGGTACACTTTTCATCGAAAAGGATTGGACAATATGTACAACAATCCGCAACAAGCCAACCGAGAAATACTTTCAACCATTGCGCTCCTCAGCAAAGTAAATAGAGAGAACCCCAGTTCTATTTTAATACAGTTTCTCTTCAATGCAAAAAGCGATGAATACGCCAAGGCAGTCAGCCTACTACCGCGTGAAGAGCGTGCACAATACACCGCACCGTTAGGACAAATGGACATTCCGAATCTTGCCAAGTACCAACAATTAAATAAATAGTATGAGGCAAGTAGTGTGGATACTTTGGGTATTATCTTTTGTGGCTTCTTGCAAATACAAAAGCGCTCATTTGCCACCTCAAAAAATGGAAGCGGTATTAGAAGACTTACACCTAGCAGAAGCTTACAGTATAGTGGTGCAACAAGACAGCACGCATCAAGGGGAAGAACGCCATGCAGATTCTTTGGCAGCGTATTATCAACTCGTGCTGCGTCATCATAATATCACGTTGAAGGAGTTGGAAGAGAGCCTAGTTTGGTACAAACAAAATGCACAAGAACTAGACAGCATCTATGGAAGGATGATAAATGACCTTACCGAAAAAGAAATCCCATACAAAACACAACAGCCTTAATGTAGCGCCTCCAAGGCTTGACGGATACGCTTTACCGCCTCTTGCAGATTTTCCATAGAAGTAGCAAAGGAAAGACGAATACAATTGCCATTGCCAAATGCAGTACCGCACACCGTGCTTACATGAGCAGTATGTAGCAAGTACATGGATAGGTCATTATCATCTTTGATGACGGTGGTTCCATCTGTTTTTCCAAAGAAATAGCTGATATCAGGAAAGGCATAAAACGCCCCTTGTGGGTCATTAAGTTTCATTCCGTTGATGGTGCTAAGGGCTTCAATGAAATAGCTTTTGCGATTTTGAAAGGCAGCCACCATGTCGTAAGTGGGTTGCAGGTCTTCAGTAAGAGCCGCTACAGCTGCGCGTTGCGCAATAGAGTTGGCCCCGGATGTAAACTGTGCTTGCAGCTTATCGCAGGCTTGGATGATAGCTTTGGGCCCCGCCATATAGCCTAATCTCCATCCCGTCATGGCAAAGCCTTTTGAAAATCCATTAACGAGAATAACACGATCTTTAATAGAAGCAAATTGAGCCATGCTTTCATGTTTTCCATTGTAGTTAATGTACTCATAGATTTCATCGCTGATAATCGTTACATGGGGATAGCGCTTGAAAACCGCTTCTAAATCGGCTAACTCTTTTTGGGTATAAACACTTCCTGTTGGATTGCAAGGAGAGGAAAAAATAAACAGCTTTGTTTTGTCGGTGATAGCCGCTTCCAGTTGTTCCGGCCTCAGTTTATAATCGGTTTCTAAAGAGCAAGGCAAGTATCGAACCGTACCTTCTGCCAACTCTACTAAAGCACTGTACGTAACCCAATAGGGGGTGGGTATTAATACTTCATCTCCGGGATTTACCAACGATAAAATGGCATTGGCCAAACACTGTTTCGCACCGGTAGAAACCATCACTTCTTCAAGGGTATATTCTAGTCCATTATCCCGTTTTAGCTTTTGGCAAATAGCCTCCCTTAATTCCGGAATGCCTACTACCGGGGTGTATTTTGTAAAACCCTTATTCATGGCTTCCGTAGCAGCATCACGAATGTGCTGAGGCGTAATAAAATCGGGTTCACCCAAGCTCAAATCAATAACATGATAACCTTTAGCACGTAACTCACGTCCCATCTTCGCCATCTTTAGTGTTTGTGGCTCCGAAAAACTGTTTAGTCTATCCGCTATTTGCATGATAATAAGTAGTGTCTAAATTGAGAAACCGCAAAGCTATACATATAATTAGGAATGAAAAACAGAAACTGGAATTTCACAACCTATTGGCACCTTATTAAAGATGCTTCAAATGTGGATTATAAAATTTGGGAGTTGTATTTTCATTCTGGAAATTTGAAGCCTCATGCAACAATACCTTCAATTGCTACAACACATCATGGACAATGGCACCGAAAAAACCGACCGTACGGGCACCGGCACCATCAGTGTTTTTGGCTATCAGATGCGGTTTGATTTGCAAAAAGGATTTCCCTTGGTGACCACCAAAAAACTTCACCTCAAGTCGATTATTTACGAATTGCTTTGGTTCTTAAAAGGCGATACCAATATTGGCTATTTGAAAGAGAATGGAGTGAGTATTTGGGATGAATGGGCAAATACTCAAGGCGACTTGGGGCCGGTTTATGGACATCAATGGCGTAGCTGGACAGGTGCAGACGGCAATACATACGACCAAATAGCGGACGTACTACATCAAATAAAAAACAATCCTGACAGTAGGCGTATGATTGTAAACGCTTGGAACGTGGCCGATCTGCCGAAGATGGCACTCAGCCCATGTCATGCGTTATTTCAGTTTTATGTAGCCGATGGCAAACTCAGTTGCCAACTGTACCAACGCAGTGCCGATGCATTTTTAGGAGTACCGTTCAATATTGCTTCATACGCCTTGCTCACGATGATGATGGCACAAGTGTGTGGCTTGCAACCCGGCGATTTCGTTCACAGCTTCGGTGACTTGCATTTGTATAAAAACCATTTGGAACAAGCACAACTGCAACTATCTCGCAGCCCTTACCCATTGCCACAAATGGAATTGAATAAACAAGTAACCCAACTTTTTGATTTCGTTTACGAAGATTTCACACTGACCAACTACCAGCATCACGCGCATATCAAAGCGCCGGTAGCAGTATAGCAAACGCTGATGCAATAAGGTTTTCACAACTTTGTAGTTTATTTATTTCTGCCCCGATTATTACTTTTGTTTGATTTTTTTTAACAAGAGTTACTTCCTCTATCACCGGTTTTTGGCACAATATTTTCAACGATGCTATCGTTATCCAGTTTGATAATTTTCTAAAAGATAGAATCATGAAAAAGAGAACCGCTAAATACTTTTTGATAGAAAAAGAACTACGCAGAATGTCTCGTATTGACAGTATTTCTGCCTTCTTAATAAGAAGCTATAAAACCAGCCGTAGCCTTATTGTAAAGAAAGACATCTTGAATATGCTGTTGCAAATTCATCAACCACAAGCACAATTAATTTCTGCTTAAGAATAGCTATTTCATTCTTTGATTGAGCTCCCAACTTGATTAAAATAGCGCAACGCATCTTCCAAATCTAGATAAGGATACTCTTGCAAAAGTTGTTTTGTTCTTTCGGCTTGTTCTTTCAAAAACTGTGTGTGCGCTTGTGTGTTTGGGAATCTCGGACGATGTTTTAAAGCAGTGGTAATAGCCGCTACTCTTGACATAATTTGCCGAGAAGGTTCATCTATGCACGCAGCCACAAATTGTTCCCACACGTATTGAGTAGCCATATAGTTGGGATGTACAAAATCAATATCGTAAAACCGGTAATCACGTAAAATGTCAATTACCAATTCATAAGCCGGAAAATAATACGCATTCTCAAACGTATCACAGAGGAGATGCACCGCTTCCAACAAACGAGCCTTGCTCCTATTATTGGCTACCACGCCATCTCGTATATGCCTTACGGGGCTTATAGTGAAGATAAACTGTACCCCTGCATTTATTGCTATTATCCTCTCCATCGAACGCTTCAGTCTTTCGTAGATAAGGTCCGTTTCCAATAGTCTTTTTTCAAACCATTGCCCTGGTGCACGGTGGTTGTTGGCTACGGGTTGGTTACTTTCTTTTAAATAATATTGAAAAGAAGAGCCAAGCGTGATGATGACATGCGTTGCTTTTTTTACGACTTCATGTGCTTCCGCAAGTGCTCCATTCATTTTTTGCAAAGCAGCATTTTTATCTATATCCGAAAAGCGAGAATGATGCTCCCAACTATGCCAAAGCTCATGTAGCAAAAACAAATCATTCTCCGTATAGTCCAGCCCTGATACGTATCGCTCCAGACTGTCAGCCACACTCAGCGGATTGAATAAGATGCCATGCGGATTGGAGCAAACCGGCAGCCGATGCTGCGCCAATCTATCGCTGATATGCTCAGTAAAACATGAACCGATCAACAACACCGAGCCTTTATAGGTGATGCGTTGGTCAATAGGCTTAATATCTAATGATAAATAAAAGTCCATAGTGCGCATCAAAAATACAACATTGCCTCGATGCCCATGTGCCCCGAAAATACACTTGTTGGAGTGCTTGATGAATTAGAGAATATCATAATTATTTCAAACGATACGGTATGAATAGCGGTTAATGTCAAATTTTCTTATAAATTTGCGCTCCTTAGAAATTGAAATAAATACTAAACAATTACTGTCAATGTCTGTAATACAAAGTCTGAGAACAAAGTACGCTAAGCTGGTAGGGTTCATAATAGCCATCTCATTAGTGGGTTTTCTATTGATGGATGCCGGAGATAATATCAGAAAAATATTTACCGGTGAAGAATATATTGCCAAAGTGAACGGTGAAAAAATAGATCCTCAAGAATATTCTATCCGTGTGAATGAGCTGGAAACGCTATACGCAGCTATGGGCAATAGCAATTTGGATGACAATACCAAAGCACAAATACATTCGCAAGTGTTAAACGAAATGCTATTTGAAAAAGTAGTAGCCGGGCAAATGGATGACTTAGGGCTTACTTTAACCAAGGACGAACAAAAAGAACTAATCAGTGGATCAAATCCTCATCCGCTTGTGATGCAGTTTCCTTATTTCAAAAACCCTGAAACCGGACAGTTTGACCCACAAGCATTGATGGCATTCGAACAGAAAAAGTTGGATACCCGAAACCCACAAGTAGCAAAGGCTTTGGAGCAATGGGATATGATGAAAAGCTATATTAAACGCCAAGCTTTACTTCAAAAATACAATGCCCTTGTGTCTGGAGGTATTGCCACACCTAAGTTTTTGTCGGATATCTTATCCAAAGAATTTGCAGAAACGGCGAGCATTCGTTTTGTAAAAGTTCCGTACACAGCTATTGGTGATAACGAAGTAAAAGTAACCGATGCCGACTTGAATGAATATATCAAAAAACATGCGGCTCAATATCGTATAGACGACCCCACCAGAAGCATGGAGTATGTTTCTTTTGATGTTGTCCCTTCAAAAGAAGATACCGCAGTAGTTTTTCAAGCCATTAGCAATCTTAAAGCAGAGTTTGCTACTACTTCAGACAATGAAAACTTTGTAAACCGCAACTCAGAAGAACAATACACTGGCGCATATGTTAGCAAAAAAACCTTCATGTCTCAATTTGCTGATTCAATATTAAACAATCCGGTTGGCTCAGTATATGGTCCGTATTTTGAAAATGGCAATTATAAATTGACCAAAATATTGGAAAGAACTACCCTTCCTGATTCTGTGAAAGTGCGCCATATTTTGGTAAAAACAAAAGACAGAGGCAATGAAGTATTAAGTGACTCTGCAGCCAAGAAACGTATTGACAGTGTGGAATTGGCGGCTAAAGCGGGTGCTGATTTCAACCAATTGGTGACCACATACTCTGACGATGATGGCAGCAAAAAAACCGGCGGTGAGTACGAATTTACTTTGGCGCAACGCCCACAAATTTCTACAGAGTTTGGTGATTTCATTTTCCTTGGTGCTACCGGTGGTAAAAAAGTAGTGAAAGTAGATAACGACAATTATTCCGGTTATCACTACATCGAAATCCTCAGCCAAAAAGGTACCGGACCGGTAGAAAAAGTAGCGACTATTTCCAAACCACTTTTTGCTAGCCCCGATACAGAAAATATGATTTATTCGAAAGCTACTGAGTTTGCCGGAAGAAACACAACAGCAAAGGCTTTTGACGAAACCATCAAAAAACAAAACTTAAATAAACTGGTAGCTGATAATGTAAAAGTGAACGACTTTATGATTCCGGGTATCGGTTCCTCCAGAGAGGTGATTCGTTGGATGTACAATGCTAAAAAAGACGATATCTCTCCCGTGTTTAATTTGGATGGTCGATATGTAATTGCCAAGCTTACAGCGATCCGCGACAAAGGATTGATGCAAGTGGACGAAAGCAACCGTCCGATGCTGGAAGCACAAGTGAAAGCAGAAAAGAAAGCTGCTTTAATTGCAAACAAGTACAAAGGACAATCATTGGACGCCATTGCACAAGCAACTACACAAGCGGTACAAGTGGCAGACTCCTTCAGCGCAGCGAACCCATACTTGCCTAACTTAGGTTACGAGCCCAAAGTAGTTGGTTACACGTTCTTCAGCGGACTAAAACCCAATACTACATCACCCGGTATTCGTGGTAATGATGGAGTGATATTTATGTCTTTAGTAAGCAGAGAAAATACAAACGCTAAAGCTGATCCGGCACAAATCCAACAGCAAATTCAAATGCAAACCATGCAATTGAAAAGCAGTGTTGGCGGTATGCTTCAGCAAATGTTGCTTCGCAATGCGGATATTAAATACAGTGCTAAAAACTTGTATTAATACACGGTTAAAAAATGATTTTTAGCAAAAGCTAACCTCAGCGGTTAGCTTTTATTTTGGTAGCTTTGCAGCAATAAGTTCTTTGAATATACCCTCTATTTTCAAGACCGGGGCCGACTGGTTTTGACAGCATAGGGCAGGGTAGGTAAGCATGTCGTGCCTTGTTTCGTTAGCACGTAAATCTGAACATTCAACACTTTAAATGGCAACACTTCGTATGCCATGGCTGCCTAATCAGTGATTAAGTAGTCATTAGGGCCGCTGGGCAGGCCGGTCTGTAGCCCCGCCCCGCCGCCGACTCAAACCAATACAGAATGCTGCAACCGTAGGCTGTGCCGGTTGCAAAAGACCATTCAGCTAAGCTTTATTTGGGTTTGTCTTTTTCCGGAATAAGGTCTAAAATCAATAATAGAATACACATGTAGAAAGCTTATTGGGCATATGTTTGGACGCGGGTTCGATTCCCGCCGGCTCCACTATCACACCGAAGCAGGTTCAAATACGGAACCTGCTTTTTTTGTTTCAAATGCACTTTGAGAAGTATAAATGAAGGGTGTATTTGTACCTTACAAACTATTCTATTCACCATGCATATTGATACTTCAAGATGCAGGCTCTGGTTGTGTTGTTTGTGAAGTGGCAATGCAAATAGCGATAACAAACTTAGTTCGTAGCATGAAAATAAACCTGCACTAAACCTATATTTGCAGCATGAAGAAGATATTGGTAACCGGCGGATGTGGTTATATTGGAGGGCATACCATCGTAGATTTAATTGACAATGGTTTTGATGTCATTTCTGTAGATGATCTTTCAAAAGGATCCTTGAGAATGCTGAATGGAGTGGAGCGCATAGTAAAACGTCCGGTGAAGAATTACAGAGTCAATCTTTGCAACCTGGAAGACACACAAGCGATCTTTATTGAAAACCCCGATATAGTGGGTATCATTCATTTTGCTGCCTTCAAATCAGTTCCGGAGTCGGTATCGCAGCCACTCAAATATTACCGAAACAATATAGACTCGTTGGTGAATGTATTGCAATGTGCAAAAGACTATGGGGTACACCATTTTGTTTTTTCTTCTTCGTGCTCTGTATATGGCAATCCTGACAGTCTTCCGGTGGATGAAAATGCCGTTTTGAAAGAAGCAGAATCGCCCTATGCACGTACCAAACAAATGGGCGAGGCTATATGTGCTGATTTCAGCAAGTCGCACCAACATTTTAAAACTGTATTGCTTCGCTATTTCAATCCCGTAGGGGCACACCCATCTGTGGCTATTGGAGAGTTGCAAGAAACCCCCGAAAACTTGGTACCTGTCATTACCCAAACGGCTATTGGCAAGCGTGCATCTATGAGTGTTTTTGGTACGGATTACGATACCCGTGATGGGTCTTGCATCCGAGATTATATTCACGTAATGGATATTGCCAATGCGCATACAAAAGCCTTGCAATATATGTTGGAGGGCAATATCAGTCAATCCTGCGAAGTATTTAATTTAGGTACGGGAAAAGGTGTTACGGTATTAGAGCTTATTGCAGCTTTTGAAAAAGTATCGGGTCAACAACTAAACTATGTGAAGAGCGATAGAAGACCCGGAGATGTGATAGCTGTATATGCAAATAACGATAAGGCAAAAAAGCTGCTTTCTTGGGAAACAAAGTACTCTATTGACGAAATGATGGAGACCTCTTGGCGCTGGGAGAAAGAGCTTAAAAACGAAGCCGAGCGAATACAATTGAATTAATACATTCGAGCCTCCTCCTTACTTATTATACTATGGGTTAAATCAATCTTGTCCTTGCGCAATAATATGGAAGGATGTGCCAATATGCCGACTAATGTTAATAGCTAAAGGAACATGGGAGGAAGCTCTTTCCTCCACATCAAAACAATAACAGAAATTAGAAATGTAGGAACAACCCCGGGGCAATACCAATAAGAATTACCAGTCCGCAAGTAATGCCCAGCAATACTTTGTCGATAGTGTTTATCTCAGAAGTATATTCAGCATTTCCTTCTTTGAAATACATGGCAATGATAACCCTGAAATAATAGTAGGCACTAACGGCAGCCATTAACAGTCCAAAAATGACGAGCCACATAAGATTCCCTTCTTTAATAACGCCCATCAACACCATATACTTTGCCATAAAGCCACCGGTGAGCGGTATACCGGTAAGTGATAGTAAGAAGACGGTTGTAAAAAATGCCGTAACCGGATCTTTTTTTGCTAATCCATTAAAACCATCAAAAGTATAATCCTTCATCTTTACCAATACAGCAAACATGCCGATGGTAGCCACGCTATAGGCTATTGCATAGATGGCAATACTTTGCCAAGCTATGACACTAAAGGATTGAATGGCGAAGAGCATAAAGCCCGCTTGTGCAATAGAGGAATATGCTAACATTCGTTTTACACTTTGCTGAAACACGGCCGTAATATTGCCCACAAACAAGGTTGCAGCTGTGATAATGGCGAGTAATAAAGCCCAATGTTCGCTAAGTTGTCCGAATGATGACTGGAACAAACGGATAAATCCAATGAAGGCGCCGGCTTTTATTACCGTCATCATATAAGCAGTGAACGGTGTGGGAGCCCCGTCATATACGTCAGCCGTCCACATGTGCATGGGAGCTGCCGATACTTTAAACCCAAGCGCTACCATTATCAAAATGATTCCGGAAACTACCATCGGGTTCAAGTCACTACTGCCTAGTTGTGCGTATTCGCTAATATTAAAAGTACCTGTAGCACCATATATTAAGGTAATGCCCATCAAAAGAATACCCGTCGTGAAGGCACCCATGATGAAGTACTTTAAGGATGCCTCGCTGCTTTTCAAGTTGCGCTTATCACTGCCGGCAAGGATGTATTGTGGTATCGAAATGATTTCTATTCCCAAAAACAACATCAACATATTATTGTAGCTGGAGAGCAAATAAATACCTACTAATATAAAACTGATAAGAGCGAAGTATTCGGCTACATGCACCCCTACTTTTTTAATTTCTTTATTCAGAAGTAGCATGTACAGCAGAGTGCAGCCGGTCATTAACAAGTTAAACCAAACGGCAAACCCATCAAAACGGAGCATGTCATTAAAGTAGAGGCGAGGTGGCAGTGCAATACCATTATGTGAAGTTTGAGTAACCTCCCAAATGGTTATTCCGAATAGTGCCAGTACCAACACGAGTGATACCGTTACCATAGTCGATTTGTTTTTTGTGCCAATACCCACAAACATTAATAGCACTCCGATGATAGCAGCAGCAATAATAGCAGTCATTAATATGGTTAATTCTAAAAGTAAGTGTTCAGTTATTTATTTGAATGATCCGATAATGTAGTGGCATTGCCGGATGCATTTATTTTATTTTTTCTATTCAGTTGTTCTATTCTATTATTCCATTTTATCTGATATTTTTTATGGAATCATCATCATAGCCGCTGACTGTGTCAGGTCTAATAAGGGTTTGGGATACACGCCCAAAAACAACACTAAGGCAATGATAAGTGCCATGGCAATGCTTTCATTTAACGTCATATCCTTGTTATTACCTGCAACAACCACATGTCCAAACGCTGTTTTTAATACCATGTTTAATACATAGTAGGCACCCAAAATGATGCTGAGCCCTGCTATGACAACGTAAGTAATATTATACGGCGATTGGCTTTGGAAGATACCATTGAACAACATAAATTCTCCTACAAATCCGCTGGTGAGTGGCAGTGCAATATTAGAGAATGCCAGTATTACAAAAGCAATAGTAATATGTGGTGCTACTGTGGCCATACCCCCCAATTGGCGCATATCACGGGTTCCATAACGGTTTTCAATCATGCTAATGATGAGCCACATGCCGGTAATATTGATGCCGTGGTTAAACATTTGAACCATTAATCCATGCATCCCTACTTGCGTATAGGCGAATGCTGCAGCACACATGAGCCCCATGTGGGCAATAGACATGTACGCCACCAGCTTTTTCAAATCGGTTTGCACGATGGCTAATAGCGAGGCGTAAACAATTCCTATCACAGATAAAATGATGACTGTATCGCTCCAAAAAGTAGCAGCATCCGGTAGCACTGGTAAGAGCCAACGAACGACACCAAAAATCCCCATCTTAACCATCAATGCACTAAGGATAATAGTAACCGGCGTAGAAGATTGCTCGTAGGTATCTGGTTGCCAAGTATGAAAGGGGAATACCGGCATCTTTACAGCAAAAGCCAGAAAGATGAGCCAGAATACCCATTGCTGTTCTATAGGTGAAAGCATAGAGCCTGCTAGTACGATGTTACTCCAAGCATAAGGATTGGCAGCAGGAGATTTTGAAGCCAACAGAATTATTGCCGATAACATCATTAAGCTGCCCACAAAGGTGTACACAAAGAATTTGAAGGTAACCTTGATGCGCTTCTCCCCACCCCATTGTGAACAAAGAAAATAGACCGGTATTAAGGCAAGTTCCCAAAAAAAGTAAAACAATAATGCGTCATTAGCCAAGAAAACGCCGGTAATACCTGCTTGTGACAGCAACATAAGCCCATAATAAGCAGATGTTTTTTCTACAGGTTTATTCCAATTGCTAATCACAATCACAACCATCACAAGGGCTACCAATAACGACAACATCAAGCTCATGCCATCACCCATCACATTCAGCTCGGCACCCAACACCGGCAACCACTGCATCGAAAAATAAATAGCATCAGCCGTAGTAGCCGTTACATAACCGGTAACCGCCAGTGTTGCGATGGTGCTGATAAGTGCTAAGGATTTCACCGCATCACCTTTGAAAATAAAACTAAGGCAGCCGGCTAAAAAAGGTATGAGGATGAATAATAGTAATATCATAATAGTTGCGCAAAAGTAAGGACAAGAAATAAGAAAAGGAAACCTCAAATTGGTTTTCAAGAGAACCTATTTTGAATCCTAATTATTTACAAACCAGCAATCGAAAATTCACCAAGATTAAAAAATGAGTATTTCTACGCAATTTTTGTCCAAAACCGCTTTATACCTTGCAGTTAATATCGTAGCCCCTGTACAACTCTACGTCAATTAAACGAATCCTATCATCAACGCCTATAAAGCGACTTCAAAAAAGGGGTCGCTTTTATTATTGCGAATGAGTTGTTAAGCAGCCGCTACATCGCTTCCCTTGTTCTTGTGTGATATTATTTTTGACTGCTTTATGTTTTTTAAACTAATAAATAATGTTGAGCAAGATTCAGAGTAGCATAATAGAAGATGTGGTTGGGTCAAATTTGTGGCTATTCATTAGCAGTAATCATTTAGAACAGACTGCCTATATTATTGCTAATGTACTAGCTGTTTTGTCCTACATTCTTATAGCTATTATCATTTTTTACACTAAATGCCGCACTCACCAAGACCATTATATCAGTCTTTGTAAAGTCTTGATGATGTTTTGTGCATTGGGTGTTTTTACCTGCTTTTTAGATTTACTCTATATCCCAACCCGATACCCGTTATACCTCGCCGGATTACGTTTGTTATTAGCTGCTATTTGCTGGGTGTCTTTATGGTACCTGTTAAAAGAGGTTCCGGTACTTTTTTCTTTGCGTTCGCAACGAGAAATGGAGGAAGAGATACAAGCAAAAATAAATGCTGAGGCTGCACTGAAAGTGAACAATGAGAGACTGCTAGATGCCGAAAAGGTAGCAAAATTAGGATACGGATTTTGGGATGTAGTTAGGGATAGAATTGAGTTATCTGACAATGCTCTACGTATATTAGGAATGCCACCGGGGTCAATACTAACACTGAAATTGTTGATGGAGCAAATTCATCCGGCAGATACAAAGTATGTATTGGAAAACTTTCGAAAAAACACAGATCGAGAAGAGCAACAGCAACTATATTTTCGAATTGTAACCCCTTCGATGGAGGTAAAACACTTATTGCTAAAAGGAGAAAACCTCATCAATGAAGCAAACAAAACGGTAATGATGAGGATTGTAATACAAGACGTATCGGAAATAAGACGGTACATGAGGCGGGTAGAATTGCAAAACAAAAAACTAAAAAAGATTGCCTGGATTCAATCGCATAGAATGCGAAGCCCCATTGCCACTATTATGGGTATGGCATCGCTTATCAATGAAGATGACCCGAGCGACCCGATAAACAAAGAAGTGCTCAGCAATATAAAAGCAGAAAGTCGCCGCCTTGATGACCTCATACTAGAGGTAGAGCACATCACCCGTCAAAAGCTATCGTAACCGTTTTTGTGTTACTTTTCCATCCATTTTTGATTTATTAACTGTTTATGCGGCTCGCATTATTTTATACGATGGGCTTGCTATTATTGCTGGCTCCATCACTACACGCACAATATGTTTTGAAGGGATATTTAGGAGTTGAAGGGGGAGAATCCTTTCATTATGACATGCATTTTTCTGATTCGTCCGGTACAATCTCCGGTGTGGCTTATACGTATTCCATTCTTGGAAAAGAAGTAAAAGCCCGCATTAAAGGCACCATTGACAAAACCCGACAAACAATACATTTTCAAGAAACAGAAATCCTCTACAATAAAGGCTTTTATAGCAATGCTACTATTTGTCTGATACAGGCTACCTTACAGTATAAAAATATGGGAGAACAATCACCCTCACTCAACGGAAGTATTAACAGTAGTGATATTACCCAAGTCTCTTGTAGCAATGGTAGCATTACCATTCAAAATGCTTCAGATGCAGCGACTCTATTTAATACTGCTATTATTCCAATTGCTAAAACGACAGTAACGAATCCTATAAAATCAAAAAAACCCATTAAAGTAGTCTATGATACTTCAACAGTGTTCAACAATGAAGCAGCAGCCAATACGTCCTCAAAAACTGTTATCGATAAAGTGACCCACGGAGATGAGAAAGTATTTGCTTGGAAGTCGGACACTCTTACCATCATCATTTGGGATGGCGGGAAAGTGGATGGAGATATTATTTCTCTTTTTATAAATGATGAAAATGTACTACATCGATACACACTAAGCAAGATGCAGAAAATAATGACTTTCAAACATTTGAAAAAAGTAACAACTATTCAAATAAAAGCGGAAAATGAAGGAAGTGAACCTCCTAATACGGCTGATATATTGTTGCTGGACGGAAGTCAAGAACACCGACTCATTTCCTACAACCCGCAAGGGAAAAACTCCACTGTTCGACTCGTTCGAAATCCAGAATGAATCCCAACCCTTTCCATAAAAAAAATGTCTTCTTATACTGACAATGATTTTTAACATTATTGTTTATATTGCATACCCAACTATTTTAATCATAAATAATAAGTATTAACATTGTACCTTGAATCGCAAAAGCTAAGGCATTGGATGGGTATTGTGACGAAGTTGCCTCGGTTTATGCGGTTAAACAACAAAAGTTTTCAGATGAAAAAACTAGTGCTATTTTCTTTGTTGCTAATTGGCAGCTATTTAGGTGCACAGGCACAGTTCTCACATGCATTGACCGGAAATCCGGTAAATACAACTGGATGGACACTGGGTGGAGATGCACATGTGCTGAACAATACAGTAATTTTGAACGGTTCTTATCCGGATACGGCAGGGTATATATACTATGCTGCACCCGAAAGTTTTACCCGTTGTGGTGAGTTCAAAGTGACCTTTGATTTTCAAATTCTTTCTCCTTCTGCAAATGGCCATGGAGATGGCTTTGCCTTTTGGTTTTTATCAGCTGCACCTACTTCTACTAATCAGTTTAACATGGGCGCTCCAAATAACTGCACCGGTACTTTGTTGTTTTTTGACACCCATGATGATGATGCGGCAGCAGATAACCCACTTCTATCACTCCGCAAGTTTAATAATGGCAACTATAGTGAAGGAGCTGCGGGTTTTAACACTGCTAGAATTGGCGGTGTTGACCTGAAAAACCAAACGGCGATTACAGATGGTTCTTGGCATACGTGCACTGTTCAATATTACAATGGGCATTATGATGTATATCTTGACCAAGCACTAGTAATGTCAGGAAATAGTAGCTTGAATAATGTCGCAAACGGATACTTCGGCTTTAGTTCATCTACTAGTACTACATACTATAGCCAGCATGCTATTCGTAATGTACAAATAGATGGTGCAGATGTAGCAATGCCAATTGTAGCTCCGGCAACTGTTGGGTATATATTTTGCCAAGACACTTCTAACGGAGGCACTTTAACAGATACGGTTGTAGTTGGTGGCTCTAACCTAAAATGGTGGACAACACCAACAGGTGGCACCCAATTGCCCGGAAATCCTCCCATTAGTTTAGCTACCTTAGGTTGCCAAACATTTTACGTGAGTCAAGTACCTATCCCTCCTCCAAGCGGCGGCGGCGGTGGTGGCGGCCAGCCTTGTGGCGAAAGCCCCAGAGTAGCTGTCAACATCTGTGTTAATGCTACCCCTACGCCACCGGTAATTACCTACAATCCTACTTACTGCGCAGGTTCTACCTTTATTCCTTTCAATCCATATTCACAAACGGGCATTCTATGGTATGATGTGCCGGTAGGTGGTGTATCTGATACCACACCGCCCGTACCAAATATGAATGTTGCAGACACTATTATCTATTACGCTTCGCGTATAGTTATGGGTTGTGAAAGTGATCGCACACCTGTGCCTATATACGTGCTTCCTTCACCTCTTCCTTCCTTCACGAGCGAAATAGCATATGGCTGTGTTGCCGATACGGTGAAGTTTACCAACTCAACTATCATGGGTGACTCTTGTATCTGGAAGTTTGGAGATGGAACTATTATTACCGCTGATAGCGTAAACCATCCTAATTGGAGCCCCACACATCATTATTATGCACAAAACCAATTTGACGTATGGTTGATATGTTACAACAAAGCTACCGGTTGCTTTGATAGTGTTACAAACAAAGTGAATAACCTGCATCCATTACTAGCTGTTATCAATGTGAATAACGATACTGTATGTCAGGGTTCAAATGTGTTATTCAAAGACAACTCGACTTACAACAAATTCCTTACTTATAGCTTCTTTTGGGATTTTGGAGACGGTGATACAACCTACACCCAAGACCCTGCGCATATCTACACCAAAGTAGGTGTATATAGAGTAATGCACGTAGTAACGGACTTTGTACCATGCAGTGATACCACTTATATGGATATCTATGTGGATTCTTCCGGTAAGATGAATTTTACAGCAGACGACCTTACAATTTGCCAAGGACAACGCGTAACCTTTACCGGAGATTATGTAACCATGGGACTTAAAAAGATAACATGGGACTTCGGCGATGGCTATACAGCTACGGATATTAACCCAGTATCTCACGTATATGATGTTGCCGGTGATTATGCAGTGAAATTATCCGGCATATACAGAGCATGCCCGAATACTGACTCGGTGGATACTATTAGAGTAAGACCATACCTATCTGTAAACTTAGGCCCTGACACCACTATGTGCCCCAACGGCCCTGCTATTGTTATTGGTGATAACATCAACCAAAACAATCCGGATGTAAAATGGTTATGGAGCACCGGTGATTCCACAGCACTTATTACTGTACGTCATCCGGGTATTTATTCCGTGAATTCTACATCAAATGGTTGTACTACATCAGACAGCATTGAAGTATTCAAAGATTGCTATTTAGATATTTCGAATAGCTTTACTCCAAACAATGATGGTGCCAATGATTACTTCATGCCGAGACAAGCTCTGTCAAAAGGTGTTACGAAATTCTCGATGAAGATTTTTGATCGTTGGGGAGAACTAGTTTTCCAAACTGATAAAATTGACGGAAGAGGCTGGGATGGTAAGTTTAATGGCAAAAACCAACCCTTAGGAGTATATGTGTACCTTATTGAAGTAACCCTTTCAAGCGGTGCAAAAGAACACTATCAGGGTAACGTAACCCTACTCCGATAAAAACTATAATTTATATTTTTCAGGCTAGTGTATCTGTTGATATGCTAGCCTGAATTTTTTATATGCTTCACAAAACTACTTATGGATAGTTACTAACACCTGTGTATTACTTTATGCACTATGTTGCAGTCATCGTACCTATCTTCGAAGTGTAAGAAAACTGTGTGTGTTATGAATATTGAACAATTGATGCTGCATATAGAAGCGCTCATATTTGCTAGCGAGCGACCTATCACCCAAATGGAAATAATAGAGTTGGTTTCGCAATCAATAGAAGAGCCGGTAGTAGAAGAGCAAATTGGGACCGCCATAGAAGCCATTAGTGAAAAATACGAAGCCGATTATTATGCTTTTCAATTGCGGGAAGTAGGTGGCGGCTATCAGTTTCTTACCAAAAAAGCCTTTCATAAAACAGTGCTGCAACTCAATGGTGATAAATACATCAAAAAGCTATCTTCAGCAGCTATGGAAACCCTTGCCATTATTGCCTATAAACAACCAACCACTAAAGCGGAGATCGAATTTATCAGAGGAGTGAGTGCTGACTATTCCATCCAAAAATTGTTGGAAAAAGAACTAATAGTAATTGCCGGAAGAAATGAAGAGATGATTGGCAAGCCTTTGATTTATGCCACTTCAAAGAATTTTATGGATTACTTAGGCATCAATTCGGCTAATGATTTGCCCCAGTTAAAAGATTTCTCCAATCTGGAAATCGTAATGCCAACAGATGGTACAGCAGCGCAACCGCAAGAGCTTACCACTGCTGATAGAATGCATTCAACCGAACTCGTTCATAGCGCTGCCAGCTAAAAAGCTAATCCAACAAAGGCTGTTGCTTGCCAACAAAGATGGTCCTGTCCGTTGCCATTATAGAATTATTTAGATAAGCGTAGCACTCCATATTTACGCTGTTTTCAACTATTTTTGCTTTATCAATAAAGGGTATTGAACTAAATGAAGTTATCTAAGGAAGGACGTATTGGGCTATTGGTAGCAGCGTCTATTATCATATTTTTTGCCGGCTTTTATTTTCTGAAAGGGGCCAACATTTTGTCTGGCGAGAAAGAATACTACGCTTATTATGACAATGTTTTAGGCATTCAAAACTCATCGGCTATATCTATAAAAGGCATGCAAGTAGGACATGTAGCTGATATAGTCATGATGGAGGACGGCAAAGTAAAAGTGACCTTATCCGTTAAAAAATCGGTAGCTATACCCAAGGCTAGCGTAGCCAAAATCATAGCCTTAGACCTTTTGGGAACCAAGGGCATCAGCATTGAACCCAGCGATAGTAAACAATTAGCTGAAGAGGGTGAAACCTTACCTTCCGGTATTGAAGGTAGTATTGTAGAATCGTTGTCGGCAGAGATTTCTCCTTTGATGCAAGACCTGCGCCATGCGGTGGGTACCTTAGATACGCTATTGAATAGTGTAAATTCCATCTTGGATCGTCAAACTAGTGCTACCCTGAAAGCCAGCTTGTCAAACTTGGAAACTACTATGCAAAATTTCCAACAACTATCTGGTAAGTTGAATGGTGAAAGTGGTCGCTTGTCATCTGTGATTCGCAATGCAGATGATATAACCGGTAACTTAGCTCGGAACAGTACTCGCATTGAAAACATACTTAAATACACCGAGTTGACTACCCAACAGCTATCGAAAGCACAGATAGAACAAACCGTTGCGGAGTTTAAAACCGCTGCAGCACAGCTACAGTCGGTCGTTTCAAAGATTAATAGTAATGAAGGCTCACTGGGATTGTTGGTCAACGATAAAGACCTATACAATAACCTGAAGACAACGGTGGGCACTGCCAATAGCCTACTGGCTGACTTAGAAGCACATCCGGCGCGGTATATAAACATATCTATCTTCGGTCGTAAAAAACAGGCTCCGTAATTCAATTCCTTGATAACAAAAGATAGTACCATAGTATTACTGAAGAAGAACGGAGCGTCGCAACGATGCATCACCGGAGCGATAGGGCCGGTGACCTACTATTTTTCATTATTATTTTGGGGCTTGTTGCTACTTTTTTCCTCGGGTGTTTTGGCACAACAAGCAGAAAAGGATAAGCTGATTCAAATAGAAATATTGCCGAGCAGTGGCACGGAACTTCATTATTTGCAGACAGACTCCGGTGCTATCAACAAGCTTATTAATAATGTGCAATTGCGCCATGGTGATGCTTATATGTATTGCGATAGTGCTTACATTCATTTGGCAAAAAACAACCTGCAAGCATTTGGCAACGTACGCATCATACAATCGGGCACACAGGTAGCCAGCGATTATTTGCGCTATACAGGCAATAATAAACTCGCTTTTTTACAAGGGAATGTGAACCTGACAGATGGTAACAAAAACCTTTGGACAGAAGAGTTATACTATAGTGTGGCTACGAAAGTCGGCACTTTTCATAATGGCGGTACTTTGCAAAATGAATCGACAACGGTATCGAGCAATAGCGGGTATTATAATGCCCGTACAAAAGATGCTCGTTTTTCGGAAGAGGTATTGGTAACAAACCCCAGCTATCAAGTGGCATCAAATGACTTAGGGTACAACACCGCAACAGAAGTAGTAACCTTTTTTGCACAATCGGTCATAACCAACGACAGTGCCGTGTTACACACAAATGGCGGTACTTGGGATGCAAAAAATGAAATAGCACATTTCATCACACGCTCATCGCTGCAAGACCGCGCACAATATATTGAAGCCGACTCATTGTATTACAATCGCAAGACAGGAATGGGTATTGCAATAGGTAAAGTGGTGTGTATTGATACGGCGTTGAAGGCTACGCTTTATAGCGGTGCTGCACAATATAATGAGCGCAACAAGCGCTTGTATGCTACACGTTTTCCGGTCATGAAAAAGATGAATGGCAACGATAGTATATTTATTCGGGCAGATACATTTTTCTCCGCTCCGGTTATATCATTGGGTTCTGATACTTCTTTTGCGAAAAATACAAACGATAAAAAGAAGCGATTAATAGAACCCACTCAAGAAGCAGCACAACCCGCTGCGGATACTACAAAATATCGATACTTTATCGGTTTCCACCAAGTGGTAGTTTACTCCGACTCATTGCAAGCTCGCTGTGATAGTATCAGCTACTCTCAGCAAGACAGCACCATGCGGATGATGTATGCTCCCATTGTATGGAGTCGTCAGGCGCAGATTACGGGCGACACCATCTTGTTATACATGGATAGCAGTACCATTAGGCGCATATACATACCCAATAATGCTCTGTTGGTATCATTGACCGGTACCGTAAAAACACCGCTTTATGACCAGGTGCAAGGGAACACCATGACGGGGTATTTTGAGAAAAACGCTGTGAAAGAGTTAGTGGTATCTCCCAATGCAGAAGCTATATATTATTCTAAAGATGATAATGGACGTTATTTAGGCGTTGATGAAACACAGTGTGACCGCATGAAAGTATTGTTTGAAGAAAAAGAAATTAGCCAGATAAAACAATACCAAAACATCAAGCATAAAATGACGCCTATGCAACAAGCGTTGACGACGCCACTTAGGCTTAGCCGTTTCCAATGGCTGGCAGAAAAGCGCCCTAAAAGTTTGCAGGAATTGTGGGATTATGGCAAAGAGGAAAAAAACAGCAACAAAGCGGAAAAAGAGCTAATAAAGAAAGCTAGCCCGAAGAACAAAAATACGAGTAGGAATAGCGGCAGCCATTAATCAAGTGCTGAGATATCTTAATACCAAAAGACAGGGTCTATTAAAACAACAAATTATCGTTTCCTTTTCGGTCTCTCTTTAAGTGTAGGTAGGCTTTTTCGGTAGCCTCTCTGCCACGAGGAGTGCGCATGATATAGCCTTCTTGAATTAGAAAGGGTTCGTACACTTCTTCAATAGTGCCGGCTTCTTCCCCTACAGCAGTAGCAATATTATTGATGCCTGTGGGTCCCCCTTTGAATTTGTCAATAAGAGTGGTAAGTATTTTATTGTCCATTTCATCCAGTCCATTTACATCTACGCTTAATGCCCTCAATCCATGTTCTACAATACCCAAGTCAATGACGCCATTGCCTAATACCTGTGCAAAATCGCGCATTCTTCGGAGCAATCCATTGGCAATACGTGGTGTACCTCGGCTTCGTCCGGCTATCTCCATTGCAGCGTCGGAGGTTATTTTTACTTGTATGAGCCCTGCGGCACGGATGATGATTTTTTGAAGTATTTCTTTGGTATAATAATCTAACCGCGACTTGATACCAAATCGTGATAGCAATGGCGAGGTAAGCAGCCCGGAACGAGTAGTAGCACCTACTAATGTGAAGGGGTTGATATTTATCTGTACCGACCGTGCCGCGGGACCACTATCAATCATGATGTCTATCTTGAAGTCTTCCATTGCAGCGTAGAGGTATTCTTCTACTACGGTGCTGAGGCGGTGAATTTCATCGATAAACAAAACATCTCGTACTTCTAATGACGTGAGCAATCCTGCAAGGTCTGCGGGTTTTTCTATTACCGGCCCGCTGGTTTCTTTTATGCTTACCCCTAGTTCGTTGGCTACAATGCGAGACAGTGTCGTTTTGCCTAAGCCTGGAGGTCCGTGAAAGAGTACATGGTCTAAGGCCTCACCACGCATATTAGCAGCCTTAATAAAAATGCGCAAGTTCTCAATCAGTTGAGGCTGTCCCGAAAACTCCTCAATACTTTGTGGGCGAATACTGTTTTCGTATTCTTTATCTTGTTTGCTGAGTTCGGTTGATGGGCGCACATTAGATGGTTGCATAGCTGGATAAAGGTAGCAAGAATATGTTTTTCTCCGTTAGAGAAATGTGCCTGTTTGTGAGAAGTTGGGAATGGAGTAAGCTATTGCTTGATGATGACTTTTGTGCCTACACCTACAAATTTATACAAGTCGTCCACGTCATTGTTTTTTAACGCCACACAGCCATCTGTCCAGCCTACACCCAAGTCAATAAGTTGGTCGCCACCTTTCCATATACCGTGAATGCCAATAGAGCCGCCAATCTTAGCCGATGAAGGGATCTTACCGTTTTTCTTAAGCGAGTTAAATTTTTCCCACGAAGACTCGTTGGGGTAGTTCAACTGCATAAATTTATTGTATATCGAACGTGGGTTTAGATGGTTGATGGTAAACGAACCTTCCGGTGTGCAACGGTCTCCTTCCATACATTTGTCTTGTTTGGGCTGAGGCCCAAAAGTGGCTTTGTATACGCGAATGGGCTTTTTTCGGTACAATACTTTAAGGCTGTATTCCGTTTTGTCAACGATAATCTGCACCAGTTTTTTGTCCATGGTATCGGGATTAATATTGACTCTTAGTCCCATTACTGCCATTACTGTTTTAGGTTTAATAATGGTCTCAGTAATACGCATCGAGCCTTTGTTGTACTGAATGGTACGTACAAAATTCCCCTTCCCATCATCCTCTTCACTGATGATTTTTACGTTTTTGATTTCTTGAGCAGGCGTAGATACATCGTTGGGTGTTTTTTCAACGGGTGTTTTCTCTGTTGAGTCCTTTGCGGCGGGGTTAGTTTTTACTAAAACAGGTTTCTTTTTTTCCGTTGTATTGTCAGAAAATCGGTAAGCCTGTGCTATAGAAAAAGAAGAAGATAGCACACTAGCTAAAAAAAGCAGGACTATTACGAACTGCAGTCTGTAGCTGTTTCTTTTCATTATTCTGTGAAGTGTTATTTGTTAACTATGGATGAGGTAAAAATACACAATTTTAGGGAAGCGTTCATTCACTGAAAGGGTTCTGTTGATTTCCAATAAATGAGAGAATGTACAGTGTATGATTAAGCAGGATTCAAAAGAAACGGCTTCATGTTTTATCATGAAGCCGTTTCTTAGGTATTGGTTTGAAAATAGTACTAGTACACTACTAGTTTTTCAGTGTGTTTAGCATTGTCGCTGCTCACAGTAACCATATAAATACCCTTTGTATTTATGATGTGTGCCGGAATTTCCACTTTGGTATCTGTGGTAGATGTAGTTTGAGTAGCATAAATCAGTTTGCCGGTTACGTCGGTCACTTGTATTTTCACGATAGAGGCATTGTTAGTTCCCTTTATCATTACTGCGGAAGCGCCGGTAGTAGGGTTAGGAGCTAAGGCAAATCCATTGCTTTGGTAGCGAACATCATCTACACCTGTAGGAGAGCCATTGAAGTTTAATCTATCAATAAATACATTGTTACCAGTACCCACGTTGCCAAACGCACTAATGTCACCATTTGATTTGTAGCGGAAGCGGAAATATACCAAAGCCTGACGATCGGCTTTGGGAATGTTGTAAGAACGGGCAGCCCAATCAGCACCACCGGCAGGATAGAATTCTTTACCGGCTAAGGTACCTGCATTGAATATCTCCATTGCTGTCATTTTCTTCAATACTTTCCAGCTTTGTACACCGGAGCAGGTAGTTAAATAGCTAATTTCTAAAGTGTCCAACATTTTACTTGGATTTACAGTAGTAGTAGCACCAGAAATCATAAAGCTTAGGTTGCAATACGTACCAGATGCAAATGGTGTAAGGTCAAAACCCGGAGTATAAAATTCATCTACATCACCAATTGGTGAGTTGTAGAGCATTTGAGTGTTGGTTCTTTTGTCATAAGCATTCATGCACATAGAGCTATTATCGTAGTACCCTGCTTTGTTGGTTACAGCCCATTGGTTTTGGTTTTTATAAATATTGAAAATAGGGTATTCGCTCAAGTCATCGTTGGGTCCGAACTCTTGAATAAAATTTGTAGCAGATTTAGCTGTGTTATTGGCTACATATATAGCACTGTCTTTCGTGATAGTGCCAGAACCGGCATTAGAATTAGCTACTAATTGCACTTTTACCCAACCAGGAGATGTAAAAGATTTGGTAGCGTCTAACAAACTGTTGGTAGTAGCCGTAGAGACATTGTTGGCAGCATCAGTGAATGTCCATTGAGACGTAGTAATGGTATCACGCCAGCTACGGTTTGCAAAAGCTACATTAACGCCTTGGCACACAAATGCTCTTTCTTCACGATTGCCACTATTGGTAGAGAAATCAGCTACTGGTGCCAGGTCTGCCATTGGGTTGATGTTGCCATTCGCATTTAGCACACCTGTGAGCATAAGGTTGGCACTATCGATTAAGTTATTTCTATTCGCAGCACTATTTCTCAAAGCAGTTCTCATGCGAACAGTTTGCAAATAAGTGAACATTTTTCCGCAACTGGAATAGTCCATGATGTTTTGTGTGTTGTTCGTATCGGGATAATCCAAAGTAAAGTTGGCACCGGGAGCAACCGTCACATTAAACAATCTTTTTGCTGTTAACGAGTCATATACTCTTACATACCCAATAGAACAATTGGTATCGGCTAATTCGGTAGCACCACATTTATTCATATGTCCTTTTGTGGGAGGGGTATCATCAACATCATCATCGCCACAAGCAACTTCAGGTTGGTTGGTACCGCCCCATACGTGGTCAATATTGAAAGTATGTGCTAACTCGTGCGAAAGAGTGTGGTCATATACCATTTGTTGGGAAAGACAAATGACACCGTCCCAAAAATAGATGGGGTAAGAGTTGGCAGCACCTGGTTTGTAAGCGTATGCACCGGCACTGGAATGGTTTGCATCAAATCTTTTGATAAGCCAAATATTCATATAAGATTGCGGAGGCCACAAATCACCTTTCGCTTGGTCGCCGGCGTTGTAGGTAAGATAGCTTCTGCGACGAGTAATACCCTTTGTAGGATTGCCGTTAGGGTCTATTTGTGCCAAATGAAATTGGATGCGTGCATTGCCGATATAGGGAACACTTGTACCGGGGATATTGCCCGAAAAAGTAGGAATAGCCTGTGTTCTGTCCGGATTGGTTTTGCTGAAAACCCTATTAATATCCGCCAATGCCTCAATGATATCATTATCGCTTACATAATCACCAGCGTAATCATGCACTACGTGAAATACGATAGGAACATGCAAAGTAACATTGTCGTTGATATCGGTTGTTTTAGCAAACTGACTTAAATCCATACCATACATCTGCGCATTAATCTCTGCTTTTAACTGTGCTTCGTACTGCGCTATTTCCGGATAAAGCTCTTTGGCTTTTTGATGCACCTCATCTGTAGCACATCGAAATTGTGCTTTTGTTGTTGACGAAAGCACTGCTACAGTCGACAAGAGTAAAAATACTTTTTTCACTATGATTGCTAATTTTATTGTGAATGATAAAACGTTTCCAAAGATATACTTTCTGTTAATGATTTGAAAAGTTTTTTAGACAAAAATAATAAGTGTTGACCGCCTATATATCAATTAGTATGTATTGCTTTCAACTCTTCAAATGCCTTCTCGCAAACCTTCTCCAATTTTTGTACTAAGGGGAGTAAACGATCTACATGCACGGCTTCTCCAGCTGTCTGCTCAATAAGGAAGATATTGCTAATTTCTTCTTTTACGCCCATGTATGATAACTGTGGTTTTAAGGAATGTGCCGCAATCTTAATAGCCGGGAAGTTTTTTTCTTTTAAAGATTGCTTTACCGTATCCAATAGTACCGGTCCGTTTTGAAGAAACATGCCGATATATTTTTTTATTTTTTCGGGATTACCTCCTGTAAAAGTGCGTAGAAATTCCATGTCGGTTACTTTGTCCGGTAGTACAAGGTTTTCGGAGAGAATCGCATTGTCTTTTTTGTCAGTTGTAGGAAATTCGGTTTTTCCATCCATCATCAAAGCGATTTTCAAAAACAAATCATCTTTTTGAAAGGGCTTGGAAAGGTGAGCATTCATGCCTGCTTCGAGGTATCGTTGAATATCTTCTTGAAGTACATTGGCTGTCATGGCAATAATCTTCGTAGCATTTTTAGGCGGCGGTAATTTTCTAATATTCTTGGTGGCTTCTACCCCGTCCATCATCGGCATTTGAATATCCATCAATACTACATCGTAGTCGTTAACACTTACTTTATCTACGGCTATTTTCCCATTATAAGCAGTGTCTAATTTGATGTTGGGTACGGTGCTTCGTAAAGTGTCTTCGGCTACCATTCGGTTAAATTCATTGTCTTCTACCAACAGCAAACGGATATTATCCAGTTTTTTCAGAGTGTCGTCATTGATTATTTTTTCAGAAGAAACAGCGATTTGTTCTTTTGCCTCTTCGAGGGGGAGCAATACACTGAAGGTGGTACCTTTTCCCAGTTCACTAGTAACAAAAATGTTTCCATTCATCAACGAAGTCAATTGTTTTGAAATGGTAAGCCCTAAACCGGTTCCTCCAAATTTTCGAGCTATATCGGTTCCAGCCTGGGTAAAGCTGTCAAAGATTTTATTGACATAATCCTTTGATATGCCAATGCCCGTATCAATGACATCAAAGCGAATGAGGTGTTTTTTCTCTTCCGTTTTTTGAAGCGTTGCTTTGATTTCTACACTACCTTTTTCGGTAAACTTTACTGCATTGCCGGCTAAGTTGAGCAAGATTTGATGAATGCGCGTAGGGTCGCCCACCAAACGGTTGGGTATTGCTTTATCAAGATTGGCTTTCAGCGAAAGTCCTTTTTCTTCACACTTTAGCATCAGCATGTCCAATACGCTTTGCACCATCTCTGACAAAGAGAAATCGGTTTTTTCAATTTCAATTTTTCCTGCTTCAATTTTAGACAAATCCAGAATATCGTTGATGATGACAAGCAGGTTGTCGGCAGATTGCTGAATGGCATTCAAGTAACGCATTTGGTCCGGTTTGGGTTCTTTTTCTAACAATAGCCTTGTCATGCCCACTATTGCATTCATCGGCGTACGTATTTCGTGGCTCATGTTAGCCATAAACTGTTGCTTGAGGGTGGCTGTTTTTTCGGCTACTTCTTTTTCCTTTTGAGCCAGTTCTATCTCTTGTCTGGCTTGAAGATTTCTAAATTTATTGAGTGTTGTTTGCTTAAATATTTCCTCTTTTATTTCTTGAAATGTTTTGAGGTGATGAAAGGCATTTGGCGTATCACCCATTCGTTCATACAAGGCAGACAAGTACTCATGAATGCTCATGATATCATGTTTGCGGGTATGATTTTCTGCCATTGTGAGTGCTTCGCGTAGCTCATTCAAGGCTGTTTTATAATTGCCCTCATCCATTTCCAACCTGCCTTGGTAGAAATGGCAACTGATTTGAACCTCTACGTTGCCAAGGTCTTTCCCAAGTTCCAAAGCGTTTTTTAAATACTGTTTTGCTTTATCGATGTCGTGCATCTTATAATACACTTTCCCCAATCCGCTAATTGCCAGAGCATGCAGCATCGTGTCAATATTTGCATGGGTAACATTTTCTTCAAAATATCGTAACGCTTCCAAATATTGCTCTTGTTTGAAGTAAATATTCCCGAGGATATGATACAATGACATGAGCCGATGCTCATCATTGGCTTTTTCAAAAATAGGAATACAGCGTAGGGCAAATTCTAAGGCATTGTCATAATCATTGAGGTCGTAATGCAGGTAGGCAATGCTGGAAAGATTCACCGACTGCGCTACATCATCTCCAATACTTTCGTTGATGGCTAGCGCCTTTTCAAAATAACTCAGGGCTTCAGCCAGGTCACCGGTATCACGATAGATGTTCCCAAAATTATTCAACACACGAGCCAAAAAAGGTTTATCATTAACCTTATTGGCAATGAGGTAGGCTTGCTCTAAAATGTCTTTACCGGCTTCGTAGTTACCTTGCTGCCAATAGCACCAACCGGCAAGGTTATAGCCCCTACCTTTCCCTTTCAGATATCCGACTTTTTCAGAACGTTCTATTATTTCCTCTGCCATTTCAAACCCGCGCTCTACATCGAGATTGCGAACTTCGAGGGCTATTTCTACCAGCTTATTTATTTTATCTTCCTCATTATCGAGTAGGTTGTACTCGTCTTGCAACTGCTTGATTTTTGGGTTTTCCATGGGTATAAAATTAAAAACCTCTCACATGGTTGCAAGAGGTAGTATCTAAAAAGTAATAAGTAAGTATTGAAATGTTTATGCAGATTGTTTTTTGTAATCGTCCATCCCTTTGTCTTCGTAGTCAAAATACACAGCGCAGTAGTGACCAATGAGTGAAAGCCCCCATGCTGCAATAATCCATGCGTGCCAAGGGTAAGCCCATTCTTTTTCTCCTTGTTTATGATGAATAAAAAACATAACAGCCGAGGCTATTAAAAATACAATAGTATGTAACAAAAAGGTGCGTTTTTGTCCTGCTGTAGGTTTTATTTTTATGCTCATATCGTTGTAGATTCAGAAATGCAAAGATAATTTTTTGTTTGACATTGTAAAGCCGACGGATACTAATTTTATTTTGAATAGGGGCAATGAAATATTGACTGTTTGGCAATCGTAACATATCTTCTCTACAAAAAAAGAGAGACTGTAGTCCGTCTCCCTTAAGTAATATCAAGTAATAATAGCGAGTTTACTTATTTGCCAACTCTTTCACTTTTTCATAGGTTTCCAATTCGCTGCCTTCTTCGTATCCGGCATGTTGGTAAGCTATTTTACCTTCTTTATCAATAATAATGGTATAAGGAACATTTTGAAAATTGAGAGATCGTTTCAAGTCAGAATTGGCATCTATATAATAAGGAAAGTCCCAGCCTTGTGATTTGGCATAACTACGCACTAACCCTTCAGCTCGGGTTTCGTCCATTGATATAGTCATGTAGTTGAAGTCGGTTTCTTTTTTCCATTCTCCAAGTTTTTCGCGGATGCTTTTTATCTCCTTTTTACAAGGAACACACCAAGTTGCCCAAAAACTTACTACAGTTACTTTTCCTTTTTCAAAGGTCTGGTTGAAGGCTATTTTTTTACCAGTACTGACGTCTTTAATAGCTGTTGATGGTAGTTCTTCTTGAGCAAATACTCCGGTAGCAAATGTGAGGAAGGCAATAAATGAGAATATCTTTTTCATTTTTTAAAAGTAGTTTTTTTATAACAAAGACTAACTAAAATCTTGCCAAATTTAGTAACTGTTGTAATTTGGCTTGCAAAATCTACGCTTCATTCAACATAATATGAAAAAATTTTTCTTGGCAGCTGCTTGGGTTGCCTGTGGTTTGGGTGCCGGTGCACAAGGTACACTCTCGGGTGATATCATGACCAACCTCAACTACTACCAACGAGACAGTGGCATCCTCACGCCAGACAATTCTTTGTACAACGACTACCTTAGCGGTGGCGAATCTTGGCTGTCGCTGCGGTACAACTATAAAGGGTTTACTGCATTCTTACGAGCAGATGGTTTTCAAAACTCCAACCTCTACGACCCTAAGATAGCCATCTCCGGTTTTGGTATTGGAGCTTGGAGCCTCAGCAAAGAGATTAAAGGACTCACCGTAACTGCGGGTTATATTTATGACCAAATAGGCAGTGGTATCTTATTCCGATCCTACGAAGACCGTGGGCTATTGCTGGATAATGCTTTGGTGGGTTTGCACCTAAAATACAAATTGACGGATAACCTTTTTGTAAAAGGATTTACCGGCCAACAAAAAAATGTTCGAAATTTCTCCCGTTATGCTCCCATCATTAAAGGGTTGAATCTTGAAGGAGATTTTACCATTGGCAATAATATTCATATTTCACCGGGTATCGGCGCGCTCAATCGGACGATGGACAATGAGTCGTGGTTGCCTGTGAAAAGCAATATAGACGCACAAGACAGTAGCCTTCGTTTTTATCCCAGATACAATACGTATGCGTTTTCGGCCTACAACAACCTGACAGCCGGAGATTTTTCTTGGTATATCGAAGGTGCTTATAAAACACATGAAGCCATTGAAAAAGATAATGTACTAAAAGACTTGCCTGGTAGTGTAGTGTACACTACATTAGGTTATGCGCGTAAAGGAATAGCCGTAAATGTAACCGGAAAACGTACAGAAAATTTTGTGATGCGCACTTCCCCCAATGAGCTTTTGCTACGTGGGTTAATGAATTGGCAACCCATCGTTGCCCGCTTGCGCCCACAGCGCTTGTTAGCACGTTATACACCGGCATCGCAAGACCTTTCAGAGTTGGCATTAGGTACTGATGTTTTGGTTTCACCCAACGATAATTTAGATATCACCCTCAACTACACGCATATCAACACACTGGCTTCTGTGAAATTATATAGAGAGTTGTATGGAGAAATCAACTACCGAGGATTGGATAAATGGATTTTCATGGTGGGCGGTCAGTATTTGGAATACAACCAAAAGCTCTATCAAGTAAAGGATGTGCCTTTGTTTACGGCGTTTACTCCCTTTGTAGAGGCTACCTACAAGTTTACAGATAAGACATCGCTGCGCACTGAATGGGAATATATGTTTGCCAAGAATGACTTTGGCTCTTGGATATTCGGATTACTTGAGCTTACAATAGCGCCTCGTTGGTCATTTGCCGTTTCGGATATGTACATCACCAAGTTGAATCCAAATAACTTGAGCGGATTGAAAAAACCGGCGCACTATTACAATGCCTTTGCAGCGTACACCACCGGCCCACACCGCTTTACACTATCCTATGTGAAGCAAGTGGATGGTATCAATTGTACCGGCGGTGTGTGTCGTTACGAGCCGGCATTTAGCGGTATTAAATTGGGCATCACTTCTACGTTCTAAAGTATAGAACAAAGAGATCCATTACTATTATTGATTTCTAAAAAAAAGGTGTAGTACTGCAATAAACTACACCTTTTTTGTGCCCTGTGCATTGTGCTTTCTGATGCTTATAGTAAAATGGATAAAATGTTGCGCATAAAGCAGTGCTAAAATATGATAAGCAGCACGCACACTATCGTTCCAATAGTTATTTTTGAAGCTATGAAGGCTAACGTAAAGGGGGTCATAGTAGGGTTGCTATTGCTTATTGAAATAGGGAATGCCGAAGCGCAAACCCAAGTTCCAGCCACAATCGATGCATTGGCACAGGCACGAACATGGGTGTTGCAAAAGAATTATCCTCAAGCAATAGAGGCCTATAAAAAACTATACGCTGAACGTACCGGAGAGGTGGAATTGTATCAGGAATATTTACAAACCTTGATAGCTGCGAAATCTTACAAAGATGCCGAGAAGCTCACCGAAAAACAATTATCACTGCGCCCACAAGACCCCATTCCCTTGGTAGATGCCGGATATTTATACCTGCTTAATGGTAAAGAAAAAAAAGCAAAAGAATATTTTGTTGTAGCCATCTCAAGAATCAACGGAGATGATATGATAACGACAAGAATGGCTACTGCCTTTAGTCGTATCGAACAAATAGACTGGGCTATTAAAACCTATGAACGCGCCATTGCCATCCTTCACAATCCGTTTTTGTATGGATATGTACTAGCCCGATTATATGCTCAGAATGGAGAAATTGAAAAATCAGTAGCCACATTACTAGATGCCGGACCCCGACAAATAGGCACTGCAGAAGATACCAAATCCTTATTGCTGGAAGTGCTCAACAACCAACCCAAGCATTTAGCACTGGCGCAAAAAGCGGTAGTAAAAAAAATAAATGAAAGCCCTGAAAATATTTTTTATGCTGAAATTCTCACTTGGCTTTATACCCAAAAAGACGACTGGGAAGGTGCGTTGATACAAATACAGGCATTAGATGAGCGCAATAACGAAAATGGTCAACGCTTATTAGAGTTTGCTAGGTTGGCGCAGAAAGAAAAGAAATTTGATATAGCAGTAGAAGCACTCAATGCCATATTGGAGTACGGGAAAGAGCGACCATTGTATGCTACCGCATGGGCGGAAAAGTTGCAAGTAAGCATGACACAACTCACCCAAAACATAGCATATACCAAGCGTGATGTGCTTTCATTGGAAAAACATTTTGAAGATTATTTTAAACAATTCCCGGAATATACTACTACCGAAACCCTATTGCAGTATGCTGCATTGGAAGCGCAATACAACGATAGTAGTGCTAAGGCTGTAACAATATTGGAGAAAGCGATAGCACAACCAGAAGCCACTAAAAACTTTTTAGGAAGAGCCAAATTGCAATTGGGCGATTATTACATCCTCACCAATCGTGTATGGGATGCTTCTCTAACATATAGCCAAGTGGACAAAGCCTTTAAAGAAGACATGTTGGGAGAAGAAGCCCGTTTCCGAAATGCCAAACTTGCGTATTACCGTGGTGATTTTGAATGGGCAGAAAGCCAACTGTCGGTATTGAAAGCATCCACCTCTGAACTAATTGCCAATGATGCCTTATCCTTATCCGTTTTGATAATCGAAAACATACCACCCGATAGCAATATTGTACCACTGCAACAGTTTGCTCATGCCGACTTATTACTTTTTCAAAATAAAGACAAAGAAGCCGAGCGCATATTGGATAGTATTACTACGGCTTTTCCTAAGCATCCATTGCAAGATGATATACTAATGCTGCGTGCGAACATTGCTATTAAACATCGCGCATACGATAAAGCCATAGCCTTCTATAAAACCGTGCTGCAAACATTTGGTGAAGATGTATTGGGTGACGATGCGCTTTATAAGATGGCTGACACGTATGAGCGCTATCTGCAACAACCACTAGAAGCCCAAAAATATTATGAAGAGCTACTTCTTAAATATCCGGGAAGTACCTATGTACAAATCGCCAGAAGGAAACTAACCCATGAGTCGGTTCCGTTCTGACGATTACGAATTAGTTATTGAGAATTTATTTTTGAAGTTTCGCTTTCAATTCATTGAGCACTGCATTGGCAGCATCTATATCACTTTGTGCTTTTTTCTGCGCTTCTAAATTCTGCTCCATATTTTTTTCAATTTTCTCTTTCTGCCCCTTTAAAGATTCATAATCTTTTTGGATGGACTTTGCTTTGTCTTCTGCTTCTTTTACCACTTTTAATTGCGCTTCTATTTTCTTCGCTAGTGCTACCGTTTCAATATCAGCTAGGATATTGGTAAGAAAAGTTTTTAGGTTTTCCATTTGTTGTGGGTCGTTGGTAGCGTTCATAAAGTTGTCGTATCCGCGCGACAAAAGGATGATGACGCTCGTGTTTCCTTTTGATTCGGATGTTTTGACATACACATCTAGTTTATCAGAAGGAGCTACTTCAGCCCAAGTAACAGCGCTATACACACTAAAACCACTTTTACTTTTGCTCTTGCCAAAGTTTGCGAGCTTAAACTTATCAGATAATGCTTGCGAAACGTACGATTCAGGATAGGCATAGTCTGCGGCTATTCCCTTTTGCTCTGCTTTATTAATTTTAGTGGCTACTTCTCTTACATTTTGAGAAAATCCATTGATGGACAAAAGGAATCCAACACCTAAAAGGAAAACGTTTTTTAATTTTTTCATATCACTAAATATTATTCTTATGACAAGTTTACAGATAATAGCTACGGTAACAAAAAATACTTTTTCATCGACTATGCAGTAAAATTTCAGAGAAGGAATAGTCATCACCAAACAAAATGGTACTACACCCGTATTTCATTCATGAATAGCAATGGTAAAATAGAAGGAACGGCACTACCCTTTGTAGCGTAGATGCTTCCTCAATATTTAAGCACCCAATTACTTTTCTTGCTTGAGTATTATAGTATATTGTTAAATGCTTTTATCAGCTGTAGCCGTTAGATTTTCTTTTTCTACGTTCCCTTTTCGCATCAATGGATTAGCAGTGTTTTCTTTATATTGCTTGCGCTGGCGGAATAAATCAATAGCTTGAAAAACGGCTTCACGAAAGGAACTTTCGTCGGCTACATTTTTACCCGCAATATCGAATGCAGTGCCATGGTCGGGTGAGGTGCGGATAACTGGCAGCCCCGCCGTATAGTTTACACCTTCGCCTTGCGCCAATGTTTTAAAAGGAATTAGGCCTTGGTCGTGATACATGGCTAATACCGCATCAAAATGACGGTAATGCCCACGGCTAAAAAAGGCATCCGCTCCATAAGGGCCAAAAGCAAGCAGTCCTTGTTGCTGGAAACTATCTATTAAAGGACGAATGATTTGCTGCTCTTCCGTACCTATTTGTCCCTCATCGCCCGAATGGGGGTTGAGCCCCAACACGGCTATCTTGGGGCGGTCTATCCCAAAATCTTTGACGAGGGTTTCTTTGAGTATTAGCACCTTTGAAATGATACGTTCTTTGGTAATATAGCCGGCTACCTTTGCCACAGGAACATGTTCGGTAACGAGCCCCACACGCAAGGTGTGGCTGTATAGCAACATCAGCACATCTTTAGCGCCAAATTTTTCTTTAAAAAATGGAGTGTGTCCGGTGAAAGGAAAATCGTTGGTAGCAGTATTGCTTTTATGAATGGGGGCAGTTACCAAGGCATCTATCTGTCCATCTTTGAGGCATTGCGCGGCTACTTGCAAAGAGCGAATCGCATATTTGCCTCCGGTATCGGTGAGTACTCCGGGCTGTATGGGTACTTCTTCATCCCAACAGTTGAAGATGTTGATTTGTTTGAGGTTTAGTTTGGTGAGGTCTTTGGTGCTGCTAAAGTTGAACGCATTTTCTTCCACTACACGGCGGTAATAGTTGATGACTTTATTGGAAGCAAATACAACGGGCGAGCACAAGTCCAGCATTCGGTTGTCGGAAAATGTTTTGATGATTATCTCCGGCCCGATTCCATTGATGTCGCCTATTGTGATGCCTATTATTGGTTTTTCCATGATGATAGTATTGAATAGTCACTTGGCTACGTGTAAAAAAGTAGCACGGCAAAGTTCCTAACAAAAATCCAAAAGTATCATTAATTAATTCCGGGTATAGTTTCTTAGGAAATCGAGCATCATACGAATACCATATCCGGTGCCGCCTGCGGGGGTATATCCTTTTTTACTTAAGCTAAAGGAAACGCCTGCAATATCAAAATGCATCCAAGGATAATCGGTGAAATGCTCTAGGAATTTACCCGCAGTGATGGCACCACCGCTAGGTCCTCCAATGTTTTTTAAGTCGGCAAAATCAGATTTGATAAGTTCGCCATATTCATCCCAAAGGGGATATTCTACCAATCGTTCATATTGTTCAAAGCCACTTTTCTTAAAGGACTCTTTGGTGGCGTCATCGGCAGTACCCATGCATACGATGCCCACATCGCCCACTGCTACCGAGGCTGCGCCGGTGAGGGTTGCAAAGTCCACAACGAGTTCGGGCTTGTATCGTTTAGCCCAATGTAAAGCATCTCCCAACACCAGCCTTCCTTCCGCATCGGTATTTAATACCTCTACTGTAGTGCCGCTATACATGGTGATGATATCGCCGGGTACATAGGCATTCTCTCCCGGGCGGTTATCGGTTGCCGGCACCAAGGCAATGACATGCAGTGGTAGTTTCATTTGGGCAATCGCATACATCGTACCGGTTACCACTGCGGCACCACTCATATCACTCTTCATTCGATCCATAGAGGCGGGTGTAGGCTTAAGTGATAAACCACCTGTATCATACACGATGCCTTTTCCCACTAGTACAATGGGTCGTTTGTTCAAAGGCTTGGCAGGCTTGTATTCCATCACGCTGAAGGTGGGCGGTTGCTGGCTGCCGCGGTTTACGGCTAAGATGCCTCCCATCTTTTCTTTTGTTATTTGCGCTTTGGTAAGAGTGGTTGTTTTGAATCCGGCTTTCTTGCCCAACCCGGCTATTTCTTTTGCCAATTGTGTTGCTGATAAATAATTCAACGGTTCATTTACCAAATCACGAGCGCAAAAAATAGCCGCTACTGTAGCCGATAACGTTGTCAGTTCCGATGTGGTGATGGCGCCTTTATGAAAGCCAATCGTTTTTAATGAAGTAGTTTTTTTCGCAGCATCTTTTCGGTATTTCAGAAATTGATAACTGCTCAGTGCCATGCCTTCGGCTAATAAGTAAGCGGCATTGCCCACCTGCGATAAGTTTTGAATGGTAAGGGATTCCAGCTTATTGGCAGCAGCTTGTGTGTGCATATCCGCACCGGCTTTGCGAATAGCCTCTGCAGTTTGCCATGCGTTTTTCTTAGGTTGGATATAATATAAGTAGGTGAAGTGAGTGTATTGATTGATGGCAATGACAAACTGTTCACGGTCTATTTTGGTTTTGCAGTAAGCTATTTCCGTTGTGGAAAGAAGGGTTGTTTTTTCAAGTGAAGCGAGGTCATCAAAGATGATAACATGGTTTTTTTTACCCGGATTTTGAATGATTTTAAACTCCATGAAAGAAAGAAGATTTTGGAAAATGTTCGATGATGATTGACTTTTGTAAGGATGCAATATACATTGAAGAAAAGTTTGGGGCAACATTTCTTACAGGACGAAAATGTTTGTAAAAAAATAGTGGCAGCCCTATCGCTTACGCCCGGTACGAACCTACTGGAGGTGGGCCCGGGTGGTGGAGCACTCACCAAGTACTTACTTTCTATACCCGATATACACTACAAAGCCATAGAAGTGGATGGAGAAAAAGTGACCTATTTGCAACAACAATATCCGGCTATACAAGGCAAGCTGCTTCATCAAGATATCTTAGAGGCTACGCAACCCTTCGATACTTCATTCCAAGTAGTGGGCAACTTTCCCTATAATATTTCTTCTCCCATCATGTTCAAAATATTGGAATGGGAAACGCAGGTTGATGAGGTGATTGGCATGTTTCAAAAAGAAGTAGCGGTGAGAATTGCCGAAAAGCCCGGCTCTAAGCAATATGGTATCTTGAGTGTGCTCTTACAAACATTCTTTCAAGTGACGTATCTTTTTGATGTACATCAAAACTGTTTTACACCGCCGCCGAAAGTAATGAGTGGTGTGGTTCGTTTTACCAATAGTCGTAATCCCTTTGGCATAGCCGATAAGAAACGATATATACGATTGATAAAGGCTGCCTTCAACCAACGACGAAAAACGCTGCGCAATGCCTGGAAAGGAACATTACCCCCCGATATGTTGCAACAGGATATCATGAATAAACGCGCCGAACAATTATCTGTAGCCGATTTTGTAAACATATACCATGCTTGGAACGTATGATGGGAAAGGTATTGATAGCAGCACCCGTACATCCTGTTTTGACAAACAGATTACTTCAACTGGGGTTTGAGTTGGTGCTTGCATTGGATATTAAACAAGCTACTGCACCGGAGTTGGTAACATCAGTAGTGGGCATCATCACCTCTACACGCTTGCAATTGGATAAAGCATTGCTGGATGCCGCACCTCAACTGCAATGGATTGGAAGAATGGGATCCGGTATGGAAGTCATCGACGTTGCATATGCTACGGCAAAAGGAGTTACTTGCTTTAGTAGTCCCGATGGGAATGCCAATGCAGTTGGTGAACATGCTTTAGGGTTATTATTATCCTTGACCAAAAACATCCAAAAAAGTAGTCTGCAAGTGATGAAAGGAAAATGGCTGCGGGAAGAAAACAGAGGACTCGAATTGGAGGGAAAAACGATAGGCATCATTGGCTTTGGGCACACAGGAAAAGCCTTTGTAAAAAAACTTCGTGGCTTTGACATGAATATTTTGGTGTACGATAAGTACCAACAAGACCCGACAGAAGAGCAAGTAACTTTTTGTGATGACTTATCATTGATATATCAACAGGCTGAAATCATCAGCTTTCATGTGCCTTTGCAAGAAGATACCCATCATTATTTCAATAATGATTTTCTGCAGCAACTAAAAAACAATATCATATTATTGAACACTTCCCGCGGTACGGTAGTCGAAACAACGACACTCGAAACAGGATTGGAGACAGGAAAAATAATAGCTGCCGGTCTTGATGTTTTTGAAGAAGAACCTCCCGCTCAAATGAGTAATAAAATATTGGAAAAATTCCAACAAGTATCTCTACGAAGTAATGTAATTATAACCCCTCATATAGCTGGTTATACTCATGATGCACTCTATAAAATGAGCCGTATTCTTGCTGAAAAAATCACCCTTTTGAGTAACGATTAAAAAAATGTAAAATTTCTGTGCAAAATATTTTTCAGTCTGTGATTTCTTTTAACAGGAAATTTTATCTTTACCCTTTGATTACGTTAATAAAACACTAAATAATTGTATGGCAAAGTTGTTACGAAGCATCTTGTTATTGCTGTTTGTAGGTATATACGGTACTGCATTTGCACAGACCGGTGCCATATCCGGTAAGGTATTGTATGAAACCAAGCAACCGGTTATTGGGGCTATTGTAGAAGTAAGTCAAGGGGGTGTTGTGCGCGGTGGTGCTGCTACCGATGAGGATGGGCAATATGTTATCAAACCGTTGAATCCGGGGACCGACTATCAAATAACGGTAAAGTTTACCGGCTATCAAGAAGAACGTTTAACCAAAGTGCAAATCACGGCTGACCGTACCACATACCAAAACTTTAATTTGAAAGTAAACGCTACCGAAAGAGAAGTAGTAAATATCGTTGAATATAAAGTGCCGTTAATCAAAAAAGATGAGCCAGGTGTTTCTCAAACAATTACCGGGGAGCAATTTAGTAAAATGGCTACTCGTAATACTACGGATGCCGTTTCTCTTTCCGGTGGTACCTATCAAGCAAAAAGCGGTTCTGCTGTAAGTATCGGTGGTGCACGTGCCAATGGTACACTATACATTATTGATGGGGTACAAGTAAGTGGTGCTAGCGGTACCAACTTCGCACCGGGTGCAATCGATCAAATCTCAACCATGGTATCCGGGCTTCCTGCCAAATTTGGAGATGCCCTTGGGGGTGTAGTAAGCATTACTACTAAAGGAGCTTCGCCTACCCATATGGGTAGCGTAGGTGCCGAGCACTCCGTAGAAGGATACAACCACAACTTAGTGTTCTTTAACCTAACGGGTCCATTGATAAAAAAGAAGGCAGATTCTTTAGGTAGAAAAAAGCCATTGGTGGGTTATGCTTTAGCGGGACAATATTTATATGACAGCGACAATGACCCCAACTACTACAGAAATTATTATGTGAAATCTGATAAACTTAACGAATTAAGAGAACGCCCCATCGTACTTGCTTCCAGTACTACCGGTATTCCTGATTTGCGTTATGGAACCGAATATGTTACAGCATCTGATTTATATACACAAAAAAGACGCATCAATGCACAAACCCAAAACATCAGAGGAAATGCCAATTTAGATTTCCAAGTTTCAGACCAAGCTAACTTGAGAGTGGGTGGTAACTATTCTTATAACACTGGACGCTCATATAGCAATGGTTTAAGTTTGTTTGCACCGGATGCTATTCCTATTGGGAAGTCTTATACCGGACGTGGATTTATTCGCTACTCTCAACGTTTGGGTAAACCGGCAGCATTTAGAGGAGAAGAAACCAAATCTTCTTTAATTACTAATGCCTACTACTCTGTACAAGCAGACTATCAAGTAGATTATAGCGAGTCACAAGACAAGAACCACAAAAAGAATCCATTCTATTATAACTATGTTGGTAAGTTCGACACCAAATACCAAACATTATACGCTCCAATGGTAGATTCTATTAATGGAAAAGAAATACCTGTGATTGGAGTGCAGACTTATTTGATGCCAACAGGAGTAGAATTTACTCGCTCTGAAAGAAACCCTTACTTGGCAAACTATACCTCTCAGATTTATGACATCCTCAATACATATACTGGCAGTGGTCCCAGTAGTTTATCTCAAATCCAACAATTCCGTGGTTTGCTAAACGGTGACCAACCATCTAGTGTATATAATATATATAGCAACGTTGGCACAGGGCTGTCCGGTTTTAGTTACGGAACTACAGAGCAGTTCGCTTTCCAAGTAGATGCCTCGTTTGATTTGAACACCAAAAAGACACGTCATGCTATTGAGTTTGGTTTGTATTACCAACAACGTTCTGAAAGAGGCTTTGCGTTTGGCAGAGGCGGTGGGTCTGTAAGTATTTGGAATGCGATGAGATTAATGCAAAACCAACACTTGTTGAGCTTAGATCTTAGCAATCCTACTTTTATTAAAGATGGTAAGCAATATAGTGCTCAAGATGTAGAAAATGGAACTGTAATCATTGGTCCTAATGATACTGCTATTTTTAACCCTCGTTTTGATGCTGCTTCACAAGCTACCTTTAGCAAAAATCTTCGTAAAAAATTAGGTCTTGATCCGAATGGTGTAGATTACCTAAACATTGATGGGTTAGATCCATCGTTGTTCTCACTCGACTTGTTCTCTCCGGATGAATTGTTGAACAGCGGTAATCGCTTTGTTAACTATTATGGTTATGACTATACCGGAAAAAGAGTCAATGGTCAAATCAACTTTAATGATTGGTTTACGAAAAAAGATGCCAATGGAAACTACACCAGAGAAGTAGGTGCCTTCCGCCCAAGCTATATGGCTGGTTATATCATGGATAAATTTGAATTGCCTAACAATACATTGTTCAATATCGGCGTTCGTATTGAACGATTTGATGCGAATACAAAAATGTTGAAAGATCCATATTCACTATATGCAGTTGAAACCGTTGGAACTTCTAAAGCACAAAACCTAATAAATGGTGGTACGCCTTCTAATATGGGTAGCAACTATGTGGTATATGTAGCCGACAACACAGCTGCAGTACCGGAAGTAGTAGGGTATCGTAACGGAGACGATTGGTACGATCCGTATGGTCGCCCTATGGCTGATCCTTCTGACATCCAACGTTTGTATAGTGATGGTCGTCCTCCACAACCCTTCTTACAAAGAAATAATATCGATGGTACACGTTCATTAACAATGAAGGACTCTACCTATAATCCGAACAGCTCGTTTACGGATTATAAACCACAAGTAAATGCAATGCCTCGTCTTTCATTTACGTTCCCGATTGCAGATCAATCTATGTTCTATGCACACTATGATGTGGTGGTACAACGTCCAAAATCATCCAGTCAAATTTTTGCTACACCGTACGATTATTATTATCTCACTCAAAATGCCTCCTCTGTAATTCCTAATCCAGGATTGAAACCAGAAAAGAAATTTGACTACGAATTAGGATTCCAACAAGCATTGAATACCTATTCTGCAGTAACCATTTCCGGACGTTATACGGAACGTAAAGACATGATACAAGTAAGACCTTACTTGTACGCATGGCCAACCACTTACTACACTTATGGTAACCGTGACTTCTCTACAACCAAACAATTTATTCTTAAATATGACCTAAGAAGAATTGAACACCTTAGCATGATTCTTACATATACCCTTTCTTTTGCTGAAGGTTCCGGCTCTAGTGCAAACGAATCCGGTGCATTGTTGCAAAACTTGATAGGGGCGCAACTTCCGAACATGCGCTTTGGCTTCCCATTAAATGTGGATTCTAGACATGGTATCAACCTTAACTTAGATTACCGTTATGACAGAGGAGAAGGACCTGTCATTGCAGACAAACACATTTTTGAAAATATGGGCTTGAACTTCACTTTCAGAGCTAGAAGCGGTGAGCCTTATACGAAGTATCTCAATGTTGTAAGCAATACTATTCAAGGGGGTGTACAACAATCTCGTTTGCCTTGGCACTATATGCTGGATGCTAGATTGGAAAAACAATTTGACATCTATATAGGACGTAAGAAAGACGAAGGGGCATCTGCAAAAAAACCACTCGGGTTGATGGCCTTCATGTATGTTACCAATATCCTTAATACACGCGATGTGTTAGGTGTTTATAACTATACCGGTCGTCCTGATGATAACGGATATCTTACTTCTGCCAACGGACAGCAAGTGATGAATAACCAAATTAACCCACAAGGATATTACGACTTATATTCTATTTCAATGCAAAACCCTGGTTATCTTAATAACCCTCGCAGAATTAATCTAGGTATTCAGTTAAACTTCTAAAATTACTAAGCACAAAAATCCAGTAGTAAATTATGATTAGCAATAAAATGAAAACCTTAGTAGCCATTGTAGCACTTACTGCGGGCTTCGCAGATAGCTACGCATTACCTACTATTGGTATGAAGGGACAGAAGCAGGTGTTAAAATCAACTGCTGCAGATTGTAATCCTGCAACAGCCGCAATTGACTTGGATATAAACAACGTAAAAGCACGTTTGATGACAGGTGGCGATATGTGGTGGGATCAAGGTACTAGTAATGCAGCTTATGAAATACCTAAAGGGTCACGTAAGAATGCCTTATTTGCTGGCTCTTGCTGGGTCGGAGGCATTCAGAATGGTTCTCTTAAAGTAGCTGCGCAATTGTTTAGAGGTGCAGGTAATGACTACTGGCCTGGGCCATTAAACTACAACGGAGGTACCTACGAAATTTCTAAGAATACTTGTAACGAATGGGATAAGTTTTGGAAATTAGACCGTGTATTAGTAAATGAGTGGAAGGAGTTAACCAAATCAGGTGATAGAAATCTTATCAGTAATTATAAGATTGAAAAATTCCGTAAAATATGGGAATGGCCTGCTCGTGGTAATGGATTAGGCACTGAGCCCAATCAGCCCACCAATGCAAACGATTGGAAAGCGGTTGGTTCTACGAATTCGGTTTTAGAAATGGATGATCGTGATTACGCACCATTTATCAATAACAATGTGCAAGGTATAGACAACCCACAAGATGTTTATAACCCTGAGTTGGGCGACTATCCTAACATGGAAGACCCGGGTCGTGGTGACCAAATGGTTTGGTGGGTATTTAACGACCGTGGTAATACCAAACTTCAAACCAAAAGTGAATCCATAGGTTTAGAAATTCAAACCTCTGCCTTTGCTTTTTCTACAAAAGATTTTTTGAACGACGCTACTTTCTATAACTATCGTGTTATCAACCGGGCCGGTCTTACGTTAGATAGTGCTTATATGGCTACTTGGACAGATGCCGATTTAGGATATGCGTTTGATGACTATATTGGTAGTGATACCGCTCGCGGTTTAGGAATACTATATAATGCTACGAACATTGATGGTCATGGTGAACCTACTTCTTATGGATCGAATCCTCCGATGGTTGGTGTTGACTTCTTTATTGGCCCTCAACGCTATTTCATCAACCCACTAACCGGTAAAGAAGATACGGTTAAGTTGAAGATGCAATCGTTTACTTATTTCGTAAACAGTAGCCCCATTGCAGAGCTTTCTGACCCTAACAACGGTGTTGAAGTATATTTTTATATGACAGGCTCTCGTCGTAATGGTCAGTTATTCAACTATGACTTCGACGGAACTGCCGGTGTGCCTTGTAGTGGTCTCGGTTCCGGCAATCCTATAAAATTCGTTTTTGCCGGCGATGTAAATTCTGGTTGGTCTGAGTGTGTTTGTCAGAACGTACCGGGTGATCGTCGTTTTATCCACTCTGCTGGTCCTTTCCAATTAAGACCGGGTGATGTAAATGATATTATCATAGGTGCAGTTTGGGTAGCTAATGCAGGGGGTTGTCCTGTAGGTAATTTTAAGAAAATTCGTGTAGCAGATGATTTAACACAAGACCTTTTTGATAATAATTTTAAAACTATCGAAGGTCCGGAAACGCCAAGAGTGGTTTATCGTGAAATGGATAGAAAAGTTATTTTCTATCTACAAAATGATAGAAATAGTACCAACTTCATGGAGAAATACGGTTACGAACCAGATTCTGCCAAATACTCCGTACGTGTTTCTAAAGCATCAAGATTAGGATATACCGGAAAAGATACCTTATATCAATTTGAAGGCTATCGCGTATTCCAATTGAAAAATGCTTTGATTACTCCTGCACAAATATTTGATGAAAATGGAAAATTAAATGAGTCTGTTGCAAAAGAAGTTTTCCAATGTGATATTAGAAATGGTGTTTCTCAAATTGTAAACTGGAACAAGAATATTGACATAGATGGTTGTGATTCATGCTATACGCCTGTTATCAAAGTTAATGGTAGCGACACAGGCATAGCACACAGTTTTGAAATTATTCAGGATGCCTTTGCTGAAGGTGATGATAAACGTTTAGTGAACTATAAAACATATTATTTCATTGCCATAGCATACGCATATAACAACTTTGCCAACTTTAGCCCGCTTAATGAACCAGGCACTCAAGACAAACCATATATTGAAAGTGCCCATGGACCGGGAGGCTCTCCATTAGGAGATCAAATTTTAGCTGTGATGCCGAATCCTGCAAATGGTAATATGGGCACTGTGCTAAATGCGGATTATGGTAGTGGTGTTGTTATCACACAGTTAGAAGGTAAAGGTAACGGTGGTTTGGATATACAAATGAGTGCCTTCTCTGAAAACGAAGCTATGTCTGCAGCAAATGGTTATCAGGCTGTAAAACCCATCTACGACAGTGGACGTGGTCCTGTTCGAGTAAAGGTTATTGACCCATTGAAAGTACAACCTGGGCAATGGCGCTTATATTTAATGAAAGACCCAGCTGCTACGGGTAATTTCTCTGAAAAGGCTCCTTCTCCAGATACATCAGCTAATAACATTATTGCTGAGAATGCCAAATGGGCCTTGGTTCGCAATGGTGATATTACTAATCCAATATATAGCGAGCGCAACTTAGATGCACTGAACGAACAGATTATTGAACAATATGGTTTGTCACTATCTATCAATCAAACAGTAGCTGCTGGTTATAGCCAAGTGAGTAAAGCACAAAATGGTAATAACAATGGATATATTACATCGGATATTACTTATGAAAACGCTGGACAATTATGGCTTGCCGGTGTTCCTGATGGGGAAAAAGAATCTCCTTTAAACTGGATTAGAAGTGGTGGTTATGCTCGCAGATCTACAGATCCACCTGTGCCTTGTAATGCAAACGATAATGCATCTGACACGATGCAGTTTTATGAAAACATGTTCTCCAACAACGCACAGGTAGCAGCTTCATGGGCTCCATACTCACTCGCTGCTGTTGAGTATGGCTATGGTTGTGGTATGGGTGTTGCTGCTCGTTCTTCACAAGGTAGAATGTTTGACTTACATAGTGTTGACTTAGTATTCACATCAGATACTACCAAATGGAGTCGTTGTATCGTATTAGAAACAAGCAATGATGGCGGTGCTACAACAGGGACATCACCACTTGCAGAAGGCGGAACATTGAAATTTAATTTAAGAAGCCATGCATCTTGGAATCTTCAAATGGATGCGCAAGGAAATCCAATGTATTCAACTACTCCTAAAGATACCGGCTTCTCCTATTTCCCAGGTTATGCTATCAACCAAGAAACCGGTGAACGTCTAAACATCGTATTTGGAGAAGACTCTTATCTCCTTCAAGATAATGGACGCGATATGATTTGGAATCCAACATCTAGAATGTTAGACAACAGTGGTAACCCAATCTTTGGTGGCAAACACTTTGTTTATGTTTCAAGAACTAAATATGATGGATGTGCTGAACTAGCAAAGCTAATTGCTGGTCGCAATCTGAGATCAACTTGGGCATTCCAAACCTTTATGTGGGCTGGTGTTCCATTAGCAAGCTCCTTTACCCCAATGCTACCTTTGAAAGATGGCCTAATACCCACTACAACTAGACTACGTTTCAGAGTTGCTAGACCGTATGCATACTATGTAGCTCCCGGTGTAGTACCTGATAATACATTCAACGTACCAGGCTTCCCTAAATATCAATTCTCTACAGATGACCTAGCTCCAATGAAGTTAAGTGATGCGGCTAATCCTTATGCTGATGATAAGAAGAAATTATTGGATAGGATTCATGTAGTACCGAACCCTTATTATGCTTACAATGGTTATGAAAAAAATCGCTTAGATACACGTGTACGCATTATCAACCTGCCTAGAAAAGCAACCATTAACGTGTACTCTTTAGATGGTTCTGTGATTAAAACAATCACTAAAGACGATGATTTGCCGTACATTGATTGGGATATAAGAAACATGAAAGGAATGACCATTGCTAGTGGCATGTATCTCATTCACGTGAAAGCCGATGGCATCGGAGAGCGTGTTGTAAAATGGTTTGGTGCTATGCGCCCAGTAGACGTAAACTCTTATTAATATTTTTATTACCGGTAGGTGAGTCAAGTTCACCTACCGGCATACACTTAATAACAAGCATAACATAAGATATTTATGAAACGTTTTTTTACAAAATCCACAGCAATAGTTTGCTTGCTAGGTTTCTCTGCCGTAGCCTCTTTTGCCGGTAATAAAGATCGTACCGGACAGTCCGGAGCTACAGAATTGCTTATAAATCCTTGGGCACGTTCTACAGGAGTTTTCGGGCTTAACACGGCGCACGTAACCGGTTTGGATGCTATAAAAACCAATATAGCCGGATTGGCATTTGTGAAAAATACCGAAGTTGGCCTCTCTCGTTCAGAAATTTTGAGTGGCTCTGGTGTTGGTGTTAACAATGCTGCAATCGCACAAAACATCAATAATTTTGGTGTGCTTTCGTTAAATATCATGTCGGTAAGTTTTGGTGAAATTACTAGGACTGACTGGAACTACCCTGAGGGAGGCATTGGTACTTACAAACCTCAATTTTTGAATATCAGTTTGGGATTCGCAAAGAAGTTTTCAGAGAGCATTTATGCCGGTATCGCAGGAACATTTGTATCCGAGCAAATTTCTAATATCAACGCTAGTGGTGCAGCTTTTGAAGCGGGAGTACAATATGTAACCGGAAAGCGTGATAACTTTCACTTTGGTGTAACCTTACGAAATGTAGGTACTAATATGCGCTTCAATGGTAGTGGCTTTGCAGTAGAATCTCCTATGCCAGATGCCAGCGACCCATCATCTCGTATGAGTTTGCGTGTGCCTACAGAGAAGTTTGAAATGCCTACCTATTTAAATTTCGGCGTTTCTTATGATTTCTATTTAGATGAAAATAGGCTTCAATCAGACGATGATAAACCCAAGCACAGAGCTACGCCCATGTTCTCTTTCACTTCTAACTCTTTCTTAAATGACTATTATGGAGTCGGAGTTGAGTATGCCTATAAAGAAATGTTTATGCTGCGAGGCGCATATCGCTACGAAAAAGACATCAACAACGCAGCTGCACCTAGTACCTTCTATACCGGTTTGAGCGTTGGTGCTACCATACAAACATCGCTTGGGAAATCCGGGCCTATATTAGGGCTAGATTACTCGTATAGATCAACACAACGTCCGGCAAATGGAGTACACGTAGTTACATTACGCTTAATGACTCGTGCTCGTGAAAAAGATAATGATACTGTAGAATAATTCTTACCTTTGTAATGTTACAACGCTTCTGCTAACACAGGAGCGTTGTTATTTTTTTAATTTACTCAAACAGAAGAATACTATGTCTGGAATTAATTATGTGACGCAAGAAACGTTAGACCAAATGAAAGAAGAGTTAGCCTACCTAAAAACAACCGGTAGAGCTGAGATTGCAGATGCTATTAAAGAAGCCAGAGAAAAGGGAGACCTTAAAGAAAATGCGGAATACGATGCTGCCAAGGAAGCCCAAGGATTGCATGAAGCTAAAGTTGCCCAATTAGAGACGGCAATAGCTACCGCTAGAGTCATTGATTTAAAGAGCGTGGACACAAGCAAAGTGTCTATTCTTAGTAAGGTAAAAGTAACTAATCTTGCCACCAAGAAGCAGTTTGTTTACCAATTGGTTTCTGAAACGGAAGCCGATTTAAAATCAGGAAAAATATCTGTAACTTCTCCAATAGGAAAAGGATTATTGGGAATGCATGCAGGTGAAACCGCAGAAATAGTAGTTCCTGCAGGAAAAATTAATTTGAAAATTGAAGAAATATCAATCTAATGGCAAGCATCTTCTCTAAGATTATTAGCGGTGACATTCCTTCCTATAAGATTGCGGAAGATGATTACTTTTTCGCTTTTCTAGATATTTTCCCTTTAGTAGAAGGGCATGTACTAGTGATTCCTAAGGTAGAAGTGGATAAAATATTTGATGTCCCAGATGAGTGGCTCAGTAAGTGGTTGCTATTTGCCATGCCCATTGCTAAAGCTATTGAAAAATCGTTTCCTTGCAACCGTTGTGGGTTGAGTGTTATCGGTCTTGAAGTGCCACACGCGCATATGCACTTACTACCTATTAATACGAGCGATGACCTTAACTTCACTCGTGAAAAATTACGTATCGAACCGAGCCGTTTATTGGAAATTCAACAACTAATACGAAGCCATCTTTCCGAATAGTACCTGTATCGAGTGTACTATATTAGAATAGCAGTGAATGAGCAGTTTGCTGCTATTTTTTATTCCCACTAATGGTAAGTTCATATTTTGCCAGAAGATAGTCGTCCGACTCAGCTGCTCTAGCTTCTACTTCTAATGAGTTATTGTAATACCCTTTTTGAATACTTTCTTTTAAATAGAGCCATACAAATCGAAAGACACCCAGCCGCTCATACTGCTCCACATGTTTTAGCTCATGTTTGAGCCACTTTTTAGACAAAATAAACTCTTCAGGAGTCGTCTGGTGTAAATGAATGGTATGACCAATAGTAATAGCCATTCGTTGAGTTCGTAGTTTTTGCGCAGCTAAATACGCCCAAAAAGAATGGGGCTTTATGTACACTTTTATTTTAACCTCCGATCCCATTTGTTGCATAAAGAAAAAGACGCCATGAAGATAATCTATGGCGTCTTTCTATATTTACTTAGAAAAATATTAAGCATTGGTATGTTGTATGGCTTTGTTGGCTTGCATCATTTGAAGAAGGTGATAAGCACCAAACAAAACCAAGCTACCCACAGTAGTACCGACTAAGGTGTTTTTCAAAAAAGGCAATGCTGCCACATACGTATTCACTAAACCTGTGAAGCCAATCCCATAACCAAATACATCTGCTTTTCCTGTTTGGATAGCTACCCAAACACCTAAATTGCTGATAGTAAAAAATAGCAACGCCGCACTAATAGAAAAGCCTAGTACTTTAATTGTTTTGGGTTGGTGTAAGCCAAATCCTAATGCAGTTACTGCTATTAAAGCAAAGTAAACAAAGGCTTGGTCAATACCATAAAACCCTTGCCATTTGGTAAATAATTCAATGTAAATATCACCCGCTAATTGAGCCAGTATCGCAAATAAGAAAGCGTATCTTTTATCTTTGATAACAGCACCGGCAAACAAGCCCACTGCAGCAATAGGTGCTAAATTAAACCATTGCATTTCGTGGCTGATAATTCTTGAAAGTGCAGCTAAAGCTACAAGAGCGATTGCCAAAATAAAAGAGTTTTTGTTTGGTTTCATGATAAAATAAAGTTTGTTCAAAGAATGATCTGAATGTTTTGACGATGTTAATATGATAGTAGCTACATTGTTGTATAGTTGCAATCAAGTAGGCTATATCAGTTGGCAAATATACTGTGTTTTTACAAAAAGCTAAAGCCAATACCTACTTGCAACATTCTTTGTTTCCATTCATCACCCACCGATTTTCCTTGATATAAAATGTTGGAGTTTTTATTGATATTGTTCAAACCCATTACATATCGTCCACTTACAGAAATGCCGGCCGGTAGTGTAATCAATAGCCCACCTACTGCAGAAAGCATTGACTTATCAAAGAAAGTACCGGCATCCTTTAGTAAGTTATCATTATCATTTACTGAGAATGTCCCACTAAATTGGGGTCCTAATTGTAACCAAATTCTTGGCAATACCTTTATATTAAGTAGTATCAGTACGTTGAAATAGTTTAATTGGAACGTGCCTGTACGAATGGTATCATTTACGCTATTGTAAAAATCGGAATACAAATCTCCGAAGCCGTTACCCGTCACAAAGGTTGATTGCGTGTAAAGCGGCTCAATAGATATTCCGGCCAGCCCTCCTTTATACATCAAAAAGGCACCTGCCATAAAGTTTGCTTTATAGCCATTATCCCAATAGTTGCCATTAATCTGATTAAAGCTGGCGCCCACTTTAATGCCGAGATCTACTTTATCTCTGTCGCGATGCCCAGCTATAGCAGTAATTACCGGTAATAATCCTAATAGTAAGCAAAAGAGTTTTTTCATGGTATTGTTTTTATGAGTGCAAGTTGAATTTTTTAGTATATGCAATTGAAAACAGAAAACACGTTTTTTATTGCTTTTACAGTACTTTCAACAATCTATACAAAACAACAAAAATTGTGCTAAAACAAACAATTAGATTATCCACTCGTTGGGTAATCGGCGTGCAGTACCAAAAATTCATTACGCAACGGCTCCATGGATGCATACAACTGCTTAATAAATGCATCGCCCAAATATGGGTAAAATTCAATAAAGTTTTCTACCCTTTCTTGCAAAGCCCCATTGGGCAATAAGAGGGATTTTACTTTTTCCAATCGAGCTATAGCAATAGCATGTTTGCGTTTTTCGGCTCGCCACATTTTTGTTTGCAACGATTCCAGCAGTCGTTTTGTTTTCTTGATGGTTGCGTCGGTTGCGTCTGCCAGCGTACCATCAATAGCAACAGCTTTATCTTTTAAGGTGAATAACACAGATGATATTTCTTGCTGTGCTTGTGTTGTATCCGGCAGTACGGAGGAAGCATCAACTATTAGTTGTTGCACCCAATCATTTGTATGGGTAAATATATCGGATACCGACAAAGAGGCTTGCTTCATTTTTTTTCGGGCTATGGGTGTTATCCATTGCACCGACTGCCTGAGCAACAGTACCGGATAAAATACCTGGTAATATTCGAAGAGCGGTTTTAATTGCAACCAATAAGCCACCTCTGCACCACCGCCAATAAACGCTACATTGGGTAATAGGGTTTCTTGAAAAAGCCCTCGCAGCACCACATTGGGGCTAAAGCGTTCCGGGTATGTCTGCAACTCATGTAGCAATGCTTCTTGAGTGAAGGTGATATTGGTATGCAGCACAGACCATGTACCTTCTTGATGTACGATGCGTTCGCGAAGCGTATCAGTGAGGTAAAAAAGATTTATGGGACGAGGGAAAGCCTGTGTTTTATAATGCACGGAAAGCTGCTCCATTTGCGCCTTTACCACACCTTCTGCAGTTCCCTGCAAAAGGTCATCTTGCATAATGGTTGTAAATAGTTGCTTGAATTGGGCTTCATCGGGATTCAATACAATCAACCCATATTCACCGAATAACTCGTTGACCAAATAATGAGTAGCTGCCGCTATCGTATCGTGTTGCAAATAGGCTCGGGCAAGTAAGTCTTTTAACTGTTCTGTTTTTTCTCCGGGTGGTCCTAACGTCCTGAACAGTTCATTCAGCAAAGGTTTCAGGCTCTCTGTTTGCATTCTGCCCACAGCTCCTTTTTGTCCGTTTGCATCCCATGTATAGCGTTTCCCATTGTATCGAAAAGTGCCCAACTCTTCCAAATCGTTATCTTCACTACCCATATAGTAAACCGGCACAAAACGTTTATCGGGATATTGTTCCGAAAGCAATTCTGCAAGTTTAATGGCGTGAACAATTTTGTAAATAAAGTAGAGATAACCGGTCAGCAAATTTGGTTGATGAGCCGTACAAACAGTAAAAGTATCTTCCTTCAAAAGAGCTTCAATATTGGCTTGCAACTTTTTTGATGGGTTAAGAGAAGCATACTGTTGCCGGATGGTTTGCACCAATAGCGTTCTATTTACCGGATATGATTTTCGTGTTTCAATGGCTTCTCTAATTCCTTTTTCATTTGGAGCAAACTGAAAAAAACCATCCAACTTTTTATCGCCTGCTAAATAATCCGTAACGAGATTAGAGAAACAGTGTGTATCTTGGTAAGGGATATGTATTGTTTCGTGGAGCAATGAAATAATTCTTTCCAGCGAAGGTACTAGCCTCTTAGAATACTTCCATAATATCCGAATAACTATTCGTAATAATGCAGCTCTTAACACTTCTTCAAACTAAAACCGTATCAAGATGGGAGCCACAAACAACCATTATATTTCTTTAAAGAACCGAAAAGAAGATGAGCAACCACGCGAGAAACTCATGCAGAAAGGAGCGAATGCGCTTAGTGATGCAGAGTTGCTGGCTATTTTAATATCGAGTGGTACCAAAGAGCGCTCTGCTATCGACTTGGCAAGGGATATATTGCTACTAGCCGATAATAGTTTACATCAATTGGGACGCTTATCGCTCAAAGAACTACAACAAACCAAAGGCATTGGTATAGCGAGAGCTATCACCATTGCCGCAGCATTAGAGTTGGGGAGAAGAAGACAAATAAACGAAGGGTTGCAGCAGAAGCAAATTTCAGGTAGTTCCGATGCCGCATCGATATGTATTCCACTGATGCAAGATTTGGCACATGAAGTCTTTTATGTGTTGTATTTAAGTCGTTCCAACAAGTTGATAAAAACCGCGCAAATCAGTAGTGGGGGTATTTCGGGTACTGTTGCCGATCCCAGAATGATTTTGAAAGAAGCTATCTTGTTACAAGCCAGCCAAATCATTCTGGCACACAATCATCCTTCCGGAAATCTGAAACCCAGCGATGCCGATAAGCAACTTACGCAAAAAATAAAGTCGGGTGCAGCCATGATGGATATCCAACTCATAGACCATCTCATCATCGCCGATACGCGTTTTTACAGTTTTGCAGATGAAGGATTACTGTAATCAAGTAACATCAGAAAACACAAGAAAAACACAGTTGTATTCATGCTGGAGGAATGCACTAACTTCCTCTTATTTTGTCAATAGCTTTTTTATGGCGTCAATAGCCGGCTGCAAGCCGTTTACAAGTTGTCCGCCGGCAGTAGCCAATGTTTTTTGTCCGCCGCCACCACCTTTGATAAGGGGTGCCACGTGTTCCTTTATCAATTGAACCGCATCCAGCCCTTTAACTGCATGAACCGTATCGGCAATGCCAATAGCTACAAAGGGTTTACCGTCTATGTTGGCACCTAAAACAATCACATGGTCGTTCAAATGATTTTTTAAATCGACACACAGTTTTTTCAAAGCATCGGGTGAAGCTACTTCTACCAGGTCGCCAACAAAGCTGATGCCTTCGATGATTTCATCTTTTTGCAAAAGCTCATTGCGAATGCCTACCAACATTCTTGCCTCCATCATATCAATATGCTTTTGCAAACGACTGTTTTCAAGGTTCAGTTTTTCGATAGCTTTTAAAGGTTCTTTTGCATTTTTTAAAGCCTGCTTTACCTGTTGTAATTCGGAGAGTTGTTCATTAATGTATAGGGTAGCAGCTTCACCACTGAGCGCTTCGATGCGGCGCACACCCGCTGCCACTGCGGTTTCCAGCTTTATTTTAAAACTACCCAACTCGCCAGTAGCTCCCACGTGGGTACCTCCACAAAGCTCGATAGAATACTGCGGGTCGATGACTACAACACGTACCTTATCGCCATACTTTTCACCAAACAGGGCCATCGCTCCCATCGCTACTGCCTCCTCTTTGTTCATTTCTTTTATGACAACAGGGATGTTCTCTCTGATTTTTTCATTGACGATAGTTTCTATTTGGCTCAATTCATCATCGGTTACTTTGGCGAAATGCGAAAAATCGAAACGTAAATAATCGTCTTGAACTAACGAACCTTTTTGCGCTACGTGTGTGCCCAATACTTTTCTGAGAGCTGCATGCAGCAAGTGGGTTGCGCTGTGGTGTAGAGTAATTTTTTTTCTACGTTCTGTGTTTACCAATGCATGAAGTGTCTCGTTCGTATTCGATGGAAGTTGGTCAACGAAATGAAGGATGAGACCGTTTTCTTTTTTGGTGTCGAAGACGGTGATGGTTTCGTTGGGTGTTTTAAGAACACCTGTATCGCCCACCTGTCCGCCGCTTTCGGCATAGAAGGGGGTTTTGTCTAGCACTAATTGAAATACATCTTTCCCCTTGATATTTACCTTACGATGCTTTACAATTCTAGCATCTTTATTTTCAGTGGTGGTATATCCAATAAAATCACTTTGCACACCTTCTTCTGCATGACTCCAATCTTCTGCGTTGATAGCGGTTGCGGCGCGGCTTCTGTCTTTTTGTTTTTGCATCTCTGCCTCATAGCCGGCTATATCTACGGTGGCACCTACTTCTTGTGCCATGAGCTGGGTTAGGTCAATAGGAAAGCCGTAGGTATCATTCAACTCGAATGCAAACTTGCCATCAATAACCAAATTGTTTTTTTCCATCTCTTGAAGGATGGCTTCGGTTGTGTTTCCCATCACAGCACCGCCGATAGTAGTAGGGTTGGAGCGGTTGGCTACACATTGCCCGTAGTATTCTTCAAAACGTTTGATGCCTTTGTCGAGGGTTCTGAGGAAGGATTCTTCTTCCTCTTTAATTACTTTAGAAACTAAATCTGTTTGATGTTTCAACTCCGGAAAAACAGTAGCAAATTGCTGTGCCAGTACCGGAACGAGTTGTGTTAATAGCGGTTGTTTGTAATCTAAATATGAATAATAATACCTTGCTGCACGACGCAAAATGCGACGGATAACATAACCGGCTCCCGTATTGCTAGGTAGCTGACCATCGGCAATAGTGAAGCTGATAGCCCGTATATGATCGGCAATTACACGAAAGGCAATGGCTTCTTTACTATCGCTAAAGTCATATTTTTTACCGACTATTTTTTCGGTTTCATGGATGGTATGAGTGAAGACATCTGTATCATAATTACTTTGCTTTTTTTGGAGTACCCTTACTAATCTTTCGAACCCCATACCGGTATCTACATGCTTGGCAGGCAAGGGTTGCAGCGAACCATTTTTTAATCGGTTGAACTCCATGAATACATTATTCCAAATCTCGATAACCTGCGGATGGTCGGCATTTACTAAAAGATGCCCCGGAGTTTGGCTACGCTCTTCATCACTACGACAGTCCACATGTATTTCGCTACATGGTCCACACGGTCCGGTATCCCCCATCTCCCAGAAATTATCTTTTTTATTTCCTTTGAGAATGCGGTCTTCGGCTATCCATTTTTTCCACTCATCATAAGCCTCTTGGTCAAAAGGGAGGTTTTCTTTTTCATCCCCTTCAAAGACGGTAACGTACAATAAGTGTTTAGGTATTTTATATACTTCCGTTAGCAACTCCCAACTCCAAGCGATGGCTTCTTTCTTGAAATAATCTCCAAAGCTCCAATTCCCCAACATTTCAAACATGGTATGGTGGTAAGTATCCACGCCTACTTCTTCCAAATCATTGTGCTTGCCACTTACGCGAAGACATTTTTGGGTATCGGCAATTCTATTACTATCGGGTGTTTTATTGCCCAAAAAACAATCTTTAAATTGGTTCATGCCGGCATTGGTAAACAATAGAGTAGGGTCGTTCTTTACTACAATGGGCGCAGAAGGTACAATAGTGTGTTGTTTGGATTGAAAAAAGTCCAAGAATTGTTGGCGTATTTCGCTGGCTGTAAGCATGTGTTTACGAATAAGTGGGCAAAGATAATATAACGTATAAAAAACAACGTTTAATAGATTGCTACGGGTATTTGGGTAATGTTATTAATGGAAGCAATGGAACAAATACCTACCGCATAAGGGGGGAATTATCTAACAACTTGCCTCAAAGAAAGCTTTTGTAAGTTGTGCTCCCTCAAAATTGTCATACATTTAGGCACTCATTTATAATTTATTTTAAACATCAATACGTATGAAATTACAACAAGTAGTAGCAGGTAGCTTATCGCTTCTGCTTTTAGCCGGTAGCGTCCAGGCTCAGTCCAAAGCACCGGCTCCAGTAAAGGTTACCAGCGTAGAGGGCATCACCGAGTATCGCTTAGCCAATGGCTTGCAGGTACTGTTATTCCCCGATCCTTCAAAGCCGACCATTACAGTAAATATTACCTACCATGTAGGCAGCCGACACGAGGGGTATGGCGAAAGCGGTATGGCGCACTTGTTAGAGCACATGGTATTTAAAGGCTCCACCAAACACAAAAATATTCCGGCAGAGCTTACCTCACATGGTGCCAGCCCCAACGGTACTACTTGGTATGATCGCACCAACTATTTTGAAACCTTTAATGCCACCGACGAAAACCTCAACTGGGCTTTAGATTTAGAAAGCGACCGGATGATAAATTCGTTTATCGACAACAAAGACTTACAAAGCGAATTTACCGTAGTAAGAAACGAATTTGAACGAGGCGAAAACAGCCCCGGTAGCGTGTTGATGGAGCGCATTCTTTCTACGGCTTACCTCTGGCACAACTATGGCAAATCTACCATTGGTTCAAAAGAAGATATTGAAAAAGTACCCATTGAAAACCTCAAAGCTTTTTATAAAAAATACTACCAACCCGACAATGCTACCTTAGTAGTAGCCGGAAAGATAGATGAAGCAAAAACATTGGAATTGGTGAACAAGTACTTTGGCAATATCCCCCGACCTACGCGTGTACTGCCTAAAACCTATACGGTAGAGCCCCAGCAAGATGGAGAACGCTATGTAGAATTGCGCCGTGTGGGAGATGTGCAAGCTGTAGCCATGTCTTATCACATTCCTCCTGGCTCGCATCCCGATTATGCCGCTATTGACGTACTCAGCGAAGTACTAACCAACGAGCCCAATGGCCGCTTGTATCAAAACCTCGTTAAAAGCGGCAAGGCATCTTCCGTATATGGTTTTGCTGCAGGTCTCCACGACCCCGGCTTTATATATTTCAATGCCGATGTGTTAAAAGAAAAATCGTTGGAGGATGCCAAGAAAACCATGTTTGCAACTATTGATGAGTTGAAAACAAAACCCGTAACCGAAGCAGAAGTAAGCAAAGCAAAAGCAAAACTGCTGAAAGATTATGAGACACTATATCGCAATACGACCCGCGTAGGTACGCTTCTCAGCGAATTTATAGGACAAGGCGACTGGCGCGTTGGGTTTTTGTACAGAGATTATTTGAAAAAAGTAACTGCTGCAGATGTAAATCGAGTAGCCGGAAATTATTTGATTAGTTCCAATAGAACCTATGGCATGTTTATCCCAACCAATGCACCGAATAGAACTGTTATGCCGGAGCGCCCCAATTTGCAAAAGGTATTGGAAGGCTATAAAGGAGAAGCAGCATTAGCTGCCGGTGAAGCCTTTGATCCATCACCCGACAATATTGACAAACGTACCGAAACCGTGAAACTAACCGGTGGTGCCAAGTATAACCTTCTCCATAAAGTAACCCGAGGTAATACGGTTGAGTTCCGCTTGACTCTTCGTTTAGGAGATGAATCCAGCTTGGCGAACAAAGGACAAGTAGCGCAATTTACAGCCGCCATGCTCATGCGTGGTACCGGCAAGCATACACAAGCTCAAATCAACGAAACACTAGACCGATTGAAGAGTACTTTGAGAATATTCGGAGGCGGACAAACCGTCAACATCGCTGGGCAATCCACCAAAGAAAACTTGTCGGAGTATCTAGATTTGGTTACAGAAATATTGCACGAAGCTTCTTTTCCTGCAAGCGAGTTTAAAACTTTGGTAGAAGAAAGCATCAGCGGTATTGAACAAGAGCGTAGCGAACCCCAATCCATTGCCGGAAGAGAGCTTTCTCGCATCGGAAACAACTATCCTAAAGGACATATTTTACATGCCAATACGATAGATGAAGAGTTGGCAGCTGTAAAAGCCGTAAAAGTTGACGACGTTAAGAAATTTTATAAAGATTACTATAATGGAAGTAGCGCTACCGGTGCTTTGGTGGGCGACTTTGATGCACAAGTAACCAAGCAAAAAATGTCTACACTATTAGACAACTGGAGCGCAATAAAAAGCTATACCAGAGTATCCGACCCTTACCAAGATACCAAGGCAGAAGACAAAGAGTTTATTACTCCCGATAAGAAAAATGCCATGTTGATGACCGGTATGGAAATTAAAATGAGAGACGATAATCCTGACTATCCCGCATTAATGATGGGTAACTTTATCTTTGGGCAAGGCTTCTTAAATTCCAGATTAGCTAACCGTATTCGTCAGAAAGAAGGAATTTCTTATGGTGTAGGATCTTATTTGCAGCCTGGCTCTATCGAAGAAAAAACTGCTTTTGGTTCGTATGCCATCTTTAATCCTGAAAATAAAGACAAGCTAATACAGGCATATAAAGAAGAGTTGACAAAGTGGGTGAGTCAAGGCATTACACAAGAAGAATTGGATGCTGCTAAAACAGGTATCATCCAAAGCCGCCAAACCGGTCGTGCAAATGATGGAGGTTTGGCCGGAAAGTTGAGCAGTAACTTGTACCTCAATCGTACTATGGCTTTCGACAAAGCCTTAGATGAGAAATTTGAAAAACTAACGGTAGCAGAAGTAAATGCTGCTATAAAAAAATACATTGACCCATCGAAGATGAGTTATATAAAAGCCGGAGATTTCAAAAAATAACCATCTTAAATTTTTAGATAAAGTCCGCCTGCGATCACAGGCGGACTTTATATTCGTACCCATCCAAAATATTTAGAAATGGAGTGCCAAGTATATGCAGAAGTCAGAGCTTAAGAACCCCATAACAGGAATAAAAATGTAAATGATATGAAATTGCCACCAACCATTCTAAATATTATTACGTCTATCTATATTCTTCAAAAACGGCCAAATATTTTTTATTGTAAAACAATAATGAAGCAAGACAACTATGTGAAAATTCAAAAATTATTATTAACATTGAGCATGATTTGAAAATCCGAAGTGTCACTCTTCTGGTTTGCCAAATGGTTACTTACAGAGAACCCTCGTAGTTGTAATTGATTGTTTGAAAAGAAGGGATACTACTGTGTTTGAAAATATATAAGGAGCGTTCCGAAAATCCTAAAAAGAGTAGGAAAATTATTGTATAAACGCACGGAACAAGAAGGAAGACAATCGTAAATGCGCCCATGATTAGGTGGCTTTTTTCTTCCCTTAGTTCACTAAAAACCAATAAAAAGTTACAGATGAAAAGTAAATTTTTACAAAAATTACATTTTGTTTTGCTGACGTTGTCGCTTTCCATTTTGGGAAATTGGAGTAAAGCGCAGATGACCGTTCAAATCGGCTCTGGTACCTCAACGAATTCATTCTTTCCGTTATACACTTGCTTTGTGTATAACTATAGCCAACAAATATACTTGGCTTCTGAGTTGAATGCAGGCGGTGCCAGTGGACCTACATTTATTCACAAAATTAGGTTCAAGCCAATGACGTCCATTATTACTCCAACTTCTTATTGGCAGGATTGGCAACTATTCTTGGGTAATACAACCGTGGATGGGCTTGCCACAACCACTTCTTGGCAGACAGGACTTACGCCTGTTTTTAATGGAATTATGGCCACTCCTGTAGCAAATAACTGGTTAGAGTTTGTACTTCCTACGCCTTTTTTATGGGATGGTATCAGTAACTTGGTAGTGGCAACGTATGAAAATTCCGCTAACTATTCTTGTACTCAATCTTGGGCATCTTACGCGGCTACCCCACCTGTTGGTGGTGGTAATCGTGGTCGATTATTCTATAGCGATCCTACGAACCCCAACCCAAGTGCACCACCGGCTGCTAACTATTCAAGCGATAATATAGCTCAAGTGCAGTTTGAAATGGTTCCGGCAACACCTTGCGCCGGTATGCCTAATGCCGGTACGGTTATTCCTTTGGGTCCTTTAGCTACTTGCGCCGGTGCCCAGACCGTACTTACAGATACCGGCTCTACATTGGCACAAAACATTACTTACCAATGGGAGGAATCCACCAACGGCGGGGTAAACTGGAATAATATTTTTGGAGCAACTACCAAATCCTATCCGGCACAACCTACCGTTACTACTCAATATCGCTTGAAAGTAACTTGTACGAATTCGAACATGACGGCTACTTCAAATGATGTTACGATTAATGTTACACAGCCCTCCTTTAATGCTATACCGTATGTAGAAGAATTTGAAACTTGGGTAAACAAATGTGCTACTTATGATGTGCCTACCGGTGGTAATTGGGTAAATGGACCTACCTCCGGTAGTGCTAGTTGGAGAAGGGTTAATCAGGGTACTAACGGTGCATGGATTGTGCCCAATGGTGGGGCCTATGCTCCTACAGGTATTCCTACAATTGCTAATGCCGGTAGTGCTCGCTTCCACTCTTCTTATTCTACAGTAGGGGCAGTAGGTAATTTAGATTTGTACTTAGACTTTAGTAGCATCGGCGGTGCTAAGCAACTATACTTCTATCACATTAATAATGCTTCCTTGTACGGAACAGTGGGTGTGGATTCACTTAATGTATTTTACTCTACCAACGGAGGTGCCAACTTTACATGGGTAGGAGGATACGATACCGCATTGACATGGAGAAAACGAAGCATAGCACTTACTACTAATCCTAATTCACCACAAGTAGTTATTCGTTTTCAAGGTAAGAGATTGCCGGCACACAACGTAGCCGACAGTAACACTACCGATATGGGAATAGACAGTATTTTCGTTACCGGTCCTTGTAGCGGGGCTCCTTTTGCTGGAACTATAGTAGCGCCTGCTAGTTTGTGTGCAGGAAGTGTTACCAACTTAACCACTACAGGTACGACTATGGCAGCCGGGCTTAGTTTCCAATGGGAGCAATCTACTAACGGAACCACTTGGGTATCGGCAGTAGGTGGGGAAGGTGCCAATACACAGTTTTATCAGACGCCATCGCTATATGATACGATATCTTATCGCTTAAAAGTAGGTTGTGGAGCAAGCTTCTCTACAACGGCACCGATTACTATTAATGTGGCTTCGCCTCATTATGCCAATGTCCCATATCAACAAAGTTTTGAATTGTGGCGCAATCGCTGTGCTTTATACGAAATACCTGATAGTGTTTGGGCTACTTCTCCACCCACTACTAGCATTGCTTGGAGACGTAGAGATCAAGGCGCTACCGGCGGTTGGACTAATGCTACCCAAGGTGCTACCACGCCATTATCTTTAGCCGGTGCCGGAACGTATTCCGCCAGATTCCATAGTACCAATGGAGCAGCTACTACTACCGGTAAGTTGGATTTACTTTTAGACTGTAGCCAACAAATAGGTAGCAAGCAGTTAGAATTCCACTACATCAACCCCAATGGAAATGACTCTTTGTTTATTTCTTATTCAGTTGACAGTGGATTTAATTTTACTCGCTTAAGTGCCTATAACACTACACCTACTTGGACAGAAGAGCACGTGACCATTCCATCCAATTCGCCAAAGACAATTGTGCGTTTTGAAGGTTATGCAGACTATGCCGGTTCTGCTGGTACCGATATCAGTATCGACAGTGTGAGGGTGCTGCAACCTTGTAATGCACCTATTAGTGCAGGTATTATCAACAATCTCAGTACTTCTTGTAAGTACGATACGTTCACTTTGTATTTAATCGGAAATACACAAGCAGCCGGATTGGTTTATGATTGGCAACAATCATTTGATAACGTTAACTGGACCAGTACGGGCGTTACCACCTTTAATTACACAGGGTTTATTACACAACCTACTTTCTTTAGAACCTTGGTAAAATGTGTGACTGCCAATATAGAAGATACGACACCGGTACAATTTGTAGATACAACTATCTTCTACAAATGCTATTGCAACTCCTTTGCCACAACTATTTCCGGAGCGGATGTAGGTAATGTTGCCATAAAATCATTGCCCGGTAATAATTATAAGTTGAATAACGGTACAATTACACCTCCAACTGCTATCGTCAACAACTCAACAGCTAATAAAACTTACACAAGCTTTATTAATACCTTGTTGCCAGCAACTATGTACTTAGATACATTGTACAATATAGCAGTAACCCAAATAAACAGTGGTGCTTATACCAATGCCAGAGTAAGGGTGTGGATTGATAAAGACCATAGTGGCACTTTTGATATTAATGAAATAGTGCTCCAGAAATTTACATCTACTAGCAGCACTCCTCCACAAGTAGTGGACAGTAACTTTATCTTACCTAGTACAATGGATACTGGTATTACCGGCATGAGAGTACAAGTAGAAGAAGGAACATCGCCGGCTAATAATGCATGTGGAAACTACACCGGTGGTGAAACCGAAGACTACCTAATTAGAGTATATTATCCTCCATGTACGGGGCTTAGCAATCCGGGCGTGGTAGTTATTTCTGATACTTCTGCATGTATTGGACACACCATTTTTGTAACAGACACTACCTACGATAAAGCACACTCTGGCTTGATACGCGTATGGCAACAATCGCCTGATGGGGTGAGTTGGGCAGACATTCCCGGCTCTGATACCTTGAATCAAATTAAGCATGTGGTTACCGGGGTAGTTTATTTTAGAATGCAAATGGTTTGTGCTAGTCCTGTGAAATTGGACACTACACATACCAATGTGGTAGGGGTGAGCATTAATCCTCCTGTTTCATGTTACTGCCAAAGTCAGACAATGGGTACCAAATCGGATTCTAGTGATATTGGAGCCTTCTACTTCCAAAACTTTAACAACAACGTGGGTGGGCCACACCTCAAAAATCCGGAAGCATGGCGTCTCAGAACAGATTATACCAGACAACCATCTCCAGACTTGTGGGTAGATAGCACATACAGCTTTACGCTCTACCATATCCTTAACTCAGCTACACATGCTGATGCGAAGGTGACAATCTTTATCGACTTTGATGCTGATATGCACTATGATATTCCTGCAGAGCGTGCCTTTACCGGGTTTACAAGTGCCAGTGGTTATTTGTTGAACGGAACCGTTACAATACCACACAATGCTTTACCTGATTTGCCAACCGGCATGCGTGTGATATTAAATAATGATATTGGCGCTAACCCTGCTTCTGATAGTGCTTGTGGCATATATACTTCAGGTGAAACAGAAGATTATGTAGTAGTCATCCGTAGCCCATTAACCAGTGTGAATAATGTTAAGAAGATTGGTCACTTCAATCTTTTCCCTAACCCGAATGATGGTCACTTCAGCATTAGTTTCTCTACTGGAAAACATGTAGAAAACACCAAGTTGACAGTTACCAATGTGGTGGGTGTAAAAATCATTGAAAAAGAATACGGCAAACGTGAAACCAGCAGTACTTTCCACGAAGAGCTAAATCTGTCAACTGTAGCGAAAGGCGTTTATTTCGTCGAGTTACAAGCAGACCAAGAGCGCATCGTTAGAAAAGTAGTAGTGCAGTAATGCTTCTGCTAATCATATGAATAAAAAGAGTCGGCAATTTATTGCCGACTCTTTTTTGTTGCCCTCGTTCAAAGTTGCCTTTGTGAAATGAATACCAATAGCATTAGGCAATCATTTCATATGGGAGCGTTTGTAAATGTTTACAATAATTTTAAAAAGTGGTGCAACCCTTCTTTTTTTGACTCGTCGAGAAGGTAATGGATGTTCTCAGTGTAATACTCTTTCAAATCATAGTATGGGAAAGGAGTATCTGCTACTACTTGGTCAATCATTTTCAGACCTTGTGCATTTGCCTTATTGAAGTAGTCTAAGAATGACACATCAAGTGGTTTGTTGGATACCCAAGCTGCAAAAACAAAAGGCAATCCGGTGTAGTCTTTCCAAGCAGTGGCTAGGTCATATACGTAGTTGAAGTTGGATAATTGTTTTAAGGCTCGGTCGCCAATGATTACGCCTGCATTAGCACCCACGATGTAGTCAATATAATTTTCAGTAGCCGGAATATATACGACTTCTTTTTTCCAATATTGACGTAGCAGTATTTCTGCCAGTCGCACAGAAGTACGAGATTGATAGTCTAAATAAACACGCTCAATTTTTTCCATTGGCACTTGGCTAAAAATACATACAGATGCTACAGCACCATCGGCTGCAATGCCATAGTCACTTACGATTGATGCTTGGTTGATACTTTGTATAGCAGCTACCGGCAATAGTGCCATATCAATGGTTCCTTCTTGCAAATGTTTGGCAAGCAATGCGGGATATGCTTCAATTAGCTCAATGTTTTGAAAAATGGGACTTTGTTTGATGCCGTATAGTAGGGGTTTGGTATTAAGATAACTAACGGCTCCAATTTTATATTTGTAGTTCAAGAGGCTATATTTGGCAGGCAAAGATAGCAGGTTTAGCAATGCAGCAACAGGTAATAATATATACGGATGGCGCCTCTCGTGGCAATCCCGGCCCGGGCGGGTATGGCATCATTATGCAATGGGGACAAGTAAGCAAAGAATTTTCGAAAGGCTTCCGAAAGACTACCAACAATCGCATGGAGCTGATGGCTGTTATTGTTGCCTTGCAACAACTGAAGCGCGAGGGGCTTGATATAGTTATTCATAGTGATAGCACCTATGTGGTGAATGCTATTGAAAAAGGGTGGTTACATGGTTGGATTAAAAAGGGGTTTAAGGACAAGAAAAACCCCGATTTATGGATGCAATATTATCAATTAGCTCAAAAGCATCGCATCAAAATGAAATGGGTAAAGGGTCATGCGGAAAACCGATACAACAATCGCTGTGACCAACTCGCCACTGCTGCTGCAGACGGATATGATTTAGCTATCGACGAGGGTTATGAGCAAGTAACGAGTAGCTTATTGTAAAGTGAGAAAGATATGGGCAAAAAAATAGCAGGTTACTTACATCGCGCCGCTACAACCACACGCCCTTGCTGTATTCCTACCCTGGGGGATTAGTGGGAGCTAGCCGTATAAGACCTGCCGGTTGCAAATGTAAAGAACAATATTGAATTTCCCATCAATGAAAATTATTTGAAAAACTACCTTTGCGTCATACTGTGACAAACATTGTTGGAAAGCATTAGTGTTTTTACAGTAGGTTTGTCAACCAATATCAATGCAACGCAAATTTCTTTCAATCCTTTTCTTTTGTTTAATATTTGTTTTTGCCGCCATAGGGCAACAACAAAAGGCGTATAAAAAAAATAGAATCCTGATTTTATTGGATGCCTCTTCCAGCATGGTTGAAAACTGGAACAGCAGTCAGTCGCGCTTTAAAGCCGCTGCTACCATTGTCGGTAAGCTGATGGATAGTGTTTACTCCTTTAATGCTGATGTAGAATTTGCTTTGCGTGTATATGGACACCAACATGCTGTACCCGAGCGCAATTGTTTTGATACCCGACGAGAAGTGATGTTTAGCAAAAACAATTACACTCAAATGATGCTTCGTTTAGAAGACCTTCGTCCCTATGGCGTATCGCCCATTGCCTTTTCGTTGAAGCAAGCTGCTGAAGAAGATTTTAACGATAGTTACAATTATGCCTATAGCCTTGTGTTAATAACGGATGGTGGCGAAAGCTGTGGTGGCAATATTTGCGATGTGGTAAAAACATTATTAAACAAGAAAATAGAATTCAAACCATACATTGTTAGCTTAGTCAATTATGCGCCCTTGCGAGAACAATACACTTGCTTAGGGCATTATTTGCAAGCGGCTACGCCCGAAGAAATGAATAGTGCAGTTGGCATAATTGCAGAAGATTATCATAAAGTATTAAGCATTCCTATTCTGAAAGTAAAAACACCGGAGACTCCCAAACCTGCCCCCATAGCCATTAAGCAAGCACCGCAGGTACCCGAAGTGGTAGTGAAGAAAGATAGTCTTCCCACCCCAACAAAATATCTTATTAAACCCATCAAGCAACAGACAAAACTGTTAGTCATTAAGCGCAGCAACTTTAGACGCCCACAGCTACAGCCACGTGCTATAGAGCCGGTAGTCTTGCCCATAAAAGAAGAAGAGCCCGTAATAGTTTTGAAAAAAGACATTATCCCTGCCATGAAGAATACGGCAAGGTTGAGAAGCTTCGGGTTGTTTTGGTCCACTCCTTCGCTAAAATCAAGACGTATAGAAAGGATAGCGATACCTCCTAAAGAAGTAGATAGCCCGCCTGTTGCTACACGTCCGGTTGTTGCTCCACCTGTCAATAAGCCCATACCTAAAGCCCCACCTGCACGACCTTCTCCACCCAAGGTGACTGCCCCACCAATAAAAGAAGCAACCTATAATCTTAAAACAGAAGCCGCAAAAGAAACATTGCTCGAGATACTTTTTACCGACGGAAAGGGTAAGTTTTTTTCATCTACACCACAAGTAAAAGTATTGGATGCAAAAACAGGAGCAGAGGTAAAGAAATTCTTTAGAACGGTAGATGCAACGGGGCATCCTGATCCTCAGAAAATGACACCCGGAAACTATACCTTACTCATCGGAAAGAATGAAAACTTTAGAGCAAAAAGCGTCGTGATTCATCCCAATAGCTTGAATAAAGTAACCATCATTGCGGAGAATGGAACGCTCAAATTTCACTACACTAACAACGAAAAAAGACCTGTACAAGAGTTTAGTGCTTTAGTGAAAAAGAACTTTGAACCCGGACCGGTCATCGCACAACATTGCAACGAAGAAAAACAATACAGTGCCGGAAGCTATCATATTGAAATAGGCACCTTGCCCATTTCACGCCGTTATTTGGATATTGATTTTGGGGTAGATTATGTCATAGAAATAGATGAGCCGGGTTATGTAAGCATTACCAATACGGCTCCATTTGGGAAGGCTACTTTTTACTATCAACACGGAGATAATTTTACACAGTTCTATACCTTGGATATTAATGGTAATCCGGCATTACAAAAAGTACAATTGCAGCCGGGCTATTATGAAATTCGATTTAATGAAAAAGGCACCGGGCAACCCTATATTGAGAAACGAGTAAAGTTTTTCGTACAAAGCAATAAGTCCACCGAAATACTTTTACCATAAATGACCGGTCTCGAAATTAAGTGTATTACTACAAATGATGCTGCCTACCAAGAAGTGTTGCGCCTTCGCCACACCGTATTGCGAGCACCATTGGGAATGGATATCTATACAGAAGACCTGCACCACGAAGTGAACGACTGCATTCTAACGGCATGGCAACGGCAGCAGTTAATTGGCTGCGTATTACTAAAGCCACTAGCCGATAACACCATGAAACTACGGGCTATGGCAGTGCATCCTTCGGTACAAGGACAAGGCGTCGGTAGGTTATTGGTACTACAAGCCGAACGAGAAGCGATTGCGCAACATGCAAAAGGTATTGTATTGCACGCAAGGGTTTCTGCAAAGGGCTTTTATGAAAAATTAGGGTATGAAATAATCGGAGAACCGTTTGCGGAGGTTACCTTGCCACATGTGAAAATGAGGAAGCAATTGCCGACTCAAGAGAGGTGACTTTGTCCTAAAAATATTACTAAATTATGCTAGCTACTGATGAAGGCTACCGTTTTAAGATTGCTTTTTAATTACCTTTACAATTCTTGTTTTTATTGTTAATTTATTAAAGTACTAGAAATGAATTTTGAAATAACCGGAAAGCTCGTTGTGAAGTATGATACACAGCATATTAAAGACACCTTCAAAAAACGCGAATTTGTCATCGAAACATCGGAAGACGTAAATGGCTCCGTCTATACCAATTTCATAAAAATGCAGTTGGTGCAAAATAGATGTGAACTATTAGATCGATACAATGAAGGCGATTTAATAAAAGTAAACTTTGGGTTGAAAGGCAATCGTTGGGAAAAAGACGGCAAGACAAACTTCATCACTAATTTGGATGCATGGAGAATAGAAAGTGCTTCTGTAGCAGCAGGGCCTGTGAGCACAGGGCATACTGTTAATGCTGCACCTACCGCGCAGGCTGCTGCACCCGTAGCTACTGCATGGGGTGCTGCTCCTACTGCTGAAGGGGGCGATGACTTGCCCTTCTAACGCCATCTAGCAACAGTATGAATCTCTCGATTGTAAAATATTAATACAACCGAGAGATTTTTTTATGATAATCATTTCTAAAATAAGCGCATACTTAAAAATCAATTCTTGCGCTATTGTTCCTTTTATACCTGCCTATTTATGCATAAATCCTTACTGTTATTATTTTTTATTGGTTGTTGCTTTTCACAAATTACTACCCGTGCTCAGCCCTTTACTATTAGCGGCACTGTAGTAGATACACTTAATGATAACCGATTACAATATGCTGCCGTTACAGTAATACGTTCGAAAGACTCGGTAATGGAAACCTTCACACGTACGCAACAAGAAGGGCAATTTCAAATAAATCTATCACATGCCGGCAAGTATAATGTAATGATCTCCTTCCCCGGATTGGCAGATTATGTAGAAACCATCCAGCTTTCTCCCTCGCAGCCATCTGTAAACTTGGGGCTGGTGCCTATGGTGTCAAAATCGTATTTATTGTCGGAATATATTTTGAAACAAGAAATAGCTGCAATAAAAATCAAAGGGGATACGACGGAGTATGTAGCCGATAGTTTTAAAGTAAGAGACAATGCTACGGTGGAAGAGTTGTTGAAGAAGTTGCCGGGATTGCAAGTGAATAAAAACGGAGAGATAACCGCACAGGGAGAAAAGGTGCAAAAGATCATGGTGGATGGCGAGGAATTTTTTACCGACGATCCGGCAGTTGTATCAAAGAGTTTGCAATCAAAAGCAGTAGATAAGGTGCAGGTGTTTGATAAGAAAAGTGAACAAGCAGAGTTTACCGGCATTGATGATGGATTACGCGAAAAAACCATCAACCTAAAACTAAAAGAAAATAGTAAGCAAGGTTATTTTGGGAAAGCCGTAGCCGGTGGTGGTACCGATGGTCGTTATGAAAACCAACTGATGCTAAATGCCTTCAAAAATAAAAGAAAAATAGCGGCCTTCGGAATTGGTGCTAATACCGGAAAAGTAGGCTTGGGTTGGGATGAAAGAGATAAATACAGTGGTGGCAATAACACGCAAACGAATGAGGATGGATATACATATCGGTACTATGAGTCGGATGGTAGTGACGGTAATTGGAATGGCAATTTCAGTGGGCAAGGGATACCCTCTGCATGGACCGGAGGGCTACATTATTCCAATAAATGGTTGCAAGACCAATTACATTTCAACAGTAACTACCGCTATGCCAATTTACAAACCTCCACACAAGGCGCTACGCTCACCCAATACAATCTGGATACGCTACAGTATTATAAAGACGAGCGCAGAAGTGCTCATTCGGTAAACAACCGACACAGCTTGGATGTGCGAACAGAATACAAATTGGATAGCCTTACCACCTTGCGCCTTACAGCCCGTGGCGGCAATACGTATATGGTAAATAATGAAGCGTATGAGGCGCAATCAAAAGATACCTTGGGTACCATTTTCAATAATAACACTCGCCGTAATAATGTAGAGTCGCTTTCTCAAAACCAGAATGCGACACTGTCGCTTCAGCGGAAATTTTTAAAGAAAGGTAGAACGTTTGCTGCCACACTCAACGAACGATACAATCAATCGAAGGCAGATAATCATTTATTGTCAACGGTTACCATACAAGTAAGCCCCACACCACAATACATAGACCAGCAAAAAGAAAACTACCAGAAAAATCTGCAAGCCGACATTAGCCTTTCATATACCGAGCCTCTGAGCAAAGTTGTTTTTTGGGAAACCAATTATAGCTATGCCATCAACAACAACTCCGCCAAACGGCTATCCTACAATAAAAATACGGATGGTAACTATACGGTTTTAGATAGCCTCTACAGCAGCCATTACGATGTAGATATCCAAACCCAAAAAGGCGGCAGCAATCTTCGGTTAGTGTATAAGAAAATGAATGTTTCTTTAGGAGGTGCCGTTGCCGGTACGCAGTTTCATCAAAAAGACCATTTCACGAACCGTGATTTCCGTCGCTCTTTTCTCAACTTCTTTCCGAATGCTTCTATTACTTACCGCCCACGTCAGCAACAATCCTTTAGCTTGAGATATTACGGCAATACGCAACAACCCACCATAGACCAACTACAACCCATAAGACAAAATACGGACCCACTAAATATTTCCGTCGGTAATCCCAATCTAAAACAAGAGTTCAATCACAGTCTCAGTTTTAACTTTAACGACTATAAGGTGTTTAGTGCGTTGTATAAATATCTTAGTATGAATTTCTCATTTGTCAATAATGACATCAGCCAGTCACAAACCATTAGCGACAATTTCATACGCACCTATCAATACACTAATGTGAATGGCAACTACAATGGATCGCTGTACGGTGGAATGGGTAAAAATTTTAGGAAATTAAATTTAGGTATCAACTTAAACGGAGGTTTTAATCTATCGAACAGCTATTCGTACATGAACGGCGACAAAAACAGAAACGATAACAAAGACATATCATTAAGCATTGGCGCTAATTACAGCAAAGATTCTTTGTGTGAAATAGAACTGGACTTCAGAACCAACTATAACATGAACTATGCTTCTATCAATAAAAGTCAAACCAATTACTTCAGTTATGCCACCACCTTTAACGTTAGCTTCTTTTTGCCGAAACGATTTGAAATAGGAACGAGTTTCGATTGGGATATTCGCCAAAAGGTTGCCGCCTTTGATAACAACAACAATGTCTTTCTATGGAACGCACACATCAGTAAGAAATTTCTTAAAGGAGATGCGCTGGAATTACGCGCCTCCGCTTATGATATCTTAAACCAAAACAAAGGTTATTCAAGAGTGGCCTATGCCAATACCATCACCCAACAAAACTACAACACGCTGCGCCGATATGCCATGCTAAGCCTGATATGGAACTTTACTAAATCATCCATAGTAGCCACCGATAACAGTACTCAAATAACTACACAAGAAGATTAATCATGACGAAAAGAATAAGAAAATTCCTATTACTGATGGTGGTAGCATGGTTACCCTTTGTAACTACAGCACAATACACCACTTATGGCAAGATATCTTACGAACGCAAAACGAATGCTCACCAACTAATGGATGACATGGCAGATGATGATGATGACAATAGTTGGATTGCATCCAGGAAAGCACAGACACCTAAATTCAGCACAGCTTATTTCGATTATTTTTTTACCCCCCAAAACAGTTTGTACAAACCCGGTAAAGAATCGGACAACAAATACAAAGGTTGGGGCGCACCACCCGCCGCAGATAATATAGTTTTCACCGATTTCTTACAAACACAAGTCACGGCTACCAAACAAGTGTATGAAGAGTCTTTTTTAGTAAAAGATAGCATACGAAAATTGGAATGGAAGATTGGAGATGAAATACGTACAATAGCAAATTTTAAATGCCGTAAAGCCATCACCAAGATGTATGACTCTGTAGTGGTGGTGGCATTTTATACAGATGACATTCCGGTAAGTGGAGGGCCAGAGATGTTTGGAGGCTTGCCCGGAGCCATTCTTCAATTGGTGATACCAAGATTGCATACCACATGGATAGCTACCCAAGTAGAAGGAACCTTACCGAATACATCAGATATAAAAGAACCCAACAAAGGAAAGCAAGTGACACAAGAAGCATTGTACAACAGCTTAAACAAAACTGTATCTAAATGGGGTAAATGGGGGCAACGTAGTATATGGTGGAGTATGCTGTAGTATTGAGGTTTGCAAATTTCATTAGCTAAAATAGCTGAGCGATAATCATCTCCGTTTAATAACTTTCATATCTTTAAGACCTTGAAGGTGTGGTAGATGTTTTTCATCTAACCCAACCAATATTTACTTCAAAACAGCAATAACAACTTTCATGAAACGACTTATTACCACATTATTGTGCGCCACATCTTCTACTGCACTAATGGCGCAGATTAGCATCACCGCTACGGATATGCCTATATCCGGAGATACGTTGCGATACAGCATGGCTAGCCCTGTTGCAAGTACTATCAACCTTACAACAACCGGTGCAAATACTACCTGGGATATTACCGCACTCACGCCATTATCTCAATCTGTAGATGCATATAAAACAGCATTACAAGTAAATCCATTGTATGCAGCTACCATTTCGGTGTCGGCATACGGTTATAAAGTAGCTGATTCGTTAGGCAATTCAGGCATTTCTTTGCCCATCTCTCTACCTATCTCCATTACAGATATTTACACCTTCTTCAATAAGAAAAACAGCCCTTCCCGTTTCATTGCCGAAGCCTTTGCGGCCAATGTTTCCGGCTTACCTACTGCTGCCAATTACAGCGACGAAGATGAATGGTATTTTTTTCCTTTGAACTATAATAATCACGACAGCTCTACTTTTAAATTAAGCTACAGCATGGCAGGTTTAGGCTCCTTTTCACAACAGGGTAAAAGAATAACCGATGTGGACGGATGGGGCACCATCAAAACACCACAGTTTCCCACAGGTGTTTCTTGTTTGCGCGTACGCTCTGTCGTTTCAGAGATAGATAGCATTTCCTTTAGCGGCACAGCGTTTGGAATGCCACGCAAGACCGTAGAATACAAGTGGCTTGCCAATGGAGAACACTATCCCATATTATGGGTTTCGGCTAATGTGACCGGCAATACAGAAACCATCACCTCTATACGCTATAGAGATCAGTACCGTCCTATAACTACAAGCATTGCTACGACATCCCAAGCGCCTTCTATATTGACAGCATATCCCAATCCGGCACAAGGTGATAATATGAACATTGCCTTGCCTTCCGATTGGACAAACTATACCATTGAAGTGTTTGATATCAATGGCAAGCTATTGTTGCAACAACAAAACCGCAACCACTTTACCATTCAGGGATGGAGCCATGGCAACTACTTGGTGCGTGTTTCCGGTGAGAGGGGTTTGGGCTTTGCGCAGTTTATCAAATAACACAACGAAAAACACAATACCCTTGTGAAAAGACAATAGGCTGCTTCAATTGAGGCAGCCTATTGGTTTATGATGACTGTATAAAACAGTTTGGTAATTGCAATGTTTTGGATGATAACAATCACATTCGTTAAGAAGCCATAGCAATGTCTATTTTGTTTTGTAAATCGGCGGAAGCGCTTACCAGTGGCAGTCTTAATACATTTTCTAGGATGCCCATTTTGGAAAGTACGTATTTCACACCGGTAGGATTGCCTTCTGCAAATAATAAACGGGTTTTTGCCAGCAAGCTATAATGGATTGCTTTTGCTGATGCCATATTGCCGGACAATGCTTCATTAACCATAGTTGTAAAATCTTGGGTAAAACAATTGGCAGCTACAGAAATTACTCCTTCAAAGCCAATTGCTATTTGAGGCATTACCAAGTCATCATCGCCGGATAAAACCGCAAAATGCTCCGGTTTCCCTTGTACCAAGTCCATGCACTGCGAAAAAACACCACTGGCTTCTTTGATGGCTACAATGTTTTTAAACTCATTGGCTAATCGTAGCGCCGTAGCTGGTAAGATATTCGTTACCGTTCTGCCCGGTACATTATAAAGAATAATGGGCTTATCGGTAGCCGTAGCAATGGCTTTAAAATGTTGGTATATCCCTTCTTGAGAGGGTTTGTTGTAATAAGGCGCTACACTAAGAATGCCGGCAACACCCTCTAAAGGATATTCCTTAAGTTGCTGGATGACTTCAGCCGTATTATTACCGCCAATACCGCATACTACCGGTACACGACCCTTAGCATGTTCTACTACCAGTGCCAACACTTCTTTTTTCTCTGCAGAGGTGAGGGTGGGAGTTTCGGCAGTAGTACCCAATGCTACCAGATAGTTGACACCATTGTCAATGACGTAGTCAACTAATTTTTTTAATGCCGGAACGTCAATAGCGCCGGAAGTATTAAAGGGAGTTACCAAGGCAACACCCGTACCGCGAAAAAGATGCATAGTATGATGTAGTATAAAATGTAAAAATCAATTCGTGTAATTACAGCTCTTCATAAAAGCCCATGTTCTCAAATTTGGTGATACGCTCAGCAATTCGGGTGTCTGCTGTTTTGCCGGACAGCTCCTTTAAAGATTGTATTAAATAATCTTTCAGGGTAGCCGCCATTTCCTCAGGATTGCCATGAGCACCGCCAACCGGCTCTTTCAGCACATCATCTACCAAGTTAAATCCCTGCATGTCTTTAGACGTGAGCTTTAGTTGCTCGGCAGCTTGTACTTTATAATCCCAGCTTCGCCACAAGATGGTAGAGCAGTTTTCGGGAGAGATAACCGTGTACCAAGTGTTTTCCAACATAGCTACTTTGTCACCGATGCCAATACCCAATGCGCCACCGGAGGCACCTTCGCCAATGATGACACAGATAACGGGTACTTTCAAGTTGACCATCTCAAAAAGGTTGCGGGCAATTGCTTCTCCTTGTCCACGTTCTTCGGCTTCCAAGCCGGGGTAAGCGCCCGGTGTGTCGATTAATGTAATGATGGGGCGATTAAATTTTTCTGCCATCTTCATCAGCCGTAACGCTTTCCGATAGCCTTCGGGGTTGGCCATTCCAAAATTGCGCAATTGACGCATCTTCGTATTGGTGCCTTTTTGTTGCCCTATTACCATTACGGGCATCCCTTCCAGTTCAGCCATACCACCTACCATCGCTTTATCATCTTTTACTTGACGATCGCCATATAGCTCAGTAAAGCTGGAGAAGATTTTATTGATATAATAAAAAGTGTAAGGGCGCTCCGGATGGCGGCTCAGTTGTACTCGTTGCCAAGGGCTGAGGTTTTGGTAGATATGCTCACGAGTACTTTTTATAGTGTCTTCCAGTTCTTGAATACTTTTAGACATGTCTATCTGATGATTTTTGACAGACATTTCTTTTAATTTATGGAGTTGGCCATACAACTCTTCTAAAGGCTTTTCGAAATCTAAAAATTGCATAAAGACAGTTTAGCGTTGACAAATATAAAGGTCGCTAAAAAAAAATCAATAAGGATTTGCAGGTTTGATTTTTTTGTGCTTATATTTGCAGCCCAATCGGAGAATGGATCGGTAGTTCAGTTGGTTAGAATGCCGCCCTGTCACGGCGGAGGTCGCGGGTTCGAGTCCCGTCCGGTCCGCAAAAGGTCATCAATTTGATGACCTTTTGTTTTTTATTTCGATGCCTCAAAAATTCCATAAATAGCGCTTCCCGTTCCACTCATTGAGGCATAGAGCGCACCATCTTCGTAAAGTTTATTTTTTATTTCTTGCAAGGTGGGGTGTTTGCTGAACACCGTCTTTTCAAAATCATTTTGTACATATTGTTTCCATTGTGCTATATCGGCAACAGATAAAGTACGCAGATCGAAAGCAGCCGGCTGGGGTGTAATTTGATGAAAAGCATCTTTGGTAGCAACGTGAATACCGGGAGTAATGATTTTTATCTCATAGCCCGATAAATCTAACGATATTGCTTGCATGACCTCGCCTCGTCCGGTGGCATATTGAGGGGTGTTATTAATAAAAAAAGGACAATCGCTGCCCAATTCCAATGCCCAATCGCACAAAGTAGCAGTGTCTTGTTTTAGATGATAGGCTTCATTCAGCATCGTAAGCATAAAGGCACCATCTGCGGAACCTCCGCCCAATCCGGCTCCCATCGGTATGGCTTTGTGGAGATAGATGTCCAATGGTGGCAAAACACCGTTTAGTTTCGATTGTATCAAATGATAGGCCTTCCAAACCAAGTTGTCAGTAGGGTTGCCGGCTACCGCTAATCCCGATACGTTCATCTTCGTTACGCCATTCGTAGCGGGCACCATTTCCAAGGCATCTTTATAGTTTTTTACGGGATAAAAAATGGTTTCCAACTCATGGTATCCATCGGCTCGCTTTTGTGTTACAAATAAGCCAATGTTGATTTTTGCATTCGGAAATGTAATCATGGTGCGATAAAAATATCTGTATTTTTGAAAACTCTACCTACAGAGTCTTATGCAGGAAGTTATTTCACTCAACAATATTCGTAAAAGTTATTTTCTTGGTAAGCAGGAATTGCCCGTTTTAAAAGGCATCCAATTACAAGTATTCCAAAAGGAGTATGTAGCCCTCATGGGTCCCAGCGGCTCGGGTAAGTCAACATTAATGAACATCATTGGTTGCCTCGACACGCCTACCAGCGGACAATACATCCTCAATCAACAGGACGTCAGCAAAATGAGTGATGATGAATTGGCTGACGTTCGGAATTCCGAAATAGGGTTTGTATTCCAACAGTTCAATTTGTTGCCGCGCCTTACAGCGTGGGAAAATGTAGCGCTTCCACTGATATACGCCGGTGTCGGCAAATCGGAACGAGAAGCAAGAGCAAAAGATATGTTGGAAAGAGTGGGATTAAAAGATAGAAGCCATCACAAGCCCAACGAACTATCGGGTGGACAAAGCCAGCGGGTAGCTATTGCTCGAGCCCTCATCAACAATCCATCGCTGTTGTTGGCAGATGAGCCTACCGGCAACCTCGATACCAAGACTTCCATAGAAATCATGGAACTATTTTCACAAATTCAAGAACAAGGCAACACGGTAGTATTAGTAACACACGAAGAAGATATCGCTCAATTCACCAAGCGAGTAGTGCGCCTGCGCGATGGTGTCATTGAAAGCGACCAATTAACCCAATAACCCATTACTGATTTTTCGCTTCAGCAATATAATACACTACCGTCCCCCAACCCTCGGAAAAGAAACGGATACCTTTGCAAAAAAAAGTAAACCATGGCATTTAAAATATATACCAAGACAGGCGACAAAGGCAGCACCAGCCTTATTGGCGGCGTGCGCGTACCCAAAAACCACATCCGCATCGAAGCCTATGGCACCGTAGATGAACTGAACTCATACATCGGTGTGGTGAGCGATAGCCTTCAACAAACAGAACTGAAGGAATGGCTCCGTGAAATTCAAGACCGCCTCTTTACCATTGGCTCGGTGCTGGCCACCAATCCCGACAAAGAAGTGAAAATGAAACTGCCCGACTTGCATGATGCCGATATCGAATGGCTGGAACAACGCATCGACAAAATGAATGAAGTGCTGCCCGAAATGCGCTCCTTCATCCTTCCCGGAGGTCATCTGGCGGCTTCGCACACACATGTTGCCCGTTGCATTTGTCGCCGTGCCGAGCGGTTGAGCGTCGGTATGGCAGAGCAACAAACTTACGTGCCCGAGTTGGTCATCAAATACCTCAATCGCTTATCCGACTTCCTTTTCGTATTGTCAAGGTATATCGCTCACCTTCATGGTGCTGCTGAAATACCTTGGAGGGCAAGGGTTTCATAAAGTTTGTTTTCTTTTTTTTGGGGGGCAGCTGGCACCTATCGATGAAACATCGTTGCGACGCTCCGTTCATCTATAGTAGTACTATTTAGCCATTGCCGTTCGGTACATTACCGTACATTGTACCATAATATCAACATCAAAAAACACAAAGCGAAGTATCTTCGCCACAAATTGTAAAGAAAGAATATGGAACGCCAAATACAATCAGCACTGATTTCGGTTTTTTATAAAGATGGATTAGATACCATTGTTAAAAAACTACACGAGTTGAAAGTAACCATTTATTCCACCGGAGGAACTCAACAATTTATAGAGTCATTGGGTATTCCCTGCATTCCGGTTGAGTCGGTTACCAGTTATCCTTCTATCTTAGGCGGTCGTGTGAAAACCCTGCATCCCAAAGTGTTTGGCGGTATCTTGGCTCGTCGTGAATTAGCAGAAGATATGCAGCATATTGATGAATATGCCATCCCGCTTTTAGACTTGGTAATAGTCGATTTATATCCTTTTGAAGAAACGCTAAAAGCAACCACCGAAGAAAAAACAATCATCGAAAAAATAGATATTGGTGGGCCATCCATGATACGTGCGGCAGCCAAAAACTTTAAAGATGTAGCCGTGGTAGCACAGCGCAGCGATTATGCAGCATTGCTATCCTTACTGGAAGCCCAGCAAGGCAGCACCACATGGGAGCAACGGAAAGCTTTTGCTGCTAAGGCTTTTGAAGTAGTAGCACATTATGATATTGCCATCGCTGATTATTTTTGCAACGAGCAAACCGATGAATTTTTCCTATCAGTTTCCAACAAACAATCTTTACGCTATGGCGAAAACCCACACCAGCAAGCCACGTTTTATGGCGATATCAATGCCTTGTTTGACAAACTAAATGGTAAAGAACTATCATACAACAATCTGGTAGATGTAGATGCCGCTTGTCAAATAATCGGTGAGTTTCAAGAGCCGACATTTGCTATTATCAAGCATACCAATGTATGTGGCATTGCCATTGCAGAAGATGTAGCCAACGCATGGACAGCAGCCCTCTCCGGCGACCCTGAAAGTGCTTTTGGCGGCGTATTAGTGACCAATCAAACCATCACAACCGCAGTTGCCGAAAAAATCAACGAATTGTTTTTTGAAGTACTGATAGCACCTGCTTTTGAAGAAGAAGCATTAACACTTCTGAAGAGTAAAAAGAACCGCATTTTATTGCAACAAAAATCATCTCTTTCCATCCCTAAAGAATACAAACGTATTCTCAACGGCGTGTTGCTACAAGACACCGATAGCAAGGCTTATGAAAAATGGGAAGAAGCCGGTGCACGACCCACCACCGAAAAAGAAAAACAAGATTTAGCTTTTGCCAATATTGTTTGCAAGCATCTAAAGTCAAATGCCATTGCACTGGTAAAAGACAAAAAACTGATTGGAAAAGGTTGTGGACAAACCAGCCGTATTGATGCCTTGCGACAAGCATTGGATAAATCCAAACAATTTGGCTTCTCATTAGATGGAGCAGTGCTGGCATCAGATGCCTTCTTCCCCTTTGATGACTGTGCAAGCATGGCACACGAAGCCGGTATCAACGCCATCATTCAGCCCGGTGGCTCTGTAAGGGATAAAGATACCATTGCCTATTGCCAGCAACATGGAATGGCTTTAGTGATGACCGGTATGCGGCACTTTAAACACTAGCTATATGTTGTCGCTAACCGTAACGGATACCTTGATGCTCCGCACCTATCTGGAAGATGATGCTGCGGAGCATTTTCAATTAGTACAAGAAAACAGAAAGCATCTGCGCCCATGGTTGCGTTGGATAGATGGGCATACCAAAGAAACCCATTCGCTGGATTATATCCGATATACACATCATCAGCAAGATGTACAACAGGCGCTTATCTTAGGCGTTTTTGATGAAGGAAAACTCATCGGTGAAGTTGGGATGCATTTTTGGGAGCACGATTTGAAGAAAGCACAGATTGGATATTGGATTGCTGCTTCCCACCAAGGAAAAGGAATCGTATATCAATGCTTGCTTCGCTTCATTCGGCATATCTTCGAAACCCTTTCGATGAATAAACTGGAGATACGATTTGTACCGGCAAATAAGCGTAGCGGTGAGTTAGCAGAAAGGGTCGGTTGCAAGATTGAAGGCATCCTCAGAGAAAGCTATTTTATCAATGGAAGATTTGAAGACCTGGTGGTAACCGGCATCCTCTATAAAGACTGGAAGCAACGCTCATCAGAATAAATACGAAGCAGCCTTACATCATCTATACAAGAACCAAGCAGTAATAAGTATCTATGGAAACCTGTTTTGAACTTCCTATTTTTACGCTTGTATAATTGATAACCCATTTGTGTCTATAAAAAAATTAGCAGGGCAAACCGTATGGTACGGCTTAAGCAACATAGCTGCCAAGCTGCTTAATTACATTCTAACGCCAATTGTAACCTATCTGCTTAATTCACCGCAAGGACGTGTAGATTATGGTGATGTGAGCATGTTGTATGCTGCCATTGCTTTTGCCAATATCATCTTTACTTATGGATTAGAAACGGGCTACTTTCGCTTTTCCAGCAAAGCAGAAGACAAGTCATCGCTTTTTCATACCCTTTTTAATTCCTTGCTCGGCAGCACTCTTTTGCTGAGTCTGTTGGTGTATCTATTCCGAGAACCCATTAGTGTTTTTGTAGAGCAAGGGGGGCATTCGGACTATATTGTTCTCTGCACGTTCATTATTGCTTTTGATACCCTTGCTGCCATACCCTTTGCGCGTTTGCGTCAAGAAGATCGCCCCAAGAAATATGCTTTTGTCCGCATTGCAGGCATCATGGTCAATATCATCCTGACGATATTCTTTATCTACTACAGTCCCCAATACGCAGCTGCAAATCCTGAAAGCGCTTATACCATTTGGTTTCAAAAGCAAACCAATGTGGGGTTGTTATTATTGGCAAACCTGGCTCAAAGTGCTATCACCTTTTTGCTGTTATGGAAAGAATGGGCGCAGTTTAAAGCAAAGATGGACTGGCGGCTTTGGAAGAAAGTAATGCGCTATAGTACTCCCATGTTGATTATCGGCATGGGCGGCATGGTGAATGAAACAATAGACCGGTTGATGCTTCCGAAGCTATTGCCGGTAAGCGATGCTGCCGCCAAAACCGCTGTGGGAATTTATTCTGCCAATTATAAATTAGCCATTTTTATTACCCTATTCATACAAGCATTTCGTTTGGGAGCAGAGCCTTTTTTCTTCCATCAAGCAGGTCAAAAAAATGCACCACAAACCTATGCTCGTGTGATGAAATGGTTCGTCATTACGCTTTGTATTGCCTTTTTGTTTACGGCACTTTACCTTGATGTTTGGGTACGACTATTAGGCTCTTCATATCGTACCGGTGTGGGAGTAGTCCCCATTTTATTGGGCGCAAATATGGCATTGGGTATTTATTACAATCTATCCGTATGGTATAAGATCACCGACCAAATGCGCATGGGTGTTTACATTACCCTTGTCGGGGCAGCGATTACGTTGTTGGTGAATTACTTCTTCATCCCACACTTTGGTATGTATGCCTGTGCGTGGGCTACCTTCACTTGTTATACCACCATGATGGTGATTTCGTATATCCTTGGGCAGCGCTATTATCCGGTGCCTTACGAGGTCAAAAGGCTCATGGGTTATTTGCTGCTCATCGTTATGTTGTTTTTGATACAGCAGTATCTTTCATCCATCATGGAAAGCGTATTAATGAACCTCGTTTCTGCCACTACCTTGTTTACAGCCTTCTTGGGTGTCGTATATACAGCAGAGAAGGAAGAGTTGAAACGTATACCTATCATCGGGAAATGGGTGAAATAACAGCAACCATTATAACAAAAAATGAAAGTGCACTTGTGGAAAATAATAGACACTGTATCTAATAACAATAATCATTGCTTTGCATAAAAATCAACATATCCATCTGACAGACGATGCACTGTTGGCACTCTATCGGAGGCAAGGCGAGAACGAATGGCTGGGTGTATTGTTGCAACGATACACACTCTTATTGCTGGGGGTAGCCATGAAATACCTCAAGGATATACATCATGCGGAAGACGCCGTTCAGCAAGTGTTTTTAAAAGCCTTTACCCATTTGCCGGAAGAAGAGGTGCATAATTTCAAAGGGTGGTTGTATATACTGATGCGCAATCATTGTTTGCAATTATTGCGAGGTAAAAATTATGTAGTACCGGAGGAACAATTGCAACAACTTGCGGGTGAAGACACTTTAGAACAACAACGCGAAAAAGAATTCTCATTGACTCAAATGCACGAAGCCTTGTCGGAGTTGAATACAGAGCAGCGTATTTGCATCGATTTGTTTTACCTGAAAAAATGTAGCTATCAGCAAATAATGCTACAAACCGGCTTTACCTTTATGCAAGTAAAAAGCTTTATTCAAAATGGGAAGCGAAACCTGCGCCAACTCTTATTAAAGAAACTAAACTCTTTCAAGCCATGAGCGAATGGAAAGACATATGGGATCATGAAGCAGAAGGCTTGACGGACGACTTGTTGCAAGCGTATCTCAACGGTACCTTGTCGAAAGAAGAAGAGCGTCGCGTAGAGTTGATGATAAGCCAAGAAGGTATGGAAAGCGATGCTATGGATGGGTTGAAACAAATGGATCGAAAAGAAACCCACGCATCCGTACATCGCTTACATAAAAACTTATCATCACTGACCCAAAAGAAGAAATACCGTACTCGCAAACTGCCCAATCAAACATGGTTATGGATGTCGGTACTATGGGTGTTACTATTTGTTTTGATGGCTTTTGCCGTTTATTGGTACAGCAAGCCTCATTAATTTAAGGCTGAGTTTTTTAAATTAATACAGATAAAACATGCCTCATACTACTAATAGATATTGCGCTTTCTTAAGAGGGGTGAATGTAAATGGTACTACTATGAAGATGGCTGATGTTTGCCATGTGTTTGCCGCATCGGGTATGCAGGATGTAAGTGCGGTATTGGCATCCGGAAATATATTGTTCACTACCCATTTTGAAACAACACAAGCCAAGCCCCTTATAGAAAAGGCGATGTCAAAGCGGTTTAACTATGATGCCTTTTTGTTCATAAAAGATAAAGCCACTATTGCGTCCATTGTTCAGCATTGCCCATTTACACCGGACCCTTTGTTTCATCGCTATTCCTTTGTAGGCATTGAAGGAGTAGAACAACTTTTGATGCAGGAATTTCAGTCATCTGAGAAAACAAGTGATGAAGATGCTGCAGTGGTTGCCAATCATTTTTATTGGAAGGTGCCCAAGGGTGATACACTTGCATCTTCCTTTGGCAAAATATTGGGTAAAGCAAAATGGAAAGATCGGTTCACCTCGCGCAACCTAAACACCTTTACTAAAATTCAACAAAAACTTTGAGAGGTTTCGATGGTTCTTTTTTGAATACAATCCATCCTTACTACGATTGACCCAAAGTATCATTGGCTATTTGTTTGCCGGTATATCTTTTTGCAATATAGCCGCCAAGTCTTCTTCAATACTCATTCTTGTAGCTTCTACGATGCGCCCTACTTCTTGGTTGTTTTTATACACAATGATGGTGGGCACAAAAGCAATTTGGTATAGTTGATGTTCAATATACTTCGTTTTTTTTGCTCGGTCCACGCCATACATCTTGTATTGCGATGCTGGGTATTGAGCCGCTTGTAGTGTAGCGTATAACTTAGGTATAAGTTGATGTGAATCGTCGCACCAAGTTCCTAAAAAGATGACCAGCTCATACGCTGCCAATTCTTTTTTCAGCAAAGTGATTGTCTCTTTTTGAGGATGATAAGCCGTTGCATTTTTGGCAAACCAATCAAAGGAAGGTTCTTTTGAAAGGTCATCAAAGACTAGTTGCCCTTTAAAAACAACAGCGTTATTTTCAGAATCGATAGAGCGGTCAAAATCGGATTGTGCAGTTGCGTTCATACCTATTAATAAGAGTGCGAGAAACAAATAGTATTTCATGTAGTTGTGGTTAGATATGGTCGTTTAAAGTTGCCAATTGATTGCGTAAACGGAGCAGCGATTGCCGCAAGCTATGGGTGTCTTGCACAGATTTTTTGTTTTGTTTAAAAATGTTTTTAGCACCACTGATGGTAAATTTTTTCTCTTTGGTTAAAATATATATTGTGCGCAACTCTTCAATTTGTGATGGAGAATACAAGCGGTCGCCTTTGCGGGTAGTGCGTGCTTTGATGTTGAACTCGGTAGTCCAATAGCGTATGTGCGAAGTGCGCAACAAGAACAAATCCGCTACTTCCCCAATGGAGTAATATTGCTTATCGGCAACCCAATCCTCTATCGGCAGTTTTTTCTTTTTTGATTCTTTGGGTATTGTTGCCGTTTCTTCTGTGGTAGCTTTCTTCTTTCGTGCACGGCTTTTACCCACAGCGCCTATCTGCTCCGGAACCAATATCTCTTCTCCAAAAAGTGTAAGAATCTTTACCGTTGACATACAACATAAAGATAGTGTTTAGTTCGTATGCTCGTATCATTTGCCCATAAGATTACTGCCATCATAAGTTTGAAATAGCAATCGTTCAAAATTGTAAATCCATATTTTTTTTGAAATAGTTTACCTGCAAAATCGATATCTCTTTACGGTTTCGTAATTTTCAAATGCTGTCAGAATCATTATCTTTCCTTTAAAGCAAAGGCAGCATTTTCGTTAATAAGTTATGACAAAAGAAGCCTTACAAAATGAAGTACAATACCGCACTGCACGCAGTGGTGGCAAAGGGGGGCAAAATGTAAACAAAGTAGAAACAGCTGTTGATGTTATGTGGCATCTGATGTCGTCAAGTATGATTTCAGACGAAATAAAAGAGCGCCTGATACTTAAGCTGGCTTCACGCATCAACAAAGATGGCTACGTTGTAGTGAGTAGTAGAGAAAGCCGCTCGCAGTTAGAGAACAAAGTGATGGCATTGGAGCGATTGTGGCAATTATTAATAGATGGATTGAAAGAACCCAAAGCTCGTAAGCCCACAAAGGTTCCAAAAGCAGCCCAAGAAAAACGACTTTTTACTAAACAGAAAACGGCACTAATAAAACAACTTCGCAGCCAACGATTCACCGATAAGGAGTAATGGTGTTTTTAATAGCACTATTGTATTTCTCAAATTATTATTCTTAACTTAAAAAAAATTTTACGCCATATGAAGATTCTAGACTTGAAAGTGATGAATGGACCTAATTATTGGTCAGCGCGTCGTCATAAACTCATCGTGATGTTGTTGGATTTGGAGGATATGGAAGAAAAGCCTACCAACCTTATTCCGGGTTTTTTAGATCGTTTGAAAAAATTCATGCCTTCCCTTTATGAGCACAGATGCTCTGAAGAAGTGCCGGGTGGCTTTTTTATGCGTGTAGAGCAAGGTACTTGGATGGGGCATGTCATTGAACATATAGCCTTAGAGTTACAAACATTAGCTGGTATGGACACCGGCTTCGGGCGTACACGCGAGAGTGATAAGCGAGGTGTTTACCATGTCGTATTTTCATATGTAGAAGCTGAGTCGGGCGTTTATACAGCCTATGAATCCCTTAAAATAGTAGAAGCATTAATCAACGGTGAAGACTACGATTTGGATGCTACTATTCAAAAACTAAGAGAGCTACGCGAAGACAATCGCCTTGGCCCCAGCACCGGTTCTATCGTAGAAGAAGCACATCGCAGAAAGATTCCATGGATACGTTTGAACAATCACTCGTTGGTACAACTGGGTTATGGCATCAATCAAAAACGTATTCAAGCAACCATTGCCAGCACTACCAGCAGCTTGGCAGTAGAGATAGCCTGTGATAAAGAAGAAACAAAAAATCTATTAGAAGCCTCCGAAATACCGGTGCCTCGAGGTAGAATCATTCGAAGCGAAGAAGGGTTGGAAGAAGTGATTCGTAAAATCGGTTATCCCATCGTATTAAAACCCGTAAATGGCAATCATGGAAAAGGAGCCACTACCAATATCAAAACCTGGGAAGATGCAGTAGTGGCGTTAGAAGCTGCACAAAAATACTCAAGGAGTGTCATCTGTGAAAAATTCATCACTGGTCGCGACTTCCGGGTGTTAGTAGTGAATTACAAATTTGTGGCGGCAGCCTTGCGTACACCGGCAGCTGTGATAGGTGATGGCAAAAGTACCGTACAAGAATTGATAGACATTGTCAACAGCGACCCACGCAGAGGATATGGTCACGAGAAAGTATTGACAGCTATCAAGGTGGATCACTTTACGATGGATATGCTCGAAAAGAAAGGCTATACTTTGGATACCGTAATTGACAAAGGCGAAGAATTATGGCTGAAGCCTACTGCCAACCTGAGTACCGGTGGCACCGCTACGGACGTGACTGATTTTGTGCATCCCAACAACGTATTTATGTGCGAGCGCATCGCCCGCATCATTGGGCTTAATATCTGTGGTATCGACATCATGACCCCCGATTTGTCGCAGCCCTTAGAAGAAGTTGGAGGAGCCGTTTTAGAGGTCAATGCAGCCCCGGGTTTCCGTATGCACTTAGATCCCACCGAAGGCCTGCCGCGCAATGTAGCAGAGCCGGTTATTGATATGTTGTATCCTCCGGGCACGAGTGCTCGCATTCCTATTATAGCGGTTTCCGGTACCAATGGTAAAACCACTACGACCCGAATGATAGCCCATATTGTAAAACAAATGGGACACAAAGTAGGCTATACAACTACGGATGGTGTTTACATTCAAAACCAAATGATGATGCGTGGTGATTGTACCGGTCCTAAATCGGCAGAGTTCGTTTTGCGTGACCCCACAGTTGACTTTGCCGTATTGGAATGTGCTCGTGGCGGTATCTTGAGAGCTGGTCTGGGTTTTCATACTTGCGATATAGCAGTAGTAACTAATGTAGCCGAAGACCATTTAGGATTACAAGGCATCGACACTATTGAAAAACTTGCCAGAGTAAAAGCCGTTGCCGCCAACACCGTTCCACCAACTGGATACGTAGTGCTGAATGCCGATGATGATTTAGTTTATAAAATGCGTGATGAAGTAGCCGGAAAAATTGCCTTATTTTCTCTTGATGAAAACAGTCCACGTATTAAAGAACATTGCAAAACAGGCGGCATAGCTGCTATCTATGAGAATGGTTATGTGACTGTACTAAAAGGCACTTGGAAAATACGTATTGAAAAGGTAAGTGATATTCCAATTACATTTTCCGGGAAAGCAGTATTCAATATTGCCAATACATTAGCTGCCGTACTGGCTACCTATCTCTGCGAATTTAAAACAGAGGATATTCGTCAAGCTTTACAAACCTTCATTCCTTCGCCAGCCATGACACCCGGAAGAATGAACATGTTCCAGTTTAAAAACTTTAGTGTGATGCTGGACTATGCGCATAATACCCACGGGCTGCAAGCTATCGGTAAGTTTGTAGATGCGGTGGATGCTCCTTTGAAAGTAGGTATTGTTGCCGGTGTGGGCGATAGACGTGATGAAGATATCATATCATTGGGAGAAGAGTCAGCAAAAATATTTGATGAGATTATTATCCGACAAGATAAAAACTTGCGTGGCAGAACCGAAGAAGAAATGTTGAAACTTTTGACACAAGGAATTAGAAACATCAAGCCCAATATGGATATTAAAGACTTCCGTAGAGAAAGTGAAGCGATTGATTACGCTATTCAACATGCCAAGCCCGGCTCTTTTATTGTCATCATCAGCGATGTAGTACCCGATGCTTTAGATCAGGTAAAACAATACAAAGACATGGAAGACGGGGTGGCTATAAACCCCACTTCGCTCACTTAATTATCGTTCCTCTAGAAGATGGATATTCGTTACAAAATTTAAGTACTAGTAATGCAATATTATTAAAGCCCAATAACCACTTTCTTTAAATAGCTCTGAATTTTTCTCAGAGCTATTTTTTGGAAATATCTTACCACCCAACCCATTGGAAAGTGATGTAGAAGGCTGTGATACATAGAAATGGGTTATTTGATTTTTGTTAACTGTCAGAATTTCCGATATCGTATCTTGGCGGATTATTTGATGCATTCTGTAGAAAAACGTAAAAGATTATGATGGGATATTATCTTATTGCCGGAATCATGTTTTTAGTAGGCATGTTGGTCAATAGTCGCTTGAAATCAAAATTCAAACATTATTCGGAAGTATCACTCGGAAATGGATTGAGTGGTAGAGAGATTGCCGAAAAAATGTTGTTTGACAATGGCATTACGGATGTGCGAGTAATATCAACCCCCGGCTTTCTAAGCGACCACTATAACCCACAAGATAAAACCGTGAACCTAAGTGATGATGTGTATAATGGCAGAAGTGTAGCTGCTGCTGCTGTTGCCGCTCACGAGTGTGGACATGCCGTGCAACATGCTGCCGCATACGCTCCGTTGAAAATGCGAAGTGCCTTAGTGCCGGCTGTGCAAATAAGTAGCACGCTGAGTCAATGGGTCATAGCTGCTGGAATTGGTTTTATGGGTTTTGGTGGCGGTAGTCAAACTATATTGTTGATAGGTATTGCTCTGTTTGCTATATCCACTCTTTTTTCTGTCATCACACTACCGGTTGAGTACGATGCCAGCAACCGCGCCTTAGCATGGATGCAAAGTGCACATATAGCCGTAGGTAGCGAACACGAAGGGGCGCAAGATGCCCTCAAATGGGCTGCTAGAACCTATGTGGTAGCAGCTATTGCATCGGTTGCCAACTTGATATACTTCATCATGATTTTCCTCAATAGAAGAAATGATGATTAATTACAACCCATCTGTACATACCAAAAGATACTTTAATAATAATTCCACTTGCTTTGTAAAGCCTTTTTGGCGCGTATCGAAAGCAACTACTATTTATGAACATCCAACAGCTTTATACCGCTTGCCTCAGTGAGGCTACTTATTTTATCAGTAACAATGGCGAAGCGGCTATTATTGACCCATTGCGCGATATTGACCCATATTTACAACTGGCAGCAACCCATGGCGTAACCATAAAGTATGTTTTTGAAACTCATTTCCATGCCGACTTTGTAAGCGGGCATCTGGCACTTTCGCAAAAAACCGGTGCCCCTATTGTGTTTGGGCCAGGTGCCAAGACCCAATATCCCATTCACGAAGCTACCGACGGTGAAGTCTTTACAATTGGAAACTTGAAGCTTCAAGCCCTTCATACTCCCGGGCATACACTTGAAAGCACCAGCTATTTACTGTATGACGAAAGTGGAAACCCACACTGCATATTCACCGGAGACACCTTATTTGTAGGGGATGTGGGCAGACCTGATCTGAGCAGTGGAAATCAAAGCAAAGAGCAGTTAGCTGCCATATTGTATGACACCCTACAAACGAAAATAAAAACACTACCCGACCACCTCATCGTTTATCCGGCGCATGGCCCGGGGTCTGCCTGCGGAAAAAAACTGGGGAGTGAAACCTATAGTACTATTGGTGAACAGAAAGCCTCAAACTATGCCTTGAAAGACCAAACCAAAGAAGCCTTTGTAGAAGCCATCACCCAAGGATTGACACCACCGCCTGATTATTTTCCTATCAATGCCAAAATCAATCAAGAAGGTTATGATACCGTTGATGTCATATTATCGAAGTCGATGCGTGCCATAACCGTTGATGAAATGAAACAATATTTGTCTGAGGATACTTGGATATTAGATACAAGGGCCGCTACCGTTTTTACGGAAGGTTTTATTCCCGGTGCTGTGAGCATTGGGTTGGAAGGGCGCTTTGCGGAGTGGGCAGGCGCATTACTACCTTACGACCAACCTATCGTTTTGGTAACCGAACCGGGGCAAGAGAAAGAAAGTATTGTTCGATTGGCAAGAGTTGGCTTTGATAAAGTAGTAGGATACTTAGATGGCGGATATGCAGCTTGGATACAAGCAGGCGGTAAGTTTGATATGGTCATCGACATTGAACCAGATGAGTTGGCAATGGATATTCCGCACGACAATAAGATGGAAATAATAGATGTTCGCAAACCCGATGAATACGAAGCCGGACACGTCAAAGGGGCAGTTAATATTCCATTAGATACGTTTAAAGACACGCTTACGTTGGCACAAATAGATGATGACAATAATCTTTATTTGCATTGTGCCGGCGGCTATCGCTCGGTGATTGCGGCTTCTTTATTAAAAAGGCAAAACTTTCACAACCTGAGAAATGTTTTAGGAGGTTTTAGTAAAATAAAAGAAGTGCAGGAGATGCCTTTGGTTTATCCGAAGACTTCATAATACCGTGTCACTATTCATCACGGTACTAGCTATTCTCCTTTGAATTGCGGTTTCCGTTTTTCTAAAAATGCCTGCACGCCTTCTTTGAAATCGTAGGTGACTCCGGCTTGAGCTTGTACCTGCATTTCAGATACAAGTTGCTCATCAAGAGTATGACGGTACGATTCGTTTAATAATCGTTTGGTAAGCCCTATTCCTTTGGTGGGCATTTGCGCCAGTTGGTATGCCATGGCTTTGGTAGCCGTTTCAAATTGGTCGTCGGCATAGTATTGATAAATCATTCCCATGGCGACGGCTTCTTTGGCCATTACTTTATCGCCGGTCATCATTAAAGCAGCCGCTCGTTGCAGCCCTATTAATCGAGGTAAAATATAAGTACCGCCACTATCGGGGATGAGTCCTATTTTACTAAATGCCTGAATGAACGAAGCACTTTCTGTAGCCAAAACGATATCGCAAGCGAGGGCAATATTAGCACCGGCGCCGGCAGCAATACCATTTACAGCAGCGATGATGGGTTTTTCAATCTGTCGCAATTTTGTAATGATGGGATTGTAATGCCGGGCTACTATCTCTTCAATAGTGCTACCGCTGGGGTCGGTGGCTTCTGCCAAATCTTGTCCGGCACAAAACCCTTTTCCGGCGCCGGTTAGGTATATGCAACGAACGCTATCATCCGTAGTGCAGCTATCCAATACCTGTTGTAATGCTAATGCCATTTCACGATTAACACTATTGTATTTATCCGGACGATTGAGGGTAATAAAAGCAACTCCCTTATCTATATGAAACAGTACAGCTGACATATAACTACTTCGATTTAGGCAATAAAAGTAGGAAATCATAATGGCTTTTACGAGAGGACTTTGGATGCTATGAAGCGTATCCAGCAGACTTTTTGAAGGGAATTGATTGCTTGGGCTTCCATTGTTTCAGCATTTTTTTGATTTATAAAAGGGGGTGCAAGTTTTGAAAAAAATACCCAATTTGGGGTATTGTAGGGACAGTTTCTTGAGGGCATTTTTGCTGTACAAAAAATGAAAATTATATGAAAGCAACATTTTTGAATGCCTTATTCATTGCCGGTATCACACTACTGGGAACCTCTTGTAACAAAGTGAGCAACATTACTGGTGGTGGAGGGGGCCTAACTGCTGGGCAATGTACCTTTTCATTTAATACGGATAAAGATTTTAATGGCACCAAATCCATCAATATTCCTGCAAGTGCAACTTCTTCAGCTACTAAAACCGACAACCTTAATACCACTCAGATTACGCTTATCGCCAATAATTTTTCCGTAGGATCGGGTAAAATAGCATCGGCACAAATGACCATCTCAGTACCTAAAGGCTCTACTACTTCGGGTGGCAATATCTCCGTACCGTTTAGTGGCTCTTCTACACAAACTGCAACACTTATTGTATCCAACCTTACTGCTGGACAAAGCAAACCCGCGTATGCCGCTGAAACAGGTACGGTTGTTATTACTAAGCTTACTGCTACAGATGTGGAGGGAACTTTCTCTTGCTATGCAGTAAATGATGATGATAAAACCTCCATTAACTTATCTAACGGGAAATTTGCCGGAAAGTTTAAATAAAACAGCGTTTATCCATTTACCCCCTGATACAGCCAACTTTTAATAGTTGGCTTTTTTCGTTTGATAGCCGTTGAAAAAAAGGGCTGCTTATTGTTTTCATAAGCAGCCCTTTTTATATACCTGAAAATAGGAGTTTATTTATTCATTGTAGCCAAAAACTCTTCGTTGCTTTTAGTGCCACGCATTTGTTGTAGTAAGAATTGCATGGCTTCGTCGGTATTCATATCGGCAATATGATTACGCAACAAGAACATTTTGTTCAGTACATCTTTGTCGTGTAGCAAATCATCTCTCCGAGTAGAAGAAGAAGTAATGTCGATAGCAGGGAAGATACGCTTGTTGGCCAACTTGCGATCCAATTGCAGCTCCATATTGCCGGTACCTTTAAATTCTTCAAAGATTACCTCATCCATTTTAGAGCCGGTATCTATTAATGCAGTAGCCAATATGGTTAAGGAACCTCCGTTCTCAATTTTACGGGCAGCACCAAAGAATTGTTTGGGCTTTTGCATGGCATTGGCTTCTACACCGCCACTTAGCACCTTACCGGATGCAGGCGCAACGGTGTTGTGTGCACGTGCCAAACGAGTAATGGAGTCCAACAGAATAATGACATCATGCCCCACTTCTACCAATCGTTTCGCTTTCTGAAGTGCAATGGTAGAAACCTTCACGTGCTTTTCTGCAGGTTCATCAAAGGTTGAGGCGATAACCTCCGCTCTTACGCTACGCTGCATATCGGTCACTTCTTCGGGGCGCTCATCCACCAATACGATCATCAAGTAACACTCCGGATGATTGGCAGCAATGGCATTAGCCACTTCTTTGAGTAGCATGGTTTTCCCCGTTTTAGGTTGTGCTACTATAAGCCCGCGTTGTCCTTTACCAATGGGGGTAAAAAGATCCATGATACGAACGCTATTATTACTACCGGGTTTGGCAATGTTCAGTTTTTCGTAGGGGAATAAAGGTGTCAGGTAATCAAACGGAACACGGTCTCTTATTTCGTCGGGCAACTTACCATTGATGGTTTCCACTTTTAGTAAAGCAAAATATTTTTCACCTTCTTTGGGTGGTCGTACGGTGCCTACTACAGTGTCGCCGGTTTTTAATCCGAATAATTTTATCTGAGAAGGAGAAACATAAACATCATCAGGAGAACTGAGATAGTTATAGTCGCTGCTACGTAAGAAGCCATATCCATCGGGCATCATTTCCAACACCCCTTCACTGTTTACAACCCCATCAAACTCTACATTGAAACCACCGTATTGGTTTTCCTTACGTGGGTGCCGATGTTGATGCGAGGGTGTAACAACTTGCTTTTCGGGGATGGGTGCCTCTTGTGGTTGTTGTGTAGTGTTATCATCTTCCGCTTTCGGCATGATGATGCCTTCTTCGGTAATTTCTGCAGTGGGAGGGACAGAGGTTGTAGGAATGTTGGTCTCTACGGTAGCTTCTGCATTATTCTTGTTGTGTTGTATAGGAGGTAAAGCAGTCGATTCGGTAACAATAGTTGATTCAAGAGCCGGAGAATGTTCTACACGAGGTTTCCTAACACGCTTTCTTTTGGCTTGGGTATCCTGGTTGGACTCCTGTTCTGTTTCGGTTGTTGGCTTAGGGTCTGTGGGAACAGGCATTGCCGCCTCCTGTTTCTCGGTTATAATCGGTGTTGTTTCTTCTTTGGGTTTCTTTTCCCTCTTTTTCTTTTCCCTTTTTTGGGGTGCTATTGGTTGTTCGGCAGAGGGTTGTGCTTCGCCTATTAAGGCTTGTTGGTCCAATATCTTATAAATAAGATGTTGTTTGTCTAAAGATTGGATGTTGGTGATTTTTAAATTTTCTGCTACGTCAACCAATTCAGGCACGAGCATATCATTTAATTGATGAATGTCGTAAGGCATGTTTAGAGATTTCTAAAGTTGCGAATAAAGTATGTTGTGATTAATTACTTTGAAAATAGTACCCACAAAAAAATGAGGAAAGAAATGAAGGATATAAGGCAAATGATGGAATAGTTAATTGCCTTACAGTGCAAGATTACAACTGTTTTTTAAAAAAATCAAAAATTATATATTGGCCAGTATGGTATGTTAGGAGCATTGAGAAAGCTTGTGTGTTCCCTAATAATGGTGCTACTTAATAAACTATACGCATGCATAAAAAGTATTTAGAAAATATCATTATCGTTTTTGGTAGGCAGCTGCCATGCGTTGGATGGTTTCTTCGATAGGAGTATATCTAAAATCTGGTAAAACGCTGAATAGTTTTTGGTTATTATAAAATACCCTCTTTTGTGCAGTTCTTGCGGTTTCTTTAGTTATAGTTGAGGGTGCTTGGGAAAATATATTCTTGAGAACACTCCACCGCCACACTAGTTCTGTTAATAGTTTTCCGGCTACTATATGAGGTGGTTTTTTTTGCAAGGCTGTAGCCATCATTGTGAAGATGTCTTTGTAAGCATAGTTGCCGGCACTAACCACAAACCGTTCTTCGTTACAATCGCTTTTCATCAGTTGTACCAATATTTCTGTTACATCTTTTACATCAGCCCAGGCATTCACACCACTTGTATAAAAGGGAAATTCGCTATCAACCGTTTTTATCAACTTGGCAGAGCCTTTCTCCCAATCTCCCTCGCCCAACAAGATTCCCGGATTGACGATAACGGCGTTCAGTCCTTCGGCCATGCCACGCCACACTTCCAACTCGGCATAATACTTACTCTTGCTATATGTGGTATTGTGAGGGCTGTCTTCCCATTCGGTTTTTTCGGTTATTTCCACACCGGTATGTGCACGCCCCAATGCGGCTATTGAGCTAACGTAGGCGAGTTTTTCAACACCTTGTTCCAATGCAGCATTTACCACATGTGCCGTACAGTCGGTATTTATTTGTATCAGTCGTTGTTTGTCCGAATGGTCAAATGATACGATTGCGGCACAATGATATACTTGTTTGGCTCCTTCCAGTATGTTGGCTACATCATATATATCGAGCAAGTCGGCTTGTACCCATGTAGTATTGGACAGGCTTAAAAGTGTACTGCTGGGAGCTGTACGATGATAAATAGCTCGTATTGGAGTACTCTCTTGCGACAAGCGTTTTACTAAATGTTGACCCAGAAATCCGGAAGCTCCTGTAACTACTATCAAGATGAAGAGATGCTATTTGGTAAGGCGATCTCCGGCAAAGGTACTATCAATGTGTAATATTACTAACCTTAAACTCGTTTCCTTCATATCGTACATCGGATGGATACTTGCCAACGCTCCAGTAGCTATGAAGGTTGGGAGCATCTATTTGTATATTTTTCTTCAAAGCAAAAAATACTTCTCAATACCACCGAATCGTTTATATTTGCACTCTCAAAAAACAGTTCGGGACGTGGCGCAGCCCGGTAGCGCACTTGTATGGGGTGCAAGGGGTCGCTAGTTCGAATCTAGTCGTCCCGACACGTTAAAAGGCAAGTTAGTAGTTTCACTGGCTTGTCTTTTTTTATTCCATTTATTGGTTAAGCAGAAGCAATATTGTTATACCCTTCCCTACTCCTATTCGAATAGGATATTACCAAAAGCCACAAAGAAGAAAGGGCTGGTTACAAATATTCTAAATTGATTCCCTAAAACTTGTTGCTTTATCTAAAAGCAATGGGGTAAATAAAGATAAGCACAGAAGAATTATTCATAGAAAGTAGTAGATTTACTAGCTCTAAAATTGATAATTGACAAAGGCAGGTAGCGCACTATGGTGGAAGTTTATTCTATTAATGAATGCTTTTTTTGGTGCATAAAAATATAAGGAATAATAGTTGCTGGCGATAGAATAACAAACAATCACCGGTTACAATTTTGATAGCAAAACAAAACACATGAAAAAGCTATTTACACTACTGTTATTGGGTCTGTCCGGCATACCGGCTATTGCCCAACCACAAGCCCAGCCACAACTTTCGGCTCATACCAAAGCCTTCTTGTATAAAATGGAAGCACAGGGGAATGCTAACCAACCCATAGAAGGATTTGCTTACCGAACATTAGCCGATGGCAAGCGCTACACCAGTGCCCTCATCAAGGTAGGAAATGCCGCACTTGCTGATAGAAACTTACAGCTTATAGGAGCCAAAATAGGCACAAAGGCCGGGGATGTATGGACGGTGCAAGTGCCCGTGGACAAGGTACAACAGTTTGTAACCATAGAGGGTATTGCAGCGATAGAAGTGGACCAACCCGTATTTCCGGAGTTGGATATAGCCCGTGCAAAAACCAATGTCGATTCTGCCCATGCTGGCATTTCTTTGCCCATACCCTTCTCTGGCAAGGGCGTTGTGAGTGGTATCATTGACTTTGGCTTTGATTATTTACATCCGGCTTTTTTCGACACGCTCGGCACTACATATCGTATTCGCAAAGTATGGGAATTGGCGGCTGTAGGCACACCACCTGCAGGGTATAGTTATGGTCATGAGATTACGGATTCTACATTACTAAAACTACGAGGAACCGATAACATGGTGCAAAATCATGGTACTTCGGTAGCCGCTTTGGTAGCAGGTTCCGGTGTTGGTGGTGATACTACCGGCAGAAAGTACAGAGGCGTAGCTTATGAAAGTGAATTGGTTTTTGTGGGTGTTCGTAGAGATACCTTGGGCAATCAATGGATGCACGGCACTTTTACAGATTTTATAGATGGTATCAACTATATCTTTACACATGCAGCCAGCGTAGGCAAGCCCGCAGTGGTGAACATTAGCTGGGGGTCAGAGTCAGGAGCACACGACGGAACGTCTCTTTTCAATCAAGCTTGTAATAACCTGAGTGGTCCGGGTAAGATAATTGTGATGAGTGCCGGCAATGAAGGGGGTGATAAGATTCATCTCAACAAAACGTTTACGGCTACCGATACCACTATTTCGTCTTTCGTAACCTTCAGTGATACTTCATATATGCGCACTTGGATTGATGCATGGGGTGAACCCGGGAAAACCTTTTGTGCCGCAGTAAGTTTGTACCAAGGAGGCGTGGTTGCCAATACGACCGGTTTTATTTGCATTGATGACAATCCCCATAGTTATTACCTGATTAGTCGCAATGGATTGGATACTTGTTATATTGACATGACCACATCCAGCGCTGAAATCAATAATGGTAAACCACATATTTTTTTAAATGTTTTCAATAAGTCGTCTGATAGTTTGGTTATCCGATTTAAAGCCAACAGCGGTACAATACATGCCTGGAATGAATCCTATTTTTATGGTTATGTAAAACGTTACTCGAGCGAATTTGAAAGCCTGAATGTACCGGGCATGACCAATGGCAACAGCAATAGTACCGTGAGTGAAATGGGTGCTGCGGACTCGGTATTGTTGGTGGGTGCTTATATCTCAAACAACACATGGACCAACATTAATGGTGCTTCCTATTCGGTGGGAGGTTTTAAAGATAAAATCGCCGGCTTCTCCAGTAAAGGGCCCTATATGGATGGACGCATAAAGCCCGATATTACAGCCCCCGGTTTAGTAGTGGCTACGGCATCATCTTCTTTTGATACTGCCTATTTCCCAACGGGCTCTAGCGGCGCCTATGTAATGAAGGAATATACACACCCTGTTTCCGGCAGAAAATTCTATTACTCTCAATTCTCAGGTACTTCCTGCTCGGCGCCTATTACATCCGGTATTATTGCGTTATTACTGCAAGCGGCTCCTACCAGTAGTGTCGCCGCTATAAAAGATGCTGTTTACTCAACAGCAATCGTTGACAATCATACCGGCACCATTCCCGCTGCGGGAACTAACATTTGGGGGCATGGCAAGATAAATGCCTATCAAGCATTACGCCGCATCATTAAACAAACCGGCATTTACGAAACCACTGGCGAAAAGTTGGATGTAGTGCTTTATCCCAACCCGAATACCGGCAGTTTTTCCCTTGATTATTGGGCGCAAAAAGAAGCCACGTTACAAGTACAGATATTGGATATTACCGGACGAGTATTATTTCACACTAACTGGAAAACGCAGCCCGGACAAAACCTTCACACTTGGCATGCCGATGGATTATTGCCCGGCAACTATATCGTAAAACTTATTTCAACAAACGGCAGCGCAACTACTAAAATGACAGTATATTAATAATAGCAAGAACGAAAGCAGTGATGAATGGAAACTGGTAAAGTGCTGCAAAAGCAATACGGATAGCCGATTTCATAAAATACGATTTCGTAAAAAAATAATTGAATTAGTTAAAAAACATTTGGAAAACATCCTTGCTTCGCTAATTTTGCTCGCAGTTTACTCACTACAAAATATTTGAATTGTGTCGTACGAAAACAACAAAAACTACAGTAACGAAAATCGCAACAGCGAAAGCCTTTACAGCAAACGTATCAAGGCTGGTAAAAGAAGAACGTACTTCTTTGATGTAAGAGCCACTCGTGGTAATGATTATTTTATCACTATCACCGAAAGCAAAAAACGCTTTGATGATAATGGCTATGACAGGCATAAGATGTTTCTTTACAAAGAAGACTTCAACAAGTTTGTAAACGCCCTTTCGGATACAGTAAACTATGTAAAAACAGACCTAATGCCCGATTTCGATTTTGATGCATACAACCATGATCAAGATGCAGAAGAAGGAATGGGTACCAACTCTATCAGTGAGATTTCTGAAGAAGGCAGTGTAGATAGCTGGAAAATGTAATACGGATACAGTGTATATAACTAAGGTTGCCTCATCATCGGGCAACCTTTTTCGTTTTGGAATGTTGAAGACTAGATGATGTCTTGTTAATATTTATTTCCCCAAACGCTTCAAACCTTCTTTTGCTTCTGTGTAATCTTTATTGATGTTTAATGCGGAAGTATAATCGGCAATTGCTTCGACATTGTTATTCATTAGTTCTTTGCACAAGCCTCTATTGTAATATGCTTTGGCATTATCAGGTGCTATCTTGATGACGTTGCCAAACTGCAAAACGGCTTTGCTGAACGAGTCTTGCTGCAACAACAAATACCCCCAATTAAAGTAGGCATCGGTAAAATTGGGCTGGTGTACTATACATTGCTGATATACTTGCTTAGCCTCTTCCACGCGGTTTCTGGTTTGATAATACATCCCCTTTGCATAAAGGGGAGAAACATCAGTGGTGTCGGCATTAAAAGCATTTTGATAATATAGTAATGCCGCAGAATCGTTACGCTTATCGTAAATCATTCCAATTTGTAAGAGTGCATCATGATAGTCCGGCATTATCTGTACGGCTGTTAAGAAGCTGGAAAGGGCTTTGTTACTGCTGTCTGCAATGTTTTTATAAATCATTCCTTTTAAGAAATAGGCTTCCGGAGTCATGGCGTTTTCACGAAGCACCTTATTAATTTCCCGAAAGGCATTCGGATAGTCTTCCAGATAGACAAACATCTTGGCGATTTTCAGATGAGCTTTCATATCATCCGGGTTCAGTTCAATCGCCTTTTTAATCCATTTCAACGATCCGTCGAGGTCTTTATGTTCAAACAGCAAATCGCCCACAGCACTATAATATTCAGCTTTGGTAGAATCATATTTTACGGCATTTCCAAAGTCCATCAGCGCCAATGAGTCTTGCTTTAGTTGTTGTAGCAGTACTCCTCTTTCGTAGTACAATCGGGCATTTTCAGGACTCTTTGCCAGTTTTTCTGTAATTGCTTTTAATGCCGGTGTTTGGGTCAATGCCGGATGACTTTCGGCGGTTTGTTGTGAGGGGGATGGCGATGAACATGCATGCAGAAGGCAAATCATTACGCTCAAAAGCAACAGCGTGTACAGTTTAGTTTTTATCATTCAATGCTTTGTTATCAACAATAAGTAATGAGGGTTAATACAGGTCGGCAGAAATGAGGCGCAGAAACTCAGAGCGTGTTTCGTTGGCTTCAAACTGACCGCTAAAAGCAGAAGTGGTAGTAATGCTGTTTTGTTTGGAAACACCCCGCATCATCATGCACAAATGTTTGGCTTCTATGACCACCGCCACACCTAATGGATTCAGTGTTTCTTGTACGGCATCTAGTATTTGTCGGGTCAGTCGCTCTTGCACTTGCAACCTACGGGAATAACAATCCACCACGCGAGCTATCTTGCTCAACCCTGTGATCCATCCATTGGGGATGTAGGCTACATGCGCTTTTCCAAAGAATGGCAACATATGATGTTCGCACATAGAATACAGCTCAATATCTTTTACAATGACCATTTCATTGTAGGATTCATGAAATTTTGCTGAGTTTAATATTTGATGTGCATCCATGTGGTATCCACCGGTGATATACTGCATGGCTTTCGCAATGCGCTCCGGTGTTTTCAGCAAGCCTTCGCGGTTTACATCTTCCCCTAATAGTTGAATCGCTGAACGGTAATGTTCGGATAGTGGTCCGGTGACATGTTCGTCGTATTCTTCAATTTTTTTATAGCTCATCGTAATATTGGAAAGTGCCAAAAATAAATAATAGTTTTCATCTCGTTTGTGTGCCTCTTAAGATTGCCTCCTTCCGTTAGTGTGCAAATAGTTTTTCCCTAACGCTGAATAGCAGTGACGTACTATTTTTTTATTTCTGAAAAGACAATTGGGATATTTGTATGGTGGATAGAAAAAGCTTTTTAACGATGATGGCAACCCTTCCTTTTGGCGCTGCTGCGGCTCAGCTAAAAGCCTTGCAAACCATGACGGACAGCCTTTCGCCTTCCGAGCGAATGCCGGTACTGTTTTTAGGTCATGGCAGCCCTATGAATGCGATTGAAGATAATGTTTTCACCAAAGGGTTTCGGGAAATTGCAAAGACGCTTCCGATGCCACAAGCGATACTTTGCATCTCGGCACATTGGGAAACCAAAGGCACTTGGGTGACTGCCATGAATCAACCCCGTACTATTCATGATTTTGGAGGCTTCCCCAAAGAGTTATTTGAAGTGCAATACCCGGCTCCGGGCAGTCCGTTATTAGCCAACGAAACCAAAGCCATCATCCAATCGACCACAGTAGGCTTAGATGCACAATGGGGTTTAGATCATGGAAGCTGGTCGGTCATCAAGCATTTATATCCTAAGGCAGATGTACCGATTGTACAAATGAGTATCGACTATACGCAGCCGACATCCTACCACTACGCTTTAGCCAAAGAGTTGTTGCCACTAAGGAGAAAAGGAGTGTTGATAATAGGTAGTGGCAATAGTGTACACAACCTGCGCATGGTAGCGTGGGATCAACTCCAAAGTATCGGTTATGGCTATGATTGGGCAAAGACGGCCAACGACAAAATAAAGCAATGGATTGCGGATAGAAATCACAAGGCGTTGACACAATTCGAAAAGCAAGGACAAGAAATGAAACTGGCTATACCCACACCGGAGCATTACTTACCCATGTTATATGCCTTAGCCCTGCAAGAAAAAGATGAACAGACTACCCTGTATAACGATATACTATTGGCTGGTTCCCTCAATATGCTTTCTATAAAGATTGATAAGGCATCTTAGCCTCACGACGTTTTTCCTTAATAAGCACCTATTTAGAAACATCGAAAATGCTTTAATAGTACTGTAAAATGCACTATTTTAGCGGCCTGTAGGATATTTTTATAGACAAAAAATTTGTTTTATGTCAATCTCGCTTCACAATAAAATTCGCATTGTAACGGCTGCTTCACTCTTTGATGGTCACGATGCGGCTATCAACATCATGCGCCGTATTATTCAAGCAAATGGTGCCGAAGTTATTCACTTGGGGCATGATCGCAGTGTACTTGATGTGGTGGATTGCGCCATCCAAGAAGATGCCAACGCCATTGCAATGACCTCCTATCAAGGAGGCCATGTGGAGTACTTGAAGTATATGTACGACCTTTTGAACGAAAGAGGTTGTGGACATATCAAGATATTTGCCGGTGGTGGCGGGGTTATCTTACCCACCGAAATTGCAGAGTTGGAAGCTTACGGCATTACTAAAATATATTCTCCCGATGATGGCCGTGCGATGGGTTTGGAAGGGATGATTTATGACTTACTACAAAAAAGTGATTACTCAATTGGCAACCATCTCAATGGTGAGGTAGGGCATATTCATACCCGCGAAGCCAAGTCTGTAGCTCGCCTTATATCGGCTGCTGAAAACTTTCCTGACTTGCCGGAGACAAAGGCTATGTTGAAAAATATTGAAGCTGCCGCACAAAAAAGCAAATCGCCGGTATTAGGAATCACCGGTACCGGTGGTGCAGGTAAAAGCTCGTTGGTAGATGAAATAGTGCGTCGATTCTTGTTGGATTTTAAAGATAAAACCATTGGTATTATCTCTGTTGATCCCTCCAAACGAAAGACCGGTGGTGCTTTGCTAGGCGACCGTATCCGTATGAATGCCATCCGTAACAATCGGGTGTACATGCGATCTATGGCAACACGCCAAAGTAACCTAGCCGTATCCAAACATATTAACGATGCGGTGAACATACTCAAAGCCGCTGCTTTTGATCTTATCATTTTAGAGACCTCCGGTATTGGACAAAGCGATACACAGATAACCGACTACTGCGATATGAGCATGTATGTGATGACGCCTGAATATGGTGCTGCCACTCAGTTGGAGAAGATTGACATGCTCGACTTTGCCGATATTGTAGCCATCAACAAATTTGACAAACGTGGCGCGATGGATGCCCTGCGTGATGTGAAAAAACAATACCAACGCAACCATAAATTATTTGACCGTTCGCCCGATAGCATGCCCGTATTCGGTAGTATTGCGTCGCAATTCAACGACCCGGGCACCAACACCCTTTATCGTGCTTTGATGGACATCATCGTACAAAAAACCGGTGCTGATTTACAATCCAACTTTATGGCTAGTGAAGAGATGAGTGAAAAAATATTTATCATTCCTCCGGCTAGAATCCGTTACCTGAGCGAGATTGCAGAGAATAATCGTGGGTACGACAAACGCTCCAAAGAACAAGCAGCCATTGCTCAAAAACTCTTTGGTATTCATAAAACCATGGAAACACTCGAGTCCATGGAGCTAGAAGATAAAGACAGAATATTAAAAGAACTACAACATGCCTATCATAAACTATCCTTGGAAATAGATCCCAAAAATCTTGAACTACTCAAGAATTGGGAAGCAAAGAAAAAACACTACAATGATGAGTACTATGTTTTCAAGGTAAGAGATAAGGAGTTGAAGATAAAAACACATAGTGAAAGCCTTTCCCATACACAAGTGCCAAAGGTTGCAGTACCCCGATTTGAAGCTTGGGGTGAGATATTGAAGTGGGTGCTCACGGAAAATTTCCCCGGAGAGTTTCCGTATGCTGCGGGTATTTATCCCTTTAAAAGAGAAGGTGAAGACCCCACACGTATGTTTGCCGGTGAAGGCGGTCCGGAGCGTACCAACAAACGGTTTCACTATGTATCCAAAGGATTGCCGGCGGCACGGTTGAGTACCGCTTTTGATAGCGTAACCCTCTATGGACAAGACCCCGACCATCGTCCGGATATATATGGCAAGATTGGCAACTCCGGTGTGAGTGTGCCCACTTTGGACGATGCAAAAAAACTCTATAGCGGCTTCAACCTGGCAGACCCTAAAACATCGGTGAGTATGACCATCAATGGTCCGGCGCCTACTATCTGTGCCTTCTTTATGAATGCAGCCATCGACCAACAATGTGAGCTTTATATCCGACAAAATGGGTTGGTTGATGAGGTGAACAAAAAGATTGATGCCATTTATCAAGAGAAGGGAACCCCACGTCCATACTACTCATCCACGGTGGGTGTAGGCAAGGAGGCAGAAGGAAAACAAGGGGAGTTGCCCGAAGGGAACGATGGGCTGGGGCTGTTGTTGCTGGGTGTAACCGGCGATCAGGTATTGCCGGAAGCCATCTACAACGAGATAAAAACAAAAACCCTAAAAGCAGTAAGAGGCACTGTACAAGCAGATATCTTGAAAGAAGATCAAGCGCAAAACACGTGTATCTTCTCTACCGAATTTTCGTTGCGCGTGATGGGGGATGTGCAGCAATATTTTATAGATAAAGGCGTTCGAAATTTCTATTCGGTGTCTATTAGTGGTTACCATATTGCCGAAGCCGGTGCCAATCCTATTTCGCAGTTGGCTTTCACTATTTCCAATGGATTCACCTTTGTAGAGTATTATCTCAGCCGAGGCATGCATATAGATGATTTTGCTCCCAACTTATCGTTCTTCTTTAGCAATGGAGTTGATCCGGAGTATTCGGTTATTGGTCGTGTGGCACGCCGTATATGGGCTAAAGCTATGAAGTATAAATATGGGGGTAACGAGCGCAGCCAAATGTTGAAGTACCATATTCAAACCAGTGGTCGCTCATTGCACGCACAAGAAATAGACTTCAACGATATACGCACTACACTGCAAGCCTTGTATGCTATCTACGATAACTGCAACTCACTTCACACCAATGCCTACGATGAAGCTATCACGACACCGACTGAAGAAAGCGTGCGAAGGGCGATGGCCATTCAGCTTATTATCAATAAAGAATTGGGGTTAGCTAAAAATGAAAATCCATTGCAAGGTTCGTTTATAATAGAAGAATTAACCGACTTGGTAGAAGAAGCTGTATTAGTAGAATTTGACAAGATAACAGAGCGAGGAGGCGTATTGGGTGCTATGGAAACCATGTACCAAAGAGGAAAGATACAGGAAGAAAGTCTCTACTACGAAACCCTGAAACATACCGGCGAATACCAGATTATCGGTGTTAATACCTTCTTGAGTTCAACGGGATCTAAAACGATAATACCTGCCGAAGTCATACGTTCTACTACGGAAGAAAAAGAATTCCAGATACAGAATGTGCATCAATTATGGAAGCGCAGTGGTGATAAAGGTGCAGAGATGCTGCATCGCTTGCAACAGAAAGCTATTCATAACGAGAATATTTTTGAAGAGTTAATGGAAACCGTGAAGTATTGTTCGTTGGGACAAATCACCAAGGCATTGTTTGAAGTAGGTGGGCAATACCGTAGAAACATGTAGTTGCTATTGTATAATGATATATAATACTGCCCTGCTCAGCACTCCTTCCATAGTTGCTGAGCAGGGCAGTATCGCAGTAGCTTCATAGTAGCAAATGCCATGAACGGTGCTATCGCCGTGGGTGCTACATCGGGTTGCAGTCGCTCGGACAACAAACATCTTACCGAAACAATATCGCTCTCCCCTGAATTATTTTTTCCATTACATTTATAGCATGTCGAAGATTAAAACTGCTTTCTTTTGTCAACAGTGTGGTTATGAAACACCCAAGTGGACGGGGAAGTGCCCGTCGTGTGGGCAATGGAATACGCTTGTAGAAGAGTTGGTACAACGAGAGGATAAGGCAAAAGTAGATTACTTGTGGAAGGATGAGGGGCATAAAGAGCAGCAGAAAGCCCATAAAATAAATGAAGTGCCCATGCAGCAAGAGCTGCGCTTGATAACTCCGGATAGCGAGCTAAACCGCGTGTTGGGTGGGGGAGTAGTGCCGGGTTCGGTAGTGTTGGTGGCGGGCGAGCCGGGTATCGGAAAGTCCACTTTGTTTTTACAAAATGCTTTGCAATGGCAAGGGGTGACCACGCTTTATGTGAGCGGTGAAGAAAGTGCCCAACAAATCAAAATGCGAGCGGATAGAATTGGGGTTCGGCATGAAGGGGTTTTTGTATTGAATGCTACCGAGATGAATGTCATCTTTCAGGAGATAAAGAAAATAAAACCACAGCTGGTCATCATTGATAGTATTCAGACTTTGGAGAGCAGTCATATAGAAAGTGCTGCGGGCAGTGTGAGTCAGGTGCGCGAGTGTGCGGCAGAGCTACAACGATTTGCCAAGACGGCTCATGTGCCGGTATTCATCATAGGGCATATAACCAAAGACGGCTCTATTGCCGGTCCCAAAATATTAGAGCATATGGTGGATACAGTGTTGCAATTTGAGGGTGACCGACACTATGCCTATCGGATATTGCGTACGCAGAAAAACCGCTTTGGCTCAACGGCAGAATTAGGTATTTATGAAATGGTGACGAAGGGCATGCGACCCGTTACCAATCCGTCGGAGATACTCTTGTCGCAGCACGATGAGCCGCTGAGCGGCATTGCTATTGCTGCCATCATGGAAGGGGCTCGTCCATTGATGATAGAAGTACAAGCACTGGTATCTACAGCCGTTTATGGAACACCCCAACGCACTGTGAGTGGATTGGATTTGAGAAGGCTACAACTCCTATTAGCAGTGCTGGAAAAGCGCGGTGGGTTTCACTTTGGTGCCAAAGATGTCTTTGTAAATATTGCCGGCGGTTTAAAAATTGAAGACCCAGCTGTGGAACTGGCGGTGGTGTGTGCTTTGCTCTCTTCGTTGGAAGACAAAGCCCTGCCTTCCAATGTATGCCTCGTTGGAGAAATAGGTTTGAGTGGTGAGATTCGGGCGGTAAATAGAATTGACCAACGATTGGCAGAAGCAGATAAAATGGGCTTGGATGTAATTGTCATTCCTAAAGCGAATGCAAAGGGATTAGATAAAAAGAATTATGCTATCGATATCAAAACATGTCATAAAGTAGAAGAGGTATATGCCTTGTTCTTTTAAGTGAATCGATAACTCTACATCATATGAACGGCATACAAAAATGGCTTATTGGCTTGGGGCACTTGCTATATCCACGTTTGTGCGATGCCTGCCGTACACCCTTGATACAGCAAGAGCAATGCTTGTGCTTGCGTTGTGAAAGCCTGTTGCCCTTTACCCATTTTCATACCCTAGCCAACAATGAATCGACGCAACGGTTAGCGGGTCGTTTCCCTTTCGTAAAGGCTACATCACTGGCCTATTTTACAGAGGAGGGTATGCTGCAACACCTGCTTCATCAACTAAAGTACCAGCACAAAGAACGTATTGGATGGTATTTGGGTCGTTTATTAGGCATTGCTTTGCAGCGTGCTCATTGGGAGGTTGACGTAGTTATGGGCGTTCCGCTGCATCAAAAGAAAGAAGCATTGCGAGGGTTTAATCAGAGTCAACTCATTGGAGAGGGAATCAGTGAACAAATCCATACACCGTTATTGAAGGATGCTGTCATCAGGGTGAAAAACACCAGTTCACAAACAAACAAAAGCCGACAGGAACGAATCGATAATGTAAAGGATGCATTTGCGGTGAAGCAAGCGAAAGCTATAGAAGGCAAACATATTTTGTTGATAGATGATGTACTCACTACGGGTGCTACGATAGAAGCATGTGCAACGGCATTGCTGCAAGTGCCGAATTGCCGGTTGAGTATTGCTACTATTGGCATTGCAGTATGAGGTGTCGTGCTGATAGCTATCCTGCTATCGACAATAATGAAAAAGCAAAACGGATAGCAGTAATCGTTGCAGCTATCCGTTTTGCGTCTCACACCCGTATGTAATACGGGTTATGAATTATTGTGCTTTTGCCGATTCATTCTTTTTAGATTCGGCATCATTTCGGTCGATGGTAAAGACAATTTTCTTTTCATTATCGTCATAGTTTGCCGTTACGGCATCGCCTTCTTTAATGTTGTGGTTGAGCATTTCTTCTGCTAGTGGGTCTTCCAAATATTTTTGAATTGCCCGATGCAAAGGTCTGGCACCAAACTGCTGGTCATAGCCTTTTTCGGCAATGAACTTTTTGGCTTCATCAGATAATACCAGTTGGAAACCGAGTGCATTCAATCGTTTCATCACATCCTTCATGATGATGTCAATAATCAAGTTGATATGCTCTTGCTCAAGGGAGTTGAAGATAATAACATCGTCAATACGGTTGAGGAATTCCGGAGAGAATGTCCGTTTAAGGGCTTTCTCAATAATACCCTTTGATACATCTTCAGAGGCAAGCGTAGCCGCGCTGGTAGCAAAGCCTACACCGGTACCAAAGTCTTTGAGTTGTCGTACCCCGATATTGGAGGTCATTATGATCAGTGTGTTTTTAAAATCCACTTTTCTACCCAATCCGTCGGTTAATTGTCCATCGTCTAATACTTGCAAAAGGATGTTGAAGATGTCCGGATGTGCTTTTTCAATTTCATCCAACAATACTACCGAATAGGGTTTGCGACGTACTTTTTCAGTAAGCTGTCCGCCTTCTTCATAACCCACATAGCCGGGAGGTGCGCCTATCAAACGGCTCAGTGAAAACTTCTCCATGTATTCGCTCATGTCCACTCGTATCAGGGCTTCGTCGCTATCAAACATATAGCGAGCTAGGGCACGAGCCAACTCAGTTTTGCCCACGCCGGTTGGTCCTAAAAAGATAAAGGAACCAATCGGTTTTTTGGGGTCTTTCAGTCCTACACGGTTGCGTTGAATGGCTTTTACCACTTTGCTGATGGCTTCATCTTGCCCAATCACAGCGCCTTTCAGGTCTTCTCCCATACGACGTAGCTTATTGCTTTCAGCTTCCACCATACGCATTACGGGTATGCCGGTCATCATGCTCACTACTTCGGCAATGTCTTCTTCGTGTATTGGATATCGTTTGCTCTTGGCTTCTTCTTCCCAAAGGTTTTTTGCTTTTTCCAATTCTTCTCCCAGTCGTTTTTCTTTATCGCGCAGGGCAGCAGCTTCCTCAAAGCGTTGGCTTTTTACAACTTTATTTTTTTCGAGTTTGATATCCTCAATTTTCTTTTCGAGGTCTAATATGTTTTGAGGTACGTTAATGTTTTTTAAGTGTACCCTAGCACCTACTTCATCCATCACGTCAATGGCTTTGTCCGGCAATAGACGGTCGGTCATATAGCGGTCACTCAGTTTCACACAGGCTATTACCGCCTCTTCGTCATAAGCTACATTATGAAACTCTTCGTACTTTGGACGGATGTTGTTGAGTATGGTTATCGTTTCTTCTATCGTTGGTGGGTCAACTAATACTTTTTGAAAGCGACGGTCTAATGCGCCGTCTTTTTCAATATACATGCGGTATTCATCTAGGGTAGAAGCACCGATGCATTGGAGATCGCCACGTGCCAAAGCCGGTTTAAAAATGTTGGAAGCATCCAACGACCCGGAAGCGCCGCCGGCACCTACGATAGTGTGTATTTCGTCGATAAATAAAATAACATCACGGTTTTTTTCCAGTTCGTTCATGATGGCTTTCATGCGTTCTTCAAACTGTCCGCGGTATTTAGTGCCTGCTACCAAGGCGGCAAGGTCTAAGCTGATAACACGCTTATCAAACAATACACGAGATACTTTTCGTTGAATGATGCGCAGTGCCAGCCCTTCTACGATAGCAGTTTTGCCCACACCGGGCTCACCAATGAGGATGGGATTATTCTTCTTACGACGTGAGAGTATTTGAGAAACCCTTTCAATCTCTTCTTCTCTTCCTACGATAGGGTCGAGATTCCCTAATTCGGCAAGCTTGGTAATGTCCCTTCCAAAGTTATCCAATACCGGAGTTTTAGACTTGCTATTGCCCGCTGCACGACGCTGTTGAAATTGTTTGCGCTCATCGTCTTCTTCAAACTCTTCGCCGGGGTCGCTGCCATAATCACTCATTGGGGTATCCTTGCGTAAGATGCCTAACTCGCTTTTGTAGCGTTCATAATCCACATCAAATTGATGCAAGATAGCCGTAGCCGTATTTTCTCTGTTTTTAAGAATAGAAAGCATCAGGTGCTCTGTTTCTACGTTAGTGCTTTTTAGGGATTTGGCTTCCAGAAGCGTAATACGAATAACTTTTTCTGCTTGTTTGGTGAGGGGCAAGCTATTAATATTCGTCAAGGGTCGATTGTTTTTATCTCGTATGGTGGATTCAACTTCACGACGCAGGTCGGTGAGGTCCACATGCATATTTTGCAATACTTGTATCGCCGTACTATCTCCTTCTCTCAGTAAGCCTAATAGTAAATGCTCAATGCCAATGAAATCATTTCCCAGGCGCAAGGCTTCCTCTCTACTGTACGATATGACTTCTTTGACTTTGGGTGAAAAATTAGCGTCCATCAGGTTTGTCTTTTTAGGTTGAATGCTTAAAATTAATGATTCGGAACATAACACTCCATCCTATTTGAGTATATGCGTATAGTTTTTATACAATGGTTTTGCACATGTGCCTCCTAAAGTGTATTCATCTTGTAACTATAACGACAAAAGACAAGAATGAGTATATGTTTGAAGTTAATAAAATCTAAATTACTTTGTAAGAATTCTACGATTAATGACGCCGGTAACGGATATTTGCAATAATAAGTTTTCTTTTTTTCAAAAGTGATTTAGCAAATTAACATTCGATATGATGGAGTTCAAAATTGATACCAATAAAAATTATACCGTCTTAACGCCACAAAATCGCCTCTTTGATGAAAAAATGGCAGAAGCCATTACGCAAAAATGGGAGGCTTTAGAGGTCGAGGGACATAAAAATTTAATCATCGATTTATCAGTATGTGAAGGCATATCTGAAAACATTATGGATACTATCGTGGCAATGCATGAAGCGTTTTATAACGATAATCACTCGTTAGTATTTACCGAATTGCAGCCACAGTTGCGCAATTCCCTCGTATCACACGAATATTTTCATGCTATCAACATAGCACCCACTATGATTGAAGCCGTCGACATTGTAAGCATGGAAAGCTTAGAGCGAGAGCTGCTAGAGGGTGAAGAATAACGATTCGTAACGTATGCAAGTAACCATACTCGGAAATAATTCGGCATTACCTGCATTTGGCCGACATCCTACGGCACAGGCCGTAAGCGTGGGTGGCGAAACGATATTGCTGGATTGCGGAGAAGGTACACAGATTCAAATGGAGCGCTACGGTATTCGGTGGCGCAAAATATCACACATCTTCATCAGTCACCTTCATGGGGATCACTACTTCGGTTTGCCGGGGCTTATCAATAGCATGAGCTTGCTAGGCAGAACCATCCCTCTTAATTTATATGCTCCGGCAGCTATTATGGATATTTTGAATCCAATATTACAAGTTGCAGATACCCGTTTGAGTTATGAGTTTCAGTTTCATCCTATAGAAGAGAATGCAGAAGCAATATTAGTAGATACTCCTACTTATCAGGTGAAAGCCTTTCCGGTAGAACATCGTATCGCATGTCATGGATTTGTGATTACAGAAAAGAATAATGCCCGTAAGTTATTACCCGATAAATGTCGGGAATATGAAGTACCCACTTATTTTTTTGAACGCATCAAAGCAGGTGAGGATTATGAGCGCAAAGATGGGCTGCTCGTAAAAAGTGAGTGGGTAACGGCGGCCGGTATTCCTCCCAGACGTTATGCTTATTGTGCCGACACTCTTTGCACCGATTCATTTTTGCATCACATTCGCTCGGTTGATTTGTTGTATCACGAAAGCACGTACTTGCATGAAGATGTAGCAAAGGCAACCATGCGATACCATACTACCGCCCGACAAGCCGCAGAGTTGGCTGCTCGTGCCGAAGTGGGGCATTTGTTGTTGGGGCATTATTCTTCTAAATACAAAGACACGGCAGCCTTTCAGCAAGAAGCAGCTGCTTATTTTAGCCCCGTCACAGCAAGTTTGGAAGGAACTATTTATGAGGTGTGATTACTTTGTGAAGAGTTGAAAGATAGTTTCGTTATTTCTACTCATCTTCCCTTGTCGGAGCGTCCATAGCATTGTCAAAGAGTTTGGCTTTTTTGGCAGAGAGATTGGTCTCTTTTAATACCACATCATACTCCGCTTTTGAATCGCTAGCAGCCCATTCTCCGGTATATACACCGTTTAGCAACTGTAATTCCATGCTACCGAGGTCTTCAGAAAAAATCCATTTGCCCTCCGACGTTTTACTGACCGACATTAAAATATAGTCGTCTTCATCACCAAATTTGAACAAAGCATCCCATCCGCAAACACCATCCGGACAAGGTCCTTTGATGTATCGTACATAAAGTTGTGCATTTATTTCATTGTCAAATTTGCCTTTGTAAAACCTTCGCTCGGCTATTTCTTTTCGCTGTAAAGTTTGGTAATGTTCGTCATTGCTTGTTTCTGTTTGTTGCAACTGATTGCTGTCCTCAACAATGCGGCCGGCAGCTATATCACGTAGCCATTTTTGCTCTGCCTGATATGCTTTTTCATAGTCTTCTTTGCTTTGTCCCTCAAAAATATTTCCCAGTTCTCCACCGTACCAATTGCCATTTACCTGAAATAGATTATGAACAGTGAAGACATAACTTTTTCTTGTGTCATCATCCTTAAAGTAGAGGTAGCCCAAGTAACGTGAAGGAGTTACTTTTTCAATCAATAACCCATGTCCAAGATGAATGGCTTCCAACTCATAACGCACAAAAACGGTTTGGTCCCAATGAATATCCAGCCGTTTGGTTTTTTTATAGAAGGAATCTAGATTGCCCAGTATCTCTTGTTTGATAGTGGTGTCGAAGTTGGCTTTTTCATGTTCATTATTTTTCAAAGCCAGCATCTTGTAATACGATGGAGAGCCTTTGTCGGTATGATGAATAACCCATTCGCAGAGAGAATCAGTGCTTACATACAGGGATGTGATGGCTTCAAAGTCTTGTACTTGCAAAGCTGCAAAATAGGAGGCTATCAATTGCTGCTCCGATTTTTTTTGAGCACTTGCCATCTTGCATAGCAACAGTAATAGACCTATTAACAGAAACTTGTTTTTCATTTTTATAACTATTGCATGCGAGGTGCCCACACAATTTTGTTTCAACGACGTATTAAAGTTACAGGGAATGATTTGTATATTGTAATGTACCATGAACCCATATCTCAAAAATCATCATTTTTGGGAAGAAGCCCCATTCTTTCGATTGCTTCTGGCACTCGTGATCGGTATTGCTTGTTATGATTTTTTTCATCCTGAATTACAGGCATACATCCGTTGGCTCGGAATAAGTACCGCATTAGTTCTGTTTTTGTTTTTTACATTTTTGAAAACAAGAAATGAGTTGCTATCAACATTGAGGGCAGTATCCACATTGGCTATATTCATAATCATCGGATATGGTGCGGCAGCCATTCACGACCATCGCAACTATCCCAACTGGTATGGCACCCAAGTAGGTTCAAACGATGCAATGGTGGTGCGAGTAGAAAGACCGCCACAAGAAAAAGCACGTACTATAAAACTATGGGTAACGGTAACACAAATTTTATCGGGGAACCATAGCCAAAAAGCTATCGGAAATGCGTTAGTATATGTGTACAAAACCGATTCAACTCCAGTCTTTGTCATGGGAGATGAGCTACTGATATCGGCGCAGTGGCAGCCTATTGTCAATTCGGGCAATCCAAATGCATTTGACTATGCTCGATTTTGTAGTCGCAACAATGTTTACCATCAGCAGTTTTTGAGTGCCTCTGAAACAATTCGATTCCGGCATGGGCAGAAAAGTAAACTCCCGTTTTCGGAGCGGGTGCATACTTGGGCAATGCAACAATTGTCTTTGCATGTGAAAGACACCGGCACACTGGGCTTGTTGCAAGCGATGCTATTAGGAGATGAAGTCAACTTCAAAGAAGAAGAACGACAGCTATATGTAGATACTGGCATCATTCATGTAGTTGCCATCTCCGGAGGGCATATTGCCTTTCTGATGTTTCTTATTACCAGTGCTCTTTTTTGGATTAAGAAGAAAAAACACCAGTGGATGAAGCTCGCCATTGCCGTACCAATAGTAATCTTTTATGTTATGGTTGCTGGTGCTCCTCCCTCTGCGGTTCGGGCTGCCATGATCTTTACTTTGTTGGCAATGGGTAGTATATTAGGAAGGGAGCATACAGCCTTAAACACCTTGCTGGCTGCGGCTTTCTTTATTCTATTGGTTGCCCCCATGTGGCTGTTTGCCGTCGGGTTTCAATTGTCGTTTGTGGCCGTATTGTCTTTGATATTGTTTTATAGAAAAGTAGAGTCATTGTACCCAACACGCGTATTCGCTGTTCGATTTATTTGGAAAACTATTGCTGCCAGCATAGCAGCAGAGCTATTGATAGCGCCCTTGGTCATTTACTATTTTCATTTGTTACCGGCTATGTTTTTGTTGGCAAATGTAATAGCCGTTATGCTGATGGGTACGGTGATGAGTTTGGGGTTGGCAATCATATTACTGAGTAGTTGGTTACCGATGTGCGCTTCACTATTAGCCGTTTGGGTAACGTATATAGTGAAAGGGTTTCATGTTGTCATCGCTATGCTTCGGTCGTTCAATCCGGAGTCGCTTGCTTATTTGCACCTTACATTGCCCGAACTAATACTCTGCTATGGATGTATAGCAAGTATAGCCATAATGGTGATGAAGCAAAGCAAGCCTGCATTATTTGTAGCCATTGCAAGCTTATGCATACTGCTGTTGTTACTTAATATGAAAAGATGGAGAGCACTTAAATGTCAGCAATGGGTGGTGTATAACATCCCGCGTTATACCTATGCCGAATACCATTCAGGTGGGCAATACACCATACTATCAGAACGAGGAGCACCTATTACTGCACAGCAGAAGGCATATGCTATACGTGAAAATCATACCGTACTAAGGTCGTGGAAGCAACTGCCACAAAAGGACACTGCCGATTGCTATACCATTAACCATCAAACTGTATTGTTTTTGCACGCTCCCTTACGCACTGACAGTATTCCCTTCAAATCCATTGACTATTTAATTGTTACCTATCCGTTGAAAAAATTTGAAGTACAACAATGGAGGCGAGTATTTGATTTTAAACAAGTAGTTATTACCGGTAATCAAAAAAGGAAAATGCTGCAACAATGGAAAGATAGTTGTGGATACTATGGTATCAAGGCGCATTTTACTCTATTGGATGGTGCATTCGTAGCGCGGATAGAGTAAGGCAGTATGAAACAAAATAGGCTACGTGCATCACACATAGCCTATCTAATTTTATTGATCTTAAGGAAGTGGATTAATCCGCTTCGGCAATTACTTCTTGTACTTCGGGTATCATCCGCTTCATCATATTTTCAATGCCGGACTTCAATGTAATCATAGAAGAAGGGCAGCCCGAGCATGAGCCTTGCATAATAAGCTTTACCACGCCGGCTTCATATCCTTTAAAGCTAATCGCGCCACCATCCATCTCTACAGCCGGCTTCACATAGTTTTCCAACAACTCTTTAATGCGTTTTACCACATCGCTGTCGTCGGTACTCACCGCATTTGAGGCAGCAGGGCGTGCAACGATTTCATCTTCGTTGATAATAACCTTTCCTTCTTGCAAATAGTCTTTCAAAAACTCACGAATCGTGATGGTAACCTCATCCCAATGAGCATCGGGGGTTTTGGTGAGGGTCACAAAATTGCTGGCTATAAAAACACTTTTGATAAAAGGGAAAGCAAATAATTCTTTTGCCAAAGGAGAGGGTGCAGCGCTTGCTTCATCAGCAAATTCAATACTTTTCCCGGGATAAAGCAGTTTATTGGCTACAAACTTCATCGTTTCCGGATTGGGCGTTGTCTCTGTGTAAATACTCACAATGGTGTTTCCTGTCTTCAACATTTCGTAAAAAATTATTTCTGCAAAAATAGGCAATATTCTTTCTGGGCTTATCAAAATTGGGAATATCTGTAAAGCTATTTTTGATATAATACGTTGGGAGTTACCGTTCCGTCCCATCAGTAAGGAAACGTTAATCCATTTTATGCAATGGCATTATCATTGTACTTTCGCACCTCAAATTTTACCTCATCATGTTAAAGAATAGGACAACCATATATATACTGCTCGCTTTTTTCATCTTGCTATCGGGCGGTTTCATGGCGTATTATCATAAGGTGACCCGCGAGGTACCGAAGAGCCTGCCCTATATCGGCGAAGGTGATCATAAGATTCGCTCGTTTTCGTTCACCGACCAAGATGGCAAAATTGTAACGGAGAAAGACATAGCTGGCAAGATTGCCGTAGTGGAATATTTTTTCACTACCTGCAAAGGCATTTGCCCTAAAATGAATGATAATATGGCTACGGTTTTTGACGCTTTTAAAGGCAATAAAAACATCATGATATTATCACATACGGTAGATCCTAAAAAAGATACGGTGGCAGCTCTGAAGGAATACAGCATGCGCTATAGTGCCGACCCGGCGCAATGGAAGTTCTTGACCGGCGACAAAAAAGAACTCTATGATATGGCACGCTATAGCTATTTGATAACCGCTGTAGATGATACCGCTGCTGTAGATATCCAAAGCGATTTTATCCATTCTGAAAGATTTGTATTGGTGGACCCAAGTGGTCATATCAGAGGTTCATACAATGGTACTCTCAAAGGTGATGTGCAGCAGCTTATCGGCGATATGCATGAGCTGATGAAAGAAGAAAAGATGCGTTAATTCCCGGATAATCCCACGAGATTTATTCAATAGATATTACTTGCTTGCGGTTTCATAAGTGTAGCCGTCCTCCATTTACGAACATACCTTTTTTCATACGCATAAAAAAATCTAATTTTGCGCTTCGGGCGCAAAGCCCGTTTTTTGTACCGTATATATTATGTTGATGTACGCACTGTTTGTTCCAATGGTCGTCATCAAATGATAGATACTCGTAATCTTCTCAACTTATGCCACGCGATACGTCTATTAAATCAGTACTGATTATTGGTTCCGGTCCTATTATTATTGGTCAGGCTTGCGAGTTCGACTATTCTGGGTCACAAGCCGCCAGAAGCCTTAGAGAGGAAGGCATTAAAACCATCCTCATCAATTCTAATCCGGCAACCATTATGACCGATCCAATTGTAGCAGACAAGGTTTACCTGCGCCCCCTCACGGTGGAGAGTATCGAAACCATATTGGAAGAAAATGAGGTGGACGCCGTATTGCCCACCATGGGCGGGCAAACCGCGCTGAACCTCGCCAAAGAAGTAGATGAGCTCGGTATTTGGGAGAAATATAAGGTACGTTTGATAGGTGTGGACATCAAGGCTATCGACAAGGCAGAAGACCGCGAGTTGTTTCGCAACTGGATGATTGAATTAGGCATTCCTGTGGCAACAGCCAAAACAGCCAATTCATTACTCGAAGGGAAAGACTATGCACAACAAATAGGATTACCCATCGTTATTCGCCCTTCCTTTACACTGGGCGGTACCGGTGGTGGCTTTGTAATGCACAAAGAAGAGTTGGACATTGCCCTTGAAAGAGGACTGAGTGCATCTCCCATTCATGAAGTGTTGGTAGAGCAGGCAGTATTGGGATGGAAAGAATTTGAATTGGAGCTTTTACGTGATCAAAACAATAATGTAGTCATTATTTGTACGGTTGAAAACCTCGACCCAATGGGCATTCATACCGGCGACAGCATTACGGTGGCACCGGCGATGACGCTGAGTGATACGGCTTTTCAACTGATGCGTGATACGGCCATACGGATGATGCGCGATTTAGGAAATTTTGCCGGCGGCTGCAATGTACAGTTTGCCCTCAATCCGGAAACGGAAGAAATCATTGCCATCGAAATCAACCCTCGGGTGAGCCGCTCCTCTGCGCTGGCTTCCAAAGCAACCGGTTACCCCATTGCCAAAATAGCTACCAAGTTGGCTATCGGTTACACCCTCGATGAACTGAAAAATCCCATTATCCAAACTACATCGGCCTTCTTTGAACCGGCATTGGATTATGTAATTGTAAAAATGCCGCGTTGGAACTTTGATAAATTTAAAGGAGCCGATGATACACTGGGTTTGCAAATGAAATCGGTGGGAGAAGTAATGGCAATTGGCAGAACCTTTCCCGAAGCCTTGCAAAAAGCTTGTCAAAGTTTGGAAAACAATGCCACTGGCTTATCGCACATAAGCACGGCACGTATGCGCCCCGAAGAAATATTGGAAAGCATCAAACGCCCGCAGTGGGATCGTATCTTCCGTATCAAAGAAGCGTTGGCTGCCGGTATTTCTATAAAAACAATTCGGGAAATCACGCAAATAGACCGATGGTTCTTATACCAAATTCAAGACATTGTAACACTCGAAAACCAAATTGCTGCCTGTCGTCATTTAGATAAGATACCGGAAGAAATGATGTGGGAAGCCAAGAAAATGGGCTTTAGTGACGAGCAAATTGCAGAGTTGGTAAAAGACTGTACCGCTGATGAGGTGTACGAACACCGAAAAAAATTAGGCATCAAACGAGTATATAAAATGGTAGATACTTGTAGTGCCGAGTTCGAAGCAAAAACACCTTATTTTTATAGCACTTTCGAAAAAGAGATGGAGTAGGGAATGACGAATTTCACGGCTTCCACCATACAGCAAATAGACCCTGCCGTAATTACCTGTTGTAATTATCACCGCGATTATTTTATTCGAATACAAAAAGTCGCGGGCTATTTCTGCACCATCTACGACCATGTATTATCCATTGCATCGGAACGATTGGACAAGCAAGGTATCCCGGTGAAGGAAGCACGATTGCTCGATTTTGGTTGTGGGTTGGGGCTTTTAGGCGTGTATGCAAAAAGGAATGGCTGGCAGCAAGTAAGCTTGATGGACATCAACGAGCATTGTACCCAAAATGCAAGCACATTAGCTAAGGCTTGGCACGTGCCCGACCTTCGCATCCAAAAAGGAAGTGAGGAAGCCGTTGCCGAATTTTTTAAAGGGGTGCCATTACCGCATGTGGTGATTAGCTTAGATGTAATAGAGCATGTGTATGATATCCGGCAGATGTTGGCGCACTTTAAAGCGACCATGCCCGAAGCCACCTTGTACTTTACTACCGGAGCTATAGCTGAAAACCCCTTGCGTTATCGTGCTATCAAAAAGTTGCAACGAACTGATGAATACGACTGTACGGATGAGCTACAAACCTTTAGCAACAATCCTTTTGCCGGGTGGAGCTTTCGTGCCATGAGGCGAAAAATTATTCAAACTGCCGATACCAAACAGTGCCTCAGTGATAGCGAAATAGACCTCCTCATTACGCATACCAGAGGGCAACACCAAGCAGACATCCTACAATCGGTAAACACCTATTTGCAAACCGGCGCACTGCCACCGCTATTGGCACACCCTACCAATACTTGCGACCCTATTTCCGCCAGTTGGACGGAACGCCTACTGACCGTGAAGGAATACCATGAAATTTTTTCGAATTGCGGCTATAATCTCAGTGTTCATGCAGGAGCTTATAACGACATCACTCATACGGGTATAAAAAAAGAATGTTTGAAACTGCTGAATCTTTTGGTGAAAACATTCAACCTACCGCAATACAGCGCCTACTTATTGCTTGAAGCTGCACCTCAATAAAACGCTTATCTTAAGCCCGTAATTCAATGAGGGACTATTAATTCAATTTGTTGTAAATACTATCAATAGTGGATGCTTCTACGTATATAATGTTGTACACTTGTTGGTGAGCTACTTGAATAATACCGATATTCCCACCGTGATATTTCAACCGATTTATTTTTCCTGAGCTGTCAATTAAAATGTTTTCGTGAAAAAAATTAAAATATTTTTCGTGAAACTGTTTGCTCATAATATATACGTTGTGTTTATGGTTTTTTTGGTAAAAAGCATTCGCCCTTTTCATGCATCCCGGACAACCATTTTCAGAGAACACAAAATAATTGACAGAATCTTTCGCTAACGCTTCGTGAAATTTCTCTTCCAGATAATTACTGAAAATTTTAGTTTCTTTTTGGTAGGCGTTGTCTTTAGCGGTATTACAGCCCAACGGTAAAAAAAAACATTACTGATTAGAAAGATGGTAAACAAACATAGCTGTCGTATCCGTTTCGCTATCATTTGGAATGAATAATTTGTTGTTATAAAAAAATGAACTATAAAAATGATACCCTTTTTGACTACTGAATCTTATTTTTTTTACCGTTTGAAAATTAGAATCAATGATGTAAATGTTCAATGGTTTGTCTGTATATATACTCATAAAACCATCTTCTAAAGAGTTTGTATTCATTCCTTCGGTTTGGAATATGGCATGGCATTTAGAGATAGGGTCATATACTATTTTCTCGTAGTAAGGATTCGATACCCTGTAGTTTTGTATATAAGTGTTCGACAAACTGTCCATGTTAAATTCGCGCATTTGAAAATCCTGAACGCTTAGTTTTATGACGGTTTCTTTGTCTTGTAGAATATCGTATAAATGCAGACTGTCTGTATTGTTGAAAATATAAGACACGATTCCATCATGAATGGTTGTAGTTATTGGATAGCACGAGTGGTAGTACTTTTTTTGATAAACAATAGGGAATGGAGCGATCGTTTTTTTGAGTAATATTTTATTATCCGTTAAGGAAAATATCCCTAGTATTTTCGACTTGAAATATTGCTCTCGTTGCTTTTTTTCGGAAATAAAATAATGAGGTATCGACATCAATAAAAACTCTTTTTCATACATCTCGGGCTGAAAAAACACCGCAGATAATGATTTTTCAACTTCAAAAGAAGCTACATACTCATACTGCATACTGCTATGTGGATTTATGATTTCAATGGTATTTGCATCTTTATTTAGGATGTACAAACTGCTGTCTGAAATGGAATAAAGCAGATGAGGGTTTTGTTGGTACTTTAATGGAATTTTAAATGAGTCTATTATTTGCCCTGCAACGTTTTTACAGATATGGGTTTTGCTCTTGCTGATATAAGAAAATGCAATATTACCTTTATCTGTAGTATAAAAAATGAGAGAGCGATGATCTATATTAGGGAGAAATACTGTGTCGCAACGAAGCGAGTTGTTGTCTATAATTAGTGCTTGTTTTTTATAGCTACACGCTAAAAAAAACAAGCAAAAAATAAATGAAAAAATCTAATCTTCATATAGGGTCATTAATCCAAAAGAAAAACGATGAAAGAAAATGTAGAATTCTCTTCAGTTACATTACTGTTTGCTCAACATTACCATGTTTATAGCAATGCTTTTTCAGTTCGATGTAATAAAATTACAGAATACATGAGAATTGCTTGAATTTAGTGAAAAGCTATTCCTCTACTTGTAGTAACAGATCAAAATCTATTAAGTAACTTTGCACAGTTTTTTTCAAACGAGTAGCCTTAACAAATCTGCTCTGTTTGAAAGGACACCTCGAAAAAAGACAAGGAACACCATGTTGCAACATAACGAAAGCATCCCCTCCGCAAAGAAGAAAATTATTGTATTAGGCTCGGGCCCCAATCGCATTGGGCAGGGTATCGAGTTTGACTATTGCTGCACACATGGATTAATGGCCATCAAAGAATCCGGTTATGAAGCCATCATGGTGAATTGCAATCCGGAAACGGTTTCTACCGATTTTGATATTGCCGATAAACTTTATTTCGAGCCCGTTTATTGGGAGCATCTTTGGGAGATTATTGAACACGAACAACCCGATGGTGTCATCGTACAGCTTGGTGGGCAAACCGCTCTGAAACTTGCGAAGCGCCTACACGAAAGAGGCGTCAAAATTATTGGTACTTCTTTCGATGATATGGATATTGCCGAAGACCGCGGCCGTTTTAGTGATATGCTCCGCGACCTCCATATCCCTTACCCCAAATACGGCACTGCATATACCACCGACGAAGCCATAGAAGTTGCACAAGAAGTGGGTTATCCCGTTTTGGTGCGCCCCTCGTATGTATTGGGTGGGCAGCGCATGCGCATTGTCATCAATGATGAAGAGCTGGAAAGCAGCGTTATCAGTCTGTTGAAGCACCTTCCCGGCAATAAAATACTCATCGATCATTTCTTAGACCGCTGTCAAGAAGCAGAAATAGATGCTATCTGCGATGGCGAAGAAGTGCATGTAATGGGCATTATGGAGCATATAGAACCGGCAGGCGTTCATAGTGGTGATAGCCATTCGGTATTGCCGGTATTCAACCTGCCACCGCTGGTAGTGGACGAAATGACAGACATCACACGAAAGATAGCCTTAGCACTGAATATCCGAGGGTTGATAAACGTACAGTTTGCCATTAAAGACGGGAAAGTATATGTGATAGAAGCTAACCCCAGAGCCAGCCGTACCACACCGTTTATCGCCAAGGCTTACAACATTCCCTACCTCAACATTGCTACCAAAGTGATGTTGGGAGAAAAGAAACTGAAGGACTTTACGATGGAACAAAAGTTGGAAGGTTTTGCCGTAAAAGAGCCGGTATTCAGTTTCAACAAATTCCCCAATGTGAATAAAGAGTTGGGACCTGAAATGAAAAGTACCGGAGAAGCCATTCGTTTTATTAAAAACCTCCGCGACCCTTGGTTTCGCACGCTGTATAAAGAAAGAAGCCTATACCTGAGCAAATAATCATGAATCCCTCCGACACGCTGAAAGCAGCGGCAAAGGTCGCGCTCGGAACCCTTTTCCTCCTATTGGTAGGCAGTGCTTATTTTTGGAAGGAGCGCATGTTGTTTTCAGATGCTTCGTTCATTGCGTTTCGCATCATCAACTATGGCAGCCTGCAAATGCAAGTGGGGCGTCACGGAGCCTTTATTACGCAAGTCTTTCCGTGGGTAGCATCGAAAGCACACCTGCCTTTGTGGCTTGTGTTGTGGCTTTACTCCATCAGTTTTACCATTTTTTATTTCTTGACGGGTTGGCTCTTGTACCGCATGCGGCAATATCCGCTCACTATTTTATTGGCTTTTTACTTGAGTCTTTATGTGAGTGATACCTACTTCTGGACCAATAACGAAGTACACCAAGGCGTAGCGTGGATGCTGTTGGATTTTGGCTTGTTGCACTACTTGTATTCCCGATATGGGCATCGAGCAAAACGATTTCTGCTCTATTCGTTACCCTTATTTGCGATACTCACCTTCATTGCTATCTACACCCATCCGTTGGTGATGATTACGTTTTTGTTTTTGTGGTTGTTTTGGGTGTTGGCAAAAGAGTCCTTTTTTGTATCGAAGTTTTCTTTTCTGTACTTGGCTATTGTAGCGTTGGTATGTGTATTGAAATATTTGGAAAGTCAAAACAACTGGTACGATGGAGGTTTTGTACACAATATCACCCATACAACTTTGCGCGCCGTACTCCAAACTTTTAGCGGCAGTCTGGCAATGGATTTTTATAAAGGAGCATTACAGAACTATTGGTTGCTGTGGTTGTTTTTTATTGTCGGTTTGATGGGCTTGTACCGTCAAAAAAAGTACAGATTGCTTGCCTATACCATCCTGAGTTGTTTGGGGTATTTTATTATTATTTGTTTAGCCTTTTATCCGTCCAAAACATTCTATATAGAAAGTGAATGGATGTCGTTATCGATATTGGCAACGGCGGGTTTTGTGTATTTTGTATTACCAAGCATGGCCGCCAACCGGGTGGTGCTGTTGCTGGCGGTTGCCTTTGGAATACGGTTGTGTTATATAGGATTTGCCTCCGAAAAATTTACGAAACGGGTGCAATTTTTAGACCATCAAGTGCGTGAAATGCGGCAGCAAAGGGTGCCCAAAAAAATCGTTTTGAACCAACATAATACTTGGGATACGTCCCTCTTGCTGACTTGGGGCTTGCCTTACGAAACCCTTTTGCTGAGTGCTATGCACCAAGACCAACCAACGCTAACCATGAGCTATTTGAAGCAGGAAAAAATAACCGAATACGAAGCGGCAACTTATACCAAGGGTTTGGTTTCGGACTTTGGGCATGTTGAAGGAAGGCTCTTGAATCCCTACTATTTTCAGATGGATACGGTGCGACCGTACACGATTGTAACAATGGAAGAATAGGGCATTGTGGCAGGGTAAAAGCCCCATCGGCATCCTGCTGATGAACGGTGCCATCGCCACAGAAGCTTCATCGAAGAGAGGCTGCCGGGACCCTAAAAAAGAGCTATTAATTATAGACGGAACGGCTTATCTTTGCCCGGCTACTTTCGTAGCTACTATTTCACACAATGTTTGACTGTTTTAGTCTGATATTTTATTAACAGGAACGTATGAAACTGACAGACAGAGCTGCGCTAATAAACCGTGACCCGATGACTATTGGGGAGCGCATTTATCTGCCGGCTATTATGAAGGGACTGAGCATTACCGTAAGTCATATTTTTAAGAAGAAAGTGACCGTAAGCTATCCCGAAGAGCAACGGCAGTTTAGCCCTGTGTTTCGTGGGCTGCACGTACTGAACCGCGATGAAGAAGGCAGGGAGCGCTGTACGGCTTGTGGGCTGTGCGCATTGGCATGTCCTGCAGAAGCCATCACCATGGAAGCTGCGGAGCGCAAGGCTGACGAAAAGCATTTGTACCGTGAGGAGAAGTATGCAGCCAAGTACGAAATCAATATGCTGCGCTGCATCTTTTGTGGTTTTTGTGAAGAGGCTTGTCCGAAGGATGCGGTATATATGAGTGAAACGGTGATGCCTGCTGACTATACCCGTCGCAGTTTTATTTATAAAAAAGAAGACTTATTAATTTCTCATCCTAAAAAGTAGGGCAACGAACTATTCCTATTTATGAGCTTATTTGAACTAATTTTTTGGTTGCTGACGGTGATGGCGCTGAGTTGTGCTATGGGTGTTATTCTCAGCCGCAATCCCATTAGCAGTGTGTTATTTTTGATTGCCACCTTTTTTGCTATTTCGGGTCATTATGTGTTGTTGAATGCTCAGTTTTTAGCCATTGTAAACATTATCGTATATGCCGGTGCCATCATGGTGCTGTTCTTGTTTGTGATTATGCTGATGAACCTGAATGCCGATACGGAGCCGCAAAAGAGCCGATTGGTGCAGTTTGCGGGTATTCTTTCGGGTGGTATTTTGTTTATCGTCATTTTAGCGGCATTGAAAGATGCAATGATGCGCGGAGATATTTCGGAAACGGCTACCGACATCGGATTGATTAAAAACTTGGGTCGTACCTTGTTTACCCAATACGTACTGCCGTTCGAGATTAGCAGTGTGCTGTTCTTGAGTGCTATGATAGGTGCTATGGTGATAGGTAAGAAAGAAGAAGAAACGGTCATTCCCGGCAAAAACCCCAATCAAAACTAATACGATACAACCGATAAAAAAACGAGCGTTTACATGCCTATTCAATACTATTTGTTTCTGAGCCTTGCCCTGTTTGTCATAGGAATAATGGGGGCGCTCATCCGCAGAAATGCCATTATCATCTTTATGTGCATTGAGCTCATGCTGAATGCTGTGAACCTGTTGTTAGTGGCGTTTTCTAAAATGTTCAACGACCCTTCCTCGCAACTCTTTGTGTTTTTCATCATGGTGGTGGCTGCGGCAGAAGTAGCGGTGGGGCTGGCGATTATAGTGATGATGTATCGAAAAGTACATTCGGTGGATATAAATATTTTAAACAGACTAAAACATTAGAAGCAAACCAGCAGCTTCCACATACACCTTGGGTTGTCGGAGTTGTAGAACCTACTTTCAGTCATGATACCATTCGTTTACTTAATACCGTTATTTCCACTCATTGGTTTTATCATAAATGGCTTGGGCTGGCGCTCTATTCCCAAATCGGTGGGTGGCCTCATCGGCAGCGCATCGGTATTAGCCTCTTTCATTGTTTCGTTGCTTGTATTTTTTGAGGTAAAGGCGGGAGCATCGGAAGTGGTTACAGTGTTTGAGTTTATCCAATCCGGTAACTTGTATATTCCTTTTGCCTTTCAGGTAGATGCTTTATCTGCTTTATTCTTACTCATCATTACCGGTGTAGGCTTTCTGATTCATGTCTATTCGGCTTCATATATGCACGAAGACGAAGGCATGGTCAAGTATTTTGCCTTTTTAAACCTATTTGTGTTTTCGATGTTGCTGCTGGTGTTGGGTGCTAACTACCTCATCATGTACATCGGATGGGAAGGAGTAGGCTTGTGTTCGTATTTATTGATAGGGTTCTGGTATAAAAATAAAGACTACGCCAAAGCCGGTAAGAAGGCTTTTGTGATGAACCGTATAGGCGACTTAGGTTTTTTGGTAGGGATGCTGTATATCTTATTCAAATGCGGTACGCTGAGTTATGCAGGTGAAGATGGTGTTTTCACAGAATTGCAAAACGGTGCTTTTTCATCGTTTGATTACAACTTTATTGCTATTTGCTTTTTTGTTGGAGCTATTGGCAAGTCGGCACAGATACCATTATTCACGTGGTTGCCCGATGCGATGGCAGGTCCTACACCGGTATCTGCTTTGATACATGCTGCCACCATGGTTACTGCCGGTATCTACATGATAGCCCGCAGCAGCGACTTGTACAACTTGGCTCCCATGGCACTTGAGATTGTAGCATGGATTGGCTGCTTCACCGCATTGATGGCAGCATCGATTGCTATCAAACAAAACGACATTAAGAAAGTACTGGCCTATTCTACCGTTAGCCAACTTGGCTTTATGTTTATGGCAGCCGGTATGGGGGCTTATACCACAGCGGTTTTTCACGTGATGACACACGCCTTCTTCAAAGCCTTGTTGTTCTTGGGCTCCGGTAGTGTGATACATGCGATGGGTGGCGAACAAGATATTCGCAAGATGGGTGGATTGGCAAAGAAAATGCCTATTACAAACATTACCTTCTTAGTAGGCTGTTTGGCTATTGCGGGTATTCCCGGTTTCTCCGGTTTCTTCTCGAAAGATGAAATTATGGCGGTAGCTTTCTCACACAATAAAATCATTTATATACTCGGATTATTGGCGGCTATGATGACCGCTTTCTACATGTTCCGCTTATATACTCTCACCTTTACCGGTAGTTTTAGAGGCACACAGGAGCAAGCCCATCATTTACACGAAAGCCCTGCTGCCATTACCATTCCGTTGATGGTATTAGGAATACTGTCAATTGTAGGAGGCTATGTGGGATTGCCACCGGTTATCAGTCACGACCATACCTTGGCCAACTTCCTCAGCACAGCCGTGACCAATGCAGGCAATCATGCTATGGAGCACAGCACAGAGTGGATGTTGATAGGTGCATCTTCTGCTATTGCCATTGTATTTTCGATAATGGGTTATATGGCGCACAAAAAAGCGGTATTCGTAGAAAACACCGGACTGGCAAAGGTTTTGGAAAACAAATGGTACTTGGATGAGTTGTATGAAAGCATTATCACCAAGCCCCTCCATTCGTTCGCTGAAATGCTGGACAAGTATGCCGAAAGACAAGGTATAGACGGTGCCGTAAATGGCGTTGGTCGGTTGGTGCAATGGAGTAGTGACCGAGTGCGCTTGTTGCAAAGTGGACAAGTGGGCTTTTACTTGTTTGCTATGGTTATTGGCATCACCGTGTTGTTTCTCATCAGCTATTTTGCATAAGGCATAGCCAAGCAGTTGGTAGCAACTATTTGTTTTTCGACAGTACATTTTTTCTGACTTCTTTGCGATGTAATATTGCGTTGAAGATGACGCTTTGCACAGAGATACTCGGCAATATCGAAGTGTTGTAGCAACACCCTTTCTTGAAAAGTCGTATTATTCTCTACTTTTGTTGCCCCCATGTCCTATTTGTATCCGCAACAGGCTATCGAATCACTGGAGTTTCATAAAGTACTTCAATTATTGGAGCAGAAATGCCGTACCAATGCGGCAAAGGAGCGCGTGCGCAAGATAAAATTCCAAACGAAATTGGAGTTGATAGAAAGGGCTTTGTTGCAAACGGAGGAATACCGAAACATCCTTTCAGCATCGGATTATTTTCCCAATGATTTTACCAAAGAACTTCAAAAAGAGCTGAAACTACTGCAAGTCTCGGGGGCTACTTTACAAGGTGACCAACTGAATGGCATTAAAGAATTAGCCTTCACCATTCGAGATATGATGAGTTGGTTTAAGCGGCATCAAGGTATTTTTTTACACCTCCGTAGCTTGTCCGACAAAATCGTTTACGAAAAGAAGATTGCAGAAATCATAGAAGAGGTAATTGATGAAACGGGATTAGTACGTGACAATGCCTCTCGTGAATTGCAAACCATTCGCACCGACCTTGCCCGCACCCGACAAGACCTGCGCCGCCTCTTCGATAGCATCCTCCGAAAGCTGCAAAAACAGGGCTATCTGGCGGATATTTCAGAAGGATTTCTGAATGGAAGAAGAACTGTAGCGATTCATGCGGAACATAAACGTATCGTAAAAGGCATCCTGCATGGCGAAAGCGATACGCAAAAAACCGTATTCATAGAACCGGAAGAAACCATTGCCTTAAACAACGATATCTTTTCATTGGAGCGCGCCGAAAAGCGAGAAGAGTTTCGCATTCTATCGCAAGTGACGGCCACCTTATCCGGTTATCACCCCTTGCTGGAGCAGTATTACAATTTAGTGGGCATATACGATTTTATTCGCGCCAAAGCCTTATTGGCAAAGGATATGAATGCCAACCGTCCCCGCTTGAGCAATCACCCGGGGTTGCAATTGGTAAAAGCCTATCATCCGCTTTTGTACCTGCAGCATTTGCAACAAAATAAACCTACTGTTCCACTGAACATAGCATTGGATAAACAACAACGCATCCTCATCATCAGTGGTCCCAATGCCGGTGGAAAAACCGTATCGATGAAAACGGTTGGGCTATTGCAACTAATGGTACAAAGTGGGTTGCTCATACCTGCAAGTATGGATTCGGAGTTGGGTATCTTCAAGCAGATGATGATACACATTGGGGATACCCAAAGCATCGAACACGAGTTGAGTACCTACAGTGCCCACCTGCGTGACATGAACTATTTCATGCAACATGCTAATGGCAAAACCCTTTTCTTTATTGATGAACTGGGCAGTGGCAGCGATCCCAATTTAGGAGGCGCATTTGCAGAAGCCATTGTGGAAGAGCTGGCACACAAGCAAGCATATGGCATCATTACCACCCACTACCTAAACCTAAAAGTGATGGCCGGCAAAGTGCAAGGCATTGTAAATGGAGCCATGAGCTTCGATGAAGAACGATTGGAGCCGCTGTATCGCTTGGAAGTAGGCAAGCCCGGAAGCTCTTACACCTTCGCCATTGCGGAACGCGCGGGGCTTCCGTCAAAGGTGATTGAACGTGCCCGACAAATAACCGACCGGGGGCATTTCAAACTTGATAAAATGCTTTCTAAAACCGAGCAACAATCGGTACGGTTGGAAGATAAAGAGAAACGATTGGATACGGCCATCCAGGAGCAGGAGCGCCTAAAAAGCAAGTACGAAGTGCTAATCGATAAAGAACGTTTGCGACAGCACCTCGAAACACTAAAGCTGCAAAACAAAATAAAAAAAGAAGAGTTGGACTACCTGCGGGATATGGAGCGAAAATTCAAACAGATTATTCACGATTGGAAAAAAGCTACGGACAAACAAGAGGTCATCAACGCAGCCGAGCAACTACTCTTCAAACGAAAGCAACTACAAACCAACGAGGCCGCTGCAAAGAAAACGGATAAGCATTATGAAGCTACCGGCAAACTACCGCAAGTGGGAGATTGGGTGCGCAGTACACAAAACCATCAGGTAGGCAAGCTCCTCTCCTTAAAAGACCAGAAGGGGATTGTGCAAATAGGCAACCTGCCCTTCACCATCAAGTTGGAAGAATGGATTTCGGTAAGGAAGAAAGAAACAAAGTTGACGAAAAAGAAATCCTAATCGGGTATTGTTCTTCTTTTTGAACAGCCCACAATAACCAAACAATTCATCCCCTACATTTACAGTACGAATGACCAAAACGACGAAAGCCTACCTTGCTTTAATATTTCTATGTATAGTTTGGGGCACTACTTACTTAGCGCTGCGCATAGCCGTGGTAGCCTTTCCGGCATTTTTGTTAGCAGCTATTAGGCAATTGGTTTCCGGTATTATCATCTTGGGTATTGGGTACCGTCTTTCGCGCCAGGTTGATGTATCCTTCCGTAACCTACGACACCAAGCATTGGTAGGATTTCTGCTGATCACAATGGGCAATGGATTGGTGAGTTGGGGAGAAAAATATGTACCCAGTGGTGTGGCGGCGCTCATCTGCTCGTTGATGCCTATTTGTGCCGTAGTGATTAATTTACTGATTTCGAAAAATGAACGTATCAATGCGACCATCCTTATTGGTATGCTCTTGGGTATAGGTGGTGTAGGCTTGATTTTTAAAGATGATGTAGCGGCTTTATCAGACACCCGATACATGACCGGAATGCTGGCCATCTTTATGGCTACTGCCAGTTGGGCTTTGGGCAGCGTGCTCAGCAAAAAGAAAATTCATTCGGCGAACCCCATCTTCAATGCCGGGTTGCAAGTGTTGCTGGGTGGTCTGTTTTTGTTGGTAATGAGTCCTTTCATCGATCATTATGACCAACTCAACATCTTTGACCATCAGGTGCTGTTTCCGTTATTATACTTAATCATCTTTGGTTCGGTTATCGCTTATACGGCCTATATGTTTGCCTTAACAGTGCTGCCGGTGGGCATCGTCACTTTATATGCCTATGTCAACCCGTTGGTGGCAGTGGTACTGGGTTACCTGTGGCTGCAAGAACGATTGACGGTCTATACCCTTTTGGCGTTTGGGGCTATTGTTACCGGTGTGTACTTGGTTAATTATGGCTATCGCCGCCAACAACGAAAAACTGTATTATCAACAAATGCAGATGCAGGGTGATGTTCGTTCTCTGTTTTTAATTGATATTTTTTTTGAACCATCTTTACTACGAATAATGATGAAAAGAATTTGCTTATTGCTACTTGTTTTGGGACTAGCTTTCCTGAACCGATTGCAGGCTCAACAAACCGATAGCGACCCGGTACCCGCGCACGATTCCTTTACTATATATGCTACTACTATCGGTGAGCTGCGCACCATTAATGTATGGGCACCACCAGAATATTATATAAGCAATGAAGCGCTACCCGTCATGTATATGGCAGATGGGGGCATTGTAGGTGAAGACTTCCCGCATGTGGCCCATACAATGGCTGAAATGATAGCGGCAAAAGAAATACCGCCCATGCTGTTAGTGGGTATTCAAAACACCCAACGCAGAAGAGACCTCACCGGACCTACCGAGGTGAAGAAGGATAAAGAAATAGCACCTGTTGTGGGAGGTTCAGCCGCCTTTCGTGCCTTTATAAAAGACGAACTCATACCTGACATACAAAGACGCTACCGCACTACCGACAAGAAGGGAATATTGGGGGAATCTTTATCGGGGTTGTTTGTGATGGAAACTTTTTTTCTCACACCCGAGCTGTTTGACTATTACATTGCCTTTGATCCTTCTCTTTGGTGGAATCGCCATTACTTGGTAAACACAGCGTCCGAACGAATACAAAAATTACCATCCAAGGAAATACGCTTATGGTTTGCCGGCTCTGCTACCAAAGACATTGCTCGCTACACAAAAGCCTTAGCCCATACCTTGAAAAAACAACCGAACAAACACCTTATTTGGCATTATGAAGATTACCCTCAAGAGAGCCATGCCACTATCTTCCGTGCTGCCAAACGAAAAGCCTTATTGAAAACATTGGGAGCTACTACTCATAACTAACCACGCATGAAGAAAGCTTTGTTACAAATGCATCTGGCGGTATTATTGTGGGGGTTCACCGGAGTGTTGGGCCGTGCCATCACGTTGGATGCGGTGGTGTTGGTGTGGTATCGGATGCTGTTCACTGCGGTTTTTATGGCGGTCATATTAGGGTACCGAAAACAATGGGTGCCCATTGCCCGAAAAGATCGTAAACTACTCTTGGTTATCGGTAGCCTTATTGCCATTCACTGGGTTGCTTTTTATGGAAGCATTAAATTAGCCAATGCTTCTATTGCCTTGGTATGCCTTTCTACTGCCAGTATTTTTACATCACTCACCGAAGCCTTATTGCAACGAAAAAAACCGGATGGGGTAGAAGTTGGAATTGGGCTGCTGGCTATAGCCGGCGTGGCTGTCATGTACTCCTTACCTGCCAACCATCAGGATGCCGCAGTAGCGGTCTTGCCCAACCGAAACCTGGGAATCGTATTGGGAGTAGCTGCTGCTGCCATCAGTGCAGTATTTACAGTGCTAAACAAGCGAGTGGCAAACCGATATCCGGCGCGTACGTTGGTGTTTTACGAAATGAGTACCGGTTGGCTACTCATCTGCCTGCTTTTGCCTTGGCATGGCTACACATCGGCGGTGGTGCACTGGCTGCCTCTTGGGTGGGACTGGCTATGGTTGTTGGTACTCAGCCTTTGCTGTACGGTATGGGCACAATCTCTCGCGTTGCAAGCGCTGAAGCATATCAGTTCTTTTACATCTACCCTCAGTGTCAATCTGGAACCCCTATATGGAATAGCCCTTGCCTTTTTGTTCTTTCAAGAAAACAATGAATTGAGCACTGGTTTTTATCTTGGGATGACCCTCATTTTGCTTTCGGTACTTTGGCAAATGCTGCGTGTGCTGCGCCCCAAAAATTATATCGCCGATAAATCGGGTATTGACTAACTGTTTTATTTTTTCCTTTATTTTTTTGGCTTTTGAATAGCTGGGAATTAGCTAGCCGATTCCCAGCTATTCAAAATTTGTTACCAGTACGATAGTATTTGTTTTTTATCTAATATACTATGATAATAACTTAATTTGTATTAAATTAATGTATTATGCCTAGTACTGCGTATAGTACTTTCAGCTATATTTTTTTCGTAATAGGTATTGTTTGTTACATAATTGTTATTATTTTGTGCCCAAATCAAAAATTCACAACCATGCAAT
>JAKQGX010000023.1 GCA_029573235.1 Bacteroidota bacterium
AGGCACGTATAGTAATGATACCGTAGTGGTCATTATGGCATCTACGACATTAGGGTGTGATAGCTTTACAACATTGCATTTGGAAGTAGCGCCACAATTATCCTCTACACTCAACATCACCATTTGCCAAGGTCAGTCTTACATGTTCAATGGCGTTACACATACTGCAACCATAACAGGAGTAAAAGACACGGTGCAAAATGCTGTGGGTTGTGATAGTGTTATTACGTTGAATCTAACGGTAGCACCATATTTAACCAGTACGCTCAACCACGCTATATGCCAGGGACAGTCCTATGCATTTAATGGTATTACCTACACAACAGATACTACTAACGTAAAAGACACGGTGCAAAATGCTGTGGGTTGTGATAGTATCATTACCTTGAATTTAACGGTGAATCCACCTTTAACCGGCACTGATAACCAAACCATCTGTCAGGGTCAGTCTTATGTGTTCAATGGAGTTACATATACGGCTACTACGATTGGTATTATAAAAGATACGGTGCAGAATGCGGCAGGTTGTGATAGTGTCATTACGTTAAATCTAACGGTAGCACCATATTTAACCAGTACGCTCAACCACGCTATATGCCAGGGTCAGTCCTACACGTTTAATGGTATTACCTACACAACAGATACTACGAATGTAAAAGACACAGTACAAAATGCGGCAGGTTGTGATAGTGTTATTACGTTGAATCTAACGGTAGCACCATATTTAACCAGTACGCTCAACCACGCTATATGCCAGGGTCAGTCCTATACGTTTAATGGTATTACCTACACAACAGATACTACGAATGTAAAAGACACGGTACAAAATGCGGCAGGCTGTGATAGCATCATTACCTTGAATTTAACGGTTAATCCACCTTTAACCGGCATCGATAACCAAACCATCTGTCAGGGTCAGTCGTATGTGTTTGGTGGTGTTACCTATACGGCTACTACGATTGGTATCATAAAAGACACGGTACAAAATGCGGCTGGTTGTGATAGTGTCATTACCTTGAATTTAACGGTTAATCCACCTTTAACGGGCACGATAAATCATACTATTTGCCAGGGTCAATCATACACCTTCAATGGCGTTACACATACGGCTAGCATAATGGGAGCAAAAGATACAGTGCAAAATGCAGCCGGTTGTGATAGTATCATTACCTTGAATCTTACAGTTAATCCTCCATTAACCGGCACCGATAACCAAACCATCTGTCAGGGTCAGTCCTATGTCTTTGGAGGTGTTGCTTATACAGCTACTACAATTGGTATCATAAAAGACACCGTACAAAATGCTGCCGGATGCGACAGTATTATTACCTTGAATCTAACGGTAATTCCTTTTGTGACTAAAACCCAGACAGTCTCTATTTGTCAGGGTCAGTCCTACACGTTTAATGGTATAACGTACACCAGCTCTAATTACACCGCGACGGATACCCTTGCATCCGGTACAGGATGTGATACCTTGGTTACACTGAGCCTTACCGTTCATTCTTTACCAAACGTAAGCGCCGGGCCTACACAAGGCATCTGTCAAGGGCAATCGCTGGTATTGCAAGCAACGGGTGCAAATACCTATTCATGGTCTCCGACTACAGGCTTGTCCACTAGTACCGGTGCAACAGTTACTGCAACGCCTACTGCCACAACTACCTATATAGTTACCGGTACCGATCTGAATGGTTGTATAGACACTGGGGTATTGACTATTACCGTTAACCCCATACCGGTTGTAACGGCATCTGTAGATATCGACACATTATGCCCGGGTACTGTCATTACATTAACTTCAAATGGTGCAGCTACTTATTCCTGGACACCGTCCTTGCCTTGTGCTGCTCCATGTAGTACTATGACGGATGTGCCGCTGAGCTCAACTACTTACATCGTAACCGGTACCGACAATGCAGGATGTGCTGATACCGGTGTGGTAAGTGTTTATGTATATCCGGCATTCACTATGTCGAAGAGTGCAGATACAGCCATCTGCTATGGTTTTAGTACACCTTTAGCAGCTAGTGGCGGGGTGTCATACCAGTGGTCGCCTGCAACGGGATTGTCTTGCACCTCCTGTGCCAACCCAATAGCGTCTCCGTTAATAACCACGACCTATACCGTCATTGCAATCGATGCAAATGGTTGTCAGGATACGGCCATGATTACCGTTACTGTTAACCAACAACCGGTAATATCCGGCAATAATGATTTAAAGGTTTGTGATGGGGATACGGTACAAATACAATTGTCAGGAGCCCAAAACTATAGCTGGTTCCCAGCTACAGGGTTATCTTGTTCTAATTGTCCCAACCCAACCGCCATCTTATCAGCTACGACATCGTACACCATCATCGGATCGGATGCAAATGGTTGTGAAGACACTGCAACTATGACTATTACCGTTAACCCATTACCTAATGTGGTAGCGGACACCAACGAAACCATATGTGTTGGAAAATCCGTGATGCTTTCCGTGAGCGGTGCTGATACGGTTTTGTGGTCGCCACCTACGGGGCTCTCTTGTGTTGATTGCTTCCAGCCCATCGCATCGCCTATCGTTACGACATTATACACCGTCATAGGTACGGATACAAATGGATGTAAAAAATCGGATGATGTATTGGTAACAGTAATTCCATTACCTCCTGTAAATGCCGGTGCCGATCAAGTACTTTGTGCCGGAGATTCTGTCATGCTTACTGCTATTGGTGCCAGCACCTATCAATGGTCGCCGGCTACTTATTTGTCTTGTGCTACCTGCGATTCTACTTATGCTTTCCCGCCAGATACTATGACCTATACCGTTGTTGGTACAGATGCGTTTGGATGCGAGAATGCCGACTCTGTTTCTATTTATTCAATAGAGCACTTGCCGGTGAAGGTGGGCGATGGCGATACCTTATGCCTTGGCGAATCGGCACAGTTGTTTGCTTTCGGAGGCGATACTTATCTGTGGACACCGCCATTATTCTTGAGCAATGATGCAGTAAGTACTCCGATAACTACGCCTAACTATTCGATACAATATACCGTTTACATCAAGCAGGGTTTCTGTTTTGTAGATACCGGTTATGTAGATGTATTTGTGCCTCCGGTGCCCACGGTAGATGCCGGCCCGGATAAGACCATCATCGTGGGAGATCAAGTAGCCATTAATGCCGTAGCAACCAATGCAACGAAGTACGCATGGACTCCGGGTAGCACGCTCAGTTGCAGCGACTGTCTCAACCCAATGGCAATGCCGCTTCAAAAAACAACCTATACGGTAGTAGTGTCGGATGATTATGGCTGTGAGGCTACGGATTCTGTCACCATCACGCCAATTTGCGATAACAGCATTTTGTTTATGGCAAATGTATTTACTCCGAATGGCGATGGGGTGAATGATCGATTCTATCCACAAGGAAAAGGTATCTCAATGGTGCACAAATTCCAAGTGTATAATCGATGGGGTGAGCTCTTGTTCGAAGCCTACAATATACCGGTAAATGATGAACGCTATGGTTGGGACGGTACTTTCAAAGGACTTCCACTCAATCCGGACGTGTATGTGTATATGGTGGATGTGAGCTGTGTACTCGGTGATCGATTCTTTTATAAGGGGGATGTCTCCATCATAAAATAATAGTGTCCACGTAGCGTAGTACGGATAATAAACATTCAAAAAAACAGTCCGGAAAAGCAAGTAGCGATTCTTACTTGCCTTTCCGGACTGATGTAGTTTTCAGCCATACTACTTGCCAAATTTTTTCTTCAATAACTGTAGCGCATCTGTAATCGGTACTTCTTTAGGGCTATCTGTTCTTGCGTGTTTTTGCGGAGCGCCACTATGCTTTCGTTGAGTGGGTGCTTCCATCGTTTGTTTGATGGATAGTGAAATTCGTTTGCGTGCAATATCCACTTCCAAGACTTTTACTTGTACTTTTTGCTGCAACTTCAAAGCTTCGCTGGGGTCTGTGATATACTTATGCGCCACCTCTGATACATGCACCAGCCCATCTTGTTTCACACCAATATCTACAAACGCACCAAAACGTGTAAGGTTGGTAACGATGCCCGGCACCACCATGCCTACCTGCACATCTTCTATTGAGTAAATGTCTGCATATTCCATAGCTTGTGCCTCGCTGCGAGGGTCTAATCCGGGTTTGCTCAGCTCTTTGATAATATCATCGATGGTATGCTTGCCAATGGCGTCGGTAATGTATCGTTCTGATGTAATAGTTTTGGCAATTGACTCATGACCGATTAAGCTACTCACGTCGATACCCAAATCTTCGGCCATACGCGTTACCACGTGATAAGCCTCAGGGTGTACAGCGCTGGCATCTAAAGGGTTTTCGCTATTTTTTATACGTAAAAAACCGGCGCACTGCTCATAGGCTTTTGCGCCCAATCGGGGCACTTCCAATAATTGTTTCCGGTTTTTAAAACCTCCTTTTTCTGTTCGATAGGTTACAATGTTTTCGGCGATGGAGGGCCCGATACCACTAACATAACTTAGCAAATGTTTGCTGGCAGTATTCAAGTTGACACCTACGGTATTCACGCAGCTCACTACGGTTTGGTCGAGGCGTTCTTTCAATCTTACTTGGTTGACATCATGCTGGTATTGTCCTACGCCAATGCTTTTGGGGTCTATCTTTACAAGTTCTGCCAAGGGGTCCATCAGCCTGCGACCAATGCTCACAGCCCCACGAACGGTAATGTCCTCTAGAGGAAATTCTTCTCTTGCAGTTTCGGACGCAGAGTAAACCGAAGCCCCATCTTCGTTTACCAAAAAGAGGGGAAGGTGTAGTTGTAGTTTCTTGATGAATTGCTCAGTTTCGCGACCTGCTGTACCATCACCAACGGCAATGGCTTCAATGCGGTACTCTTGTATCAAGCTACGTAAGGTGTGCTCGGCATCAACAAGCTTGTGGTTGTTTTCATGAACGTAAATAAGTCCTGTTTTTTTGAGAGCTCCATTTTCATCAAGGCATACAACTTTACAACCCGTTCGATAGCCGGGGTCGATAGCGAGGATGCGCTTACCGCCCAATGGCGAGGAAAGCAACAGTTGCCTTAGGTTTTCGGCAAATACATGAATGGCTTCTTCGTCGGCTTTTATTTTCAGTGCTGCTTTAAACTCGCTTTCGAGGCTGGGATGGAGCAAGCGTCGGTAGGCATCTTTAATGGCTTTCTTTACCTGTTCTCCGGCTTCGTTTTCGGCTTTGAGGTATTGTTTTTCGATGCGTAATAAAGCGGTTTCTTCATCGGGTGCTACGGTGAGGCGTAAGACACCTTCCATAAAACCACGTATGATAGCCAAGTATCGATGGGAGGGTATTTTGGAAATAGGTTCAGAAAAGGCAAAGTAATCTTTGTACTTTATTCCTTCGGCTTCTTTGTCGGACAAAACGATACTCTGCACGGTTGCTGTATTTTCAAACAACAGCCGTAGTTTGGCGCGGGTATCGGCATTTTCGTTGATGATTTCAGCAATGATATCTCTGGCACCTTGCAAAGCTTCTTCGGGCGACTTCACCACTTCTGTCACATACTCGGCTGCCACCGCGACGGGAGATATGGTGCCTTGCTCCAAGAGTAATAACGCCAAGGGTTCCAGTCCGTTTTCGCGGGCTGTTTGGGCTTTGGTTTTTCGTTTGGGTTTGTAGGGAAGGTATATGTCTTCCAAGGCATGGATGGTAATAGCTGCTTGTAGTTTGGCAAGTAGTTCGTCGGTCATCTTGCCTTGCTCGGTGATGGTTTTTTCAATAAAGTTGCGGCGTTCTGCAAACTCTTTTTGCTGTTGGGCTTCGTCTTGTATTTGTTGTATCTGTACCTCATCCATCGCGCCGGTACGGTCTTTGCGATAGCGGGCGATGAAGGGTATGGTAGCTCCTTCGCTAAACAACGTGAGTACGGCGGCTACATTTTTTTCGGCTATTCCTAATTTTTCGGCTACTCCTTTGGCGTATTCCAACATGGTATTGTTTCGTTTGTATTAAGCCTGCGAATGTATTGTATTTTCGATAGTGGTGCCTGCGGCTGGGGGGTATTTTTTACAGATAATAGTAGTCGTAATACCGCCGGGCGAAAGAGCTGAATAGAACCATTGGCGATGAACGGAGCGTCGCAACGATGTTTCATAGCAGCACAAAGGCGACTTCCCCAAAAAGAAAAGGATGCCTATCGTATGGACAACCAGGATTTCTGTTATTATTATCATAGTGCCAATGAACGATATCGTATCTTGCAGCCAAATTTTTTCTTACGTTATTAATAGATGGATTATAAAAGATATTTGATAACGGCTGCTTTGCCCTATGCCAATGGTCCGGTGCACATTGGTCACTTGGCAGGATGTTATTTGCCGGCCGATATATATGTGCGTTACCAGAAGGCGCAAAAGCGAGATGTAAAATTTGTTTGCGGTAGCGATGAGCATGGGGTGCCCATCACCATTCGTGCCATGAAAGAAGGCATTACGCCGCAGCAAGTAGTGGATAATTATCATGCGTTGATAAAAAGTAGTTTTGAGCAGATGGGTATTGCCTTTGATGTGTATTCGCGCACGTCATCGCCCACGCATCATGCAACCTCACAGGCTTTTTTTAAGAAGTTGTATGACGAAGGCATGTTTGAAACCAAAGAATCGGAACAATATTTTGATGAAGAGAAACAGGTGTTTTTAGCCGACCGATATATCATTGGTACTTGTCCGTTTTGCGGCAATGAAAATGCCTATGGCGACCAATGTGAAAAATGCGGTTCTGCCCTATCACCGGAGCAACTCATCAACCCACACAGCGCCTTGAGCCGCTCTACACCGGTGAAGCGGAAGACCAAACATTGGTATTTCCCATTGAATCAGTACGAAGATTTTTTGAAAGAATGGATTATTGAAGGCAAGAAAGACCAGTGGAAAGCGAATGTATATGGGCAATGTAAAAGCTGGCTGGATGCGGGGCTGCAACCACGTGCTATGACACGCGACAGCAACTGGGGCGTGCCGGTGCCACTTCCTGATGCTGCGGGGAAAGTATTGTATGTGTGGTTTGATGCACCCATTGGTTATATCAGCGCCACCAAAGAGCTGACCAATCTATGGAGCGACTATTGGCAAAAAGAAGATACGAAGCTGGTACATTTTATCGGCAAGGATAATATTGTATTCCATTGTATCATCTTCCCTGCCATGCTGAAAGCTCATGGTGGATATCTGCTTCCTGAGAATGTACCTGCAAATGAGTTTTTGAATATTGAAGGCGACAAAGTATCCACCTCGCGCAACTGGGCAGTATGGGTGCATGAATATGTGTCCGACTTTCCCGATATGCAAGATGCACTGCGCTACGTGCTTTGCGCCAATGCACCGGAAACGAAGGACAATGATTTTACATGGAAAGATTTTCAAGACAGAGTCAATAATGAATTGGCAGCCATCTTGGGCAACTATGTCAATCGCGTTTTTGTGCTCATGCACAAGCTTTGTGGTGGCAGAGTACCCGCTTTTCATAAAGAAGTAAGCGACGAGCGAGATGTCCAACTGGAACAAGATATTCTTGCCGCCAAACAAAAAGTAGAAAACAGTATTGAAGAATATCGGTTCCGTGATGCCTTGTTTGAAGTGATAGACCTGGCACGCAAAGGGAATAAATACATGCAGGAAAAAGAACCCTGGATAGTAGCAAAGACGTTAGAGGTGCATCCCGAAAATCAAAAATTGATCGATAACTGTTTGCATCACTGCTTGCAACTAACCGCCAATTTAGCCATTTTGATACAACCGTTTTTGCCACATACCGCAGCTAAAATGTGCAAGATGATGAAGGTGGTAGATAGAATGTTGGAATGGGCGAATGCCGGCAGAATGGACCTTCTGAAAGCGAATTATCCGTTGCCGGCACCGGAGATTCTATTCCGAAAAATAGAAGATGCCGAAGTAGCCGCACAAGTACAAAAGTTGAAAGACCGCAGCCTGCAAAACCAACCCAAGGTGACCGAAGCGGCGGCTCCTGCAGCATCCCCCGCAAAAGAATCCATTGCTTTTGATGATTTCGCAAAAGTAGAACTGCGTGTAGGCAAAATAGTATCGGCACAAAAAGTAGAAAAAGCCGACAAGCTGCTACAACTGCAAGTGGATATGGGTAGCGAAATGCGCACCATTGTATCGGGCATTGCGCTGCATTTTTCACCGGAAGACATTGTGGGCAAACAAGTAGTAGTAGTAGCGAACCTGGCGCCCCGAAAGATGCGCGGCATCGAAAGCAATGGCATGATTTTGATGGCTGAAGGTGAAGGCGGGAAGCTCACCTTTGTATCGCCGGAGTCGGTAGTGCCTGCCGGCAGTGAAGTACGCTAAGCCTAGCCCACAGACTGGATAAACAAAAAATGGAATCTTGGAATTAAAGAAGCATACTATGAGTAACGTAAGAGTTCGCTTTGCCCCCAGCCCCACCGGTGGCTTACATTTAGGAGGCATGCGCACCGTTTTGTACAATTATTTATTTGCCAAAAAGCATGGTGGCACTTTTGTACTCCGCATTGAAGACACCGACCAGACAAGGTTTGTAGCGGGCGCTGAAGATTATATTTTTGATTGCTTGGAATGGTGCGGGCTTACACCCGATGAGAGCCCTCGTAAAGAAGGTTCCTATGGCCCGTATCGACAAAGCGAGCGGAAACCGCAGTACTACCAATACGCAAAACAATTGGTGGATGCGGGCTTTGCCTATTATGCGTTTGACACACCCGAAGCCTTGGAGCAAATGCGACAAATGTATAAGTCGGAGAGCAACCCCTCTCCGATGTACGATGCCTCGCTGCGGATGAAAATGCGCAACTCCTTGTCCCTGTCTTCACAAGAGGTAAACGACCTGCTGAATAGTGGTGCGCCTTATGTTATCCGCATCAAAATGCCGGAGCAGGAAGTGGTACAATTTACCGATATGATTCGCGGAGATATCAGTTTTGATACCCGCTTGGTGGATGATAAAGTATTGCTGAAAGCCGATGGTATGCCCACGTATCATTTGGCAGTTGTGGTAGATGATTACTTGATGAAGATAACCCACGCCTTTAGGGGCGAAGAGTGGTTGCCCAGTGCGCCGGTGCATTTGTTGCTGTGGAAATATTTAGGATGGGAAGCTGCGATGCCTCAGTGGGCACATCTGCCTTTGATACTGAAGCCTGATGGCAATGGTAAACTCAGCAAACGTGATGGCGACCGT
>JAKQGX010000038.1 GCA_029573235.1 Bacteroidota bacterium
TAAGCAATATTTATTATGACTACGACCAAGCTACATTACGCCCTGAGTCGGTAGCTTCATTAGATTCATTGGTTAACTTTATGAATGACAATGGCTCTTTAAGTGTAGAAATTTACTCTTATACCGATGGTAAGGGTACTACACAATACAATAATAAATTGGCCTTGAAAAGAGCCGAAGCGGTTAAACAATATTTAATACAAGCGGGTATTGATGGTAGCAGATTAATTGCTAAACCTTTGGGAATGGCCAACCCGGCAGCTCCAAACACTACTGGGGGAGTAGATAATCCGGAAGGTCGTCAATTAAATCGTCGTACAGAATTCCGCATTGTTACAGATGTCCCTACCCGTAGAGTGATTTTCGATAGTGCTAAACCTGGCTCTTTTGATGAACAATCTAAGAACTTGCAAATGAATGAAGGTATGAATGAAGATGGTGGTGCAGACAACGAGTCTGAAATGGGTAGACCCGGAAGTCGTGTAAACAAACAATAATTTTGATATAAAATTTCAATAAAAGGGCTACCTGAGCAAGGTAGCCCTTTTGCAATTTACTATTTAAGTGCGGCCTAAATTATTTTTATGTTTTAAATATAAAATGACATACCTTTGCAGTCCAAAAAATTTACTCAAAAAGGAGGACTTAAATCTTGGAAGAAAATCAAATTATTTCTCAACCACAAACCACTCCACAAGCATCCGCACATGATGACTTCGATTGGAGTGTTGACAAACGCAATGTTGCTTCTTATTCACAAGAAAAGCGTGAGCAACTAGAAAAAGTGTATGAAGGCACTTTTAAAGATGTAGCAGATTCTGAACTGCTAAACGGTACTATCGTTGGTCTTACTAAAACAGACGCTATCGTTAATATCGGATTTAAATCAGACGGATTAATTTCTCTCAACGAATTCCGTGACATGTCTGATGTGAAAATTGGAGATGAAGTGGAAGTAATCGTGGTAGAAAAAGAAGATCGTAATGGTCATCTTCACCTCAGCCGTAAGTTGGCACGTGCTGCCCGCTCTTGGCAAGAAATTGTAGAATACTACAAAACAGGTGAAGTGATAACCGGTACAATTACTTCTAAAACCAAAGGTGGTCTAATCGTTGATGTTCACGGTTTAGAAACCTTCTTACCAGGTTCTCAAATCGATGTGAAACCAGTAACTGACTACGATCAGTACGTTGGTAAAACAATGGATTTCAAAGTTGTTAAAATCAATGAACAAATCCGCAATGCCGTTGTATCGCACAAAGCACTTATCGAAAGCGATATCGAACAACAACGCAGCGTAATTATCGGACAGTTAGAAAAAGGACAAGTATTAGAAGGTATTGTGAAAAACGTTACCGATTTTGGTGCCTTTATCGACTTGGGCGGTGTTGACGGCTTACTATATATTACCGATATCAGCTGGGGTCGTGTAAACCACCCAAATGAAGTATTGGAAAATGGGCAAAAGCTAAACGTTGTTGTGTTAGACTTTGATGACGAGAAAAAACGCATCAGCTTAGGTCTGAAACAATTGACTCCACATCCTTGGGATAACCTTGCTGAAGACATTAACGAAGGTGCATCCGTAAAAGGTAAGATAGTAAATATCGAAGATTATGGTGCATTCCTAGAAATCCAACCGGGTATTGAAGGATTGATTCACGTAAGCGAAATCACATGGTCTTCTCAACCAATTAATGCGAAAGAATTCTTTAAAATGGGTGATGAATACGAAGCAAAAATCGTAACACTCGATAAAGAAGAGCGCAAAATGAGCTTGTCTATTAAACAATTGACAGAAGATCCGTGGGAATCTATCGAAGCGAAATACCCTGCTGATAGCCGTCACAAAGGAACCGTTAAAAATATCACTCCGTATGGTGTGTTTGTAGAATTAGAAACCGGTATCGGTGGTATGATTCACATTAGCGACCTTAGCTGGATCAAACGCTTCAATCACCCCAGTGAATTTACCAAAGTAGGTGAAGAGATTGATGTGGTAGTATTGAGCATCGATAAAGAAAATCGTAAGCTAGCCCTTGGTCACAAACAAGTGGAAGAAGATCCTTGGAATACCTTCGAAACAGTATTCCCTATTGGTTCTACGCACGAAGGTCACGTGACTCGTAAAGATGATAAAGGTGCTACGGTTCAATTACAATATGGACTGGAAGCATTCGCTCCGGCTCGTCATTTACGCAAAGAAGATGGTAACAGCGTAGAGTTGGACGAAACTTTACCTTTTGTAATCATCGAATTTGATCGCAATGACAAACGCATCATGGTTTCTCATAGTCGCGTTTGGGAACAAGCAAAAGCAGACGAAAAAGAAGCCGTTAAGAAGGCAGAAAAAGCGGATGCTGAAACCACTAAGAAAGCAGTGAAAAATGTACAAAGCAAGGTAGAAAAACCAACTTTAGGTGACCTTGGTGCATTAGCTGCTATCAAAGACAAGTTGAAAAAGGCAGAAGACGGAGACAACTAATTCCCTCGTCTTTCTATAATGTAAATCCCGACTGATTGATTTCAGTTGGGATTTTTTATGATGGGTTATAGGGGCTGATTGTTGTAGTATATTGTCCTTATTTTATTACTGAACATATTGAAACGGTGTTTGGATTAGTGTGCTTATCGCTTCTGAACCTTGAATGTAACACCCTTTTCGATGCGTATGAAATACATACCCGGCGCCCAACCGGTAGTTAATATTACTGTATTCATTCCCTTAATGACGAATGTAGTGATAAGTTTACCGGCCACATCTGTTACGTATCCTTTTGAGCCTATTACGTGCTCATCTGTAGTGTGTACGGTTACCGTCTCTTCCTGTATAGGGTTAGGGAAGACACTTGTTATTGCCTCCATTTTATCAAAATGAAGCATTCTTATTACACTGTATTCGTGCGAACCATCTCCATTGAGTATTTGTAATCGGTAATAATTAGTACCCCGCAAAGGTTGACTATCTTTATATTGATAGTGAGCTGCACCGATTGCTTTTACCGACCCAATATTCTCAAAGCTTTTACCGTCGGCACTTCGCTCTATTTCGTAGCTATTTAAGTTTTTCTCATTCGCCACCTCCCAAGACAGCAAAGAAGCTAATTGGGGTTCGACTTTTTCTGCAACAAAACCAAGCAACGACACTGAAAGTGGGTTATAGCTTCTGGCCGTAATGCGTGCAACCGTAGTATTGTTGAAGTTTTGCAAGATTGTATTGCCGGTGGTGTTGAGCATACTGCCGGTGGTAGTAATCCACACGGAGCCCGTAGTAGCAGCTGCATAAGCAATCTCCAAGTTGCTTTCGGTATTACCTGCCAACTCTGCATCACTATACCTAAACCCCATATTGCCACTATACGTAATGGGGCTAGTGAAAGTATAAACTCGATTTATCGAATTACCGGAGCCAATAGGCAAGTTGGTGCTGCTTCTTGTAAGTTGGTTGTTGGAAAGAGTAATGTCGGACGAAGGACTGAGGATGAGGCTGTCTATTGAAACGGTAGCATACGCTTTGATAGTCATGCCCTGTGTGCCTACTACAAACTGCGCTTGAAGGGCGTATGGAAGGCTCAAGAATAGTATAGAAATTGTTTTTTTCATGTTGTTGATATGTTTAATATCTAATGACGAATATTTAATTAATAGACTCTTTGTCCTGAAAATTCACAAGAGGCCGCATTTAAATTGAAACTAGCACCTGAACTATTGTAGATAGCTACAGAAATCTGATCTCCCATACTTAATTTCAAAGTTGCACTAACTGCAATAGTTGGTTGCATTGGGGTAGATGCAGCTACCGGCACATATTGAGAGACAGAAGGGACTCCATTTCTCATAAACCTAAGTACGACAATACCATTGGATGCAGCAGTATAAATAGCGTTCATCCCCACATGGGCATGAAATGCATATACGCCACTTTGGGGTACAGTATAAGAATATGTAGTGTTAGAAAAATTATTTCCGTCATCAAAATTATATGATGAGGATGGTGTAGTTTTTACAAATGGAATTACCTGATTGCTAGATCCTGATGTAATAGTCGAAAGAGTGTTGGGATAGGTTGCGAATCCGGTGTTATATTGAGATGGATATTGCCACGACCCATATCCATTAGGGTTGCTTATGAGTATTTTACCATTACCGGGGCTGCCACCTAGTATTTGTAATTGATTGTGTATTGTTACATTGCCGTTTACCTCTAGTTTATTGTTAACTGCGCTATTCCCCATCCCTATTCCTACATTGCCGGTACCAGACTTTATTACCATTTGAGTAGCACCACTATTGGTAGTAAAGTTCAGATCGTGATTGGTATGGGTCTGAATAAATGCCCCCAAAATGTCATCAACATAGGTACCGACTGCAATAGTTCCATTCTGTGAGATTTGTCCAAAACCTTTGGCTTGGCTGTAGGAGGTTGCACGTACGGTGAGGGGGTATGTTGCGGCTCCGGTACCAACTATGACTTTCGTAGTTTTTAAGGTATCACTCAACTTAATATTGCCGATTACTTCTAGTTTTTCACTGGGTGATGTAGTGCCGATACCCACATTTTGCGCGTTCATAATACCATTGGCACAAAGGATGATGCCGGTAAACAGACTGATTTTTTTTAGTGTTCTTTTCATGGTTATTTTATTATTGTTGATTTCTTTTTAAAGAATTGTTAGGCAGCAACTATAGGCTATATACAGTACGTCTTAATTATTAACAGGGTAAGTATATGCTATCCGCACCCCACAGATGCCATCGTACGCATTAAGGAAATTGCCGGTCATTGCCAAGTAGTAAAAATTGGAAGTATTGTTAACGGGTATCGGTGAGGGAATGCTCATCAAAACCGAATAAATGGATGTACTCGCCACATTTGCCGTTGGTGCAGTGGCAAGAGAAACAGGTAGTGAAAGCCCTTGAGGAATGCTCCAAAAGCCAATCGCATAATCGTTTACATAATCATTATCAAAAAACTTGACCATTATTTGTGACACAACAGCCCCGGAAGGTAGATTCACCGGAGCTACAAGGGCATCGTAATTAGAGGCACTCAGAAAATAGGTTTTGAAAGGAGTCGTGTGATGTGTGCCCGATATCGAAACAAAGGAAATAGCATTTATGGATAGTGTATCTTTACGCAAGATTCTTTTCCATTCCGCTTTCCCATTGGCGTCACTAGTCAAAATCTTTCCATTTGCCTGTGTGCCGTCAGTGATTTTAATACTTCCGTTTACTTCCAGTCGTTCACTGGGGGTTGTGGTGCCAATGCCTACATTTTGTGCTCGTCCGTATCGGCTGGCAAGCAGCAAGAAGAGCAACAATAACATGTATAAAAATTGCTTTTTCATACCCTTATTTTTTATTGGTTAATGTGTTGAAGTGAAAGTAGCCTCCTACCAACGAGTCCGTGGCAATTATTAGATGAAGGGCAGCGAATAATCGACGAACGAACAACATCTCTAGAAATAATCAGCAGTGCGCTCCGTCAGATATGGTCAGCAACTATTGCTTATCGCCACAGGATGGATAACAGCAATGAAAAGCAAAATCCCATTCAACCTGAGTTGCTCTAACCCCCTGCTCTAACCACTCTTTTTAGCTTACGAAATAGTCACTATATTTAAGTATTAATTCGAAGCATGAAATACATTGTGGTAGATGATAATGAGATAGATAGATTGTTGATAGAAACCTATGCTCATGCCCATCCGGAGTTGCAATTGAAAGGCAGTTTTGAACATCCTTTGGAAGCCATCGAAGCAGTCAATCAACATACGCCTGATTTACTATTTTTAGATATAGAAATGCCCATGATGAATGGTGTAGATTTTTTACGCAGCTTACATCAACCGCCCCTATGTATTTTCATTACCAGTCACCCCGTATTTGCCCTCGAAGCATTTGAACTTTATGCGTTGGATTATGTTCTAAAACCCATTACCGAAGCGCGTTTCAATGCTACTGTTCAAAGGGCAAAAAACTTCTTTGAAATCCGACAAAATGCTATCGAATACAAGCATCAAATTGAACAAGACAGTGTAGTCATTCAAGAAGGATATGATACCCATCGCATACACCTTGCGGATATACTCTATCTGGAAGCACTCAAAGATTACACATGCATATATACTACTCAGCGCCGATATGTGACCCTCGGCAACATCAGCCGCACTATCGAAAGCCTTAACCAGCCAGTATTTACAAGAGTACACCGTAGCTACGCCATTAATTCACGCCATATTGATAGCATAATGGACAATAAAATTCGCATTTTAGAAACCGAAATCCCTATTGGAAAAACTTACCGAAACATCGTCAATGCACTTCGGAAACAATCATGATTATAGGAAGTATATAATGGCAAATACGAAAAAAAAATTGTGTAGAACTCTTTTGTGAAGCCGTCAACACTACTACTATGAAACTTGATTTGCGACGCTCCGTTCATCTATATTTCTCGATGAGGCAAAGACCATACGATAGCCTAAAAAGAATAGGACTTTGGTTTTCTATAGTAGCTTTTGCCACCACACGCTTGTGGGCACAAGACACTACTACTTGGGTACGCCAATTCCAACAATCTACCGATGCGTTCACTAAAGCCACCGCTACTCAAAGAATGGTTGGTTATTATTACGAAACAGAAACCTACGACCCGGGTATTCATTGGGCTGCAATAGGGCTACCATTTGCCCGCCAATGCCACGATACCTTATTGTGGAAACATTATGACCTATTGGCCAACCTGCATGATAATGCTATCCATTTCGACACCTCCATTCACTACATGCACCTGTCGTTGGCGTTAAAGAAAAAAGCCGGCTACTGGAGAGGAATGGCCAATACCTATAACGACCTGGGTGTAGTTTATGGCGAAAAAACAGAACTCGTCAAACAAGCAACGTATTATTTTGAAGCGAAGAAAATATACGACCGCATAGGTGATACCACAGAAGGTTTTCTAGTCGCCACTAATATTATCAGCAACTTATTTCGCCAAAATAAATACCAACAAACGATTGATGAGTATATGAAAATTATGCCCCAGTTACACCAACGAAACCATTGGGGGCTGTTGTTCAATGCAAATAGTCGCATGGCTTTAAGCTATGCAGCATTAAAAATTCCAGATTCTTGTTTTTACTATTCCCGGCAAGAAATACTTACCGCTCATGCACTCAATGATACCTTGTGGAAGGCAGAGTCCTGGGGGCGAAGAGCCTTCCTATGTGGTCAATTAAATAATAAAAAAGACTTTAGAACAGCCTTAGATAGCACCTACTATTACGGAACCCTATCCGGGAAATATTACAATTGGGGAGACTATTATTTTAGCCTTGGTATGTATGCTACACTGGTTGAAAAGCAATACAGCCTTGCAATACGCCACTATTATAAAAGCCTTGGGTATGTTCAAGCTTTTTCAGACAAAACGGCTGCATTGAGCTTGCTGACCAAGATTGCCGAAGCATATCAGCTTACAGGCAATACCGATAGCGCGTATCAAATAATGCTACAGGCGTTTGCACTCAAAGATTCTATCATTACAGATGATGGAAGGTCAAAACTAGCACAGATGCAAGTACAATATGAAACCGAAAAAAAAGAAGCAACCATCCAGCTATTAAATAAAGACAATAAGCTAAAGCAACGCACCACTTATTTTCTTATTGGCGGTGTGAGTTTATTGGCGTTATTGCTCGCCTCCGTTTTTCGAAACAACCGTAGAAAACAACGCACCAACCAACAATTACAATCCTTGAATTTGGCTTTGGATAAAGCCAATCAAAGCAAGGTACGCCTCTTCAGCATTCTTAGTCATGATTTGAGAAGTCCGGTAAGTAGCCTATACAGCTATTTGCAATTAAAAAAAATAGCACCACACTTGCTCAACGATGAAAAAAAAGAAGAGAAAGAAAATCAACTGCACCAAAGCGCCGAACAGTTATTGCAAACTATGGAAGACTTGTTGATATGGAGCAAATCTCAACTGGAGAAGTTTACGCCTCAACAAAGCACAGTTGACTTGCAACATTCCGTTCAACAAGTGCTCAGCATCTATCAACAAGCAATAGACACAAAAAGCATTCATGTTATTGTGGAAGGACAAAACGTAGTCTGGCAAACGGATGAAAACATATTGCTCACCATTGTTCGAAACATCATCAGCAATGCCGTAAGACATGCTTCAACAAACGGGATTATCAAGATAACGATAGCTCCAAAAGAAATAACAATTTATAATTCCGGAGAACCTATAGACCCCGTAGTTGCAGAACAAGTTTTTGATTGGGGGCACATCAATAGTCAAAGCTCCGGCTATGGGCTGAAGTTGGCAAAGGAGTTGGCAGACAAGCTCAGCTTGGTTTTGTATGCACAACCACAGAAAGAAGGTTCAATGTTTGGTATTCAACAAAGGCAATCGTTCTCTCAATCCAACTAAGGTAATGTATGAGATATAGTGATGCCCTACTCATTTTCCCTTTCTTGCGTACTTCTTTTGCAATTCTTTTGACGTTTCCGAAGACCCGTCATGACTCCATCCGGGTGGGCGAAAGAGGTAGCCTAATTTGTTTTTAAAGGAGGTTGTCTTTTTTACATCACGAATGATGGCGCCCCACTCATGAAAGATAACATGTACAGGATGGTAGGGTTTCTCAAGGTTTTTCGTTAATCCATACACCGGTTTTTCATGCGACATTTCTTCCGTAAAAGTACCAAACATTCTGTCCCAAATGATGAGGCACATGCCCATGTTTTTATCAAGGTAGGGGATGTTGCTGGCATGATGCACTCGATGATGCGAAGGTGTTACAAAAATATATTCTACCCAACGTGGTAGTTTGCCTATAGACTGTGTGTGCACCAAGATGCCATAAATCTGAGTGATGGCATACATGAACAAAATATCTACCGGCTGGAATCCGATAACGGCTAATGGAATAAAATAAACGAACCGATAAAAGGGCATGAGTACAGAAGAACGAAAGCCCGTAGTAAGGTTATACTCTTCAGAGGAATGATGAGTAACGTGAACGGCCCAAAACAACCGTACGTGATGATCGACAAAATGCTCTAACCAAAATAATGCATCTTCCAACAAAAACAATAAAACCCAGTACACTACAGGATGCCATGTTGGGTATCTTACAATATGAAAGTGTTGGTAAAAAAAGATGAGTACAAAAAAAGCTACTCCTCGCAACAACAGGTCAACTCCCGCATTTGCCAAATTGAGATAGATATTCATGGCGGTTTGTTTCCAACCATAAAACTTCCAACCATTAAAATGGCTGAGGAGTATTTCCAACGGAATTAATACAGCATAAATTGGAATCGAAAATAACAGCAGTAACTGTTGTTGCCATTCATTCATCATACCAATATCATTTTAGGGGATGTCCCTATTAGATAGTCATGATTTCTTTTTCCTTGTCTTTGCAGTGTTGGTCAACAAGGGCAATGAATTTGTCGGTAATGCCTTGTACTCGTCCTTCACCATCTTTAGCAACATCTTCGCTCAAGCCATCTTTCTGCTCTTTTTTAATTTGTTCAATAGCATCACGTCGAATATTGCGTACCGATATCTTCGTATTTTCACCCTCTGTATTGACGCGCTTTACAAGCTCCTTTCTACGCTCTTCGGTAAGTGGCGGAAGAAATAATCGAATAATATTGCCATCGTTTTGAGGTGTCAAGCCAATGTTAGAAGCCAATATTGCTTTTTCGATAGCGCTCAACATGCTTTTTTCCCAAGGCTGTATAGATAAGGTGCGGGCATCAGCTACCGTAATATTGGCTACTTGCGCTAAAGGCGTTGCAGCGCCATAATATTCTACTGAAATACCGTCCAACATTACCGGATTTGCCTTACCTGCACGAATCTTTGTCAATTCACTTTCTAAATGCACAATCGTTTTTTTCATTTGCGCAGAAGCATCATCTATTATTAAGTTTAAAGATTCGGACATGATATTTTCTTTTAAGGATGGCAAAGGTAGAAAAATGTAACGTAAACAGGATACTTCCATCAATCAAATGAATCGTATTAATTTGGTGAGCGAAAGAGTGAATCGTACTTTTGTGAACAATATTTTTTATTTCCAATGACACAAGTTAATAGCAATACTGCGCCCATATTACTTACACCGGCGGCTATCGAAGAAGTGAAGAAACTAATGAGTATGCCCGATTTTTTTGCCGGTCATTGCCTGCGCATTGGTGTGAAAGGCGGAGGATGTTCTGGTATGAGTTATGCCTTGGGCTTTGATAACCCGGAAGAAGACGATGAACGATTTGAAATTGATGGGATACCGGTATTAATGAAAAAAGCACATAGCATTTACTTGTATGGTATGCAGCTCGACTATGAACATGGGTTAAATGCAAGGGGCTTTACGTTTAATAATCCGAATGCCAGCAGCAGTTGCGGTTGCGGCAGTTCTTTTGCTGTATAAAAACTTATGTCAGTTCGTTTTCGTTTCATTTTCACCGGGTTCGTTTTGCTGTTTGGCTCGGCGGTTGTTTCTGCACAACCCAATGCTGGTATTGGCAATGATGAGGCAATGCCAGTCAATCAGCGGGATGCCAAAGGAAGAAAACAAGGCCTTTGGTATTTTTCTACTCCTGCCAGAATGAGTGAGCCGGGTACAGTAGCATTTGGCAACTTTATCGATGGAAAAAGAAATGGAATTTGGTATAAACTAGAGAAGTTTACGGAGGCTCCCATCTCTATTGAAACCTATAAAGATGGAATGTTGCATGGGGAAGCACAATATTTTGAAGAAGGAAAACTCTATTGTGTTGGTAGCTATAGAGCCTTTAATCCACAACAATCTTTTGACACTTTTGTAGTAGTTGATCCGGTCTCTCAGTTGGAACGATATAAAGCCGTTGAAAATGAAAGTGGAGCGATGCGACAAGGCTATTGGCGCTATTATGATGTCGAAACCGGCTATTTGATTCGTGAAGAAGAATACAATGC
>JAKQGX010000019.1 GCA_029573235.1 Bacteroidota bacterium
CCTTCTCCTGCCAATCAAATGCGCATCATAGGACGCAGTAATTACTTTGAAGGAATCAATAGAACTAAAATTATTCCCGGTATTTATGCCAAGACCGGTTTACACTTTGATGTAGCGGCTTTCCGCAAGCGAAAGTTGGCAATAGAAACAGGTTTGGGCGGAGAGTTGTACATAAAAAAGATACCTATCTTGGCCAATGTGAAAGCCTATCCTTATGTGTTGAATGCTTATGTGTCTTTTCAATTTGGCTATCGTAAATGATGGTTGTAATTTGCGCCTGCTATGCAAGAGTTACCAATAATAAACAAGTCTGTAGCTAACGAAGAAACCAAGGTGAAGAAACCCAATTGGCTTCGGGTGAAGTTGCCTACCGGAGAGAGTTACCGCCATGTGCGAAGCGTGGTAGATACCAATAAACTGCACACCATTTGCGAAAGCGGCAATTGTCCGAATATGGGTGAGTGTTGGGGAGAAGGCACTGCTACCTTTATGATATTGGGTAACATTTGCACGCGCTCTTGCGGGTTCTGTGCCGTAGCAACGGGGCGTCCGCTTGCCGTAGATTGGGATGAACCGCAACGAGTAGCAGAAGCTATTCATTTGATGAAAGTGAAACACGCTGTTATCACGTCTGTGGATAGAGATGATTTGAAAGACGGTGGCTCGATTATTTGGGGCAATACGGTGAAAGCCGTTAGAGCCTTGAATCCTGAAACCACTTTAGAAACCCTTATCCCCGATTTTAAAGGACAATGGGAAAACCTTGAACGCATTATTGAAGTCGCTCCGGAAGTAGTTTCACACAATCTTGAAACCGTAGAAAGGCTCACTCGAAAAGTACGAATCCAAGCAAAATACCACCGCAGCTTAGAAGTCATACGCCGATTGAAAGACGGAGGTATGCGCACCAAAAGTGGCATCATGCTTGGGTTGGGCGAAACACAAGAGGAAGTACTTCAAAGTTTGCAAGACTTAAAAGATAATGGTTGCGATGTGGTGACCTTAGGACAATACTTGCAGCCAACGCCACGCCACTTACATGTTGAGCGCTTTGTGCATCCCGATGAATTTGCATTTTATAAAGAAGAAGGGTACAAGATGGGGCTCGATTATGTAGAAAGTGGTCCCTTAGTGCGTTCTTCTTACCACTCCGAAAAGCACATCATTCCCGGTGAAGGAAGAAGAATGTGGGAGATAGGGAGAAAATAATCTGCGTTTTTTTTCTGCATAGATATAACAAAAGAAGTGACGATAACCTGCCTTTGCAGGAAGCTTATCCATGAACCCTTATGGAGCAAATGAAAATCATAGCGGCGACCGAGAGGCTAATCTTAAGAGAAATACTTCCGTCGGATGTAGAGGGTATGTATGCGCTCGACTCAGACCCTGAAGTGCATAGATACTTGGGCAATAAGCCGGTCACACAAAAAGAGCAAATCGTTGATGTAATCAAAATGATTCGACAACAGTATTTGGATTTTGGTATTGGGAGATGGGCCGTCATTGAAAAAAAAACAAACGACTTTATGGGGTGGACCGGGTTAAAATTTGTAACAGAAACGACCAACGGTCATCAATATTATTATGACCTCGGCTATCGGCTGATTCGAAAGTATTGGGGGCAGGGCATTGCTACTGAAACAGCCTTGATATCATTAGAATATGCATTTAATACCTTGGGTGTACGCGAAGTATTTGCTGCTGCCCATATAGAGAACATTGCCTCAAATAATGTATTGAAAAAAGTGGGGCTAAGGTCTATCGAAACGTTCTATTATTCCGATATCAAATGCAATTGGTATAAAATAGATAAGCTTGACTATGAGGGAAGAAAACAGCAAGTTTAATTTTTGTACGAAAGGGTACAAGCCGTCAATGCTGTAAATATTACGCTGAGTATTCTCCCCAAGGTTATATTCCCTGTTCCATAATTGGCTACTGAAATAGCAAGTCGGTGATTGGGCGGACTTTATTTTTTTGCGAAAAGCGATAGCAAATTACTCCCATCCATTGGCTAGTACATCCGCAATATGCAGTGTCTTGATAGGGTGGTGGTGATAGTCGATATAGCCTTGTAAATGCATGAGACAACTCACATCCGTTGAGATAATATACTCGGCGCCGGTTTCTAATGCACTACTGACTTTTGTTTGCGCCATGCCAATAGAAATAGGCTCGTATTTAACAGCGAATGTTCCTCCAAAACCACAACAGGTTTCACATTCCTTCATCTCTACCAGTTCTAATCCCTTCACTTTTTCTAATAATGCACGAGGCCCTTTTTTGATACCACATTCCCGTAGTGCGCCACAGGCATCATGGTAGGTTGCTTTCCCATCAAAGTGAGCTCCCACATCTGTAACCTTCAAAACATCCACTAAAAACTCGGTAAACTCGTACAGCCTTTTTTGGATTTTTTTATGTGCTTTATTATCGTGTGCATTCTCAAACAACCGTTCATAAAAATTGCGTACAAAACCGGTGCAGGAACCGCTGGGTGCTACGATATATTCTTCTCCATCAAAGTCGTTAAGAAACTTCTTTGCTACACTGCTTGCTTCATTCCAATAACCGGCATTAAAAGCTGGTTGCCCACAGCAGGTTTGATTGGGATTGTAATGAACGGTACAATTCAGTTTCTCCAACACTTTCACCATATTCATGGCAGTATGTGGGTAGAGCTGATCTACAAAACAAGGAATAAAGAGATGTACGTTCATAAAGGGAATAATGTTTTTATATGATGTTGAACGAAGGGATGAATGAGCGTTATTTTTTCAATTGACGATTCATGGCTATCATCTTCAAAGCCGTAATGGCGGCTTCTTCGCCTTTGTGCCCGTGTGTTCCACCCAATCGCTCCCACGCTTGCTGCTCATTGAGTAATGTCAATACGCCGAAGATGGTAGGTATGGGTAATTCTAAATTTAGCCTTGTAATACCTTCTGTTACGGCTTGGCAAACATAAGTGAAATGTGGCGTGCCACCTTCTATAACAGCGCCAAAGGCAATGATTGCTTCCGGCTTTACAATATTAGTTGCATCTTGATAGTGTAGCCATAATTGTCGGCAGGCAAAAGGTAACTCAAAACTGCCGGGGACTACAATTTGGTCCGTTACCGTTACATCAAAAGCATTGGCAATTCGGCGAAATCCGTTTAATTGTTCCGCAACAATTTTTTCATTCCACTCCGTATAAACGAGTGCTACACGCGCCTTTGAGAGGTTGTGCAGGGTGCTTGTGTCCAGTAACGATTGGCTGTCTTGTGATAATGCCATGCTGTAAAATAAAGGGTGCTAAGTTATAGCAATGTAAATAAAAAAAGCACTCAGAATATAATGAGTGCTTAGGAAAAAAGTATTAAAACTATTGGTAGCGCTTAGTCTAATACACCCAGTCTTGCCAACGATTTGTCTAAATCTCTGGCTTGCATACTTTGTGGATATTCATCCCGAATGCGCTTGTAATTTTCAATGGCTTTCTCGGGTTGTTTATTCATTTCATACGCTTGTGCAGCTCTGAAAAGGTATAAAGGTGTGAGGATGGTGTTTTCTTTGTCAGCAGCGGCTTTGGTGTAATATTCCAAACCTTGTTTGATGTTGTTTTCATCCATGTATGCATCGCCTAAAGCACCATAAGCAGCATTGGCTACGAGGGTGCCTTCTGCGTCAAATTCTTTCAGGTACTTGATAGCATTTTTAGCATCGCCCATTTTTAAATAGCATACACCGGCGTAGTACTGGCAAAGGTTAGCCGTCTTAGTGCCGCTGTATTGTTTCATTACTTTTAAGAATCCTTTGTGTTGTCCATCGCCATTGAGGGCTTTGTCCACAGAGTCTTGGGCAAAGTAGTTTTGAGCAAATGAGATAGCGTTGGCAGCCTTCACTTCACGCGGTTCTTTGTATAATTTCAGATATGCAAATCCCGCTACAATGATGGCTAGTACCGCCGTAACGACAGTGTTGATAACCTTTTTGTTGCCTTCGTATTTTACTTGTAGGTTTTCTAATGGATTAAAATCAGGTTCTTCTTTGGGGTTTCTCCCTTCGGTCTGATGTGTTCTTGCTGATGTTGCCACTTTTGTTTTATTAGTTTTATTTTATGATTATTGGTAATTAGCTGTTTGTTGTGAAAAGGATAGAAAATTAGTCTGTGATATATGGGTAATCATCTTCTATGTAGATGTCATTGTAAAGTTCGCTGATGTCCGGTAGTGGGCTTTCTTCAGCAAATTGCACCGATGCTTCTACTTGTGCTTTTACCCTTTCGTTGATGGTGTTAATTTCTTCTACCGTAGCCCATTTTTGTTCAATAATATGGTTCAACGTTTGGTTGATAGGATCTTTTTCTTTGTATTCTTCCAGCTCTTCTTTGGTACGATATTTAGCGGGGTCGCTCATGGAATGCCCGCGATAACGATATGTTTTTATTTCAAGGAAAGTAGGTCCACCTTTTTCTCTGGCGCGGCGTGTAGCACGCTCAATGGCTGTATGCACGGCTTCGCAGCTCATACCATCTACAGAGTCTGCCGGCATATCATACGCATCTGCCATTCTATAGATGTCTAATACTTTAGAGGTACGTTCGATAGAAGTACCCATGGCATAGTAGTTGTTTTCGCAAATGAATATTACAGGTAGATTCCACAATACAGCCATGTTAAAGGCTTCGTGCAAAATACCTTGACGAGCAGCACCATCACCGAAAAAGCAAAGGGTCACGCGGTCATTATCCAAATAGTTGTCCGAAAATGCAATGCCGGCACCCAAGCCTATTTGCCCACCCACAATACCATGTCCGCCAAAGAAGCGTTTTTCTTTTGAGAAAAAGTGCATAGAGCCACCTTTCCCTTTTGAACAACCAGTAGCTTTCCCGTATAGCTCTGCCATACATTCGTTTGGTGTCATACCTTTGGCAATGGCTAAACCATGGTCGCGGTATGCTGTAATGATATTATCATCCGGACGAATAGCCGACATGGCACCTGCGGCTACAGCTTCTTGACCATTGTACAGATGGCAGAAGCCACGTATTTTTTGCATGCCATAAAGCTGCCCTGCTTTCTCTTCGAACTTGCGTATTAACAGCATTAATTCGTACCAGTATAAATAGGTTTCTTTACCGAATGGAGTCTGCACAGTTTTTAAAATTTGTGCGAAAATATAAAAACTTTCTTTCCTTATTGCACAATCCTCAATTTTAGCGTTGCTATGGGAGGCGCTTGCTGAAATGGTGGGTACGCTTATTTTCTTGCCACATTGGTGAATGGGAACATTATTTCCTTCTTTGTTTCAGAAAAACTTTTTGCATTTTGCAGCTACTTGTGTCGCACATCAAAGAAATATCACTCACGCAGTTTAGAAATTACAGCCACGCAACCTTTCATCTTGATGCTCGGGTGGTATGTATTACAGGGCAGAACGGGGTAGGGAAGACCAATTTGTTGGATGCTGTTTATTTTCTATGTTATACCAAAAGTTATTTCACAGGATACCAGCAACAATTAGTACAGTTTGGTACAGATGGGTTTCGGGTAGAAGGAGTTTTTGAAAATGACGGAATGGATGAAAAAGTAAACTGCAAATGGAAAAACGGTAAAAAAGAAATTCATCAAAACGATATTCTTTGTGAGCAATTGCGAGACTATATTGGGAAGCACACGGCTGTAATGATAGCGCCGGACGATATTGAACTCATCAATGAAGGTAGCGAGGTGCGAAGAAAATGGGTAGATGGGATATTGGCACAATCCGACAAGTCCTATTTTGATTCTCTGATGAAATACCAGCAAGCGCTATTGCAACGGAATGCATGGCTGAAAGCTAATGCAGTAAAGGCGTTTCAAAGCTTTACACAGTTGGAATTTTATGACAAAATATTAATGGAAGCAGGTGATTATATCTTTCGGGCAAGGGTAGCATTTTTAAACGCATTTTTACCGCTTTTCGAAACCTATTATGCCACCCTTTCAGACCATGCCGAATCGATTACAATAGATTACCAATCGCAATTGCAGCAAAGTTCAATGGAGATTTTATTACGCGATAGTTTGGCGAATGATGTGTTTTTGCAACGCACTTTGAAAGGCGTGCATAAAGACGATTTTATTTTCAATATCAATCAAAACCAGCTAAAGCAATTTGGCTCACAAGGACAAAAAAAGAGTTATCTGTTTGCCCTGAAGTTGGCGCAATATCAATACTTGAAAAAGAAAACCGGAAATACGCCCATTATTTTACTGGATGATGTGTTTGAAAAATTGGACTCCCAACGGCTCAAAGCACTTTGGCAGATTGTGCTGTCAAATGATTTCGGACAAGTGTTGATAACGGATACCGAAGTAAATCGATTGAAGCAAGTAGCCATGCTTGATGCATCGATTAAATATGTTTCTATTTAACTGCAAAATTTTACTACTTTTAGTCGGTAATATGTTTTGATAATGCGAAAGTTTCACCTAATTCTATTCAGTATTGTTTTGATTTTTGTCGGGAAGGTTCACGCACAATACGCATCCCCCACGTATTCCTATGCTTGTTCCTCCGGCGATTTAATCAATAACTTTTCAACTACTCTCGGGATAGCCAACATTACCAACAACAATACGGGTTGTAACGGCACCGCGCCCAGCAACCTGATATACCTCAGTGGTATGACGGTTTCACAAATTCAAGGTCAGAGTTTTAATTTTTCGGTACAATCGGGTGCTTCTTGGGGGCAAGGTTTTCGTATTTGGATTGACTGGAACCAAGATTTTAGCTTCAACGGTCCTGGCGAAGATGTTTATGTATCGCCCAATTCAAGTACTGCCGCTTTTACCGGTTCTATTACAGTTCCGTTTACAGCTATCCCAGGAGTAACACGAATGAGGGTCATGTGCAGATACGCTACAGTGCCGGCTATTGGTGATTGGAATTCTGCCTCTTTGTCTTTTGGCGAGGTTGAAGATTATAATGTTTTAGTTATTGGTGCAACTCCTTGCACGGGTACACCCGTTGCCGGTACTGCTAGTTTTGTGAATGGTTGTCCGGGTGCAGTAGTTGCCTCTGGCTTCTCTTTGTCGGGAGGTCTTACATGGCAATGGCAAAAAAGAGTGGGCTGTAATGGGGTGTGGGCTAATATTAATGGAGCCACTTCACCCAATTTTATTATCCCTTCACAGTCAGCACCTACTTATTATCGTATGTACATCACTTGTACAGCTAGCAACTTATCGGATACTACTGCCCCTGTTTTTGTAAAATCATTAACTCCCTGTTATTGCGCATCTGCAGGGCTGGGATCTTATTACGAAACAATAACCAACGTTTCAGTTGGCAGCCTTTCGAATACTACGCCCTGTGTGAATACGCCCTATTCAAATTTTACGAGTTTAACCCCTCCGAAAATTACAATTGGACAAAATGCGCCGTTGTCGGTCAGTATTACTAACTGCTATGGTTATGTCTATTTGAACTATGGCGTTGCTGTATTTATTGATTTTGATAGAGACGGTACCTATTCCGTTGGTGAAAGGGTATATGGCTCCGGAGCGATGGTACCTGTGGCGAATACTACTGCTACATATCCAAGTACCTTCCAGGTGCCAAGCAATGCCAAGGCAGGCTTTACCGGCATGAGGGTAATATTAGATGATTACGGTACAGCCGGTAATGCTATTACTGGTTGTGCTACGCCTACTTATGGTGAAGTGGAAGATTATTTGGTGGAAATAGAGTATGTGCCCACTGTTGTTGGCGATGGATTTCATTGTACCTCCGAAGGTAACTTTACGCTGACGGCTAGTGCTCCCGATATTGGTACTACCAACTATTCCTTCTTATGGCAGTTTCCCGATGGGTCTTATCATACGGATTCCTCGTATGTATTACCTGCTACTACAGGCGCCGCAGGTCCTTCGGGTACTTATACGGTGAGAGTGCTTTCGTATCCTTGTGGCACGGTGGGTACTCCAGATACTTCTGGAATTAAAACCTTGCAAATATTCGTTCAACAGTCACCTCCCCCCCTGCTGTAGCGTCCCTTATTACGTTTTGTCAGGGCAGCCAGGCAGACAGTATTCCTATTTATGGACAGAACCTGCAATGGTATAGTGTGCCTACGGGAGGTTCGGCTACTACCACACCACCGGTCATCAACACTAGCCAGCCGGGCAGCTTCACGTAC
>JAKQGX010000021.1 GCA_029573235.1 Bacteroidota bacterium
CTTTGGGGCGCCATGGGAAACAATTTGAAGCAAGTAAATATCGAGCTTCCATTGGGGACATTTATTTGTGTCACCGGTGTATCGGGCAGTGGTAAAAGCACACTTATCAATGAAACCCTTTACCCTATTCTTGCCAAACATTGCTACTCCAACTTCAAGCAAGTGCCCATGCCCTACAAAAAAGTAGAAGGACTAGAGATGATAGACAAGGTCATTGAAATTGACCAAAGCCCAATTGGGCGTACACCCCGCAGCAATCCTGCAACGTACTGTGGTTTTTTCAACGATATAAGAAGCCTCTTTGCGCAAGTGCCGGAAGCTAAAATCAGAGGTTATAATGCCGGACGTTTTTCCTTTAATGTAAAAGGTGGACGGTGTGAAGAGTGCAGTGGAGGCGGTATGCGGGTTATCGAAATGAACTTTTTACCGGATGTATATGTGTCTTGTGAAAAATGTAATGGGCGTAGATATAATCGTGAAACAATTGAGATACGATACAAAGGAAAGTCCATTGCCGATGTGCTCAACATGACCGTTGATGAAGCTGTTGCATTCTTTATGAATGTGCCTTCTTTACATCGAAAAATAAAAACACTACAAGAGGTTGGATTAGGCTATGTAACCTTGGGGCAAAGCGCTGTAACTCTTAGTGGTGGCGAAGCACAGCGAATAAAACTAGCTACTGAACTTTCTAAAAGAGATACCGGACAAACCATATATATTTTGGATGAGCCTACTACCGGTTTGCATTTCGAAGACATCAACCGTTTGTTGGATGTGCTGCACCGCATTGTGAACAGGGGCAATACCGTATTAGTAATAGAGCATAACCTGGATGTAGTAAAAGTAGCCGACTACGTGATAGATATTGGCCCAGAAGGTGGAGACGGAGGCGGCACGGTTGTTGCAAAAGGTACTCCCGAACAAGTAGCTAAGGTAGCTGCCAGCCATACCGGTAGATTTTTGAAAGAGGAACTACAACCTTGACAACATCAACTAAAAAACTATTTTCAGTTATATTATTCACAACAATACACTCCATCAAACTCAACTTAATTATTTTTACCATCACCATATTTTTTCACTTTAACCAACTGCAACACCAATGAAACAAGCATTGACATTAATGGTACTCTTGCTAAGCACGTACTGGGGAATAGCACAACAAAAAGCACAACCCGCAAAAGTTGACTACACCAAGAAAGGTGCGACTTTGCCTCATTTCTATATCAACAAAACCGATGGAGGCTACATCATTCCACAGCTATTAAAGAAGGGAAAACCGGTAATGATTATGATATTCAGCCCCGAGTGCGACCACTGTGGGGTGGTGTTGGATTCTATTAAAACTATTCGTGAAAAGTTTAAAACTACACAAGTAATATTGGTAGCCGAAGAGCGTCACAAGGACAAGATGGTTGGATTCATTGAAAAAGAAGAAATAAAAAACGACCCTTTGTTTAAAAATATCGGAACGAATAAGGGAGAATTGATTGCAGCTATTTATACCAACAAAATACTACCTCAAATAGTATTTTATGATGCCAACCACAAGCTGGTAAAAATATTAGATGGGCATTATACATTAGCCGACATAATCCCGTATGTCAAATAAACAATCTTGATTTTTTACTTGCTTCCGCCGCCATGCTGTTACGTAAGATTTATTATGCATTACCGCCCTCTTTACGATTTGTCGTAAGGAGATTACGTTACCTTCCTCAGGACGTGCTACAAAAGCGCAATGGGCTGCCCCCCAGAGGGCTTATTTATACCGGTGATAGAGATTTTGTTCAACAAGGTAAAGAATGGGTGCAGTTCTTCTTTCAACAGGGCTTAAAACAAGAGCATGCATTTTTAGACATCGGGAGCGGTATCGGTCGCATAGCTATTCCTCTAAGCCAGCAACTCACCGGTAGGTATGAGGGGTTTGATGCCATTCAAAAAGGTGTAGATTGGTGTCAACAAAACATTGCACGCCAATATCCCCATTTTCATTTTACCTATGTTCCGCTCTTCAACGATTTGTATAATGCTAAAGGCATCAATGCAGCTGAATATTCGTTTCCTTATGCTGACAATTCCTTTGAATACGCATGTGCCATCTCTGTCTTTTCTCATTTGGTGCCCGAAGAAACACAAAACTATTTGCAACAAGCCGCTAGGGTACTAAAAAAGGGTGGGAAACTAACTGCTACCTTCTTCATATTGGACGAGGCAAGTGAAACTTCCATGAAGGGAACTGAGTTTGATTTTACACATCGTATGGGCAACTATGCTTTGATGGATAAACATGTAAAAGCCGCCAATGTAGCCTATCAGAAGGATTATTTATACCAGCTCATATCCAACTCCGGGCTTACAGTAGCATCGTCCATTAAAGGATTTTGGTCTTCGCAAAGAGGGAGCAGAAGCCCTATTGAATTTCAAGACATACTCACATTGGTGAAGTAATATTCTCCAGACTTTCTGCTATTCATTTTCACACTTGGGGCATGTGCATGAACTCTTTCATACATTGCTCCAACAGTGGAATGTCAACAATAATATTTCGCATAAATGGAGTAGGTGAATTCATTTCTACATCACACATCAGCGCAGCATATTCGATATGATTATCCAAACACATCCACCAATAACAAGGGTTCAATATTGACTCTGAAAATAACTCAATGAGCTTCGTTTGATACGGTGTGGCAAAGATGATGTTCGTGAGGGCAGCACCATGAATGGAGATAATATTTTTTGCCTGCTGTAGGGTATATATTTGCTCTGATACAGAAGCATTTTCAAAACTCACTGCCTTAAATTGATACTTCTCCATGAGCTGCACAACGGCTTCTTCATTGGCAAAACCTCGGTTGCCTCTGGGTCTTGTGATGTATATATTTTCTGCATAGTTCGAGGTACGCTTTTCTATCAAGTTCCAATCTATATATTGCTTGACCCCGTCAAAGTTGTGATGGTGTGCGAAAAAAGTATTGATAAAAAAAGCAGCTTCAGCTTGGATGTATTCATTTCGTTTAACGAAGTAAAAAGAAATAGACGCAATTGAAGGAGCCATCTCTAAGTATTGATGAAAATACGGCTCGGTCTTCACTTCTTCAGGCAATAAAAACGTTGTTTCTATCTGTAGTTTTCTTGCCAAATGAATGGCTCCAATGATGTCGTTGTAGAAGTGAAAATAGTTGTTCCAAGCATAGAATAACGGCGTAACCGTTTTCAACCGGGTGGTATTTTTTTTATACAGCCGATACTTCAAATACGATGGCAGTCGTAGTTTCTTTCGATGTAGGTAACGGTTATAATTAGAGTGGTTAATAAATTGGAATGACGGCGTAAAAGCCCAACCAGTTAAGGGATCTATAGTACAACGGTCTTGGTAGTGATAGATGAATTCTTTTAATTGCCACTCTTTTGCTTCGTTAAAATGCTCTGCAATGCCTTTATCAATTCGATGATTTTCGAAGGGATTGTTGGGATAAGAATAGGTATTGGAACAAATCACTTGTTGCTTGTCCATGGCATCTGTATAGGATGCAAACAAACTATTGTCAATAGACAACAGAAGGTCTTTTAAGGAACGAAGAAGCGACTGCATCATAAGGAATATTGGGTATCGGATACTAAAAGAAGTAAAGATAGTTTAGAAGGAGTAATACTTATTATGCGATGACCATAACGTTATCTTTAGAGGTTCTTATGTCGAAAGAAACGTCATGTTTCAACTTCTAAATCCTCTTAAAAAATCTGTAATAGCCATACGCTTTTTTCCTTCCAGTTGCACCTCTTCAGCATATATCCATCCATCGGTAGTCGCAAAACGTAAATAGGTTTCATGGTCGGTTTCTACCATGCCTGCAGTAGTTTGATGGGAAGCAACTTCTACACGCGATGCAAATAGTTTAAGTTGCTTATCATTGAGCATGGTAAATGCCGTAGGGTATGGCGAAAGTCCCCGAATGCGGTTGTGAATCGTTGTAGCCGGTTGGTTCCAATCGATACGCATATCTTCTTTAAAAATTTTGGGAGCATGCTGAATGGCGCTTTCCATTGCGGCTTGTGGGGTTTCTACAATACTATCTTGTGCTAAGCCTTGCAGAGTCTTCACCAATAGTTGCGCACCGGCTATCATGAGCTTGTCATGAATAGTGCCGGCATTGTCTTGCGGAAGAATGTCAATTTTTTCTTGTAGTAAAATATTGCCGGTATCTATCTCGTGTTTTAGCTTAAAGGTGGTAACGCCGGTTTCTTTTTCGCCATTTATCACTGCCCAATTAATGGGTGCTGCACCGCGATAGTTGGGCAATAGCGATGCATGAACATTGATGGTACCCATCGGGGGCATATTCCATACCACTTCAGGCAACATTCTAAATGCTACGACCACTTGCACATCTGCTTTAAACGCATGAAGCGCTGCCAGAAATTCCGGGTCTTTTAATTTGACAGGTTGCAGCACCGGTATATGATGCGATAAAGCATATTTTTTTACGGCAGAAGGTTGTAGTTGTAATCCTCTGCCCGAGGGCTTGTCGGGAGCCGTAACTACGGCTACTACTTGAGCACCTGACTGTACCAATGCATCGAGTGATGCAACGGCAAAATCAGGCGTGCCAAGGAAAATAATATTAAGTTCTTTAAAGCTTTTCATGAAAGCGTAAAACTACGTGGCAACAAAGGATAAACTAACCCTGTATGCTGGAGATTCATCCGATGTAGGAGTAATCTGCAATTTGATTTATGCTTCAGCTTTTAGCATTTTGGCATATTTCGCTCGGTCGTTTTCATCCAACATTATCTTGCGCAAGCGAATGCTTTGCGGTGTAATTTCGATACATTCGTCTTGCTGGATGTACTCCATACACTCTTCCAAACTCATTTGAATTTTAGGAGCAATATTGGTTGCAGCATCAGAACCCGAAGCACGCATATTGGTCAGTTTTTTTCCTTCCACTACGTTCACATTCAGGTCACCCGGTTTAATGTTTTCGGCTACAATCATACCGGCATATACTTCTTCTCCCGGGTCTATAAAGAAGGAACCTCGGTCTTGTAATTTATCAATGGAATATCCGGTAGAAGTACCTCCTTGTTTCGCAATCAATACGCCATTATTTCTTCCGGGGATAGGTCCTTTCCATGGTTTGTATTCTTTAAATCGGTGCGCCATTACAGCTTCACCGGCTGTGGCTGTAAGCATTCCCGAGCGCAAGCCTATCAAGCCTCTGGAGGGCACTTCAAATTCTAAGTGTTGCATGTCCCCCTTAGTTTCCATCACTAGCATTTCGCCTTTGCGTTGGGTAACCATATCTATTACACGTCCGCTATAATCTGACGGTACATCTACTACTAATACTTCATAGGGTTCGCATTTTTTACCGTCTATTTCTTTTACGATTACTTGTGGTTGACCAATGGTCAATTCATACCCTTCGCGACGCATAGTTTCTACCAATACACTCAAGTGAAGGATACCTCTTCCATACACTAAAAACTTATCGGCATCATCGGTTTCTTGTACACGTAGCGCGAGGTTTTTCTCCAATTCCTTCATGAGGCGGTCGCGGATATTGCGGCTAGTAACAAACTTACCTTCTTTACCAAAAAACGGAGAGTTGTTGATAGAGAATTGCATGTTCATAGTGGGCTCATCAATAGGAATGTTGCCCAGTGCTTCCGGCGCATCATAATCACAAATGGTTTCACCAATTTGAAAATCTTCGATTCCGACTACAGCACAAATATCACCGGCAGATACCGTAGTGACTTTTTTCTTACCCATCCCTTCGAACACATAGAGCTCTTTCACTTTCCCTTTTGTAAAGCTGCCATCCAATTTAGCTAATTGAATATTTTGCCCTTCGTTGATAGCACCACGTGTAATTTTTCCAATTGCAATTCTACCCAAGAAAGAAGAATAATCAAGTGAGGTTATCTGCATTTGCAAGTTCCCTTCAGGTGTCTGGGGCATAGGCACTTTTTCCAATATCATGTCCAATAAGGGTGTGATATCTGCCGCCGGTGTGAGAGAGGTATTAAACCAACCTTGTTTTGAAGAACCATATAGCGTTGGGAAATCAAGTTGCTCTTCATTGGCATCTAGTTGAAAGAAGAGTTCAAATACGGCATCATGCACTTCATCCGGACGACAGTTGGGCTTGTCCACCTTATTGATTACTACGATGGGACGCAAGCCCAAAGCCAATGCTTTTTGTAATACAAATCTCGTTTGTGGCATGGGCCCTTCAAAAGCATCCACTAACAAGATAACACCATCTGCCATTTTTAATACACGCTCTACTTCCCCTCCAAAATCGGCGTGGCCAGGTGTATCTATCACATTTATCTTAACATCCTTGTACGTTACAGAAATGTTTTTAGCCAATATGGTAATGCCTCTCTCGCGCTCCAGGTCATTATTATCCATGATCAATTCACCGGTTTCCTGGTTATCGCGGAATACTTTGGTGGCGTGAATAATCTTGTCAACCAGAGTTGTTTTGCCATGATCTACGTGCGCAATGATGGCGATGTTTCTTAAATTCATACAAATATTTTCTTCCTCTTAAACACAATGCCTTATGGCGATTATTGTTTAAAGCGATTTTTTTTGAGGCGCAAAGGTAAGAGAATATTACTAGATGGATACAATTATTTTTAATCAGTCGAGCTACGGAATCATGTAGTATTAACATAAAAAAAAGGAAAGTGACACTACAATAAACATTCAATGCCGCGTTATTTCAAAGCATTTCAATAGCGTAAAATAGTTGTCGATAATCATTAAATTTGTTGAAAACAAAACAAGTATGAAGAAGTTCGTTGGAGTACTATTATTAATCGTATTGTTCAGTATGGGATGTCGTAAAAAGGATGACCCCAAACCTCCGGTAACGAATCCACCTTCCTTAAGTCTTTCATTTAAGAATATGGTAGGATCAGATACGCTTACCTTAGAAACGGCTTCTTATAAAAATGCCCATGGTGATACGTTTAATGTGAGCATGTATAAATACTATATCTCCAATATTGTGTTGACCAAAGAAGATGGTACTACGTTCACCGATACTAACGGCTATTATTTGGTAGATGCTGAAAAGCCCTTATCCAGAGAAATTAAGATAAACAATATCGCCAGTGGCAGTTATACGAAAATTCAATTTTTAGTTGGTGTTGATTCTATCCGAAACGTGAGCGGTGCTCAAACAGGCGCTTTAGACCCATTCTATGGGATGTTTTGGGATTGGAACAGCGGCTATATTATGGCCAAATTGGAAGGCACTTCTCCCCAATCTCCAAATGTTAGCAAGCAGTTTGTATATCATATCGGCGGTTTCAACGGGCCGGATAATGTATTGAAAACGGTAGAGCTTTCTTTCCCAAACAAGGCTGTAGTGGTCAGCAGCTCCCATACCGTTATTCAAATCAACTCCGATATATTAGAATGGTTTAAAACGCCTAGCACCGTTAGCATTTTCAATTTTCCCGGGGCTATGAATGGTGGCAAACCGGCACGTACCTTGTCTGATAATTATGCGGATATGTTTACCGTACAATCTGTAACTACAACGATAGAATAGCTGGTTGCATCAGGTATTTCCTCCAAAAACACTCCATCTCAAACGCTAATGAATAATGAGCAACATTAAAAAATACGTTATGTACATGATGATGGTGGTGGCGCTTGGTCTGTATGCCTGCCATCCAGACCCTGTTGTGGAAGCGGCAAAAGAAATACAGTTTGAAATACCCAAGGGATGGCCTCAACCGGTTTATCAATTTGAAAATAACCCGCTTACCGTGGAGGGATTTGAGCTGGGCAAAAAATTATTTTTTGATACGCGTCTCAGCAGAACCAACACCATCTCATGTGGTACTTGTCATCAGCAGTTTTCAGCCTTTGCCCAAATAGGGCACGATGTAAGCCATGGTGTAGATGATAAAATAGGTATTCGCAATTCTCCCCCCTTATTTAACTTGAATTGGCATACACGTTTCTTTTGGGATGGCGGGGTCAATCACTTGGAAGTACAACCCATCAATCCCATTCAGAACCCCGTAGAGATGGATGAAAACTTTGGCAATATCATCCAGAAATTGAAGAATGATGCCGACTACCCCAAGCGCTTTGCTGCTGTATTTGGTAATGATAGTATCACTTCACAACGGATATTAAAAACGCTGGCGCAGTTTATGGGAATGCTTGTTTCGAGCCATTCGAAATACGATAAGTATATGCGCCAAGAAGCCGGTGGAGAAATGACGACAGCAGAATTAAATGGGCTTCAAATTTTCCGAAACCACTGTGCCGCCTGCCATAAAGAACCCTTGTTTTCGGACTTTAGTTTTCGGAACAATGGCTTGAAACCCTCAGTGGTCAACGACTCTGGTCGTGGTCATGTAACCTTACAACCCAGCGATATGTACTTATTTAAAGTGCCTTCGTTACGAAATTTATTATACACTTCTCCGTACATGCACGATGGGCGTTTCAGCACATTGGAAGCAGTATTAAATCATTATGCTACCGGAATTTATTCCAGTGCCACACTGGATCCACTTTTGAGCAATGGCATCAACCTCACACCACAAGAACGAAAAGACTTGTTGGCGTTTTTGCAAACCTTAAATGATGAGGAGTTTATCCGAAACAAACGATTCCAAGAACAACGGTAACGCTATTCTTAGTCTCTTCTCTTGATGTCTTCGATTTTTACTAAATCAAAAAACCTTCTGGGAACAGAGCTTTCGCAAGTATCTAATACGCCGGTGCGGTGGTATTTCACCAATACATTCAGCCCATTATGTTGAAAAGCAGAAGGTAAGTATTGTGGCTTTTCTTCCCGGCCATCTTCTAAGCGAAGCAAATAGCCACAACCATCTTGCGAAACATCTCCGGTATCCAATATGATAGCACGAGTATAGTCTTTGTCCTTATTACAAGCAGTTGCAGTAAGCGTGAGGATAGCAGCAGCAAGAAGGTATTTACGCATGAGGTTTGATAATTAAGGTTCGAAAATTACAAAAATAGTTGAAAGCAACAAGAGTTTTATTATTCGGTGAATTTATACCCTATCCCTCTTACCGAATGAAAATGTTTGGGATGACGACTGTCTTGCTCAAAATACTTTCTGAAATTCAGAATAAAGTTATCGATGGTGCGTGTGGTAGGATATACATTGTAGCCCCAAACCACTTGCAAAATATGTTCTCTGGAAACCACCTGACCTTCGTTTTCGATGAGCAATTTCAACAACGCAGTTTCTTTCTTACTGAGTTCTTGCACAGCACCATCTTTGTCGGTGCATTCATGCGCGGCAAAATCAATCTTCCCATCACTGAAAGTGTACACATCGGGTACCGAGCGAGGGGATCTTATTTTTTTATTTTTGTCAATAAGTTTTTCTACACGCAGCAACAATTCTTCCAAATTAAACGGTTTGGTAAGGTAATCGTCGCCTCCCTTTTTCAAGCCTTCTACCCTATCGGCACTGCTGTTTTTGGCAGATAAAAACAAGATGGGAACATCGTTGTGTTGCATCCGAATGGTTTCGCAAACTGTAATTCCATCCATCTCCGGAAGCATGATATCCAAGACTATTAAATCAAAGTATTCGTTTTTCACCAATCGAAGCACCGAAGGTCCATCTTCTGCTGTAGAAATTTCATATCCCTCCATTTCGAGGTTTAATTTCAAGGCACTTCTCAAACTTTCTTCATCTTCAACAATCAATATAGACGCCTTTGTACTCTGCTGTTGCATACTATTACTTTGCCGTAAAAATAGCGACTATTCAGCATTATTATATCAATAGTTCTACATCGTCATTTAGGATATTATGACAAGAATCGATGCTTAAATCCATCACAATTACGTTATTTTACAAAAAACATTTTATGAAATATACCGCCTTTCGAAGCATACTTTTATTACTTTTTGTGGTGCTTTTATCTGCCTGCAATAAAGTACCCGATCATGTAAAGTACATACCTAAAAATGCAGCTTTTGTAGTGGGTATCGACACTAAAGAGCTGGGAAAGAAAATGATTTGGAATGCGCTCTGGGGCAGCGATTTACTAGATGATATGAAGGCTTCGATGCCGGATACAGGACCTATCGTAAAAGGATTGGAAGATGCCGGATTGGATGTAATGAACACCCTATATATTTATTCTAATGTCGATTTTTCTTTTTCCAACATTGAGCCTTTTACCATGTTGGTACCGCTGGCGGATGAAAAAAAATGGGAGCAATTTTTTTCTGAAAATTTTGCTGGCAATACCCTCCAAAAAAATGGTGCTATCAAAACAGTTGCGATGCCTGATCAATTAACCATTGCTTGGAGTAAAGATATACTCATCCTGCAAAAACGATTCTCCGTATTCGACTCTGCCGGTGCAGCTTCCGCCCATACTATCAGCAAAGCATTTGAAGTATCCAAAGAAAACATTGCTACCGACAAGCGTTTTAAAAAACTACAAACATCCGGTAAGGATATCACCCTGTGGGTGAATTACGACAGCTATTTATCACAACCCGGGAACCCCATTACTAACGCAGCAACCGGTTTTTCTTCCGTTCAAAAACTATGGAAAAATAGTGCCTTTGCTTTGGGTGTAGATTTTAATAACGGAAAGATAAATGCTGATGCGCTATTGTACGTTTCCGATATGCTAAAAGAGTCCTTTTCGACTTCTAAATTTAACCATCCGGACAATAAAATGATACAGCAATTACCGTTTCAGCATCGGGCTATCGCAATGGCCGTTGCTTTACCGATGGAAGGGCTTAAACGAACATTAGAAGCAACCGGATTTTTAGGGCTTATGAATATGGTATTGATGGAAGGCGGCATCAGTGCAGAGGACATCTTCCAATCGTTTACGGGTGATATGGCCGTTACCATCAACAATGTGCATACTTTTCCGGATACTACAACATCCCTTTTTACCGACACGGCTTTGAGTAATTATTACAAGCCATCCGGCACTACCACCAAGAGCGACTATGTGTATGTTATGAAGATAAAAGACTCAAAACGATTTGAGAAACTATTTGGATACTTACAAACCGTCTTGGAGCTAACCCCCCTCGAAAAAGATATGTACCAAATTCGCAGCTACGACTCTACCTATTTACTGATTCAAAACAATTTTGTAGTGCTATCCAATAGGCAGGAACTGGGTAAAAATTTTGTATCTGGAGCAAATAGCAAATTATCCGAAGCCACCACATCGGCAGCAATTCTATCTGAAAAACCCTATACGTTTTATTTAGACGTTCAGCAATTGCTGGGAGGCTTAATGGCGGACACTACAGCAGCCAAAAACGCAGAGATGAGAGAAATAAAAAAGCTGTTACGGGATGCAAGAATAAATGGTGGCACATTGAAAAATGGAGCATTTGAGTATCATGGTGAGCTGAACTTTATCAACCAAAAGGAAGATGCCTTGCTCCAATTGTTGCACCTCGCATCAAAGATAGAGTCATTGAAACCTCAAGAAAAAGAAGCGGCAACATCGCCAAATCAGGTAGTACCCGCAATCGATTCTACCCATCCGTAAATAAAAAAACCTGAGAATGTCAGAAAATTCCAGTCTATGTAATATATTTAAGCGAAATTTGAAAGCTATACAAATATCGGTGATATAATTTCGTATGAAAAGACACACTTTACTCCATACTCTTACTCTGGGTGCATTGCTAAGCATAACCCTATTTAGTTGTAAAAAAGAGAATGGTATAGATAATGATACCGTAGTAAAAAAACCTTATGGGCTGTATGTTACTAGCGAGAAGGGGGAGTTAATCAGCACCAATAACGGAGATGATTATACCACCGTTTTTCCGGTGGATGGCTATGCTACCCGGTCATTGGCTACAACCAGCAAAGGCATTGTTTGGATAAAAGCAAATTTGTTTGTCAGTTTGGATAATGGTAAAAGCTTCAACCCAAAAGTAACGGTTTCGCTGCCACCCACACCCACTACACCTTGGCAAAACATGCTGCTTAGCGCGTTAGATCAAGAAAGAATATATGTTACCAGTACATTAGATAAAGGCATCTTCTATTCTGACAATAATGGTAGCTCTTGGTCACCTGACCCCAACTGGGAAACAGGTGTTACCGGTGGCGACATTAGCTCATTTACGCAACTCAAAAACGGTGTTATTTACGCTCGCTCCAATAGCAATGGCGGTGCTCTTTATAAAAAAGACAATAAAACCAGCAATTGGAATATTGTTACACAAAATGCACCCTTGCTACCCTCCAGCGGTACATATTATCTCAACCATTTTGACAACACATTGTTAGCTACCGATGTTTTCGGGGCAAACGGTGTTTATTATAGTAATGATGGTCAAAGTTGGAAACAATATCCCGGGCTGCCTGCAAGAAAATTATACACAACCCAAGCACCTTTTGACCAAGTATTGTTGGTAGGTACTGACTCCATGGGTATTTATCGTTTGCAATCCGGACAATTTGTACCTTCTAACAATGGTATGCCTACCAATGCTACCGTGTATGGTATCGTTGGCAAAAACAACATATACAAAAACGGAGCGAACAAGCAATTTATCTACATCGCTACTGACCAAGGCTTGTATCGTAGCGAAGACTTAGGACAGAATTGGGTGATGGTAAAACCAGGAAGTTATCGTAGTGTATATTAATCACTCGAACGACTATCATAGCGAACACTTTATTCCTTCTTCATCAATATTTCATAGGCTGCTTTTTTGCAGCCTTTTTTCATTTATACACAACCAAGGTATTGATTTGAGCAATACGATAGTTAGTACTTGTGCTATAACCAAATCAAAAAGAAAAGTATTTTTGACTTTTCCAATGGCTATGCAAACAGATTTTCTTGTTATCGGCTCCGGTATTGCAGGGCTTACCTTTGCCGTAAAAACAGCAAAACGATTTCCCGATAAAACCATTACGGTACTCACCAAAGTAAACACCGATGAAACCAACACTAAATACGCACAAGGTGGTATAGCCGTAGTGAACGATGATGAAAAAGATAGCTTCGAAAAGCATATTGAAGACACACTCATTGCCGGTGATGGATTGTGCAACGAAGACATTGTATCCATTGTAGTAAAAGAAGGAAGAGAGCGGGTGGATGAGATGATAGCTTGGGGTACTAATTTCGACAAAGATGATAGCGGTGATTATAAAAGAGGTAAAGAGGGAGGACATTCTGAATACCGAATACTGCATCACAAAGACATTACCGGATACGAGATTGAAAGAGCTTTGGTAGCCTTGCTCCCAAAATATCCGAATATACAAATACACAATCACTGGTTTGTAGTGGACATTATCACGCAGCACCACTTGGGCTATTTGGTAACGAAGTCCACACCGGATATAGAATGTTATGGCGTTTATGCTTTAAACCTTCAAACGAATGAAATAGAAAAAATTATTTCTAAAGTAACTGTTATGGCATCGGGGGGTAACGGACAAGTATATCGCTCAACTACCAACCCGCGAATAGCTACCGGTGATGGTGTGGCCATGGCATACCGTGCTAAATGCCGTATTGAAAACATGGAGTTCATCCAGTTCCACCCGACGGCTTTGTACGAAGCCAATGTAAGCCCCAACTTCCTTATTACAGAAGCCGTGCGAGGCGACGGTGGTATCTTACGCAATAAAAATGGGGAAGCCTTTATGGAACGCTATGATGCCCGTAAAGACCTTGCACCACGCGATGTAGTAGCGCGTGCCATTGATAATGAAATGAAGATTACCGGTACGGAGTATGTGTATCTGGATTGCCGACACATGGATATCAACAAGTTCAGAAACCATTTCCCAAATATCTATGAAAAGTGCCTGAGCATGGGAATAGATGTAGCCCAACACCTGATACCGGTAACGCCGGCAGCACACTATAGTTGTGGCGGTATCAAAACGGATGCCTTTGCCCGCACTTCTATTAAAAACTTTTATGCCTGTGGCGAGTGTGCCAGCACCGGTTTGCATGGTTCCAATCGCTTGGCCTCCAATTCCCTTTTAGAAGCCTTAGTATTCGCACACCGATGTGCCGAAGCAGCTGCTGCCACCTTTGATACGATTGCCTTTCAACAGCTAATACCCGATTGGAATATACAAGGCACCATGCAACCCAAAGAAATGATACTGATAACGCAAAGCTTAAAAGAGCTGAAGCAAATCATGAGTGACTACGTGGGTATCGTACGCAATAATGTACGCCTCGCTCGCGCCATGAAGCGTTTGGACCTACTACATGCCGAAACAGAAGAGCTGTATAAATCAACAGTAGTGTCCCCGCAATTGCTTGAACTGCGCAACTTGATAACCGTTGGATACCTAATTGTGAAAGGTGCTCAGTTTCGAAAAGAGAGCCGCGGCTTGCATTATAATACCGACTTCCCTGAAAAGTCTGACAAATTGGAAAACATTGTATTGTAAAAGAAGCGGTGTAGGCTCGGGTAGTTTTTATTTACCTTTATCAACGTTTATAGAAATAAGTTGAATCTTTTATGTGGCATAGACTTGCAGCATTCATCATCCGATTCAGAATATTGCTTCTGGTATCGCTAACCGTTCTCACCATAGTATTTGGATTCTTAGCTACCAAAGTGCAACTGGCTTATGAATTTGCCAGCGCCGTACCGGTAGACAATCCGAAGTATATCGCCTACCAATCTTTTCGTAAACTTTTTGGTGAAGATGGCAACACCATTGTTATAGGTGTTCAAACGGACAAGTTTTTTGAAGAAGCATTCTTTAAAGATTACTTAGCTCTTACGCATCAGTTAGAAAAAGTACATGGTGTTGAAAACATCATGAGTGTGCCTACAGCCATCAACCTGATAAAGGATACTACTACCGATAAGCTGAAAGCCGTAAAGCTATTGTCCGACAATCAGGAGACGGATGTGGCAGCGTTTACTAGTACATTTTACAACCTACCCTTTTGTAAAGGGCTTCTCTATAATCCCGAATCAGGAACCTACTTGATGGCACTTCGGATGAACAAAGCCATTATTAACTCTCCGGCACGTGTGGGTGTAGTAGATGATTTAACCCGTATTTGCGAAACATTTGGCAAGAAACACCAAGTTAAAGTACATTTTTCGGGACTACCCTTCATCCGCACCATGATGGCCAGCAAGGTGCAACACGAGATGAAATTATTTGTATTGCTTTCGTTTGCACTTACTGCCGTAATCCTCACCATCTTCTTCCGCTCCTTTATGGCTGTGTTGGCTTCTATGTTGGTAGTAGCAGCCGGAGTGATATGGTCGGTGGCAACGATGGTTATTTTTAATTACAAAATCTCTTTGCTCACAGCACTTATCCCGCCGCTAATAGTGGTGATAGGCATCCCCAACTGTGTGTACTTACTGAATAAGTATCATGCCGACTATAACCAGCATGGAGATAAACGAAAAGCACTCCTAAACATGGTGGACAAGATGGGCATCATCACTTTGTTTACCAATCTTACGGCTGCCATTGGATTTGGGGTATTTTTCTTTACAAAGAGCACGTTATTGAAAGAGTTTGGAGCCGTAGCATTTGTGAATATCATGGCGTTGTTTGTTATTTCAATTGTGTTCATCCCTGCCTTATTCAGCCTGTTACCTCCGCCCAAAAGCAAGCATACCAATTACCTCGAAAGCAAATGGATTACCCGATTGTTGCAAACCCTTACCACATGGGTATTTGGTCATCGCAAATGGATATATGCTGCTACCATAGTGGCATGTATTGTATCCTTTGCAGGTATTCTGCGGTTGAATAGTGTGGGACATATTGTAGATGATCTTCCGAAAGATGAAAACGTATATCAAGACCTCAAGTTTTTTGAAAAGCATTTTAAAGGAGTCATGCCTTTAGAAATTGTCATCGATACAAGAAAAAAGAATGGAGCTACGCAACTGCCCACATTGGAAAAGATGGATCAACTTTCTGACTATTTGAAAAGCTATTCGGAAATAGGGCATCCCTTATCGCTTGTAGAGGGTATTAAATTCGCTCGACAAGCTTATTATGATGGCGATAGCAGCAGTTATGGTATTCCCAATGTGTTTGATGGAGCTTTTATTCAACCCTATTTAAGTGGACAACAGAATGCCGGCAACAGTCAACAAAAGGTCTTCACTTCACTCCTCAACAGCTTTATGGATAGTACGCGTCAGAAAGCTCGTATCAGTGTAGGGATAGCCGATGTGGGCAGCAAACGATTGCCAGAAATGCTGGACAGCATTCGCCCTTTTGCCTTGCAGTTATTTGATAGCAGTAAGTATGATGTTACATTCACCGGTACCAGTATTGTCTTTTTAGAAGGCAGCCGGTTTATCATTAGCAGCCTTCGCGATAGTTTGGTGCTTGCCTTTTTGATGATATTCAGTTGTATGATTTTCTTATTCCGCTCTTGGAAAGTAGTGCTTATTGCCCTTATTACGAATATTGTACCCTTATTAATAACAGCCGGTATTATGGGCTGGGCAGGCGTTCCCATCAAGCCCTCCACGGTATTAGTCTTTAGTGTTGCCTTGGGCATTACCATAGATGTTACCATTCGTTTTTTGGTAAGCTATGGACAAGAGTTGAAGCATGAATCTAGTATTTCCGGAACGGTTCGAAAGACCATTCATGAAACCGGGTTGAGCATCATTTATACTTCTGTGATTTTAATTACCGGCTTTGGGGTGTTTGCTTTATCACACTTTGATGGCACTAAATCGTTGGGGTATCTTACCTCCCTTACCTTGTTGCTGGCGATGATTACCAACCTCACGTTGCAGCCTGCCTTATTGGTTTGGATGGGAAAGAAAAGCGACATGAAAACCCCAGAGTTTTTAGAAGAACATTAATCATTTTAGGGCATAAAAGCATTGGTCATTTAATACCATTATTCTCCCCAACGAAACCCGTTTGTTTCTATCCCGCACAGTTGTAATGCCCTGCCGGTAACGGTTTTCACGGCGTCTTCCAAAGTTTGTGGCTGGCTATAAAAAGAAGGTGTTGCCGGACAAATGATACCACCGGCTTCGGTTACGGCGGTCATATTTTTCAGATGAATCAGGTTGTAGGGGGTTTCTCGTACCACACAAACGAGTTTCTTGCGTTCTTTCAGCATCACATCGGCAGCACGTGTAATGAGGTCGTTGCTGATACCTCCGGCTATTCTGCCGAGTGTACCCATACTACACGGACAAATGACTAATGCATCATACGATGAACTGCCCGATGCAAATGGCGCCATGAAATCATTTTTGGCAAAGGTCTTAAACGGTAATTTTGCGTAATCTTGATTTCCGAGTTCTTGTTCCCAAACCAATTTGGCTGTATCGCTCCATACAACCGCTACTTCTTGCACCTGTTCCGAAAGCGTAGTCAGCTGTTGCAATAACACCTTGGCGTAAAGGGCACCGCTGGCTCCTGTAATGGCTACCGCAATTTTCATTGTCTATCATTTTTATTTCACCACCCATCCTAAGATTTCATAAAAAGAAAAGCATGGTTGGTTGTATTGATATCGTTATTCTTCGTGTGTAAGATAGCAATTTCGAGCCAAGAGATTTCCCAACAGTAAACGGTATTAATCATATTTTAGCAAAACGATTGTTGTACTTTTCTTTACTTTGAAAAAATATTAGGTTCGTAATGCATCTCTCACTCCGTACATTTTTACTGTTGTTGCTGTGTACCTTTATGACCACTACTACGCTGTTGGCTGCCGGTAAAAAAAAGAAGGCAAAAACGGCTACCACAGCAGATAGCACCATACATTGGCTTACGATAAACGAGGCAGAAGAAGCCATGAAAAAACAGCCCAAAAGAGTCTTTGTAGATATCTATACACACTGGTGTGGTTGGTGCAAAGTGATGGACAAAAAAACCTTTAGCAATAAAGAGTTGGCTCAATATATGAACGAGCATTTTTATGCCGTTAAACTCAATGCAGAGCAACAAGACACCATCCGTTTTATGGGTCGTGCCTTTGGCTTTGTGCCGGCGCAGCGCTCCAATCAGTTGGCAGTAGAGTTGTTGCAAGGACGCATGTCATACCCTACTACAGTCATCTTAGAAGAAGGTTTTAAAAATCCGATACCGATACCCGGATACCAAAATGTGCCAACCATGGAAAAGATTCTCAAGTACATTGCTTCCGGCACTTACAAAACAGTTCAATTTCCTGATTACGAAAAAACATTTGTACCGGTTTGGAAAGAAACCTCCACAGAATAACAAGGTAGGAATAGCTAAGATTAATTGAATGGGTTCAGTGCTTCGCATTCATGGCGGCTCGTACGGCTTCGGCAGATTGAGGCGTTTCTAGGTTGCCTACTTTCTGCTTCATCTCTGATTGAAAATATTTGCAAGCCGTTCGCAAACCACAAATCTCACACTTAGGACGGCGTGCCAAACAGATATAGCGACCATGTAAAATCAGCCAGTGGTGCGCTTTATGAACCAGTTCTTGTGGAATATATTTGATTAATTGTTGCTCGGTTTGCAAAGGAGTTTTAGCATGAGTAGTCAGTCCTAATCTTTCGGACACTCGAAAAACATGTGTATCCACCGCCATATTGGGTTGCTGATGCAATACAGAAGTGATGACATTAGCCGTTTTTCTGCCCACTCCCGATAGGGTTACTAACGCATCTACCGTATCCGGTATATCTCCGTTGTATGCGTTGACTACACGTTGCGCCATACCCAGCAAGTGCCTTGTTTTGTTATTCGCAAAGCTGATGCTGCGAACGATGGGTTCTACGGTTTCAAAACTTGCTTGTGCCAAAGCTTCTACCGTTGGGAAAGCCTCAAATAACGAGGGCGTCACGATGTTGACTCGCTTATCGGTGCATTGTGCCGATAGGATTACGGCTACTAACAGTTCGTATGGATTGCGATAATGCAATTCGGTTTCGGGGTGCGGCATGTGTTCTTGAAACCACTCCAGTACAAAAAGGTAGCGTTCTTTTTTAGTCATTGCTTTACCGGGTATTCATTTTTTACATGCTTCAGTTTATTCTTCTTTAGCTTCCTTCAATCGTTTCCATATCTCCGGTATTTGTTTTACCCAATAGAGCTCTTTCATCTTTTCTTTTGCTTCTTCTACAGGGCTTCCAAAATATATTTTATCGCCTGCAATGGTAGATCGGACGCCACTTTGTGCATACACTACAGCGCCTTTGCCAATGGTAAGGTCTTTATTAACGCCTACTTGTCCCCATAGGATTACTTCATCTTCCAAAATTGTTTTACCGGCTATGCCAACCTGTGCGGCGATCAAACAATTCTTACCTATCACCACACCATGTCCTATATGAACCTGATTGTCCAGTTTGGTTCCCAACCCAATAACGGTATCACCACTCACCCCTTTGTCTATTGTGCAACCGGCACCTATTTCTACATCGTCTTCAATAATCACACGACCGCAACTCTCCAGTTTATCATACTGTGCTACTCGCTCTTTTCTGCGTTTAAAATAAAACGCATCAGCACCGATAACCGTACCGGCATGAATGATCACATTGTCTCCTATTTCGGTATAATCATAAATACTGACATTCGCATGTATCAAACAGTTCTTACCAATACGTACATGATTGCCCACAAAACAGCCCGGTTGCAATTGCGTTCCTTCGCCAATAGCTGCCGTATCACTGATGGCTGAAAGTGCTTTTTCAAAGGGTCTGAAATGTTTTACTAACTGTACATATGCTCTGAAAGGGTCATCGCAAATCAACAGGGTTTTACCTTCGGGGCAGGGTACTTCTTTATTAATAATGATAATAGTAGCGGCAGATTGCAAGCACTTGTCGTAATACTTTGCAAAGTCCACAAACGATACATCACCGGCTTCTACTTTATGAATTTCATTTAGCCCGGTTGCTTCTTGTAATGCATTTCCCAATAGCGTAGCGCCTATAAAATCGGCAATCCATTTTACCGATACCGGTGCCTGTAATTTCATCTGTCTGTTTTTTTCAAAAATACATTCTAATGAAGATTATTCAGAATTTTATATCTTGAAACTATGGGTTTTGTAATTCTTAATGGCATCCTTCTTCCGGAAGAAAAATACCGCAAAGTACAGGGTGCCTTGCCTATTGATAACGGCGTTTTCGAAACCTTATTAGTGCGGGATATCACTATTCCCTTTGCTAGCTATCATTGGAAGCGGTTATGGCGCAGTGCCTATGAAATAGCACCAACACATACATTGCCCTTTACGGTCTCCGGTTTAGAAAAAGATATTCATTCGCTCGTTGAAAAGAATAAAGGGTTGCCGTGTTGTCGTGTCCGTATCAAATATTTTACCGAATCGACTCCTGCTGCTATTTCAGATTCGCTTATCGGAAGCTATCTCATTGAATGCTTTCCTGTTTCTATTAAGGATACATTATGGAATGAAAAGGGTTGGCAGGTGGGTATTGCGTCCGGCTGTATCAAGACCGCCGATAAAGTTTCGCATATAAAAGACAGCCAACGTACCGCTTGTAAAGCAGCAGCCATCATAGCGGCAAACAGGGGTTGGAATGATGCACTGTTGCTGAATCAATTCGGAAGGGTGGTCGAAAGCAGCATTGCCAATATCTGGTGGGTGAAAGATAACGTATTACACACGCCTCCCTTATCAGAAGGTTGTGTGGCAGGTGTGATGCGGCAATACCTATTAGATTCTTGTTTGCAACGATCCATACCTGTTCGAGAGCAACCGCTGTCACTTGCAGAGCTCTATGCAGCAGACGAAGTATTTCTTTCCAATGCCATAAGGGGTATCAAATGGCTGTCACAAATCGAGCAAGCTCGCTATACGCATACCTTCAGTCGTACTTTGTATGACGCAGTATTTTAAGGATCTTCCCTTGTAATAAACAACAACCACTGCCTACAGCAGACAGTGGTTGTTTTTTTATGGGTCAGTTGGCGGATCGCGCCAATGTACCGTCTTACTTCTTCATAATCACACGCTGGGTATGGAGTACGGTCGAGCCGTCCATCAGCTTCAGCATATAGGTGCCTGCGGCCATCGTATTCTGAAGAGTGATCGGGTAATCTACCGTGGCACCTCCGTGTTCCAGTGTTCTGGTTTCTACTAATTGTCCTTGCTCTGTATAGAGTGCTACTGTGTAGTTGCCTTTGGCTATATCGCGCAGGGTAACGTTGAACAATTGGCTCGTTACGGGGTTCGGATATACCGCTATGCTTCCGATGCCCTTGCCGGCATGCAATTGGGCTATATTCGAATACACATATTGTGTGCTTGTAGATACCCCTTTGATGCGATAGTATGCAGTTTGTTCTATCGGTAATACATCCGTCCAAGTGTAGCTGCGTGCCGTATTATCACCCAAACGTCCAATGGTTTGAATCTTGCGGAACTCTTTACCATCTTCTGAGCGCTCTACTTCATAGTGACTTACTTCTTTCTGACTGGTAGCTTGCCATTGTAAGCGAGCACCTTCTGCACGTTTCTCTGCACTCAAGCGGATATCGGTCATGGCTAACGGATTCGTCGAGGTCAGCGTGATAAGGAAACGGTTGATGTTCCATGAACCGGTAGCACTTGTAACGGTAAAGTTATAGTCCGTTGTGCCGGTGTTGCTCAATGGTGTTACCGTATTGGTGTATTGGTCTATCAGCGATGCCGTCATGTTATTGCCAAAGTTGTTTGACGTAAAGCTTAGCTTATAGCTGCTCAGCGTAGTTTGCCAAAATTTCAACTGGATGGTATCTGTTGCCAAGGGGGCTTGGCGTTTGTTGATAACCACACGTTGTGTATCTGCGGCTACAGCCAAACATTCATTCACGTTCACGGCTTTTAGCACATCTTCGTTGGCTACATAATTGTTCGAGTAGCTGCTATCTATATAGATACGGAACCCATCTACCTGATACGGTGCCGATGCATTGGTTACATTGTGTAGTTCTGCGACCAATTCTTTTTGCAACGTAGTGGTTTTGTACACATCATAGGTAAATTCGTTCCCCGCCTTCATGCTTTCGGTGAATTCTAATTGCTTATTACCTGGAATGAAAAAGCCTTGACCACTTTGCAAATAGCGAAGTTTGTCGTCGTCGGTATTGTCACCCGTTGATGGGGTCGCAATAAACACACCTCCTTCCATTTTCATCAATGTACGATAACCACCTATTGTATTCAACTTTGAATCCCACACATAGAATATTCCAACGCCGTTTTCATTCCCTACTGCATCCAAATCTACCGGTGACGCATACGGGTTGGGGATCATCGAGAAGTTAGTACCCGGCTGACCTACCGTAACATCGCCTTGGTTCAAAATACCGGTTTGACGAAGCGTTGTATAGCCATTATAGGGAATCGTAGGACTTAGGTAGTAGTCTGGACGGATGGTTTTATCGCCACGTACAAACAAGAACCAAACCCCACCATTATCTGTTATCTTATCAGTTGTTGGCAGGCTGGTAGAGAATGGCACCACCAACTGAGTACCGTCCCAATATTTCAATGATGGACTATGCGATGAAGAGTCATAACCATTGTAGATACCCGCAAATGGACGACTGATAAAGGTTCCGTAGCCAACTTGGTAGTTGGTACCTGTCATAGCACGCATATTTTCTTGCCATGATTGGAATATGGTTTGTGCCGTTGGACTTGCTTGGATGCCAGCACTTAATATACGCCATGCACGGTTGGAATCACCCGGTATAAAGCGTTCGATAACTACTTTACCGGTTATCATCGTTGTGTTGGTATTCGTAATTTCAGTCACACGGGCAGTCAGGTTACGGGTACTGCGCAAGGTCAGCTTTTCACCGGAGTAGTAATTACCCAGCATCGGTTGCAAGGTGTGGGTGATGTAGATACTGTCTTGTTCGGTAACGCCGGCAACATTGTCAAAGCGAAGGTTCGATACCGTTCTGTTGGTAAACACATTATTCGGTATTACTTGGTTGAAGGCAGTGGCATAGTAAGGACTTACGCCTCTAAACTCCATTGTATCCAAGCCGTCTTCTGCATTTATCTTACCTGTTGTGGCTGCTGTCGGGAAGCTTAGTTGACCCACTACTGTAAGACGTTTGCCATTGAGGTCCAAAATGTTGGTTGCTGCTGTGGCATTCGAGTCGTTTGTAATGTTGGTCAGGTAGCGGTGTTGATCCAGTTTACAGATGTTCACCACATTCGATGCAAAGTTGATATTGGCATATTGAGGCGGTACACAGTTCAGCAACCAGTTCGCTGCCGTGCCAAAGTCTTCGCTTACGCCACCCTTCCAAGTATAGGTAATACGAATATCCAAGTGCATGGTATCACTGGCTTTACAGCCATTGAGTGCGGTAGCCGTCAATACTAAATCTGCGCCCGCTGGGGTTGCATTATGGTCAGCGGTGGTTGCTTTATATGTGGTCGTACTCAATGCTGTTGCGGTAGCATTGTTAGCAAAGGTACCGGTACCATTATATGTACTCCATGTTAGGTCGGTAACGGTAGGGTCTGCACTCGCGCCATTTACAAAGGCGGTCGCAAAAGCTGTATCTACTTGGCATATAGAGATGTCTTGACCTGCATTTACAGTCGGTAAGGGCAGTATATTTACTGTCGCAGTATCCTTACAACCATTATTGGTCGTGAAAAATACATTGATGTTGCCTGCTGCAAGTGTGGTTACTTCTCCTGTATTCGTTATTGTTGCTCGTAAAGTATTATCTACAGCCCAAGGCAAAGTTTGATCTGGAGTTCCGGTTGCCGATAAGGTCACCACATCCTTCAAACATATAGTAGCCGGTGCCGTAATAACCGGTTTTAAATGTACGGTAACTGCGGTTGCGTTAGAAAAACCATTGTTATCGGTATAGATAATATTGGCACTACCGGCAGCTTGGGCGGTTACCAATCCGGTAGCATCTACGGTTGCAATAGATGGGTTACTAGACACCCAAGGATTGACAGCTGCAGCAGTACCACTGCCGGTCAATTGGCTGGTGCTTCCTTCGCACAATCCGGTTATTCCCGTAATGGTAGGATTGAAAACATTCACTGTTGCCGTTGCGGTGCTACAATTCGTAGGATTCAGATTTTCGCATACGGTATATGGATAACTGTAGCTTCCTGCAGGTGTGCCCGCAGCTACGGTTACAATTCCGCTTGAGTTCATCGATAAACCGAGATGAGGGCTGGTGCCGGGAGTAACGGTTACCGATGATGGATTTACAGCTACGCCATTCAATGAGTCGTTTACTAATACGGATGCAGTAGTGCCTCCCAGGTACCCACTCACTGAGGGTAAATTATCATTTACAGCTACGATCGGCGCCATGCCTACATTTACCGTGGCAGCAATAGATGCACAGTTTGTTGGGTTTGCTATTTCACAAATCGTATATGGGAAACTGTATATGCCCGCCGGTGTATTGGGAGCCACCGTAATCGTACCACTGCTATTCATTGATAGTCCAGGGTTAGAAGGTGTGCCGGGTGTTAAGGCAACTTGTGATGGTACTACTAACGCACCGTTTAATAAGTCATTATCTAATACGCTGCCCGTTGTAGTGCCCCCCACAGATCCATTAATCGGAGGCATATTTTCGGTGATGGCAATGATATTGTTGCTTGAAGAAGCACCTGCTACAATGACCGTAGCTGTGCTGTTGCTACAATTGCTGGGGTTTGCAATTTCACAAATAGTGTATGGATAGCTATATGTACCAGGAGTTGTGCTGGGAGCTATCGTTATTTTTCCATTTCCACCCATTGTAATACCCGATTGTGGAGACGTACCTGGAGTTAAGGTTACTTGTGATGGTATTACAGGTGCCCCATTTAGCAAGTCGTTATCCAATACGCTAGCAGCAGAGGTGCCACCACTTGTTGTATTGACAGGGGGTACATTATCAGTATTTGCTGCAATATTTGTTGTATTGCCAACATTCACTATTGCTGAAGTAGTACTACAATTACTACTGTTCAATGCTTCACAAATGGTATAGTTGTAGGTGTAGGTGCCCGATGGTGTTGCAGGAGCAATCGTTATTCTTCCATCAGTACCCATGGTAATACCTGAGTGCGGTGATGCAAGTGGCGTTAAACTCACCTGTGTCGGAATCAGAATAGCACCATTCAGTAAATCGTTATTCAATACACTGCTGGTAATACCGCCGGTAGCACCACTCACAGACGGCATATTGTCTGGTACCGCTACGATGGGTGTCGATGCATTCACCACTACGGTTGCCGTTGCTGTACTACAGTTGCTGGGAGTAGCTTTTTCACAGATTGTATATGGGTAAGTGTATGTGCCAGCAGGAGTACCTGGAGCGACAGAAACAATACCGGTAGAACTCATGGAAATACCGGCATGAGGAGCCGAACCAGGAGTCAGGTTGATTAAGAAGGGGTTTACTTGTACACCGTTTAAAGAGTCATTCAACAAAACACTGGTAGCAATACTACCACCAATAGTTCCGTTTACTGCTGGCAAATTATCAGGCAAAGCTTTGATAGTTGCTGCTCCTACATTCACCGTTGCTGTTGCGGTGCTACAATTCGTAGGATTCAGATTTTCGCATACTGTATATGGATAACTGTAGCTTCCTGCAGGCGTGCCCGCAGCTACGGTTACCGTTCCGTTTAAGTTCATCGTCAAACCGGAATGAGGACTGGTGCCGGGTGTAACGGTTACCGATGATGGATTTACGGCTACGCCATTCAATGAGTCGTTTACTAATACGGATGCAGTAGTGCCACCAACTGCACCAATAATAGAGGGTAAATTATCATTTAAGGCTACGATAGGTGCTGCCCCTACATTCACCGTTGCCGTTGCGGTGCTACAATTCGTAGGATTCAGATTTTCGCATATCGTATATGGATAACTGTAGCTTCCTGCAGGTGTGCCCGCAGCTACGGTTACCGTTCCGTTTAAGTTCATCGTCAAACCAGTATGAGGACTGGTGCCGGGTGTAACGGTTACCGATGATGGATTTACGGCTACGCCATTCAATGAGTCGTTTACTAATACGGATGCAGTAGTACCTCCTACGAACCCGTTTACTGAAGATAAATTATCATTCAAGGCTACTATAGGTGCTGCCCCTACATTCACTGTTGCCGTTGCATTGTCACAAACAGCAGGCTTTGCTACCAAGCAAATGGTATAAGGATAGCTATACGTACCGGCAGGTGTGCCTGCAAGTACGGTTACCGTTCCGTTTGAGTTCATCGTCAAACCGGTATGAGGACTAGCGCCGGGTGTAATATTTACAGATGATGGATTTACTACTACCCCATTCAATGAGTCGTTTACTATTACAGATGCAGTAGTACCCCCTACGAACCCGTTTACTGATGATAAATTGTCATTTACGGCATCTACATTCGTACCAATAACACCAAAGTTGATATTAGGAGCTCCGGAAGCAGTCACTACTACCCCGGTTATTGTGTGCGTGCCGCTGGTATTGGCAGTACCATTATTATTCGTACCGGTATGCGCCCAGTTGGTTGGAAGGGCTGTTTCGGCAGCCGTAATGGAAGATGCCGCAGATGTGCCAACACCAATTGATGTATTAGTAAGTATAACAGAGTAGGTGCCCAATACTAATGTAGGTAAGGAGTAGGTGCCATTCGATTGTACTGCAGTAGAAGCCACTACATCTCCTGAGGCGTTTACCAAATTTACCCACATACCGGCTATACTGCCGCCACTGGGGTTGGTACCGTTTTCACTCCCTTCTTTTATCGCATTGCCATTGATGTCTTGCCAAACATTTCCGGTGACATTATACACCGTACAATTTTCTATATCAAATGATTTGTCGGTATAGGTAGGATTACATGGACTGGTAGCTACATTATACCGAACCGTAACGGTAGCACTAGCACCGCCAAAGCTGGTAAAGTTTAAAACATTACCACCGGTAAGGGAACCCGGGCCACTAACAATGCTAAAGGTGCCACCTGCCGGCGTGCCCACTAAGGCAATAGTTTGCTGGGCACAATATTTTCCCGTAGCACCGGTAAGGGGTACGATGGAGGTAAACGTGATATCAGGTATGGTAATAGCACCACATACTTGTATGGCAGCAGTAGAGAAGGTATAGCTTGTATAGTTTGTTTTTGCACTATTGCCGGCACTACCATTAGTAGCATGCCCTACATAGCCAAACTGATTTTGACATTCTTGCAACATTACTGTGGTGTGTCCTCCCGTTTTTACAGTAAGAATATTACTCGTAGTTGGATTAAAGGATCCTGCAGCAGTTGGTTGTCCAGGATCTAGTGGGCTTCCTATACGTCCAAGCATACTTGCACTATTATTCCCCCAACACCAAAGTTTTTTATTAGTAGTTATTATATTTATGCTGGCGTTGGCAGGGTCATGTTCGTTAGGAGACATCCATTGTACATCATTCATTGCTGTGCCACCATTTGTATAAGTAGGTTGCACCCATCTTCTTGTACTACTGCTTGGGCTAGCATTGTTAGTAAAGTCACCTAACTGACCTTCCCCGTTAGCCCCCATAGCATATAGGTGCCCATTGGTATAAAGTAGATAATAAGTAGAGTTACCCGTGGAATTGCCATCACTCGTTACCCCAATCATTTTTACCGTATTGGCTTCCGGTAAGGTCATCTGTGTGGCATAGGCTCTACCTGATTGCGTGGATGAATTTTCTGTACCCAAAAGTGTCGATTCGCCCCAGGTATATACCTGTCCGGTATTGGTTAATGCCATTAAGGTATTATAGTTACCACGTATAGCCACTATGTTATTCAAGTCGGTGGTGATACTTGTCTTTACGCGAGACCATGTGGTTCGTAGTGCTTTAGTCATAGTTGTGGTTCCGTCCCCCCTCATTCTAGGGTTAATGCTAGAAAGCACATAACCGGCACCACTACAGGTAACAATAGCGAGCGTACCACCTGTAGCAAACATCATCTTCACATCTGCCGGACTAACCCCAGCAGGCAACCCATTTGATTGTCCTCCGATAGTAAGTTTATGCATACCATTGGACGGGGTTAAACTGTTGTCTAATACTACACCTTCCAATCCCCATACAAATAATCCTGTGGTAGTAAGCACAAAGTGCTGCACATCATTATCACAGCCTATCGTAAATCTAAAAGGCACACCGGTTAGTGCAGGGTAGTTTGTCGAATTAATTTCCTGTGGTGCGGTAACATGGTTACTACCATTGCTTGCAGCTCTTTCCCCCCAAATCATAAGTTTACCGTCAGAATTTCTACCAATGGTGGAGTGATAACCAGAAACTACATTGTCATACTCCAACGTGTTCGGCGTAGAAGAGCCAAACCCATAGTTGGAATAATCGGTGGTAGAACAGCCCAACCCGGCTGCATAACCGCACTGAGCGCGGGCGGTGTTGGGAAGCATCTATCCTAACAGCAGGGCAAACAAGACGACTATT
>JAKQGX010000030.1 GCA_029573235.1 Bacteroidota bacterium
CCCTCAATAGTGATGCCTGTGAGTATTGCAAAATGTCTATTGCAGAAGGAAACTTTGCTGCTGAAATTATTACGGATAAAGGACGTGTTTATAAATTTGATGACCTGAAGTGCATGATAGGCTATGCGGCAGCACAAGAGAATGCCACCGGAAATAAATACTATGTTGGAAACTTTCTTAAAGAAAATGAACTCATAGATGCCGGCACTGCTTCTTATGTAAAGAGTGATGCGCTACGCAGTCCAATGGGCGGCAATTTGGCGGCTTTTTCTTCGAAAGAAGCGGCAGATGCCAAAGCACTAGAATTGCAAGTAGCTGTTATTACATGGAAAGAGGTAAGTGCTAAATTAGCAGCCGCTAAGGAAGGAGATCATGAACATTAAAGAAGGACATCGTTATCGAATCTTATGGTGGGTGCTTGTTTGCATCACGGCTTCCGGATCGAATATTTGGGCAGCAGCAAGTTGGGTAGGTAACGACAAGCCATATAGATCGATACAAGCAGCTGTACATGCTAGTCTTCGTGGCGATACCGTATATATCACCAAGGGTTTTTACAAAGAAGGAAATATCATCATCGATAAGCCGATTGCCGTAATAGGTATTGGCAAACCCGTATTGGATGGCGAATTAAAGCACGAGATCCTCTCCGTAAAAGCAGATAGTGTTTACATCAAAGGCTTGCAATTGCAAAACTGTGGTCGCGCAGTAATGAATGATCAAGCTGCCGTCAAAGTATATGATTCAAAAAATGTAGTCGTAGAAGGCAATACATTATTGGATAATTTCTTTGGCATCTATCTCCAATACAGCAAGCATTGCATCATCAAAAACAATTTTGTAAAAGCTACGCAAGAAAAAGAATACCAATCCGGCAATGGCATTCATTGTTGGAAAAGCGATAGCCTACAAATCATTGGCAACCGCATTTTAGGTCATCGCGACGGAATTTATTTTGAGTTTGTAACCGAGTCTGTCATCTGGCGCAACATTGCTAAAAACAACTTGCGTTACGGATTGCATTTTATGTTCTCGCATAAGAATGCCTACTTCACCAACTATTTTAAAAACAACGGTGCCGGCGTGGCTGTGATGTTTACCAAGAAAGTAGTGATGATGAATAATACTTTCGAAGAAAACTGGGGTGACGCGGCTTACGGTGTATTGTTTAAAGAACTCTCCGACTGCTATCTCTCCGGAAATAAATTTTATCGAAACACTACGGGTATCTTTTTCGATGGCTCCAGTCGCATCACTGCAGAGCGCAACCTATTTGCAGCTAATGGCTGGGGAATGAGGCTACAAGCCAGTTGTATGGATATTGTGATAGCCCAAAATAATTTTACAGGTAATACATTTGATGTTGCTACCAACGGAACGTTGACTCTGAATAAATTTTACGAAAACTATTGGGACAAATATGAAGGCTATGATATCGATAAAGATAAAGTGGGGGATGTGCCTTATCATCCACTTAGCTTGTTTTCGATGATTGTAGAGAAAAACCCGCCGGCAATGTTGCTATACCGTAGTTTTATGGTCACGCTGCTGGATAAGTCGGAGAAGGTATTACCGAGTTTAACCTCTGATGAATTTGTGGACAAAAAGCCTAGTATGATACCCTATACATTATGATTGAAATAAAAAACATCACGAAACAATTCGGAAAACTGACGGCATTAAATGGGCTAAGCCTGACGCTCAATAAGGGAGAATGCATTGCCTTAATCGGTCCGAATGGCTGTGGCAAAACCACCTTGATAAAATCCATCTTGGGCATGGTATTGCCGGATAAAGGGGATATATTTTTTGAAGGAAAAAACATAAAAAACGATAACGAATACAGAAGGCATATAGGCTATATGCCACAGATTGGTAGGTACCCCGAAAACATGACGATCGGACAAGTGATAGACATGATAAAAGGTATTCGTCATGCGCATGAAGTATTGGACAACAGCTTGTATGAGCAGTTTGAAATTGGCAACATGTTGGATAAAAAAATGCGTACACTCAGCGGTGGCACTACCCAAAAGGTAAGTGCAACCCTAGCTTTTTTATTCCAACCCAAAGTGTTGATATTGGATGAACCAACTGCCGGCCTTGACCCGATAGCATCTGAAGTATTGAAAACAAAAATTTTGGAAGCAAGAGAGAAGGGTTGCTTGGTGCTAATTACCTCGCACTTGCTTAGCGAATTGGAAGATATTGTCAGCCAGGTCATCTTTATGCAAGAAGGAAACTTGGTGTTGCACAAAGACACCGAAGACCTCAAAGTAGCTACCGGTCAAGATACGATTGCTCGTTCTATTGTTCACTTGCTAAAGGAAGGAAAACTATGATTCGAATATTGAAATATGTAGCCATCGATATCTTGAAAAATAAAATTGTAATTGCATATACAATAATGCTGGCTTTGTTTTCATGGAGTGCCTTTAGTTTAGAAGACAATTCATCGAAGGGCTTGTTGACCGTGCTCAATATTGTATTGCTGACCGTGCCATTGGTGTCCGTATTATTCTCTACTATTTATGTGTACAACAGTAATGAGTTTATCGAACTATTAGTGAGTCATCCGGTCAAAAGAAGCATGATTTGGAAAGCACTCTTCATTGGGTTGTCATTAAGTTTGGTCACTGCTTATGTAATTGGTGTAGGTATTCCATTGCTCATATTTGCCGACTGGGCTACAGGGCTCATCATGATATTGTCGGGTGCGTTGCTCTCGGTTATCTTTGTAGCGATTGCCTTTCTTAGTTGTATTGTTACAAGAGACAAAGCAAAAGGCATTGGAGTATCCATCATGTTGTGGTTGTATTTTGCCTTATTGTTTGATGGGTTGGTGCTCTTCTTATTTTTCCAATTTGCCGATTATCCTATCGAGAAAGTGGTTGTATTTTTGTCGGCACTCAGCCCTATTGATCTTTGCCGAATATTGATATTGTTGCGCTTGGATGTATCAGCAATGATGGGTTATACCGGTGCTATTTTTAAAAATTTCTTTGGCAATAATATCGGGTTGGTATTCTCCTTTTCATTATTGGCATTATGGATCATCGTGCCCTTCTTCTTTTCCTTACGAAAGTTTAAGAAGAAAGACTTGTAGCTATCATATTAGCAACATATAACAAAGCACATTTGAAAAACAAATTTTGAGACGAATAACAAAAATAGCCACCCTTAGTATTATCCTGTTGATGTCCGTCGGCATGGTAAAGAACAGTGTATTGTATTTTGTTTATTCATACGATAGTAATCTATTCATTAGTTGGTTTTGTGAAAACAAAGATCGCCCGCAAATAAAGTGTAACGGTCATTGTAAGCTATCTAAAATGGCTCAAGAAGAACGGAACGAAGATGCCGGAAGGGTATTGGAAAAAGTACAAAGTGAAGTTTTGTTTTTTGAGGATAAGAGCCTTTTCGAATTGCCATCACTTATATCATTTGATGTAGATAATACATTGCCATCACACTATCATCCGAGTCATTACAGCTATTTATACACCGCTATTCCGGATAAGCCACCATGCGTATAGCTATGTGGCTATACACTATTCTATGGATGTAGCATCAGGCAACCTTTCTATCGTAATCCTATTGTATTGATGTCCATTTCCTACTTAGGAATAGGTGTATTCTTTGTTCCGAAATACGATTCCCTATTCGTTATCATCAAGCTATCCATCTATTCGGTTAGCTCCCATTTTTACATCATTAAAAACAATCATTTCAATTATGTTATTCCAAATAAAAAAAATCAGTTTTGCTCTTGTATGGCTTTCATTATTATTTGTTGCTTGTAATAAAACCGACAATAATCCTACACCCGTTAATGAATTAGAAGGGTTGAAACAAGCAGCAGTTATTACCAACAGCACACATACGATAACGCTTTACACCGCTACCGGTACCTTTCAAACAGGCTATAACGCCATATATTTTCAAGTAAAAAAAGCAGACGGTTCATTGGTAAAAAATGCAACTGCAACTTGGACACCTATGATGCACATGATGTCCAAGTCGCACTCTTGTCCAGCCTCTGCTATTACCATGAAACCACAAGCTACGGCTACCTATGGTGGGCATATCATCTTTCAAATGCCAAGCAACAGTACAGAATATTGGGAGCTTAGCCTCAGTTATACGATAGATGGTGTCAGCTATACCGCTACTTCTCAAATCACGGTTGCGGCATCGTCGCATCAAGTGGTAACATCTTTCAAGGGCAGCGATAGTGTACGATACATTTTGGCACTCGTAGCACCTACACAGCCTAAAGTAGCCATCAATGACATAAGCGCTGCACTCTATAAAATGGAAACAATGACCCGTTTCGTACCCGTTGATAAATACACCATCATGATAGACCCTCGTATGCCGGATATGGGCAATCACTCATCGCCCGGAAATGAGCACTTGGTACAAGGCGCAGACAAATTATATCATGGTAAACTCGGACTAACCATGACCGGATACTGGAAGATAAATTTACAGTTGTTGGATACTGCTGCCCATACTTTGAAAGGTGAACCGGTGTCTGATGCCAATCCCGCTAGTAGCATCTATTTTGAATTGGAATTTTAGTACGACTTTGTTTGAACCAATAGCATATCGGTCTTACAGTTGTACTGCGACCGATATGCTTATATGTTTACTCCATACATCATTTGTTTATGTATCGCTTTATACTATGGTTGGTGTTGGCTATTAGCACACCATTAGCCTTATTAGCACAGAAGAAAACAACACCCAATAAAGACACAGCCCATGTTTCGATGGAAGAAGTGGTGGTTATCTCTCAACAAAATCTGTCTCAAAAAATGGAGAAGCCTCTTTCTTCATTAGACAACTATTTAGAAAAATCTTCGTTAATCAACATGGTGCGACGTGGCTCGTATGCTTGGGAGCCTTTTATTAACGGTATGTCTTCCGAACGCAGTGTTATCACCATTGATGGCATGCGCATCTATGGCGCTTGTACCGATAAGATGGATCCTGTAACTTCCTATGTAGAAATAACCAACCTGGCTAAAGCAAATATCCATAGCGGCTCTGCGGGTACACTAGGGGGCGCTACCATTGCCGGTAGTTTAGACCTGGTTCGTAAGAAAAGTTATTTTGGAGATACGCAATGGAAAGGAATAGCCTTTACCGGTTTTGAGACCAACAATCGCCAGTGGATTGCAGGGGCAGGTACTTCTATTATTCGTCCACGCTTTTATATGGATGTAGATGCCACCGGACGAAAAGCCGAAAATTATGCAGCAGGAGGTCAAAAGGAAGTTTTGTATTCGCAATATGCCAAGTACAATGTATCATCGGTAGCAGCGTACAGATTAGGCGAGCATCGCCATGTAGAAGCATCATTGATATACGACCATGCCCTGGATGTAGGTTATCCGGCATTGCCTATGGATGTGGCTACAGCAAAGGCTTTCATCGGTTCGGTAGAATATGTACAACACCATTTATCTCCCACCATCTTATTGTCTAAAACAAAACTGTACTATAATGATGTGACGCATATAATGGATGATACCAAGCGCCCCATAGTGCCCATTAGAATGGATATGCCCGGCTGGAGCAAGACTGCAGGCTTCTATTCGGTATTGCAAGGCAGGGTTGCTATTCACGAATGGAATGCCACCTTGAGCGGACACCACAATTATTCTCTTGCAGAAATGACCATGTTTTCCAATGACAGCACCCGTAAAGACATGTTCATGCTTACTTGGCCGGGAGTAAATACCGACTATGGAGATTTGGCATTAAAAGATATCATTGCTATAAATGATGATTGGAAAGCAACCGTGAACATAGGTGTAGGCGTGCATCATAATAAAATTGCTAACACCTTCGGATGGGAGAGCTTACAAATTTTCTATCCCGGGTTGAAGCAATCTAAAACAAGAATCTTAAAACGACTTTCAGCAGCAATGGAGCACAAAGGCGAGCAGCTTATCTATTCGCTGGCATTAGCCTACGGCGAACGCGCTCCGTCTGTATCAGAGGGCTATGGATTTTATTTATTCAATAGCTCCGACCGTTTTGATTATATCGGAAACCCATGGATGAAAAATGAAAAATCTGGCAACGCCACACTGACGGCCACTTATGCCGGTGCAAAATTATCCGTAAAATTAACTGGTGCTTATTTCTATATCAAGGATTATATCATTGGTAAAATTCAACCCGGACTGAGTCCTATGACGATTGGTGGCAATGGCATTAAACGCTATGAACAACTGCCGCATGCTACTATCTTCAACAGTGCATTGGATGTAAACTATTACTTGACCGAAAAACTAACTTGGTCGAATCGATGCAGCTACCGTAGAGGCATTGGCTCTGATGGGATCAACTTGCCACTCATGCAACCCTTCAGCTACAACTCCGGATTGACGTATGCGCATTCCTCCTTTACCGCTGATGCAAATGTATCAGGAGCGGTGAAGCATACGGCTTACAGTGCAGACTATGGAGAGCGTCCTTTGCCTTCTTATGCTGTTATCAACTTATCGGCTGCCAAACGATTTGCCTTTAAGCAACAAAGCCTATTGGTAAAAGCAGGGGTAGAAAATTTACTAGATACTTATTACACCACTTTTTCCGATTGGAATAGGGTACCAAGAATGGGTAGAAATTTTTTCATCAACCTACTATGGAATTATTAGAGCAACACTCCATTATCCATATTGAAGTATACTTTCGGATGGAACCATCTTCATTACTGTAGCTACTTGGCAATACAAATTCTAGCATCAACGGCTACAAGTTGATGGCTGTTGCCCAATAGGGGATTAATATCCATCTCAATGATTTCCGGTGCCGCCGTTATCAAGGCACAGAGCTTTAAAAGGGTATCGATAATTAGACGTTCATTGATGCCTTCTTTCCCTCTCACGCCTTGTATGATGGGGTATGATTTTAACCGCTTCAACATGGACTGTGCTTCTTCTCTACCGATGGGTACCAAACCCGATGATACATCTTTAAATACCTCTACAAAGATGCCACCTAACCCTACCAAAACTTGATGTCCGAAAGATTCTTCAGCTTTGGCACCCATATATATTTCGGTACCACTTAATTGTTGTTGCAGTATGACTCCGTCGGCACCTTCCAGTTGCATTAAAGCATTAAAAGTAGATACCACGGTTTCGTTATCACGAATGTTTAATACAACCCCGCCAATATCTGATTTATGCACTGGTCCGGAAACCTTCATCACCAATGGAAATCCAATTGTGGCAGCTTGTTGAAGGGCGGTTTCTTGAGTAGTAACAGTTGCTTGTTGTGTACGTTTTATGCCGGCAGCATCAAAGAGTTCAAACACTTTGTCGGCAGCTAAATAGCCTTCTGTTGCGTTGTTGATTATTGCCCTCACCTTTGCTGTATCAATAATGGGTAGTACCGGGTCTGTATAGGGTTGTGGTGTGCGTGATACGCGAGACAGCACATAACCAAAGCTCACTTCATCTACAAAGTTGATATTTCCCATTTCATGAAAACGGCTTACCTCTGCTGCTGCTTGTACCACCGAGGGTAGGATAGGAAAGATAGGCTTCTGACAAGACTGTATTTTTTGATGCAACACTTCATACACATCATCCACCTTCCACATACCGGTAGTGCCAAATACGACTACGGAACCATCTACCTCCTCCAATTCTTTTTCTACAAAATCGAGGATAATTCCTAATTGTTGTGCGGTTCCGGTAGCTAAGAAATCAATGGGGTTGGCCACAGAGGAGCCGGGGTGCAAATGAGTGAGTAACGCTTCTGCTTTGGCTCCGGTGATATGAGGTACTTGCATACCGTTTTTGGTAAGCACATCGGTGAGCAAAACGCCCGGTCCTCCGGCATGTGTGATTACAGCAAGGCGATTCCCTTTCAAGCGAGGGATGGTAAAAATAGCGGCTACATACACCAGCTCTACACGGCTATAGCAACGTATGACACCGGCTTTACGAAATAAGGCATTCACGGCACTATTAGAACCTGCCAATGCTCCGGTGTGTGAGGATACTGCCCTGGAACCGGCGTCTGTAGAACCGGCTTTAATAGCAGCTATGCGACATCCTTTTCGTGTAAGCGACTGAGCATGTTTTAAAAACCGCTTAGGGTCGGTTATTTGCTCCATATACAAGAGCTTTATTTTAGAACTGGTAGCCGGGTCAAAAGTTTCATCCCAATAAGCCAACACATCTTCTACTCCTATTTGTGCACTATTACCTACGGAAAAAATATTTCTGAATTTTAATCCACGAGGAATAGCAAGCTCTAGCAAATACACCATTGTAGCGCCGGATGCTGTAACACAGTCGCAGCCCATGGGGTCGTATTCGGGTATTGGTCCGGCAAAAACGCCTTTGTATGTACCGGTAATGACACCGATGCAATTGGGCCCGATGAAGGAGGCGCCAACACTGTTAGCGATATCCGCACAACGTTGTTCGAGTGCTTTTCCTGCTTCTCCGGTTTCACTAAACCCTGCCGATAATACGATAAAGGCTTTGCAATTTTTTTCAGTGGCTAATACCATCATGGTTGTCTCCACAAAACTTGCTGCCACGGCTATAATGGCTAAATCTACTTGGGGCAATTCGGAGACGGATGCCACACATGGAATGCCTTGTACAGCTTGCTCTTTAGGGTTCACCGCAAAGAGGGAACCTGCATATTGATTAGCAATGATGTTTTGTAAAACCTTTCCGCCGGGTTTCGAAGTATCATTTGATGCGCCCACAATAACTATGCTATTGGGATTAAGAAGTGCAGGTGTAATCATAGTATCGCAAGATGCAGCAGTCGGTGTGTTGCATCGGTGCAAAATAACAGCGTACGGTCTTGGCGAAAGATGATAACCATCACTTATAAAGGATGATTGCCGTTTGAGAAAATGGCGATACAATAAAAAAGCATAGCTGTTTTGATGCAGCTATGCTTTGTATATAATAAAGACTGTGTAATTATGCGCTTACCGCTTTCTGTACGGCTTCAGCCGCTTCGCTGAGCAATACAGCCGATTGTACTTTCAGCCCACTTCCATCAATCAATTTTTTCGCTTCTTCGGCGTTGGTACCTTGCAAACGAACAATGATAGGGATGTTAATATTACCAAGTTTATTGTAGGCTTCAATAACACCTGCAGCTACACGATCGCAACGAACGATACCACCGAAGATGTTAATCAATATTGCTTTTACATTGGGGTCTTTTAAGATGATACGAAAACCGGCTTCTACAGTTTGAGCGTTTGCGCTACCGCCTACGTCCAAGAAGTTGGCTGGCTCGCCGCCGGCTAGTTTAATCATATCCATCGTAGCCATAGCCAGTCCGGCACCGTTTACCATACAACCCACGTTACCGTCTAATTTTACGTAGTTGAGGTTGTGCTCACCGGCTTCTACTTCGGTAGGGTCTTCTTCGTTTTTATCACGCATGTCTGCCAAATCAGGATGACGCATCAACGCATTATCGTCCAAGTTCATCTTACAGTCAACAGCATATACTTTATCATCGGCAGATTTAAACAGCGGGTTGATTTCAAGCATGGAGCAATCTAAACCAACGTATGCATTGTATAAATTGGTTACGAATTTCACCATGTTTTTAAAGGCTTCTCCGCTCAGTCCGAAGTTGAAAGCAATCTTACGTGCTTGAAAGCCTTGCAAAGGAATATTGGGTTCTACCCATTCTTTGAAAATCTTATCTGGCGTATGGTGTGCCACTTCTTCAATGTCCATACCGCCTTCGGTACTGTACATGATGACATTCTTTTTCTTCTCCCGATCCATCAGTATCGAAAGGTAAAATTCCTTACGCTCGCTGGGACCATCAAAGTACATGTCTTGTGCTACCAGTATCTTGTTTACTTTCTTGCCTGCTTCACCGGTTTGGATGGTTACTAAGGTATTTCCTAATATGTTTTTTGCTACTGTTTCTACATCTTCACGACTTTTTACCACTTGTACTCCGTGCTGTGTTGGCACTTCTTTCATGGTACCCTTACCACGACCACCGGCATGTATTTGCGCCTTGATAACGGCAAACTTGGTTCCATTGTCCACTGCCATTTGTTGGTAAGCATTGATGGCTTTATCCACATTATCAACGGCTATACCGCCTTGAGTGGGCACGTTGTATTTTCTTAAAAGTTCTTTTGCTTGATATTCGTGAAGGTTCATCTGCTAAAAAATTTTGCGCGAAGATAGTTTATTTAATAAATAGTTGCTGATAAATGTAAAGGGAGAAAAGAAATTAGGAGAAGAAGACATAAATTACTTCCCGATACAAAATTGGCTAAAGATGGCACCGAGTATATCTCGGTCTAGTTCGATATTCCCTGTGATACTCCCTAAAAAATATAGGCATCGGCGAATGTCTAAAGCTAATAGTTCACCACTTACTTGCTGTGACATAGCTTGCTCAATATCCAATAAACTTTGCAGCGTATGCTGTAGGGCTTCTTGATGGCGTGCATTGGTGATAATGGTATTTTCGGTTTGGAGATGGTTGCCAATAGCGTGTTGATACATGAGCTGTTTCAGTGTTTCGATGCCTGTTTTTTCTTTGGCAGAAATAGACAAGGTTTGGGTGGAAGGATCCGTTTCGGATGTTTGCAGCAAATCTACTTTGTTGCGCACTCGAATAATTTTTTCACGATAGGGCTCCAACCAATGAAAGCTGTCATCATCGTTTGCCTCCACTGCATCGGTTAGCAAAAGAATGATGTGTGCCTTTGCGGCATTTTGTTTACTTCGTTCTATCCCTTGGTTTTCGATGGCATCCATAGAATGCTCGCGAATACCGGCTGTGTCTATCAGTCGGAAGAGTACTCCGTTGATGTTGAGGATTTCTTCGATAGTGTCGCGCGTGGTGCCCGCAATATCGCTTACGATGGCTCTTTCCTCGTTGAGCAAAGCATTGAGCAGGGTTGATTTTCCGGCATTGGGTTTTCCAATAATGGCAACGCTCACTCCGTTTTTGATGACATTTCCCAATCGGAAAGACTGGAGTAGGGCAGTTACCTTTTCTTTTAATTGTGCCACGAGTTGTTGAAGGGCGCTTCGATCGGCAAATTCCACATCTTCTTCCGAAAAGTCTAATTCCAATTCTACCATGGCGGTGAAATGAATGAGCTTTTCTCGCAATTGTTTCAAGTCTTCGGAGAAGCCTCCCCGCAATTGTTTTAATGCTGTTTGCTGTGCGGCGGTGCTATTGGCAGCTATCAAATCGGCTACGGCTTCTGCCTGTGTGAGGTCTATCTTTCCATTGAAAAATGCCCTTTGTGTAAACTCGCCGGGCAGCGCTAAGCGAGCACCTGCTTGCAAGGCTGTATTCAATATGCTGTTGAGTACTAAGGGTGAGCCATGACCACTGATTTCTACCACATCTTCGCCCGTATAGCTTTTGGGGTTTCTGAAAATGGAAATGACTACTTCATCCACTATGGTTTCTTCACCCTTTTCGTTGGGTGCTATGATATGCCCAAAGTGCAGTGTGTGACTTTGCTGGTTCGCTAGTTTCTTGCCTTTAAAAATAGTATCGGCAATGGTGATTGCGGCTGCGCCACTGAGCCGTATAACGCCAATAGCTCCTACTCCGGGTGCTGTAGCAATAGCGGCAATGGTATCTTGTATTCCCTGCATAAGGTATCAAAGGTAGCAGAAGATTTTTTGAGCAAAGAAATTGTAGTGTAACGCATTCTCGAAGTCTTTGCGGATGCCGTTTTCCCTTATTGAGATTGTGCCAATGATGCTCTTTACAAAATGACAACACCCAACTGTAAGAACCAATTGGGTGCTTAAAAAAATATAATTTATTCGTTTAAAATAGGCTTCCTGGAAGGGTTACATACCTTTTAACTCCGCAACTAAATCTTGCAATACTTTTTTGGCATCTCCAAAAAGCATAGATGTTTTGGGACGGAAGAACAACTCGTTTTCAATACCGGCGTATCCGGGTTTCATGCTTCGTTTGTTGACGATTACATGCTCTGCTTTCTCTACTTCCAAAATAGGCATACCATAAATGGGTGAAGAAGGATCTTCGTTAGCAGCAGGATTCACCACATCGTTTGCTCCTAAAATGAGTACTACATTGGCACTGCTCATTTGTTCGTTGGCATCTTCCATTTCCAAAAGTTTTTCATAGGGTACATCGGCTTCTGCCAATAGCACGTTCATGTGTCCGGGCATACGTCCTGCTACCGGATGGATGCCGTAAAATACATCCACACCTTTATCTTCAAGTGTTTTCTCCAATTCGTGGCAAATATGTTGTGCTTGGGCTACCGCCAATCCATATCCGGGAATGATAACCACTTTTTGTGCATACGCCATTAAGGTTGCGGTATCATTCATAGATATTTCTTTGTAATGCCCTTGCTCTTTGCTGCCTGCTGCACCTCCGCCTGCTTTGTTTCCGCCAAATGAGCCAATCAGTACATTCTTTAACGAGCGATTCATGGCATTACACATCAGGATGGTAAGGATGGTACCGGCAGAACCCACCAAGATACCACCGGTCAACATTACCGGATTGTTGTAAAGGAATCCGCCGAAAGCAGCAGCCACACCGGTAAAGGAGTTGAGCAACGAAATCACCACCGGCATATCGGCACCGCCAATGGGCAATACAAATAATACACCGTACAATAGAGCTATTGCCAGTATTGCATAAAAGAAAGTAATGGTCGTAACCGGACGAAAGGTAATCATATAGACCGTTAGTGCTGCAATAACGAGGAGTAATAAGATGTTTACAATATGCTGTCCGTTGAAGGAGCGGTCTTTGATTTTACCATTCAGTTTTCCCCAGGCGATAATACTACCGGCAAATGAAACACCGCCGATAATCATACCCAACACAATGGTGATAAACATACCGGTTTGTATGGTAGTGAAAAATTGCCCTGCAGATTCTTCCATTACTTCTGCATCCAGTCCATGCGTAAGATGTTTAAACTCGATTATTGAAATCAACATAGCACAAGCACCGCCCATACCATTAAAGAGGCTGACCATCTCCGGCATAGCGGTCATTTGTACTTTCTTGGCAGCAAGGGTACCAACAATAGTACCGATGATTAGTCCGGCAAAAATCCATAGGTAGTTGCCTAAGGGTTCCCCATTCTCATTATGATATAAAAAGATGGTGGCAAAAATGGCTATAACCATACCGGCAGCAGCCACGAGGTTTCCTTTGCGGGCGCTGTCGGGGTGCGAGAGCATCTTGAGCCCAATGATAAAGGTGATGGAGCCGATAAGATAAGATAATGGAAGAAGTATATTTTGCATTTGAATTGTCTATGGAAAAGCGTTAGAAATGGGTGTATTGCCGATGGGTGGTGTTTATTTCTTTTTTTTCTTTTTGTCAAACATTTCGAGCATCCTATCGGTTACCACAAAGCCTCCTACTACGTTGAGTGTGCCCAATATAACGGCTAAAAAACCAAGTATTAAGGAGACATAATCGTCGGATGCGGCTTGCCCCATTACGATAATGGCACCGATAATCACCACCCCATGAATGGCATTGGCACCACTCATAAGCGGCGTATGCAATACCGATGGTACACGAGAGATAACTTCTATTCCGAGGAAGATGGATAGGATAACTATCGTTAGCAGTCTATAAGAACTTTCGTCGTTAAAAAGATTGAGCAATGGTTCCATTCGTTCTATTTTTGTGAGGATAAAATATTGTTTTTAAAAAAAGAGATGCGGTGGTTAGGAGTATGAAGCCATGAGTGCCTTCACACGTTCGTTAACAATTTCTTTTTGGTAGGTGATCGTCGTTCCTTTTACGAGATCATCATCCATGTTCAGAGCGAAATTTCCATCCTTATCGATGAGTAATTTTAAAAAATTCAAAACATTTTTTGCGTACACTTTGCTGGCATCAGAGGAGGCGGTAGCAGCCAGAGTACTATTGCCAATGATGGTCACACCGTTCTGCATCACTGTTTCATTATTGCGTGTGAGGTCGGTATTACCACCGGTAGCTGCTGCAAGGTCTATGATTACAGAGCCTGCACGCATATCGGCTATCATTTCTTTGGTGATGAGGATGGGAGCTTTTTTGCCCGGTATTTGTGCTGTTGTAATGATGATGTCTGCTTTCTTTGTTGATTCGTGAATGCGTTGTTTTTGTCGTTGTTGAAATTCTTCACTTTGCTCCACCGCGTAACCACCGGCTTTGCTGGCATCAGCAGCACCTTCCACTTCTACGAATTTTGCCCCAAGGCTTTGCACTTCCTCTTTCACGGCAGGGCGGGTATCAAACACTTCTACTACAGCACCTAAGCGACGAGCCGTAGCAATCGCTTGTAATCCGGCAACGCCCGCACCCAGTATCAATACTTTGGCGGGAGGGATAGAGCCGGCAGCGGTCATAAACATAGGAAAGTAGCGGCAGTATTGCGTAGCAGCCAACAGCACAGCTTTATAACCGGCAATATTGGCTTGTGAACTGAGCACGTCCATTGCTTGTGCTCGTGTGGTGCGCGGTATGGTATCGAGGCTGAATACGGTTGTGTTTTTTTGCGCCCAAGTATTCATTTGTGCCGCATTAAAGAGGGGCTGATAGACACCCAAGATAATCTTATCATTGGGGATATCGTTTCCAATATTTTCCGGCTGGATGGCGAGCAATAGCTCCGCTTGTTGTACAATTGTATTTCTATCTTTTATTTCAGCACCTGCTTTTTGATAAGCATCATCATTAAAAAACGCAGTAACACCTGCATCTTTTTCAACCCATACTTGTACTTGCATTTTGGTAAGCGCTTGCACCACTTCCGGTACCAGGGAAACACGCGTTTCTGGTGACTGTTCTTTTAAGACTCCTATGATCATAGACTGAATTGGAGGCAAAAGATAATAAAAAATTTTAGTTTCCTATACTTCACATTTTTCTACTTTGATAATAATAAATGGAGTAGCAGCAAAGGGAACATAATTCGATACCATTGATGAAATACCCATTTTAGAAAAGCTAACCTGTGAGTGACGCATGAGTTTGTTTGACGTCAATTACTTTTCTACGGGAAAATGTTTTTGCGTTGGTTTCCGTAACTTGCTGCTCTTTATTTCTAATTTAAAAAATGAAACGTCGTACCATATTGTTGTTGCTAAGCGCACAGCTCTTGTCTGCCGCCACTTTTGCAGGGTCTTTTGCATGGGAACAACTGCCTCAGAATAGCATTCCCACCAATGGGAAACGGATCATCACACCCACTGTATTTACCGGATATTATCTGAATACGGCATCTTTCAAAAATAGGCTATTGACAGCGGGATATTCACCGTCCACGGCTATTACTATTGAACTGCCTACACCCGATGGAACCCACCAATCTTACAAAGTATGGCAGACTCCCATCATGGAAGCTCCCTTGGATACTCGCTACCCCGACATCAAAACCTTTACGGGCACATCTATAGACCATCCGGGTGCTTTGTTGAAGTTGGACTTCACCTATCAAGGCATTCACGCAATGGTGGCAAATGGATCACAGACTTATTTCATCGACCCTTATAGCACCGCCAATGATGGGTATTATTCTTGTTATTATAAAAGAAACTACCAACGACCGGAAGGGAAGTACATGACTTGCGAAGTTGGCACTCATGAAAATGAATGGGGCTTAACGCCAACGACATTGTTGGGAGATGTGCTTCCGGCATTAGCGCACAAATCCCACGGTACTTCTCAGAAAACTTACCGACTGGCATTAGCCGGCACTGTAGAGTATGCACAAGCTGTAGGAGGTGCTACGCCTACAAAAGCCAGTGTGCTGAGTGCTATGGTTACTACAATGAACCGTGTGAATGGGGTATATGAAAGAGAATTGGCGGTAACCATGAAATTGATTGGCAACAATGATACCCTTATTTATTTAAGTGGTACCGACCCCTATACCAATAGTAATGGAGGCTCCATGTTGGGGCAGAATCAAACGAATATTGACAACCTTATTGGTAGTGCTAATTATGACATGGGGCATGTATTCAGTACGGGTGGCGGAGGCATTGCGAACCTAGGTTGTGTATGTAGTAATAGCAGCAAAGCAAGGGGGGTAACCGGTTCGGCTATGCCTACCGGAGACCCTTTTGATATAGACTATGTTGCACATGAGATGGGGCATCAATTTGGTTCTGATCATACATTTAATGCCAATAGCGGCTCTTGCTCCGGAAATGGCGAGCAAACCCTAGCGTATGAACCCGGAGGAGGTACTACGATAATGGCCTATGCCGGTATTTGTGGTACTATCGACAATATTCAGTCTAATAGTGATGCTTATTTTCATGGAGCCAGTCTGTTGAAGATTTCTAGTTTTATTACTACCGGCAATGGTGCAAACTGTGCTGCAGACACATTATTAACCAACAATGTTCCGGTAGTAGCACCCTTTGCGGCTACGTATGCGATTCCTTATTTAACCCCTTTTGAATTGACAGCACCCACTGTTACCGATACCGACCACGATGCGCTTACCTACTGTTGGGAGCAATGGAATAGAGGCAACTTTAGGAGTAGTTGGAATCAAGCAAATTTATTGGGACCTATCTTTAGGTCATTCTATCCGGATACATCGGCTACACGCACTTTTGTACGATTACCACAATTATTAATCAACAATACTTCATACAAAGGAGAGAAGCTGCCACAAGATACCCGCTTCCTAACCTTCAAGCTAACAGTGCGGGATATGCTGAATGGAATAGGAACATTTAATCTTCCGGATGATACTATCCATATTGATGTCATTAACACCGGTACACCCTTTGCCGTTACGGCGCCCAATACCAATGTATCATGGGTGGGAGGACAAATGCAAACAGTATCTTGGAATGTAGGCGGTACCGACCAAGCTCCTATCAATACAAGCCATGTAGATATTCTGCTTTCTACAGACGGCGGGCTTACCTATCCCATTGTGCTGGCGGCTAATACACCCAATGACAGCTCTGAGAACATTCTTATTCCGAACAACATTACCACTACTACCGCTCGCATTAAAATAAAAGCTGTAGGTAATGTTTATTTTGACATCAGTGATGTGAACTTTTCTATTACTCCGGGTAGTACTAGTGCCGTACCTGATGTAACCCATAGCTTGCAAGGCATCACCCTTTTCCCCGTACCAACCCAAGCAATACTAACAATACAAAATAGTAATGCTTCTGCCATTCAAGCAAAGGTGGTAAACACCGTAGGACAGCAACTGTGGTCTGGCAATATAGATAAAGAGCAACAAATAGTGGTAGCACATTGGGCAAAGGGTATGTATTACCTTGAATTGATGGATACACAATCGCATAAAAAGACCGTTAAGCGTTTTGTGGTAGAATAAATTATTTATTCAACGATTATTGTTGGGGGTGCTTCCGATAGGTAGCCCCTTGTTATTTTTTAAATACCATGCGCTGTTTCGCTCCTATCAAAGGATTTACAGATTAATTCATTCGGACTAGTTATTTTTGACAAGCGTACATGGGAATTGTTTTCAGACAATCAGTCAAATCAACATTGGTTATTTTTATGGGTGCAGTACTGGGTGCTGTCACCTTGCTACTGTCAGTACAATACCTTACGCAACAAGAGTTAGGCTTCAACCGCAGTGGCATTCTTTTCCAAGCCATAGTAGCATCGCAATTGGCGTTGATGGGCATGAGCAATGTAATGGCTATTTACATTCATAAATATGCTTTGGACGACCCACGTCGCCCCACGCTTATAGGTATCTGCATGGCTACACCCGTTGTTATTACGGCATTGGGTTCTATCGGTTATTTTTTGTTTAAGCCACAACTGCTTGATTTATTATACAACACGGCAAGCGATAAGGTGATGGGAGATAAATATTACTTCTTATTACCCGTATGTACCTTGTTCTATAGCTTGATGATCTTGCTAGAGTTTTATCTGAACAGTCAGATGAAAGTGGCAGTATCTGTGTTTGTAAGGGAAATAGTATTGCGCCTACTCAATATCCTTTTGATACTTCTTTACATCTGGGATGCCATAACCTTTGACCTTCTGATGTACGGAACCATCTTCATTCATATTGTTCCGGTGCTGATATTGTACTGGCTGAGCAAACGAGCCCATTTTTCCATACGCTTCAACCTAAACGTCTTTACCAAAGAAGAACGAAAAGGAATTGTACATTTTGCTTGGTATCATATGCTCATGGGCATTACCTTGTCGTTAATGGGGTTGATAGACACCCTCATGCTGGCACCTTTGGATAAGGATGGTATGAATACAGTGGGCGTTTATGGTATTGCTGTTTTTATTATGAGCATCTTAATCATCCCTTACCGCTCCATGTCCACTGCCTCCTTACCCAATCTGGCGAAGGCATTCGAAGCAAACGATAGGGCTCGTGTCAAAAACTTATTTCAACGAGGAGGTATCAATATCCTCATTGCTGCGGTAGGTATGAGCATCATAGTGCTGATGAACACGCCGAATGCTGTACAGTTGCTCAATGACCTGAGTCGCAAAGGAGAAGATTATTCTTCGCTGCTTGGTGTAGTGCCTATATTGGTTTTGGGCAGATTGGTAGATATGGGCACCGGGCTAAACAGCGAAGTCATCAGTATTTCTCCCTACTATAAATTCAATTTTCGGATTTCGATAGTGCTGATAGTACTTATGGTACTTTTCATTGGGCTATTAGTTCCCAAGATGGGCATCTATGGTGCCGCTTGGGGTGCTACCATTGCATTGATTTTGTTTAATACGGGCAAGTTGATTTTCTTATGGCAAAAGATGCAATTACATCCCTTTTCTCGCAAGAGTGCCGGAGTGCTGCTTGCCGGAGCAATAGCCGCTGCCACCGTTTACTTCATCCCATATTTCTTGCATCCCATTGTTGACACCCTACTTCGTACAACCATCATGATGGGGGTTTATATCATATTGCTCATGGTATTAAAGCCATCGGTGGATTTGAATGAATACCTGCAAAGCATTCGTAAAAATAAACGACTATTTTAAATAAGGATAACCCTGTCATTGTTAAGATTACTTTCCCGCAATGACCAATACGATTTCCCCCTTGGGGGCTGTAGTTTCGTAATGAGTGGCCAAGTCGATGAGGCTCCCTTTTCTAGTTTCTTCAAACAGCTTCGTCAATTCGCGGCACACGGCGGCAGGTCTGTCGTTGCCGAAGTATTGGCAAAGCTCTCTCAGGGTCTTTGCCAGTCGGTGTGGGCTTTCATAGAGGATGATGGTTCGCTCTTCGTCTGCTAAAGATTTGAAGAGGGTTTGCCGTCCTTTCTTAATAGGAGGGAAACCTTCAAATACAAACCGATTTCCGGGGATGCCGCTTTGTATTAATGCCGGTACAAAAGCCGTTGCACCCGGTAGGCACTCCACAGGAATGTTTTCTTTTATGCACTCGCGCACCAACAAAAAACCGGGGTCTGAAATACCCGGCGTGCCGGCATCTGTGATAAGTGCCAGTGTCTTTCCTTGTTTTAGATCCTGAATAAGATGGGGCAGTATCTTGTGCTCGTTGTGCTGATGGTAGGATGTGAGTGGCTTTTGAATTTGGTAATGTTTCAGCAAGATGTAGCTGGTACGGGTATCTTCACAAAGTATTCCATCTGCCTGGCGCAATATATCTATAGCACGATAAGTGATATCGCCTAAATTGCCGATGGGTGAGGGTACTAAGTATAGTCGCAAGGGCTGCTTATTTATCCTTCCGTAAGGGTGAAGTCAAATGATTCCATGACTTGGTTTGCCAATAGTTTTTTGCAGGCTTCCGCAGTCAGCTTTTCGGCTTCTTCTTTGCTGGAAGCCTCCATGCTAAGTGTAATATGCTTGCCCACACGCACATCTTGTACTTGGTGCAATCCTAAGTTATGCAAGCTGCCATTTACCGCTTTCCCTTGTGGGTCTAATAGCTCTTTTAAAGGCATGATGTTGATGTGAGCCGTATATTTCATATGAGCAATTCTTTTGAGTGGGCAAAGGTAAGTAATATATAGTGTAGGCACTATCCACCAAGGTGTATTTTTTCGTAAAGGAAATAAGGTATTTGCGATAGGAACAATAGGGGATTGTGGAAGCGTATTCAAAAGCGAAAAGCCGCATCTATTACGAAGCGGCTTTTACTAAGCGGTTGACGAAAGGATACATCAGAAGGTGCATATGATTTCTTGCTGTGTATCTTTTATAGTGCTTTAATAGACGTGTTGCCCACCATTGATGGCATAGTTGGCACCGGTAATAAAGCTGGTTTCTTTGGATGCCAAGAAGGAGACGAGGTGTGCAATTTCTTCGGTGCCGCCCAATCGCCCTACCGGTATTTCGGCTACTATTTTATTCCTTATTTCTTCGGCTACAGCCATTACCATATCGGTAGCAATATAGCCCGGTGAAATTGTATTAACGGTAATTCCTTTACGCGCCACTTCCATCGCTAAGGTTTTGGTAAAGCCATGCATGCCGGCTTTGGCTGCCGAATAATTGGCTTGCCCAAACTGTCCGCGCTGCCCATTTACAGACGATATATTGATGATGCGCCCGTATTCTCTGTCGATCATTTGGTTGATAACATGGCGAGTGCAATTAAACACACTATCTAAGTTGGTACTGATAACGGCATCCCAATTTTCTTTACTCATTTTCCGAAAGGCACCATCTCTTGTTATACCGGCATTGTTGACCAATACATCAATCGGTCCGATGCTGGATTCAATCTTTTTGACCATCTCGCCCACCTCATCAAAGTTGCCCACATTCGCTTGGTACATGTCAAATTCATAGCCCTCTTGTTTTCGTTTTTCTTTCCATTGCTCCGCTTTTCCGGCGGTATTGTAATTGGCTACTACATGAAAGCCATCGTCTGCTAAACGTTTGCAGATGGCGGTTCCTAATCCTCCGGTGGCTCCCGTAACGAGTGCGACATATTTCTTTTGTGTATCCATACGAATGATTGTTTTAGATTAACAATATAACCAGGATATTTCTTATTTCAAAACAATGCATATAGCTATGAGGTTTAAAAAATAAAAACATCTGTGACAGATGCGATGCTGTGCCATTTTCACAAAACAAAAGAGACTGCCGAATGATGGACAGCCTCTTTTGGAATCATACGAATAGTTGCTCTTATTTAGAAACGGAAGAATTGTTTTTAAGCTCTTCGCGTAGCGCATCTTCCCTCGCTTGTTCTTTATCATAAGCCCGTATAATGTGCTTCACCAAACGATGGCGCACCACATCGGCTTCGTCTAATTCGATATAACCGATTCCATCAATGTTTTTCAGGATCCGTGTAGCGCGTATCAAGCCGGAGCGTTGGTTTTTGGGGAGATCTACTTGGCTCAAATCACCGGTGATGATGGCTTTGGCATTGGGACCGATACGGGTTAAAAACATTTTTAACTGAAGGTCAGTAGTGTTTTGAGCTTCATCCAAAATGATAAATGAGTTGTCCAAGGTACGCCCACGCATATAGGCCAGTGGTGCAATTTCGATGATGCGATTTGCCATATAATATGTTAGCTTATCGGCAGGAATCATATCATCTAAGGCATCGTATAAAGGGCGCAAATACGGGTCGATTTTTTCTTTCAAATCACCGGGCAAAAAGCCTAAGCTCTCGCCGGCTTCTACGGCCGGTCGTGTGAGGATAATCTTCTTTACCGATTTGTTTTTTAACGCTCGTACAGCTAATGCTACTGCGGTGTAGGTTTTACCTGTTCCGGCGGGGCCAATGGCGAAGATGATATCGTTCTTTTCGGATATGGTGGACATGAGCTTTTGGTTGGCAGTCTTTGCGCGAATGACTTTACCATTGGGTCCAAAAACCAGTATGTCGGCACTGGCGGCATCGTCTTGTGGTAGGGGTTCGCCCAGTTCTTCATTGCCTATGACGCGCGAAAAATAGTTTTCGGATATGTGTCCGTTGCGTTCCAAATATTTTAAGACCTGCTCTATTTTTCCTTGTGCATTCACCACTTCATCGGGTCTGCCGGCGAGTTTTATTTGTGAGCCACGAGATAATATTTTTAAGAGCGGGAAGGTCTTTTTTAGAATATCGAACTTACTATTGTTAATCCCAAAAAACTCAATGGGGTTAACGGTTTCAAGGTTGATGATAGCTTCTGTCAAGGGTGTACGCATTTAAAAGGGTTAGAAATAAATTAATGCAAATTCCATACACATATAAGCAAGCAAAGAACCGCCAACTGAGGTTATATCTTATATCCTTGTTGTTTAAATTCTTCTACTTTGGTAGCAATCGCCGGGTCGCAAAGAGCAAACATCCGCGCAGCTAATACTGCAGCGTTTCGGGCACCGGCTTTACCCACTGCCAAGGTACCAACGGGTAACCCTGCAGGCATTTGAACAATACTATATAAGGCGTCGATACCTCCCGGCAATCCGC
>JAKQGX010000009.1 GCA_029573235.1 Bacteroidota bacterium
AATTGATTTCTATCAAAGGCGACTGTGCACGCGTACTCAACTCATGAATCTTTCGGGCTACCAATTCTTTGCCGGCACCATTCTCACCGGTTATCAGCACACGGGCATCCGTGGGGGCTACTTTTTCTATGGTATCTTGTATCTTTTGCATGGCAGGCGAGCTGCCGTACATCTCGGTGGCTTTGGTAACGCGCTTGCGCAGTTGTTTGGTTTCCGTTACCAATGATGTTTTATCCATTGCATTGCGGATGGTAATGAGCAGTCGGTTTAGATCCGGTGGCTTGGAAATATAATCGTAAGCACCCTTCTTTACAGCATCTACTGCGGTGTCAATATCACCGTGCCCGCTGATGACAATGAACGGAATATCCGGTTTTAACTCCATGCTTTTTTGCAATACTTCGATGCCATCGGCTTTGGGCATTTTAATATCACAGATAATACAGTCGTATGTATGTTGCGAAATTTTTTGAATAGCTTCGGCACCATCGGTAGCCTCTTCTACTTTAAAGCCTTCTAACGAAAGAATATCTTTGAGCGAATTGCGTATCGCACGCTCATCATCTACAATGAGTATGGTTTGTGACATAAGCAGCAAATTAAAAAGGAAAAATCCAATTTCGTACGAAATGCCGGTAGCATCAGCATAATTTATCTTCCCGTTAAGGATGCGACAACCTTCCAAACAATATATAGCATCCATTAGCTTGTACCCAAAAGGAATTTGTTGCCTTGCCCTAATGAAACGGTAAAAAGTAACAGAGCAAAACGATATTATACGGTTGTGATTGTACTTTTGGTATCATTTTTGAAAAAAATTAGAACACCGTCAACACAGGGTACAATAAAAATAACATTGTCATTTCCCTCTAGCTTTTCGGATATACAACTAAAAACAAAACTTCATTCTTATGAAAAAAACAATCTTCCTGTTAGGGCTAGCAACTATTCTATGTCTGAGTAGCCAAGCACAAACCATACGGGGCATTTTAAGGGGTACTCGTACCAATACCAACCAAAGCACATCCACAAGAAGCGGTAGTAGCAACGGTGGCTCTTTTAGCAACCTGAGCAATACAGAAATCGTCAGTGCATTGCGCCAAGCCTTGGAAATAGGTTCTAAGAATGCAGGCTCTCGACTATCAGTGAAAGATGGTTTTTTTGGAAATAATCTGGTGAAAATATTGCTACCTCCCGAGCTATTAAAGGTAGAAGGAGCCATGCGTCAGTTTGGGTTGGGGTCATTGGCAGACGAACTGATTCTTCAAATGAATCGTGCTGCCGAAGATGCCGCCGGTCAAGCCGCACCCATTTTTGTAAACGCCATCACCTCTATGAGTATTCAAGATGGGCTGGGAATATTGAAAGGAGGAAATGGTGCTGCAACCAATTATTTGAAATCAAAAACGACGGCATCGCTCACCACAGCTTTTCGTCCGGTGATAAAAAACTCGCTCAATAAATTTAATGTAGATCAATATTGGAATCAGCTCATCACCTCGTATAACCGGCTGCCGATAGCCCGTAAGAAAATCAACCCTGACCTCACAGCTTATGTTACCGAAAAGGCATTGAACGGATTATTTGTAACCGTTGCTGATGAAGAAAATAAAATCAGAACCAACCCCGGCGCACGCATCACCGAATTACTACAAAAAGTTTTTGGCGCTAAATAGTTATATTGCAAGTGACATTACCCAATCTTTTGACTAAATTGAACATTAATTATCTACTGCGCTCATGACTACTGACAATGCTTCTACCGATCTTCAAGAAACAGCTGAAAACACCCATCCTTTATTAACCTGGTGGCAAACGGTGTCTTTTGACGGAAAACCATTTTGTGATTTTAATGAACAAACCAATGAATTATTTTTAAAAGCTATCAACCAATACCCTCAAAGAGTATTAGCAACGCTATCTATACACACGGCAGACCAAACCATAAAAGCACTGGTGGAAAAACACAATGAGGTGCTCGCAACGGTGCATACACTCAACGAAGAATGGCAAGCCGCTACCGATAAAATAAAACTCACCGGCAAGGTGAACCGCACCAAAGAGTATTTGCTTAAAGCCATGTCAATTGGGGATTATAAACCCATCCTCGAAAGTGTGGATGAAAAAGAAAAAGTTTTACAACAGCTACTCGATGAGCATTACCAATCCCGACTACAACTGGTAGAACATGCCGAGAAACTAGCCAACACGACAGAGGATTGGAAAAATGCCACTCAATTGCTAAAAGACTATGAAGAGCAATGGCGCAAAACCGGATACGTAGATAAGAGTAGAAATGATGCCCTTTGGGAGCGTTTTGAAAAAGCAAAGGAAATTTTTCAAGAAAGAAAAACAGCACACTATGAAGACCAAGGGAAAGAGATGTTGCTAAACCTCGACTTGAAACTGGAGTTAGTGGAAAAAGCAGAAGCATTAAAAGAATCAGAAGAGTGGAAGGAAACAACAGAAGCCTATAAACAATTAATGGATGCATGGAAAGGCGTAGGGCGTACCATGCACGAGAAGAACGAAGAACTTTGGGAGCGTTTTATAGCTGCAAAAAATTTTTTCCACGATAGGAAGAAAGCCAACCATGAGCAAATACAACTGGAGCAAGAAGAAAACTACACTTTAAAACTTGCACTGCTGGAAAAGGCAGAACAGATGAAAGATAGTGAGGCTTGGAAAAAAACAGCGGCAGCATACAATGAGTTGATGGAAGAGTGGAAGAAAATAGGTAAGGTACCTTATGAAAAAGCAGATGAACTATGGAATAGACTCTGTGCTGCCAAAGACCATTTCTTCGCAGGTAAGCGGCAACATGATGAGAATGTAAAAGTGATGTTGAGTGATAACTATGCTAAAAAGCAGGCGATAGTAAAACGTGCAGATGAAATAAAAAATTCAAGCCAATGGAAAACCGCTACGGAAGAGATGAATGAGCTTATGGATGAATGGAAAAAAATTGGCCCGATACCCCGCGAGTTTTCAAACAGTTTGTGGGAAGGTTTTTTGAGCGCCAGAAAACATTTCTTTGCCAGAAAAGACGCGGATAGAGAAAAACGAAAAGAACAACATAAACAATACGAAGAGAAAAGAAAAGAGCAACAAAAATTATTCTACCGGAGGCTGGATGAAGAGCTGAAAGAAGAAATAGAAAAGTTGGCTGATTTTAAAGTAGCATTAGAAAACATTACCCCCGGCGAGCATAAAGCTGAAGACCTTCGCAAACATCTTACAGCACTTATTACACAAACAGAACAACGAATAACACAGAAGCAACAAAAGATTGAGAGTCTCTCAAAAGAACCGAATGAGGATGCCTCTCATGATGAACACAACGACAACGCATAGCCCTGATGAGAGGATTACAACATACGTTTTTAAAAAATACACCGCTGCTATTTCTTTTAGTGGCGGTGTTTCATATAGTGATAGCCGTCCATGCTATTTATTCGTTCCATGATGTGGACTTGAGAGATTGGCTACACCCTTTACTGATAGTACTCTACACTCTCTTATGGCTATGGGTTTGTACCATGCGAAAAGCCGCTGCCTACAGTTATATTGGGCTCACCATTGTTTGTACACTGATAGCCTTTGTACTCGTGCCCCAATATCCCAACCTCATATCATTTGATACAGCTTTATTCCCGATAGACATGTTGTTTTCTATAATCATCTTGGTCTATTTCAAAAAGTTTATATGACAAGGTTTTTTACCGATATGATGCATCGGCAAGTAGCCCTTTCATATCCACCCAAAAGAATCGTTTCATTAGAGCCATTTGAACACTTGTCGAACCAAATTAGGGAGTTTTTCAGGCGTATTTACCCACTAAAATCCTTTCTAGATAGTGTTTTGAAGCCAATTTGATTTCAGCGAAGACTAACTACGTTATTTTTCTAAAATAATAGAAAATCGGTTCCTGAAGTTACAGGAACCGATTTTCTTCTTAGTCCTTATTTGGTTCAGTTACTGTTTTACAAATTTCAGTTGCTCATTTCTTCCATCCTGATAAGTAATGTTTATAAAATAAACACCAGGCACATACCCCGACACGTCCAATGTCTCATTAGAATTATCGAATGTCTGTTTATTGCTGCCATACAGCTTACGTCCTACCATATCATACACAGCCAGATCAACTTCAACCGCATCGCTTCCGGAATGCGAAACAACTAAACGGTCTTTGGTCGGATTCGGGTATATACTAAAACGAGTATTACCAATTGATCCTACTTCATCCCCGATGTTTGCTTTCCGTGCAATTGATTCGGCAATTGTATTTATCCTGAAACTCATGCTGCCATATGGAAAACTTGCTCTTCCTGAATCAGTAACAGTAAACTGCCGCAGATGAAAATCATACTGATAATCGGGGATCGTAACACCTGTATGCAAAGAGAACTCGACAAATATCGGGTACTGCGTATTGGCTGCCAGAGGAAGATTAAGAAGCTCCAGTGTGGTAGAGCCATCCATCACTACTGTCTTTTCTACATCATCTCTTGAAAGATAAGTGCCTTCACCTCCCGCGTCAATCCATGCATCATACAGTTCCCCCAGGTACAGCGTAACATTCCCCACCGCCGAAAAATTACCTGCAAAATGCAAGTTGATAGCCCTGTCATTGATGAACTGAACATCAAAGGTCTGCGCCTCACCATCTGCATTAGCAAGCAATACCATCGTTTTTGCTTTTGTATTACCTTGGTAAAGGTCTTTCACCCACAGGTTCCGGGTAAAAATGTTATTATTATTCCGTACGTTTTTAATTACTGGCCCGGTAACTTCTGCATGTTTCATGCCGCCATCACTGGAATTAACAATACGCGCCAGCAAACATACATTAAGATCGGTTGCTCCATAATCCTGCGGGTCTTTGGGCTTCCACCCTTTCCTGATAATAGCGGTATCTCCCGGATCAAGGCTTTTGATCGGTATTCCAAAGCCACTTGTCAGCATACCACCAAGAGGCAGCCCACTACCAAGCGTAGTTGTGCCATCCCAATCATTTTTCCAGTGTTCACCGGTTGATGCCACCGTCCAATACAGCTTAACGTAATGGGCGGAAGTTGTAGCGTCATATCTTTTACATCCCACGTTTCTAACCCTTACAAACACATAATTGGAATCAGTGGTTACATATTCGCCATTCTGATGTTCGGCGTTATATGCCGGTTTTTGCCTGTTCCAAAGGTCAGGGCTCATATAAAAATTGTTGTCCCTCCGGTCGAGTGAATCCATCAGGTTTGGTTCCTCCAATACCATATCCATATAAGCATCCCTGCCTGTAAGCTCAAACTGCTGAGTGGATATTTCAGCAGAGGTAAGCGCCATTTCAATAATCCTGGTAGCTGTTTTAGGAACAACAGAATTATCCGTCACCGTAAGGCGATAAACAAAATAGCTGCCTCCTAAACCGAACTCAGTAGCACTGCTTATCTCCGGACTGAATACATCGTAGGCATTAAGCTGGGCGAGGTTCCCAGCCTTATCCATCGGTTCCCAACGAGCAGTATATGGAGGAGTGCCGTTCCTTAGCACAGGGGTTAGCTTTGGTTTAACGCCGTTACTGCTACGACCAGGTACACATAGGGTATTGAAATCTACCCCTTCAATGAACAGAGTTGCAGTGTTTTTGTTGTTGCAATTGTAAGGACTAAAAGCGTTGTTTTTATTAGCAAAAACATTGGCTAAGGCATTTCCCGCATCTAATGCTCCTGCACCAAGTTTGCCTGCATACTTTTGGTTTTCGGGCCGCAGGAGTATTGAATCATTTGCTGAATTTTTCAAAATACATTCTAATTGATAGGGCGTAAAACAACTATCCAAGGCCAGGATTAATCCCGCAGTACCAGCCACTAATGGAGCAGCAAGCGAAGTGCCTGAAATCCCTGTACCATTGCTATATCCCCCATACCAATCTAAACCGCCTATTTCAAAAGACGGGGCTAATAAATCAACCCTTGAATTGTGCGTCTGCGTTGTCATACTGTCTCCACGTACCTTCTCATGCAATCCAGCAACGTTCGAGGTGGCACTACTTCCATAAGGATTTTTCCAGCCTACACCCGATACAGAAAAGACATAATCCAGACTTGCCGGATAGTTATACCAACGGGATTTCCAGCCAGTATCCTGAGTATAACCATTTCCCGCTGCCGCCACAAATAAGGTACCATTCTCATAAATCTCCTGGTACATTGCTTCCATATGAATAAACCCCCATAGGTTATTAGAGTATATTTTGAAGAGTGTATCTGCGCCTATATCGCCTGCACTTAGGTTTATTATCTTCCTACCACGCTGGCTGGTTTGCAAAAAGCCTGGGCACTTCATGTCGATATTCCCCAGCAACCCGGTACATCCCACATAATCCAGCTTGCAGTTAAATCCAATAGAAGGATAGTATCCATAATAAGGGCCAATACCAGGCGGGTGGCCGAAATTATTATCCGTTTGTGCCGCTATCAGGCCGCAAATTTTTGTACCGTGTCCGTTATTGTTAGGATAACCCCATAGGTAGTTTGCATTCTTATAAGAAACAAGTTTATTGACAAGATCAGTATGCGTGGTATCTAACTCCACGTCATGTACGCCTATCACAATATTACTGCTGCCCTTGCTGTAATTCCATGCAAGTTCCGCATTGATATAGTCTAAGTATCCGGTGTTTCGCGATCCGATATTGGGATAATCATTAGGTGTATAGAAAAATCCCCCTTGTGTTTGCGGGGCTAACTCCCAGCCTGTAAAATACTGTGGGTAGTTCGTGACGAGATCGGCAGGTAGCGCTGTGTCACTTACATTCATCCTATATACCTGACGCATTAACCGGAATCGCGAGGTAGGATACACCTGTTCAAAGTCCGTAACGGTGTATGCATCTACCATAGTATTGATACCTGTATAAATAAATACCGGTTTTCCTGACCAGGTGACATAGGAGATAATGTAAGGGGCTTTGATGTTAAGGTAGATCGTGTAACTGGAGGAAGAAGAAGATGATGATGATGAGCTACTACTACCTGGAAGTATCTGTGCTTGTGTTTGCTGCATAGAAAACAGCATGGCAATAGCCATGAGCTTAAAAAGTACACGCATAAGGTGATCTGTGGTTTTGATTAGTTTTTTTGAATAATGATCTTTTTGGTTAGATTTTGGTGATTCGCAAGGTGCAGCTTCAGGAAATAAACCCCGTTAGCTAGTCCTTTGGTGGCAAGTTGATCTATGTGAGGAAACGTTTGTGTCAGGAGCAGTTTACCGTCAAATGAATAAAGAGAAAGTTGTTGGATGGATTGTCGCAATGGCGGGTCAATATAAATAAAATCATTAGCGGGATTGGGATAGACCGTAATGTCATTTTCCAAATCAATCGTACTGACGGCTACGGTCGCATCGGGTGTATATCGGGCAAGCATGATCCGTTGATATTTTGTTCCTGCAGGTACATATGAACCTCCTGCCAGCAGCTTCCCGTCCGTCTGAACTGCAACGGCACCTAACATGGTAAGTTCATTAGATATTCGCGTCTGTACCTTCCCTTTGATGCCAAAGCTGGTATCTTTTTTTCCGTCCTGGGTAACACGATAGATGGCGTAACAGCTATCATAAGCAATTGTAATAGCATCCGGGTTGGTGGCCAGCAGGATTTTTCCATCCGGCTGCAACTGCATGTCTAATACCTTACCGGCAGGGTCTAATTTAGCCAGACCGTTTGTTCCAAAACTATTGTCCAGTTGTCCCGATGTATCAAATCGCACGACAGCTATGCTGTCCGCATAAATGCCCAACACAACCTTACCATCAGGCTGTAAGCACATTGCTCTACAATAGAGCAATCCCGGAAGGTTGTCTTGAGTATAAGCAACTCCAGTATAGTTAAAGGAACTGTCAAGGCTGCCATTTGTACGAAAACGAACTGCAATTACCGCAGTAGTCCCCCCTAAAGCATCAACATGAGCATTTCCTCCTATTATAATTCTCCCATCAGGCATTGCTGCAATATTGCTTGCATATGGATAAGTAAATCCCCAATTATTCCAACCAGACCATATCATTCCATTAGTGCCAAAGCTGCTATCTAACGCACCATTTGTTTGGTAACGGGCCACAAAAATATTATTGTCAAATCCCTGCCAGTTACCACAAACAACAATCTTTCCGTCCGATTGTAGTGCAATCGATGTAATCCGTTCGTTACCTCCTAAGCCAGTAATAACATTTCCATTAATTCCAAAGCTGCTGTCTAGTTCACCATTGGCTTTTAACCGGATTAAATATAAGTCCTCGTTTGAGGAGCTTGCTACATTTACTGAGCCTCCCACGACTATTTTTCCATCTGGCTGTAAACACAAAGAACCCATCTGAACAGAGAAATAGCCAAATGACGGGGGTATATCAAATCGCCCATTGATAGCAAAGCTATTATCAATACTGCCATCACTGTTAAAACGCATAGCCGCAGTTGGGCCTTCATATATATATTTGATCTCCCCGTCAGTAATTATGATCTTTCCATCCGGCTGCACAACCATTTTCCTAATCTCACCTGTATCTCCGTGATAAATTCCATTAACAGCGAAAGTGGGATCTAGACCGTATAAATATTGTGCTTGAGAAGACAAAATCCCCAATATGCAAATCAGCAATATGGATAGCGTTCTTTTCAAGGAACTTAAGTTTGTATTAAAGTTAATGAAAGTGCTAGAATCGTTTGGTAGTAAATTACCACTTTCATCTATTGCGAAATTTTTTACAATCCTTTCAAGCGCATGACAAATTCCGTTCTGATACTTTCTAAGTTGAAGGATACAAGGTATTGTGATTTTTCATATAAAGTTCAGGTCTTTCAACGCTTGACTTTATTGTTTTTTCTGGTACACACAACTGCTTAAGAATGCAAATGTGTGATTGAAATAAGCCTTTCCTCCATATCCTTCAAAATGTAAGCAACAATGATAAAGTATATAAAACAGTACAACTGATCTTGGGAAATGTTTACAACAAGAATAAAAATAGCCATGCTGATGAATTAAAAACCCTAAAGGAAGATTTATATGTTTATGAAAAAAGAAAAGAGAAAGTCCAAATTCTTATGTTAGATGGCGATCTAAGTTTCGCCGACTTCCAGTCTATTAAGTCCAAAATTGAGCCTGAAATTGAAGCACTAACAGAAAGAATAAAGTCAATTGAGCAGTTAAGAAACAGTGATGAAGAAGAAGTAATAGAGTTTGGTTTTCAGTTTTTGTCCAATCTTGATAAACTTTTATGGTAGCGGATTTGGAGCTAAAAAGACATATTATCGGTTCGACATTCCAGGAAAATTGATTTTCGAAAATAAAGCACTTCGAACCGCTTCGAGCGAAAATATCCTATTCTTGATAGCCAATAGCGGCAAGAATTACAGAGTAAAAAAGACTACGGATTAGAAAATTCTAATCCGCAGTTCAAAAGAGTAGTACCTTCTCAAACCGAACTCCTATATGATTTGGGGTTGAGAGAGGAGGTTGTCGGTATTACAAAATTCTGTGTTCACCCTGCGCAGTGGTTTCAATCCAAACATCGCGTAGGTGGCACCAAAACCCTGCATATCGAAACAATCAAAGCCTTACAGCCGGATTTGGTAATCGCCAGCAAAGAAGAAAACAATCAAGAGCAAATTGAGCAATTAGCTTCCCAATTTCCGGTTTGGATTAGCAATATGCAAACCGTTTCGGAAGCATTGAACATGATAAAATCCGTTGGGCAATTGGTGGGCAAAGAAGAAAATGCCATCCAAATAGCCCACTCCATTCAGAGTGCTTTTTCAGCCTTTGCAGCCGAAGAAAAAGGAGCATCCAAACGAGTGGCTTATTTCATTTGGTACCGCCCGTGGATGTGTGCTGGCAACGATACCTTTATTCATGACATGATACAGCAATTGGGCTGGCAAAATGTATTTGAAAACACCTCACGCTACCCGGAAGTAACGATAGAACAATTGCAAGAGGCGGCACCCGATTGGTTGCTGCTATCATCAGAGCCTTTCCCATTCAAAGAAAAGCACGTCTTAGAGCTTCAACAAATTTTTCCTCAAGCCAAGGTAGCATTGGTAGATGGCGAAATGTTTAGTTGGTATGGCAGCCGTATGCTAAAGGCGATTCCCTATTTCAAAACTTGGCTAAATGACCTACACAAGAGATAATATAACACGGCTATTATATACCTTTGAAAGACATGATAAAATCATTTGCATTAGTTGGATTGGGCGGCGCCGTAGGCAGCATGATACGGTATGGCATCTATAAGTTGATGGCTTCAGGGCAAACTATTTTCCCTTGGGGTACCTTTCTTATCAATGTCATTGGGTGCTTTATCATTGGTGTAATAATGGGTGCTTCAACCAAAGAAGGATGGCTGCAAGAAAGCACTACCCTACTCTTGGCAACCGGTTTCTGTGGCGGGTTTACCACTTTCTCTGCTTTCGCTTTGGATAATGTTTCCTTAATAGAAAAGCATTTTTTTTCTACAGCTTTACTATATACCACCGCCAGCGTGTTAGTAGGAATCATAGTTTGTAAATTAGGAATTGTACTCACCAGATAATAGACTTATGAAAGCACACTCCTATCAAATAGAATATACAGAGTTATCGGCAGATGAATTACCGGAAGCCGTACAATCGTTAATCAATCAAGCAAAAGAAGCGGCTGAAAAGGCTTATGCTCCCTATTCCCAATTCAAAGTAGGATGTGCCGTATTGCTGGCTAATGGCACGATACTCACCGGTTCCAACCATGAGAATGCGGCTTATCCTGCAGGCATCTGCGCCGAACGTGCTGCGCTATCGGCACTAGACATGACACCTGCTGCTCCCAAAGTGTTACAGCTTGCCATTCAATATGTATATACCAGCGTCAATGCGGCGTCAAGCACGTCTTATATTACCCCCTGTGGTATCTGTCGGCAAACCATTTTAGAAGTACAACAATGGCAAGGCACCCCCATTGAGATATACATGTGCAGCCCCAACAATCATGTGCTGAAAGTAGCTAACGCCAACAACTTGTTGCCCTTTGCCTTTGGGAAAGATTACCTTCAAAGCGATGCGCAATGAGTGTTGAGGCATTAAGCCCCGTTTGTATTCGCCCTTCCTTTTTCTTCTTCTGCACCGCTTCTGTGTTTTCGCATGTTCGATAATTTATTATTCCCAAATCGATAGGTGAAGGCTATATTCACGGTACGTGTTTCACGCTCTGCTGTAAAACTTTCTTTGTAACCTGTATATACCGAGGTAGCACGCGGATACCCTTTCCAAAACACATCTTGCACATTTAAGCGAAGCGTGGCTCTTTTATCAAACAATAATTTCTGCACTCCAAAGTTGAGCATCCAATTAGGTAGCAAATCCATATAGCCATATAGTTGTCTTGCTTGATACCATCCTCCACATTCTGCCGAAAACCCGGCAGGCAAAAGGAAAGAATTATTACTGTACACAAAAAATGTAGGACGCCCGTCGTTGATAGGAGTATGCGCTATATTGCCTTTGTAGCGGGCATAATAGGCATTAAAGTTGGTTACATTACTCCACCATTTGGTTATTTGAAACTGATAAGAACCACTCCATCCAATAAACAACATTTCATCAAGGTTCTTATTCGTCTGAACGGTAACACTATCTTCCGAATCGCTGGGTTGAATGACTTCGGTGATAGATCCTTTGTTGATACCATAACTAAATGTGGTTACAAAACGTTGCTTGTAGGTATGGGATAACTCTGCCGAATAATATGATGCAGGATATAAGTAAGGATAACCTTCGCGATAGGTAGTCTTGTCAATAAAAAACTTAAAGGGATTTAGTTGCGAATAACCGGGACGCTCGATACGTCGACTGAGCGTGACACCTATATCGTGCATGGGGTGCAGATGATACTGTACGGCAAGACTAGGAAAGAGCTGCGTATAACTGGTGTCATAGTTTTGATGTGTTGTACGTTGTTCCCAATTGGCGTTGGTATTTTCTACACGTAAACCTATTTGTGTAGCCCATTTTTTCCACTCTTTATGAGTGTTGATATATCCTGCATTGATGTTTTCGTGGTAGATAAAATGATTGGTCCTTTTATTATCCAATTCGTATGAATCGTTTACCTTTTCATAATACAAAGACTGGTTGTCTGCTAATACGAAGCTTGATTTGAATCCTGTCTCCAAGGTAATTCCGGCAAGTATAGGACTGGTGTAATCTGCTTTTATAGATTTGATTTCAGTTGTCCCATCCAAATCGCTTTTCATAAAATAATCAGGGATGGGGTTGCCTGTAGCTGTCGTATAGGTAGTAATGAAGTTCTGATTGCTTTCGCTTTTATAAGCGGCATAGTCAAGGTCAATACTCAATGTTTTGCCATTGCTATCAAACGTATGTTTCAGAAAAGCATTGCCCGAATAATTGTAATAAAAATTTTTATGCCTGCCTATTGTGTTGAAATAATACAATAGTTCATTGTTTTCTCCTAAGGCACGCGATGCATTATCCGCCTTTGGGCTAAAACGATTCTGTGAATAATTTCCGGAAATACCCAATGTAGTTTTCTTTGAAAGTGAATAATCAAACCCAAGGCTGGCAATATGATTCTTAAATTCAAAAATGGAATAGTTGTTTTGATCATAGCGAAATTGTTGTTGGTTCTGATTTTGGGCATCCAAGAAACGTCGGTCGAGCATGAGGTGGTTAAACCAATATCGGTCTGAGAAATTATAGCTTGCATATAAGTTGTATTTCTTATGCTGATAGTTCATATTGGCTCCCACTCCGTATTTGGGATAGACACCTTGCCCATACGAAATCGTTGTGGAGCCATTCATGCCTTTGTTTTTTCCCTTCTTAGTAATGATGTTGATGATACCGGCATTTCCGGCAGCATCATAACGGGCACCAGGGTTTGAAATGATTTCAATCTTATCAATAGAAGCCGAAGGCATACTTTTTAACACATTCCCCAAGTCGGCACCGGATAGTGGTGATGGTTTTCCATCTATCCATATTATTACACCACTTTTCCCTTTCAAAGAGATGTTGTCATTTTGATCCACACGTACACCGGGTGCTTTTTGTAAAACATCCATAGCTGAAAGCCCGGCACTGGTAATGCTATTATCTACGTTTAGCACTAGCTTATCGGGTTTTACTTGTATGAGTGGGCGCTGCACTGTTACGGTTACATCTTTTAGTTGCTGCGACTTTGATAAAAGTTTTATATCTCCCAAGTCCACGTTGTTGGTTAACGCAATCTCATTCTTGGAATAAGTTTCATACCCACCTAACATTACCTTCAAGGCATAGCTGCCCGATGGTATGGATTCTAATAAGAATACCCCTTTCTCCTGACTGGTTTCTGTTTTCACTAAGGTCGTGCTATCCTTCAGTAGTACAATGGTAGCTGCTTCCAAAGGTGCACCCGTGTTGTCTGTCACCGTTCCTTTTATCCAATACTCTTGCGCATTTGAGAGGAATGGAATCCATAAGAATAAGAAGATAATACCGTGCTTTTTCATGGTGAAAATATTTAGGATAAAAGTATTTTCACAAAGGCACATAGACTTACCCCACAAAGCGTGATTTGCATTTCTTTACCCTCCCTCAAAGGGGGGTATTTTTCAAATAATAGCTTTGATTGTGTTCGTTTTCGTGCGAACAGTACAGCTAAATTGGACTAATTTCACCCTTAGATGAAAGGGATAAAAAACTATATCACCCTACTATACTTTGTTGTTCTTAGTAGCAATATCAACCTTCATGCACAACGCTATCCCTTCTTCAATCTTAATGTTGAAAATGGATTAATACAATCGCAAGTCAGAGGAGGATTGGCACAAGACAAAGAGGGCAATTTATGGATAGCCACAATGGGCGGCGCTTCTAAGTATGATGGGAAAAACATCACCAACTATACCGTACGCGATGGCTTATTGAGCAATGATGTGAGCAGCATTGTAGCCGATGAAAAAGGCACTATATGGATGGGCAATAACAAGGGTATCACAAAAGTAGGTACCAAAGGTTTTGTCCATTATTCACTAAAAACAGAACCCTTGTCGGAAGCATCTACGGTTTCAAAAATAATTGCTGCCGACAATGCATTATGGTGTTTACTTGATGGTTCGATAGTGAAATTCAAAGACGGAAAATCTACGTCGCTTCACCTTCCTACACATATAAAGGCTACGGCATTTTTAGTGCAACAAGAAGTTTTCATTATAGCTGCCGAAAATGGAAAAATCTATCGGCTAAACAAACAAATAATTGACAGCGCAAGTATTCCCGTACAAAAAAAGACTTTTGTTTTTGAGCTATTATCAGATAAAAAAAACAACATATTAATAGCCACCAATAATGGGCTGTATGTAATGAAGGGAAACCATATAACCCCCTATCGTATCCATCAGCTTCCCATGCCTTTTGGTATAACATCACTTACCCAAGACAAGACCGGGCGGCTTTGGGCGGGTACCGGTAGTGGCGTAATAGCATTCAACGATACTTCCTTTCAATGGTTTCATAAAAAGAATGGATTATGCAACAATCCCTTCTACCAAGTATTAACCGACCAAGAAGGAAACGTGTGGATGGCTTCAGACGGGCAAGGTGTGTTCCGATTTTCAGGCTCAGAGTTTACCTCACTTGACGAGCATTACGGATTGCCAAGTGCGCAAGTAATGAGTATTGCAGCCGATACAAAAGGAACCTTATACTTTGGCACTTTTGAAGACGGGCTGTATAGTTATCATAAAGGTACTATCCGGAAAATAAAATTGCCGGAAGGATATACGGCTATTATGACCATGCGGTATGTGAACCATTCACTTTGGATGGGTGTTGCAGGAAAAGGGCTTGTTGCCTATCGTGATGGAATAATGAATGTCTTTACTACCCAAAATACATCCTTACCATCCAATTTCGTTTCAGCTATTTACGTAGATGAGCAGCAAAGAATGTGGATTGGCACGCTCAATGGATTAGCCTATTTGCAACAAGATAAATGGGTAAGAGTACCCATGCCGGATGCTGCCGTTCGCGATATCATCAGCATCGGTAATGATAGTATATTGCTGGCTACATCTTCCGGTCTCCAACTCTTTCATCAAGGGCAAGTGGTGGATTTTGTAACAGGTAAAGCCCCGGATAGCGCCATGCCACAGTGTTTTCTGAAACTCGGATCGGAATTATGGATAGGCACCAGCGACAATGGGCTTATTTATTACCATCCCAAAAACCAAAAGTCATTTGTATTGCATAAAGGAAATGGACTTCAATCCGATTTTATTTACAACATCATTAACGATAATGATAGCAATATTTGGGTAGGCACCGGATACGGCATTCATAAAATCATATATAAAAACAAACCCCAACCCACCATACATTATTACGGCAAAGAACAGGGTATATCCGGCATGGAAAGCAATCATAGAGCCGTATTGAAAATGCCTGATGGGAGTATATGGTTTGGTACTACAAACGGAGCAACACATTATATACCCACCAACAACAATATTACTCCTGCTCCCATCAGCATTGTCATGCAATCTGTAAAACTGTTTGGGAACACTATTACAGATACGTCGTGTTTCGACAGTCTAGACCATTGGAATAAGATACCCTACGGGCTACGATTGCCGTATAAAAAAAACAACCTCAGCTTCTCTTTCCAAGCGGTATCGCTTACCGCCGGCGAGCAGGTGCAATATCGATATAGAATAAAGGGATTGGATGCTCATTGGTCGGAATGGACCAAAGAAAATACGATTACTTATCCCTCGCTTCCTCCGGGTCTTTACCAATTAGAAGTAGAAAGTCAATCGCCCGGAAACAATAAGCTACAACGATTGCAATACCCCTTCGAAATCATTACCCCCTTTCATCAATCCTCACTTTTTAAAGTTATTATATTAGGGGCTTGCATTCTATTAGGCATCACCATTCAGTACATCGCCAACTATCGTAAGCAAAACCGAATAAAACTGTTACAAGCGCTGCGTAGAGAAGAGCAAGATAAAGTGAGACAACGTACCGCTGAAGACTTTCATGATGAGGTGGGAAATAAGATAACCCGAATCAACATCCTCACCAATGTATTAAAAACCAAAATGGGAACCCCTTCCCAAGAAACTGAGCAGATTATTCATCAAATACAAAACAATACCGACCAGCTATACAGTGGCACACGCGATATACTATGGTCGCTCAAACCATCCAACGATTACCTCTACCAAATTTTGCTTCACATTCGCGACCTGGGCATCGAGTTGTTTCAATATGGAGATGCTGAGTTTACTGCTGACATTGACGTTGATGCATCCCTACCCTACCGATTACCGCTGGATGTAAGTCGGAATCTAGTTATGATATTCAAAGAAGCGATGCATAATTGTTTGAAATATGCCGCTGCAACAAAAGTGCATTTCAGCGCTACCTTGCTAGATAATAATAGAGTGGAAGTAGGCTTATATGACAATGGGAAAGGATTTGATGTGGCACAAGCCATCAACGGACATGGGTTGGGAAATATGCGTATTCGGGCACAACGCATCAAAGGGCAATTTCATATCGAAAGCAGCTCTGAAAAGGGTACCAAAATATTATTAAACTTTAACCCTATGCCTGATATACCGTAAATGGGGGGATTACTATTTATGAAATATTGATGACCTTTAGTGTTGAAAAAAATAAGCTATGAGTAGAGACATGGATATTTTGGTAAGCATTATCGAAGATGATGCAACCATACGGGAAGGATACCAATACCTTATTGGAAGTACCGATGGGTTTAAGGTAGTGAGTTCCTATCGCTCTTTCGAAGAAGCATCCAGACGTATCTCAAACGACTATCCGGATGTGTTGCTGCTGGATGTAGAGTTACCAGGCATATCCGGCATTGACTCGATACCCAAGCTCAAAAAAATATTACCGGATACCTACATTCTTATTCTCACTGTGTATGAAGATGAAGAAAAAATTTTTCGGGCATTAGGAAATGGAGCATCCGGATACCTAACCAAAAACACACCTCCGGAAAAAATAATAGATGCCATCCGCGAAGTAATGAATGGCGGAGGACCCATGAGTGCGCACATTGCAAGAATGGTTATTGCTTCTTTCAAAAGAAATGACAATACCCCCCTTACCCGCAGAGAAACCGAATTGCTGGAGCACATTGCCTCAGGGAAAAGCAGAAAGCGTATTGCAGAAGAACTGTTTATTGATTTAGAAACGGTGAAATCACACATCAAAAACATCTACCACAAACTGGATGTTCATTCAAAAGCAGATGCTATTAAATTAGCCAAAGACAACAAGTACATTTAATCCCATCATCAGATGATAGCGCTTTTTGCATTGGCAACTGTATTGCTGCCTATTTAAGATAGAAGTAAGCTGCTATCTGCACCAAGAAACCAACGATATAGCCCAACCATATTTGAGCAGGTTGATGTGCCGAAAGTAATAATCGGGCAGTACCGATAATACCGGCTACAATCAGTACTGCAAAAAAGGGTAATATCATATTCACAGGGCTCAAAAACAAGAGTACCAACATCAAGCCTACAGCACTACCGGCGGCGGTGGTATGCATGCTTATCTTAAAAAATATATTGACCATAAATATGGCAATCACGCCCCAAAAGCTGCCTAACAACAACACTTGAAACAAGAATGGAGCATTCGTATTGCTCATCACATTGTATATCCAAAAATAAAAAGTCATCGTAGCAATGAGCGGGATGATACGGTCTTTGGGGTTCTCTAATTGTATGCTTTCAACAAATCCCAACCCCTTCATCAAAAGCACAGACAGCAGTGGAAAAAATGCTGTGCTAATGATGATTGACACAATCAAGGGTAAGGGTTGTTTGCTAAAGTCTAATACATTGACACCGGCAAAAGAATGTGGTGTTAGTTTGTACAGCAATACCGTCATGGCAGCCGGCATAAATACCGGGTGAAAGATATAGCTGATGAGTATAGCGGGTATTCTCAGTGCTGATGATGGTCTTGATTTTTCTACGGTCGTATGTTGCTCCATTTAGTCATCTAAGTTTTGAGGGAACCATTTGCTAACGGCTTCCGGCGTTGATCCTTTACGTTTTGCATAATCTTCCAATTGGTCGGCAAGTATTTTTCCAATACCAAAATAAGTAGCTTGAGGATGGCTGAAATACCAACCACAAACGGAAGATGCCGGATACATGGCTAAGTGTTCTGTCAGTTGAATGCCGGCATTTTCAGTTGCGTTCAGCAGGTCAAACAATTTATATTTTTCGGTATGGTCAGAGCAGGCAGGATAACCCGGTGCCGGACGAATACCTTGATAAGTTTCTTGTATCAACTCATCATTGCTCAGTGTTTCATCCTTGGCATATCCCCAAAACTCTCTGCGAGTGCGTTTGTGCAATACTTCTGCAAAAGCCTCTGCCAGCCTGTCTGCCATGGCTTGCAACATGATTTTGTTATAATCATCTTGCTGCTCGATGAAGCGTTGCAAATGGGGCTCAATGCCATGAATGGTAACTGCAAAGGCACCCATATAATCGGTGGCTTGAGGCTTGATAAAGTCGGACAAAGAATAGTTGGGTAAGCCGGCTGCTTTTTTTATTTGTTGACGAAGCGATTCCAATGTCGTTACTACGTTGCCTTGCTCGTCTTTGATTTGAATGGTGTCCGGAGCCGTTTTGTACGTTTCCCAAAATCCTATAACACCTTTTGCTGTCAACCATTTCTCAGCGATAATCGTATCCAGCATTTTATTGGCATCATTAAACAACTTCGTAGCCTCTGCACCGGCATGTGGATCGGTAAGTATAGCCGGATATTTTCCTTTCATTTCCCATGCAATAAAGAAAGGACCCCAATCGATATGCGCACGTATTTCTTGAAGGTCATAATCATCGAATACTTTTATGCCTCTAAATTGAGGTGCCGGAGGAGTATAATTATCCCAATCAATTTTTACGGCATTTTGTTGTGCCTCTTCAAAAGAGAGGTATTGTTTTATAGCTTTCTTATTGGCAAAATCTGTGCGTAAAGCTTCGTACTCTTCAGCGGTGCTTTGAAGGAAGTTATCTTTTTGTTCTGCGTTTAATAAATTCCCCACTGTGGTGACGCTTCGGCTGGCATCCAATACATACACTACCCCATTATCATACTCCGGAGCTATTTTCACTGCCGTGTGCATGCGCGATGCAGTAGCACCCCCTATTAGCAAGGGAAGGTTCATATTTCTACGCTTCATCTCTTTGGCTACATGCACCATCTCGTCTAAAGAAGGAGTTATTAAACCACTCAACCCCACCATATCTACATTCTCTTTGATTGCTGTATCCAATATTTTATCAGCGGGCACCATCACTCCTAAGTCAATAATATCATAACCATTACAACCGAGTACGACCCCAACAATATTTTTTCCTATATCATGTACATCACCTTTTACAGTTGCAAGGAGTATTTTAGGGCTGTTGCCTTGTTGTGCATTGGGGTTTAGGTTTTTTTCTTCTTCTATAAAGGGTGTCAGGTACGCCACACTTTTCTTCATTACGCGAGCACTTTTTACCACCTGCGGCAAAAACATTTTTCCACTGCCAAACAAGTCGCCCACTACATTCATACCATCCATCAAAGGACCTTCGATGACGTGCAAGGGCTTGGGGTATTTCTGACGGGCTTCCTCCGTGTCGGCATCTATATAATCGGTAATACCATTTACGAGTGCATGTTTCAATCGCTCTTCTACCGAGGTGCGTCGCCAAGCATCATCTTTTTTCACTTCCTTTCCTTTAGCCTTTACCGTTTCAGAAAATGCTAATAATCGTTCGGTGGCATCAGCACGTTTGTTAAGAATAATATCTTCGCAAAGCTCTCTCAACTGTGGTTCTATTTCATCATACACTTGTAGTTGTCCCGCATTCACAATACCCATATCCATCCCTGCTTTGATAGCATGAAATAAGAATACGGCGTGTATAGCTTCCCGTACTGCGTCATTACCCCGAAATGAAAAAGACACATTGCTCACACCACCGCTTATTTTGGTCAAGGGCATTTTTTGCTTGATGATTTTAGTGGCTTCAATAAAATCAACCGCATAGTTATTGTGTTCTTCAATGCCGGTGGCAATGGCAAAAATATTGGGGTCGAAAATGATGTCTTGTGGCTTGAATCCTACTTTTTCAGTAAGAATCTTATAGGCTCTTTCACAAATAGAAACACGTTTTTCTAATGTATCGGCTTGTCCATTTTCGTCAAAAGCCATAACGATAACTGCGGCTCCGAAAGACAAACAAGTAGTCGCTTGTTCAATGAAAGCTGCCTCACCTTCTTTCAGCGATATGGAATTGACAATACATTTTCCTTGAATGCATTTAAGCCCTGCAAGAATGATGGAAAACTTAGAGCTATCCAACATGATGGGGATTTTAGCAATATCGGGCTCGCTTTGTAATAAGTTGATGAACTTGGTCATTGCTTGCTCGCCATCTAACAAGGCATCATCCATATTGACATCTAACACTTGTGCTCCACCTTCTACTTGTTGCCGGGCAACTGATAAGGCTTCTTCATAATTGTTTTCACGGATGAGGCGCGCAAATTTTTTGGAACCGGTAACATTGGTACGCTCACCTACATTAATAAAATTTGACTCGGGACGCACCACCAATGGCTCTAACCCACTCAAACGCAGGTACGGTTTTATGATAGACATAATATTGTTAAACAGTAGTATTTTGAATGATTAAACAATGGTCAAAGGTACGGCTCTATCCCTTTGTTTGAATGACTAAATTTAAGAGATGCCTTTCTTAACAATGAAAGCATCACATAAAGTTTATATACAACATGCAAAGACCGTCGGAATATGGTTTATAAGGTTTCGGGCAAGGAATATTTTTTCCCTTTGTTTTGTTCTTGCAACCATTGCACCAACGGCTGAAAATAGTCTAACATGGCTTGTGCATTCAGCTCATCGCCGGTAGATTCTTTAAGCACTTGGCGCCAATCTTTGGAGGCTCCGGGGTACATTATTTTTTTCAAAAAATCGCCTATGCCGGTTTGCCCATAGTAGTTGGTAGCTCGTGGGTCTTGATGCAAAATATTTTTAGCGATATGGTTGTGCAATTGGTATAAGATGACATACGACAATGCATAATCATAGTATTGTGCGGCATCGTCATTGATGTGTGTTTTGGTAGCCGCATCACAATATGCTTCACCTCTGGCATTTGGTGGTACTATGCCTTGGTATTTTTTCGCAAGCTTCCACCACACAGCGTTGAATTGGTTTTCGGGCAGGTTATCGGTATATAATTGTTTTTCAAAATTACTCATCGTACCGCAGGAGAAGAACATGAACACAACGGTATTGAGTGCTTCTTTCAACAAGGACTGCATACTATCTGTTTTCACGTGAGGCGGTATCAACCCTCTTCCTACTAAGTAGGGTTTTTGCATAGCTGCCAACCCCATCATGCTGCCAATGGCTTCGTGATAAGCTCTGTTGGCACCACCACGCAATAAGGGCGGTACACCTGGGTGGGAGTAGGTCATGTAATAATAAATATGCCCCAACTCATGGTTGGCAGTTTCCCACCACTCTGCATTAGGCTCTACACTCATCAGGCTACGGACATCTTTGTTTAGATCCATATGCCAAGCTGAGGCGTGGTTGTTTTTCTTCACATTACTATCAGCAGGATAAGGATAGAGGCTCGATTTTTGCCAAAAGGAAACAGGCAGCGCGGGAAACCCAATGCTGGTATATAACTTTTCTCCTTCTTTCACAATCCATTCTTTTGATTTTTGAGAAAGTACTTTGTCCAGGTCTATTCCTTCCACCGCTACGGCGCTGCTCCAATCTTGCCCCCAGCGGTTGCTGAGCCAATGCGCCGGGATATAATCAGGTACGTCTTTTTGATGGTATTTTTTTGCTAGGTCGTATCGCATCCATGTATGCAGCTCTCGATAAAGCGGGTACAATTCTTTCATGAGCTTATCCATGGTTTGCATCATCTCATCCGTGGTCATGTTATAGTCGGACACTTGATACGAAAAATAATCGCTGTATCCCAAGCCTTGTACCGTTTGGTTGCGAAGGTTGCGAAGTTGTGTCAAGCCTGATTTTAGCCCTTTGCCAACTTCCTTGCTGGCATTCCAAGCTGCCAGTCGGGCATCGAGGTTGGTTTCTTTTTTTAAGATATCGTCAAGGTCGTTGGTACTTACTTTTTTTTCGTTTAATACATATTGAAACCCGTACAACTTCTGTGTTTGCTCGCTTTCAGCTTTGATGCGTTCTTTTACGACATCCGGAATGGTTTGTGGATTGTTGGCGGCGGCATATAGTATCAACTCAAATTGCTTACGCTGTTTTTCACTCAAAGTATTTTTTTGAGCTAAATACTTTTGGGCGGTAGCAATATTTTTTGCACTACCGGTAAAGGCAGCCATTGCCTCATCTGCACGCTGCGCTGCTGCTGCGATGGAGGTGTCTCCTTCTCGGATATCAATATTAGCACGCCATTGTGCTGCCGTAGCTTGTGCGTACAAACGAACATACGTGCGGGTATATTGGTCTAGAAATGCTTGTGCTGTCGTATTATTGGATGGTTTCTTTTTGGGTGCTGCATGCATTGGCTGGCACACTAAAAATAAAGACAGGAAAAGCAGAAAATGATATAGGTACGATTTCACCTTAAAAATGTTTGGGTAAAAATATAAAAAAACCTACCGATAGTTCGGTAGGCAATGGGGTGAAAAATAGAAACGTTGCTGCTTATCGGCAATCATACACATACGTATATTCATCCGTAGTGGCACCGGCAACAGTCATCTTGGTAATTTTATTAAGCGCATTAAACTGGTACGTGTATGTCGTTATGCTTCCATTGTTGGTTACAGAAGACTTCAGCAAATTGGTATTAGCAACCGCCAGTGCACCATTTTCTAATAGTTGCGTAATCTTAAAATAATCACCATCTACAAAGAGTTTATCCGCATAATAATCAAACGAAGTGACGTCATTATTGCTGTATTTCTTATTGGTCATATTACCATTGATGTAGGTAACTAATGTAGTGTCTTTAGCACCGACAGCATTGGTAACGACATATTGAGCTAGATTACCATCGAGGTCGTATGAATAAGCCACAATTTCTTTCATGTCACCGGCAGCGGTTTTCTTTGTTACAGACGCTACTTTTCCTTCGGGTGTTAGCGTGATATCATCCATACCCAACGTAGTACCGGCTTTGTCTTTCGATACAATTTGGATAGTACCGAAACCATACGTAAATAGTTTACTACCTCCGTTGGTGCCATTGGTAAGCACCGTAGCGATTCGCCCTTCATCGTATATGATGGTAGTGGTAGTAGTGGTGCTTTGAGCTGTTTTTACAATACTTGTAATGCTACAAACCGTTGCATCTTTATTATCATCTTTTCCACAAGAGGCAAAGGTGGTGGCTAATGCGCCCATGGCAATGATGGCAATACCTAATTTCATTTTTTTCATTTTAAAATTCCTTTGAGGATTCTTAGTCGGAAGGATATTCCTTGAATACCCGAATGGCAAACTAGTCATCTAATTTGCTCTGCCAATTTAGTACAAAAGTTTTATAGTAGCACTACTTTGCGCATTTTCACACGCACTAATAGCCATACCATAATAACGCTAAACCCAAAGCCCATTAGGATGCCCCCCATTAATCATAGGTCTGTACAAAGTCAATCAACAATCGGGCGAGGTTATCAATATTATTTAAGCTCAATTCCGTCGCTTTGTCAAAGACATCATGATAATATCCTTTAGCTCCCAAGCCAAAGATAAAAACCGCCGGAACACCTTTCTCACTAAAGGAATAATGGTCGCTATTGGCCGTCTGTTCTCGCTGATTGATTTTAGGTAGGTAGTTTTTTTGATTGTTTATCGTATTGAATTTCTCAAAGACTTCTTTTTGTTCTTTCCCATTGACCATCGTAATTCCATCCGTGGCATCTCCCGTCATATCAAGGTTAACTACAACGGCAATTTTGGAAAGGGGAAAAAAGGGATGTTCGGTATAATATTTTGAACCCATAAGCCCTGCCTCTTCGCCACTGAATCCCATGAATACCACAGAATATTTGGGAGGATGTTTGGCAAAATAGCTGGCTAAATAAAGCATCAGCGAGGTGCCACTGGCGTTGTCATGTGCACCGGGAAACATCGTATTGCGCCCCATCATGCCCAAATGGTCCAGGTGTGCCGTGAAAACAATAAAGGAGTCTTCTTTCTCAGTACCGGGCACATAGCCAATGGCATTTTTATGTAGATAATCCGGAATGTATTTGTTTTGAACGATGGCTTCCATCTTCTTTACACGCTTGGGTAATACGCTATCTTCTACTGTAAATAGGGTGGTGGCAATGGTATCTCTCGCAACCGACCATATCATCTTTCCTTTTTTGGGTAATAAAAACACCCCACCACGCAATTGTTTTGCCAATGTGCGCCTATTGAGCTTGAGGTAGGACACCAAGGTATCATAGTCCTTTAGCAGGTATGCATATTGGGGGTTGAATTGCACCTTTACTTTCTGCCAACTCGCAGAGTCTTTCACGTCTGCCAAACTCACTGTTTTCACTTTCTTATTCTTTATAGAAACGCCACTGCTCGCTTCTTGAATAATATAATCTACGCCGGGCACTAATATTTTTTTATTGAGTTTTAAGTGCATGTCTCCCGGAAAAGTATTGACCGGAAAACGATAAGTTTGGATATAAGCTTCCTTTTCAGAAAATGCATATAGTTGCATTTCTTCAAACTGTCGGGCTACATATTGTGCAGCTTTATCAGCGCCTTTACCCACATAACCTCTTCCCGAAAACCGGTCGCCTGAAAGGGTTTTTATTTGTTGCCGTATCCATGCTTTTTCGTTTTGTGCAAACAAGGATGGGCTTGCCAATGTGATAATGAAAATGAAAATGAATGCCCTTATCATAACCTCAAAATTAAGTTTGATTGCCCTTATTGGTAATAAATTATTGTGGGATGTTGGGGCATGAAAATAATAAAAACGAAGTCGTTATTTTACTCCACCGAGCCTTTCTAAACCCAATAACCTGAATCGAGTAACTACATAAAAAAACCCATCAAAAACGATGGGTACAAAAAAAACTATGAATGAACAAGCTTATCTTCCGGTTACAAACGCAAACTCCATAATATAAACAGCAATGCGCTGACCTTCTTTTGCTAAATCTGCCGTAGGAAAACTACGGGTAGCTTCAAATAAATGATTTTTTGTTTTTATTTTACTCTCAATGCTGGCTATTTCGTCGGACGACTTAGCCTTTTGAAGGAACTTTTTATCCGTAGCAATGCTTTGCTCCATCATTTTTGCCACAGCTGAATAAACTTGCTTGGCAGCTGCAAAGTCATTCTTTTCTAACAGCCCTTTAATTTCTATGTATTTAGCATTGATTTGTTCTTTCTCTTGAGCCATCACTACGGTGTAATTGTCACTCTTTTCAGCTTTTTGTGCAAAGCCTACATTAGAGAATAACAAAATGGAGAGTGCAAATAAAATACGTTTCATTGCTTTAATTTTTTTTAAAAATAACGAAATATCTGTAATGCCTATAAAGACAATTGTTAAACTCTTTATAGTTGGGTAAAGATGCAATAAATTTTTCAAATTTTTTCTGATTTTTGCCTTCATGTATAAAAAGAGGCGGTGGCTTGGTCTTTGTGTTTATATTGTAGTGTTCGCTGTCGGTTGCCAATCTCCTACTTCACAAGCACTTCCTTCGACTATAACAACGCCTCCTTCGGAAACATCCCTTCTTCGACAATACCACCAACGAGATAGTGTCATACAACTGTTGCAAGCAGGCGATATTGTATTGCGCTTAGGGAACGATCTGACAAGCTATATGCTAAGTCAATTAAACCAAGATGATCAAAGTTTTTCGCATTGTGGTGTGGTGTCGATAGAAAATGGTAAGCCCTATATCTATCATGCTATTGGAGGAGATTACAATCCCAACCAGAAAATAAAAAGGGAATCACCTACTACTTGGCTGGCACCGCAGAGTAACCGCGCTATTGGTATTGCTCGCTTGCAACTCAGCCCCATGCAACGCCAATCCTTACAAGACATCACACAGCAATATTATCGGGAAGGGAGAATATTTGATTTGGATTTTGATTTAGAAACAGACGACAAACTCTATTGTGCTGAAATGATATACAAAGCACTCCGTACTTGCACAACTGATAGCAATTTTATTTCTACCGCCCATAGGTTTGGTAGAACATACGTAGGTGTGGATAATATTTACCATCATCCGAACGCTATGCTCGTTTGCAAGCTTCAATATTAATAGTACCTTCGCGAAAAATTTATTAAAATATATATCTGATGAGAAAACAATTTCTATTATTCGTTTCCATACTGTTCACTACAGTAGCTTTCATGGCTTGTTCTTCAAATACGCCAAAAGACACTGCTGAGAAGTTCCTCAATGCCTTTTACCACATGGATTATGATGTAGCAAAATCGTTGGCTACCGAAGAGTCTAAAGCTACTATCGATTTATTTGCACAATTCGCTACAGCGATGATGCCGGATTCTATTAAAACAGAAGCTAAAAAAATTAAGATTGTGGTAAAGGATGTGAAAGTAGAAGGTGATAAAGCTGTTGCTACCTATACCACTTCAGAAGATGGCAATAAAACAGAAAGAAAATTAAACCTCATAAAAATGGGTGACGAGGATAAGAAAAATAAAGGAAAGTGGTTGGCAGCATGGAGCAAACAAGACAGTATGACAGATGATGAAGGCGCGGCCTTAGATGCAGAGCAAAATACCGGCGAAAACGCTGAGCCGGTTGATACGTTGGTAGCACCTGCGGTAGATGATACGAGTAAAGCACCCGTTACACAATAACAACCTGCGACAACCCGGAGCAGTTTCGGGAATCGTAATATTCAAATAAATCGCTCTTCTGTAACTAAAAAAAGCAACCCCAATAAGTGGGTTGCTTTTTTTGTGATGATGCGGGCTTCAGGAAAAACAAATTCTAAAAAACAATAGCATTAACCATACCGATATTGTAAACATTGCTGGATGATTGCTCCCCACACATGCGCGTAACATAAAAAAGCCACAGTATAGACTGAGGCTTTTTTAAATGATCATTCGGTTTCGTACAACCGTTTATTCTACTGCTTTTGCGTCTTCAATCAAAACACTTGCTTTGTTGTTCAGCATTTCTACAAAGCCACCCGAAATCTCATAGATATCGTTATTGTTATAGTTTTTATCCTTTACAATTTTCATCTTTCCCTTGCCTAAGGCAGCTATTATAGGGGCGTGGTTATCTAGTATTTCAAAAGAACCTTGAACGCCCGGCAACAAGATGCCATAAACGGTACCGCTGAAAATCTTATGTTCGGGGGTTAATATATCAAGTTGCATATCGCTAAATAGAAAATAAATAAGTCAATTAATCGGATGTAGAAGCGGCTTAGTTTTTAGCTTGCTCCATTAATTTTTTACCTTTTGCAATAGCATCATCGATGGTACCCACTAAGTTAAATGCTGCTTCTGGATATTCATCTACTTCACCATCCATAATCATATTGAAGCCGCGAATCGTTTCTTCAATAGGCACTAACACCCCTTTCAAGCCGGTAAATTGCTCTGCTACGTGGAAAGGCTGAGATAAGAAGCGTTGTACTTTACGAGCGCGAGCTACGGTTAATTTATCTTCTTCACTCAATTCATCCATACCCAAGATAGCGATGATGTCTTGAAGTTCTTTATAGCGTTGTAAAATAAGTTTCACACGGTTAGCACAATTGTAGTGTGCATCCCCAACAATAGCCGGTGTCAAGATACGAGAAGTAGAATCCAACGGATCTACTGCTGGATAGATACCTAAGTCGGCAATCTTACGAGATAATACCGTAGTAGCATCTAAGTGAGCAAAGGTAGTAGCCGGTGCCGGATCGGTAAGGTCATCCGCCGGTACATATACGGCTTGTACCGAAGTAATAGAGCCGGATTTGGTAGAAGTAATACGCTCTTGCATCAATCCCATTTCGGTAGCAAGGGTGGGTTGGTAACCCACTGCAGAAGGCATACGACCTAATAGTGCCGATACCTCTGACCCAGCTTGTGTGAAACGGAAGATATTATCTACGAAGAAAAGGATATCACGTCCTTTGCCTTGACCATCACCATCACGGAAGTACTCTGCCATAGTAAGACCGGAAAGCGCTACACGTGCACGCGCTCCGGGAGGTTCGTTCATTTGACCGAATACGAAGGTAGCCTTGCTATCTTTTAGTTCTTCGGTATTCACGGCAGACAAGTCCCATCCGCCTTCTTCCATGCTATGTTTAAATTTTTCACCGTATTTTACAATACCGGCTTCAATCATTTCACGCATCAAGTCATTCCCTTCACGAGTACGCTCACCCACACCGGCAAATACGGAAAGACCACCGTGTCCTTTGGCGATGTTGTTAATCAATTCTTGAATCAATACGGTTTTACCTACACCGGCACCACCGAACAAACCGATTTTACCACCTTTTGCATAAGGCTCAATCAAGTCAATAACTTTAATACCTGTAAATAATACTTCTGTTGAAGTAGATAATTCTTCAAATGCAGGTGGTTTTGCGTGTATAGGGCGACCTTTGGTTTTGTCAGGCTGAGGCAAACCATCAATTGCATCACCGGTAACGTTAAACAAGCGACCGTTAATTTGGTCGCCGGTAGGCATAGCTATCGCTTTTCCGGTATCTACTACTTGCATACCACGCACCAAACCTTCGGTACCATCCATTGCTACGGTACGTACGCTGTCTTCACCGAGGTGCTGTTGCACTTCCAAAATAAGTTTGTCTCCGTTTTCACGAGTCAACTCCAAGGCATTGTATATCTCCGGGAGTTTGTTATCATCCG
>JAKQGX010000028.1 GCA_029573235.1 Bacteroidota bacterium
GACACAAGGGCACCAGAGCATCAGCTTGTTTGTAGTGAAAAACCGCTGGGGACAACAAGTGTATGAAGGGCTGAGCGACCGTTGGGGATGGGATGGCACCTTTGCCGGAGTGGCACAAGATATGGGTGTTTATTTCTACTACATCAAATACAAATGCACCGATGGCAAATACTACGAAGAAAAAGGAGAAGTGATGCTGGTGCGATAAGAAATAAGAGAATGAGAAAAAAAGTAGCAGAGGCTGACCCCAAAGGGCAGCCTCTCATTGTTTATATTGTACCCATGTTTGATTAGCAGTAACAGGAATAATATTCATTAGAGAATAAGCGACCATACATTGTATAGAAAGATATACCACCAAAAGCAACACTACCAAACCTTGCTTCGTTCTTTTGCGCTTGCGGCAATCTTAGCATTGCAAAATTCTTGAAAAGAAACAATGTCAATTGTTGCGTGACGAATATTCCATTGTAATAATCGGTTATCTACACAGTCGATAGTGAGAATCCCATATCGAAGAATTACTTGTTGCACCTCGTACCAATGCAATGACAGGGAGCCATAAGATGTTGGCACAAGGATACTTTGCTCGTTAAAACGTACTATGCGACCGGATGAAGCGGACTCCCAAAATATAGCAAGCAATAAGATGAGTGCAATAATACCAAACATTGCTGCAGGATAATGAACATCTAAACGCCAAGCTAATAGAGAGAAGGTGCCGAAAATTAAAAATTCAATAATCCGTATCACACGATTGGCATTTTGCCTACTGAACCAATTGTTTTTAAAAATCAACAGACATAACAAAATAACTCCTAAGCATGAGGTAACTATACCACCAACTTTTAATAAATAAAAATAGGAGAATTTGTCTGCAGCCGTTTTAGAAAACATGACGTACAATATCACTTCCATGATTCCCGTTATGATGAGTAAAAAGCAAGCAACAATATGCAAAAGCAATATGTAGCTTCGTTTGCCACGGGCATCCTCAATAGGTATTTCAAATTGCATGGCGCAAAGGTAAGTTTGTAACACACTATATACTCCTAAAAATATAAACTCTATTATGACTACTAAATTTCAAACCATTGCTCTACTTCTTATGTTGTTATTGTGCGACTTACCAATTGCCTATGCACAAAAGCATTGGGATTGCCCTAAGCCGCACAAGCAACAATCCTTTCGAATACCCACAATAAAAAATGATCTATTAGTGCATGTAGGGTTTGCGTATCCTTTTGCATATAAAATTGGAGGATACTTTGATAAGGATATTATGAAGACAGCTAATGGATTGGGAGGCAGCATTGGCATACAAGATTATCACAGGCTCACAGAACAAATCCTAATAAATGGAGGTATCACATTTTCTATCGTTCAACATGGTTTTCGATTCAATTATGGCGAAGAAGGCTCCAATGGGTTCGTAGAAGAACTTATGACAAATGGTTTACTGCGCCTATCTTTAGGATTGTCATATCGACTCAGCCCGAGTTGGCAAATAGATGTGGTACCGGAAGCCGTTTACAATACCAACCTGTCCTACAGCTATAAAACCGGGGTATATAGCTCTAATAATAACGGAACGGTAAATGGTACATCAATCGTTGACATAGTAGAACCTAATTCCAATTGGTTGATGGGTGCAAAAGCCTCCTTAAACTATTCATTCACCAAAAGATTTGCGTTGGGTATATTTAGTACGATAGATTTTGCGCCGTCTGTCATCCAAAAAGGCAGTTATACCATTATGCAAAATGGAATTGAAAACTCGTACACTTTTGATCGACAACCCTATTTAATAAACCTTGGTATAAGCATGGGATATAAAATCTGGACTAAAGGAGAAGGGATATAATGTGAAATTTTGAAGATAAAAAATATCAACCCAACATAAAACAACAACAAATGAAATCATTTTTTAAAGAGATGTTCGAATACCATCATCACTTCAATCAGCAATTGGCGGACACCCTCAGCAATTATCCAAATAATACAAATGAGAAGGCTGTAATACTATTCAACCATCTTTTGAATGCGCATCATATTTGGAATGCACGAATAGCTTGCCAACCTTCTAAGCGTGGCGTTTGGGAGCTAATGGATTCGAAAGACCTTAAAGCTTTTGACAAGAACAATTACGAGCAAACAATTGATTTGCTTGACCGCAATGAACTTAGCAAAATGATTCAATACACCACTTCTAACGGTCAATCTTTTACAAATAGTGTTCAAGATATTTTATTCCATATCATCAACCATTCCACATACCATAGGGGGCAAATAGCTACTTCTATGAAACAGGAAGGGATGACCCCAATTGTTTCGGATTATATTTTTTACAAACGATAAAAAGAAAAAGGAATTGTAAAGTTCAAATTGCTGAAGTCCCTTTCCGCAAAACATTACGCCGGTTCTTGTAATAACAAGACGGATGCCGTGTTTAATGGGTAGTGATTTAGAATGAGTATGTTCCGATAATGAGTAGCAGTGCCTTGTTGAAGTAGTGTATTCTTTGGTATTCTTTGGTTGTTGAACAGTTGTATGGAAAGCCAGATAGCAAAGCTGGTAGCTGTTGGGTATTCACCGGTAAGGTGTTTGAATGCCAGCAACGATGTGTTGGCTGACAAGCAATCTAATGCATTTGAATACAGCGACTCAAAACGACTATCGCCACTATTGCCCATAATTACAACGTCAATTTCATCCCAAGTCACTCCATGCTCTTGCAGTAACTGTATCGCTTCTTGTGCAATAATTTCACTTGTTGGTTGTTGCAACATCTTAATGCCTTTTAAGATTGCTATTGCCTTTGTCGCACGATTAGCAAGCACGAAGAAGGCAGCTCCTTCCCCCCCAATAGTGCCGGGTGTATCGTTGTGTTTCAGAATCTCGTTACTGGGTATGGACTCTTTTTTCCAGTAGTCTATTTTGTTTTTTACAACAAAGTAATCATCCGTCATCTCATCAAATGTACCTACTAACACAGTTGCAGCTTCCGAAGTCTCTTGCAAAAAAAGTTGGGCATCCAGCAAAGACATTTCTGTTGACAATCCCCTGTTGACATAAGTCTGGTTGTATCCGGTGCTTTGGGTTTGCAATGAAATCCAACCATTCACAGAGTTGTATGTTGATTGAATAAAGAAGGTCGGATTGAGTGCCTCTTCTCGTAAGGCTATCATATCTTTCAGGAAACGCTCAGTGTCGGTCATGGAGCCCAATCCGGTACCGGTAATAATGGCATCAGGAGTCTTGATACCCGCGTCTGATAGAGCTTTCATGCCACAGCTAATACCTCGTTTTATCAATCGGCTCATTCTCCTTATGGCTACAGGATTGATGTAAGAACGATAGTCAGGTTCCTTTACAAATAATTTTAGGTTGTCGGAAGTAATTAAGGTTTCGTAAATACCATCACCATCAAATGTGTTTTGTGGAGAGATAGCTGAGGCCGACAGTATGTAAACAGGGGTCATCATGCCTTGCTAAAGATTAATGAAACATTATTACCCCCAAATCCAAATGAGTTGCTAAGTACGTGCTGTATGTTTTGATGCGTCATCAATGAAGTTACCGGTGCTATATTCAACTCTTGCATGGGGGTGCTATAATTGAGGTTCGGAAAGATACAATTCCCGTTTAATGCCATAATACTGAAGATGGCTTCCACGGCTCCGGCTGCTGCTAATGTATGTCCTGTGAAAGGTTTCGTAGAACTAAAAGGTACGTTGGCACCAAACAATTTTTCGATGGCACGACCTTCTGCTGCGTCGTTGTTAATAGTGGCAGTGCCATGCGCATTGATATAACCAATGGCTTCGGTTGTCAGGTTTGCCTTTTTCAAAGCACCTGTCATAGCGCGTAGTGCGCCGGCACCATCCGGAGAAGGTGCAGTGGGATGATAGGCATCGTTGGTATTGTTATAACCACTAAATCTTGCTAAAATAGTTGTGCCTCGTTTTATGGCATCGGCTTCTTTTTCGAGCATTAAGAAGGCTGCACCTTCTCCCAGGTTTAATCCGTTGCGGTGCTCATCAAATGGTTTGCACGCTTCTCTATCTACATTTTTCAGGGATAAAAAACCGTTTACTGTAAACCGGCTTAGAGCATCACAACCTCCACAGATAGCCTTGTCCACTAGCCCTTGTGTTATCATACGTGCTCCAACTATCAATGCATTTGAAGCAGAGGAACAAGCAGTGCTAATGGTTGCCGTAAATGGGTTCAGCCCAAAATGAGTAGTTACATCTTTGGTGCTGGCAGCACAATCAAGCGTATCTATATAACGCACGAAATCGCCTTGAGTCTCATCCGCAATAAAATGCAAATACATATCTTCCACACTACACATACCCCCTACAGTATTCGCATTGATAAACGCCAGCTTCTCTTTACGCAAAGCTGCTATATCCAAAGATGCAAGCAATTCTTCAATTGCCAACATGGCTAATAATCCCGTTCTAGTGTACGAAACGGTAGTTGATGATATGCTAAGCTTATCCGCTAAATCTTCATTGGAGAGGCAGACTTCGCCGATGAGCAAATCTTGATGAAGGGTATTTAGAAACTGAGGCTGTCGCAAACCTGATAGCCCGTTTTTTAGTGCTTCGGCATTGCTTTTATATCCTATTCCCAGTGCAGAAACAATACCTGCCGATGTAATGACAATATTGTCTCTCATACAAAATACAAACTAGGCTTTCTTGTGTTCCTGAATGTATTCAGCCATCGACTGAACAGACGATAATACTTTACGACCTTCACGGGCGTCTTCTATTTTTATTCCGTAGTTGCGTTCAAGGAGTACCATTAATTCTAAAGAATCGATACTGTCTAATCCCAATCCTTCACCAAATAAAGGGGCGTTATCATCAATATCTTCGGGCTTCATGCCTTGAAGGTTGAGGGATTCGATAATTTGTTGTTTGAGGGCTTGTTTTAAGTCTTCCATGTAATTAATAAAAACTAATTCGCAAATGTAGTTAATAACTTCAATAATATATATCCGCTGTGACGTATCATTTTTGTCTTCTCTTTATCAAGAGCATTGTTGAATAGCTTGTATTCAGGCGTGTGAGTATTAATGAATGTTCTTGCTATTCATTGCTTGTTGAAATTTTTTAGCATTCATCATATGGGTAGCATAATCTTTGGCAAAGGAATGACTGCCGCTGAAATCATCTTTTGCACAAAAATATAAGTAGTCCGTTTGGGTGCCTTTTAATACTGCGTCAATTGTTATTGAAGAAGGCGTGCAAATAGGTCCGGGAGGAAGCCCTGTTGTATAATACGTATTGTAAGGTGAAGGGATATTAGTATGTATAGAGGTAATTCGCTTGATGCTAAAGTCGCCAAAGGCAAAGCGTGCAGTAGGATCTGCTTGTAGTTTCATGCCTTTGTGTAAACGATTCAAGTACACACTTGCAATGGTGTCTTTTTCTTTATTGTCGTTCGTTTCTTCTTCTACAATTGACGCCAATATTACAGTTTGCACCGGCGACAACCCTATATTGCTGGCTTTTTTCTTTCTGCTTTCGTTCCAAAATTTAGTATAGTTGTCTGCAATTTTAATAAAGACTTTATCGGCAGATGTTGTCCACCACAACTCATAGGTATCCGGCAAGATGGCTGCCATTACTGTAGTACTATCTAGCCCATACTGTGAGAGCAATGAGGTGTTGGATAGTGATGCCATTAATTGTGCCGAATCGGCTTCTAAGTTTTTGCTGGCAAAGCGAATAAAATCTGGCAGGGTGCGCAGTTTGGGGACAATAAGTTGCACCGGGCTTTGTCTTCCGGATCGCAACATTCGAATCATTTGATAATTGCTCATTCCTTGGGTCAGCTTATACTTTCCGGGCAATACACGAGATGGGTATCCAGTTGCTTTTGCTAGTAAGTCAAAACTCCATCGGTTTGAAATGAATCCGTTTTTTTGCAAGCTATCAAGCACCTGTTTGTATTTTGATCCTGTGGGGATGTATAAGAAGTTTCCGTTTTTCAATGACCCGGTATTACTGCCCATAATAAAGTAAGAAGTTGCCAATACAAGACCTAATATGAGTAGTAGTAGCTTCGATCGGTTTGAATGAAGGAAGTTATTTGAATGGTTCTTCATAAAGAAAATAGCGCTCCTTCGAGCAATATTATTCAATGTTACAAAAAAATAAGAATGCCTTGAGACAAATTATATCTGTGATTGTGCAACCTAATGCAACAAGTAGTGCTGTCGGGAGGCTATCATTAGTGTTACATTTTTTTGTTTGAGACTTGGTATAAAAGAAAAAAACTTGGCGAAAACTCACCAAGCTTTTTCAAAAAAACAATTATCTATTTGTGCTATTCGTGCTGTTATTGATGGGTAAATTTACGAGTAGCAACTACTTTACCTTGTGTGTTATACATTCTTAAGAAATAAATACCTGCAGGCAATTCTTCGATATCCAATTTTGCACTGTTGGCACCCACTTTATAGATGCTCACCATCTTGCCAATGAGATTGTAAACGCCAATGTTTTTTATGCCTAATTTAGCATCATACAACACGTTTACGGCACTTTTAGCAGGATTCGGGAAAATGGTAATGTCATCTTCAGAAATGATAGTATTTACACCGGAAGTTCCATTTTTCGTAGCAATCAGCGTAACAACTTTGGTGTAATTATCGTCAAGGTTTTTTATTTCATTACGTACCCAAAGATAGCTGCCATTAGCCGCCGAAGCATCAATGTTTACAGACATATAATGACCGGCAACTGTATTTGCTGCAAAAGGTGCATACACGTGCGGATCGCCACTTACTACGTCCGGAGTGCCCCAACAAGTGAAGTTGTCGCATACGCCTACAAAATCCCAACCGGTGGGAATTGTACTCATGGCAATATTTCTCCACTGCAGGTTACGCAAGGTGTCACCAGAAGTATTGGTAATGTTATTAGAGACTTTTAAATCTGCACCACCACTAGGATAGTTGTGAACAGCCGTATCATTGGGCATGGTAAAACTTTGCCCGAAGCACATACCAAATCCAAACAATGTAAATACACTAAGTAAAATCTTCTTCATATTTTCAACTTTTCTATAATGCAAAGTAAAAAAACATTTTGCGTTTACCAAAATAAAATAGCCATAATTTTTGTTAATTGAACATGGCGTTGTTCGAGGCAATATTAGCCCCCTCTTTTGTTATATTTTCGTAACATTGTCCAATCTGAAATTAGCCATTTGCTAAACTATGAAAGAAAAAGTCCGTAGCTATAAATCATACATTTTAGGAGGGATATTTAGTGTCGCGCTACTCCTCTTTATTCAAGCCAAACCCGTTGACAGCTATTTTGAAATCTCAAAAAATCTGGAAATTTTCGTCAATATTTTTAAGGAACTCGATGGGTTTTATGTTGATAAAATAGAACCGGGCAAACTGGTGAAAACCGGTATTGATGCGATGCTGAACGAATTAGATCCATACACCAATTATATTACAGAGTCGGATATCGAAGATTATGAATTTAGCACTACCGGCAAATATGGAGGTATTGGAGCAATGATGCGAAAGAAGGGAGAGCATGTTTACATTGGAGATATTTATGAAAATAGCCCATCGCAAAAAGCGGGTTTGCACACCGGAGACCAAATTCTTTCGGTTGACAATAAAAGTGTTTCCGGCAAATCTATTGATGACATTAGCGTATTGCTCAAAGGGGCACCGGGCACTTCCCTTTCCATAAAAGTAAAGGATGCTTTTAGTGGAGAAGAAATTACCAAAGTGCTTACGAGAGGAGAAATTGAAGTATCAAGCGTACCTTACGCTGCGCTAATTGGCAAAGAAAAAAACATTGCCTATGCAAAGTTGACGCAGTTTACAATGGGATGCAGCAAGCAACTGAAGTTCAACTTGGATAGTCTTAAAAAGGTGAACCCGCAATTAAAAGGAGTAATATTGGACTTGAGAAGCAATCCCGGCGGGCTATTGGAGGAAGCGGTGAGTATTTGCAATTTGTTTGTCGACAAAGGTCAATTGGTAGTAGTGACTCGTGGTAAGATAAAGGAGATGGTGAAAGAATATAAAACCACTTCATCGGCATGGGACACCAAAATACCACTTACTGTCTTAGTGAATGGGTATTCTGCTTCTGCTTCTGAAATTGTGGCAGGTACTATGCAAGATCTTGACAGAGGTGTGATAATTGGTAGTCAATCTTTCGGTAAAGGATTAGTGCAAGTAACCAAAGACTTAGGCTATAATGCCCGTCTGAAGCTAACGGTAGCAAAATATTACACGCCAAGTGGTCGCTGTATTCAAGCCATTGATTACAGTCATCGCAACTTAGATGGGAATGCAAACAAGCTGCCTGATTCTTTAAAGAAAGCATACGTAACCAAATCCGGCAGAAAAGTATTGAGCGGTGGTGGTATCGCACCTGATATTGCTATCGAAGATGCACCTTCCAGTAAATTAGCAGCCGTACTTTATAACAAACACTACATTTTTGACTACGCTACTTTGTATGCCAAGTCCCATCGTACTATTGCTTCATCAGCTAATTTTCAACTTTCCGAAGCTGAGTTTTCGGATTTTACTAGATACCTTCAAGATAAAGACTACTCTTATAAAACGGCTACAGAAGTGGCTTTAGACTCGCTGAAGCAATTGGCGATAAAAGAAAACTATTATGATGCCATTAAAGGTGAGTATGCCGCTTTAGAAGGGAAGCTTAGTCACGACAAGCAAAAAGATTTATTGAAGAATAAATCGGAGATAAAACAAATGTTGGAGAATGAAATAGTATCGCGCTATTATTTTTTAAGAGGAAGGATAGCACAAGGATTGCAATACGATAATGAAGTGATAAAGGCCAATGCCATATTGGAAGACAAGACCTCTTATGCCGGTTTGCTGCAAGCAAAAAAATAATAACTATTGGCAGTTTACTTTTCGATAAATGCTTCTATTGCCATTGCGATTTTGCGGTCATTGCTCAGTCTTGGTAGCTTATTCTGCCCACCGAGTTTGCCCAACGACTTCATGTATTCCACAAAACTATTTTTTCGCATTCTGCGAATTACAAGGGGTTGCAATATATTCCCTGTGATTAAGTCATTATAGTAAATGTTTTTTTCGCGAAGCCGATTATCTACAGCCTTTGAAAAAGCGGCCATATCCTCCGGTTCCTTTTCAAATTCTATAAACCATTCATGAAAGGGTAATCCCTCTGTAACGTTTATTTTAGGGGCTACGGTGTATTCTGTGATGTGCACCTTCTGCTGATGTGCAGCATGTAGCAAAGCATCATCAACTTCTTCGGCTATTACATGTTCGCCAAATGCCGAAATAAAATGTTTGGTACGACCGGTAACTACAATTCGGTATGGACGAGTGCTGACAAAGCGAACCGTATCACCGATATTATATCCCCAAAGCCCGGCGTTGCTGTTGATAATAAGGGCATAGTTGACGCCAGTTTTCACTTCAGTTAATCGTAAACGTGTGGGATGTTCATTAAAGATTTCATCTGCCGGAATAAACTCAAAAAATATCCCCGAGTTGGTATTCAGTAATAGTCCTTCTTCGGTGAGGGTGTCTTGAAAGGCAAAAAATCCTTCAGATGCAGGGAAGGTTTCTATCGTATCGATTTTCCTTCCTACGCTATCAAACAACTTAGTTTTATAAGGTTCAAAATTGACCCCGCCATGTACAATAACTTGTAGGTTCGGAAAAATGTCTTTTATCTTTTTCCCCTCTGCTTTGTCCATTAGCCAATCAAAATACATTTGCACCCATGGAGGTATACCACTAATCAGGCTCATGTCTTGCCCAAAGGTTTCGGCTACAATTCTGCCTAATTTTTGCTCCCAATCTTCTATACAGTTCGTTTCATAAGAAGGTAATTGGTTTTTTCTCAAATAGCGCGGTACAAAATGGTTTACGATGCCACTTAACCTTCCGGTTGGTATATTCCCTATTCGCTCTAATTCCGGAGAGCCTGATAAAAATATCATTCTACCATCGGCAAATTTTGTGTTGCCGCTTTCAACCATATAACACAATAGCGCATTTCTTGCCGTATTGATGTGATTAGGGATGGAGTCTTTCGTGATTGGAATATACTTTACGCCACTGGTAGTGCCGGATGTTTTGGCAAAATATATGGGACGCCCCTTCCAAAGCACATTGTCTTTACCTGATTTAATATCATCTATATATCCTTTGTATCCTTCATAATCTCTTATAGGTACCGCCTGCGAAAAACTGTGATAGTCGGTAATGTCTTTGAAATGATGCTGTGATCCGAACTGTGTTTTTGCACCTATTTTTATTAATTGTTGCAACAACTGCTCTTGGTCAGCATCAGCCGAAAGCATTCCTTTTCTTATTTTCCGATGAATGATGGATGCATACGGCTTCGCGAGAATCGATTTTATTTTCATGTGAGGATTTTAACAGCAATGAGTAACTGTAAATGATACCAACCGCACTTGTGATTTTTAGTACAAACAATATACCGTCAAGTCTGACAAATATACAACCCCAACTTAAGATATTGGATAGCTTTTGGGGTGAAATAGATATTATGAAAATAAAGATGATAATGACAAAATAAAATTATTTGTAAAACAAAGAAAAACTACCTTACCTTTGCACCTCAAATTTTTAATTGGGTAGTCATGTTCGCGATTGTAAACATAGCAGGTCAACAATTCAGAGTCACTAAAGACCAAGAATTGTATGTAAATCGTCTTAGTGGAAACGCAGGCGATAAAGTAGAATTTTCTGAAGTATTGCTTTCTAGCAAAGACGGTAAAATAAATACCGGTGGTTCTATGAAAGTACAGGCAGAAATCATCGATCACCTGAAAGGTGATAAGGTATTGGTGTTTAAGAAAAAGCGCCGTAAAGGATACCAAAAATTAAACGGTCATCGTCAGAGCTTGACCAAAATAAAAATCTCCGATATTGGATAATTAAAAAACATTTTTGTACTTTAGTAAAATAATAAGCAATGGCACACAAAAAAGGTGAAGGTAGTGTAAAGAATGGTCGTGATTCACAAAGCAAACGCTTGGGCGTGAAGATATACGGCGGACAACCTGCAATATCAGGTAACATCATCGTTCGTCAGCGTGGTACGGTTTATCACCCTGGGCAAAACGTGGGTCTTGGGAAAGACTTTACTATCTATGCAACTACAGATGGTATTGTTGAATTTCGCAAGACGCGCACAAAAACATTGGTTTCTGTAATAGAAGTAGCAGCGACTGCCGAAGCCTAACCCCTTCGGATTTGCTGCCAATAGCTTTTTTGTTTAACCCTTAAATTCAACAACCATGGCCACAGCAAAAAAAGCACCAGCCAAAAAAGCGGCTCCTAAAAAAGCAGCAGCAAAAAAAGCAGCCCCTAAAAAGGCAGCAGTAAAAAAAGCGGCTTCTAAAAAAGCAGCAGCAAAAAAAGCAGCCCCTAAAAAGGCAGCAGTAAAAAAAGCGGCTCCTAAAAAAGCAGCAGCAAAAAAAGCAGCTCCTAAAAAAGCAGCAGCAAAAAAAGCAGCTCCTAAGAAAGCAGCAGCAAAAAAAGCAACTCCTAAAAAAGGAGGATAGCGAGTGATAGCAGGATACCTTCAGAGCGACTCACTGCTATTCTGCTACAAGACTTGAAATTAGCAATTTGATAGGGGCTATAAATTTTATAGCTCCTATTTTTTTCCCTCTCACCAAACTGATAATTGCTATTTTTTTGGAGAAAATAGAATACAGTCGCCCCGTGCGCGTTAAAACAATTTTAACTTCGTCAGCCTTTCAACTTCCTTATTTACAATACCCATTAACGCTTTTTCTTTCCCTTCTCTATTGCGGTAAATGAGCCGATGGTCTAATACAGGATATGCTATATCATGAATGTCATCTTCTACAACGAAGCTTCGACCTTTTACAAGTGCATAAGCACGCAAGCTTTTCATAAATGATATTCCGCTACGGGTAGAAGCCCCGAGTGAAATATCGGCGTGGCTTCTTGTTAGGCGCACTATTGATGTTACCGACTTGATTATTTCTTCATGGATATGAACAGAAGACACTTCTTGTTGCAAATTCAAGATGTCTTGCATACTGAGCACTTGATTCAATTGGTGTAGGTTTTTAGCAATATTTAGGTATTGGCGATAGATGTCTAATTCAGTCGCTTCATCAACATATCCAAAGGTTATTTTCATAAAAAAACGATCCAGCTGTGCCGCAGGTAGTGGATACGTCCCTTCCATTTCAATCGGATTTTGAGTGGCAATAGTAAAAAACATTTTTTCCAATGGAAATGTCGTATCGCCGACCGTTATTTGATGCTCGGCCATTGCTTCCAATAAGGCGCTTTGCACTTTGGGAGAAGCTCTGTTTATTTCATCTGCCAATAGAACATTACAAAACAGGGGACCTTTTTTGAAAACAAAGTCTTTTGTATGATCATCATAGATGTGGGTTCCTATTAAATCCATTGGCAACAAATCCGGAGTAAATTGTATTCGCTTAAACACTACATGTTCAGATGTGTTGGGCGTACTTTGAGAAGCTTCGTTGGGAACAGCCTGTGAGGTGCTACTAATGCATTGTGCAAGGGTTTTTGCCAACACTGTTTTGCCGGTGCCGGGATTGTCTTCCATTAATATGTGCCCACCTGCCAACAAAGACGTAATGACACATTCTACTTGTTTTCTTTTTCCACGGATAACCGTTTCCATTTCTGTTATGAGTTTGCTGATAAGTTCAGTAGGGGGAGAGGCTATATGAGTATGCTCCATTTCGGTTTTCTTTTGAATTGATAATAGTAGTAGGTGAGTGTTGTGTAATATTCTATAAAAACTATCCTTTGCTTTGCAAACGAACAATGGGAATCAACATTTCTTCTAATGATATGCCACCATGTTGAAAAGTGTTTTTATAATAATTCACGTAGTAATTATAATTGTTGGGGTAGCAAAGAAAAACATCTTCTCTTGCGAAGATAAAGGTGGAGCTTACATTGGGTCGCGGCAATCCGGCTTTGGAGGGGTCGCGAAAGGCTAATACTTGCTTATCTTCAAACTGCAAGTTGCGTCCGTGCTTGTAACGCAAGTTGGTGGTAGTTTGTTTGTCACCTATACACTTGCTTGGCGTCTTCACCTTCGTAGTGCCGTGGTCGGTAGTGATAATGATTTGAATATCTTTATCGGCGATTTTTTTCAATGCACGAAAGAGCGGAGAATGCTCAAACCAGCTTACCGTTAAGGAACGATAGGAGACTTCATCTCCGGCTAATTCTTTCAGCACTTCCATCTCGGTACGAGCATGAGAGAGCATGTCCACAAAATTGTACACAATTACCGTAAGGTCGTTGTTCAGGTAGTTGTGAATATTGTCTTCCAAACTTTTTCCGTCTTCGTTATTTGTAATCTTGACGTACTTCCATTTCAAATCGCCTTTCCTCAGTTGTTGCAGTTGGTATTTCAAAAACACTGCTTCCGATAAATTTTTTCCTCCTTCTTCGTCATCATTCTTCCATTCATTAGGGAATTTTTTTTCAATATCCATGGGTAGCATACCTGCGAAAATGGCGTTACGACTATATTGTGTAGCGGTGGGCAAGATGCTGTAATACAAATCCTCTTCTACCACTCTGAAATAATCACTTATGATGGGTTGTATGGCCTTCCATTGATCAAAACGGAGATTGTCTATCAGTATTACAAAGGTGGGTTTTTCTTTCTCATCAATATTGGGTACTATTTTCTCCTTCATTAACTGATGCGAAAACAAGGGAGCTTGGCTTGCTCCTTTTATCCATTTCTCATAGTTCTTTTCAATAAATTTAAAGAACTCTGTATTAGCTTCTTGCTTTTGTGTATTTAGTACTTCCATCATTTCGATGCTATTGCTACGCACCATCTCCAATTCCCAATACACAAGTTTTTTATAGAGCTCTTTCCACTCTTCGTGGTTGGGATTCGAGCTAAGTGCCATAAACAGGTTTCTGAAGTCTTGTTGATAGGCAGACGTCGTCTTTTCCGATACCAATCGTTTACTGTCAATAATTTTTTTCAATGAAAGCAATACCTGATTGGGGTTTACCGGCTTTATCAAATAGTCGGTAATCTGTGCCCCAATGGCCTCTTCCATGATATGCTCTGTTTCATTTTTGGTAATCATTACCACCGGAAGGTGTGGGTGCATTTCTTTCAATTGTGCAAGTGTTTCCAGTCCGGTAAGCCCCGGCATGCTCTCATCCAACAATACAGCATCTACTTGTTTTTCTTTTAGTAGTTCTATGGCATCGTATCCATTGGTTAGTGGGGTTACTTCGTATCCCTTATTTTTCAAAAAAAGTATCTGCGATTTTAGGCTGTCAATCTCATCGTCCACCCATACTATTTCTCCTTGTGAGCTCATATTGTTTTGTTTTTTTGTTGTATTAAGATGTATGAATGTCGTTGTAGTTTTAGTTGTATGCTGCTGAAGGATGGTTTATATATTCTTATTGAAAAAAAAAGTGTTTCAATAACCACAGCTACCCTTACAACATTTATTAATAGCGGACTTCATTCATAAATAAAGTTACATTTCTACCGTGTTATTCAATTGCTTTAACTAAGATTTTGCGTTTATATTGCTTGAGCAAAAAGAATTATAACGCTTCTTTACAAAATGAAGAAAGATACAGTAATCATCCGCAGAGCGGTGGCTGAAGATTGCGAACGTCTATTGGAATTGGTACGAGAATTAGCAGCGTACGAAAAAGCGCCACAAGAAGTGACCTTGTCGTTGGCTCATTTTAGGGATAGTGGTTTTGGCGAAAATCCTGTATGGTGGGCATTTGTAGCAGTAGATGAGGAAGTGATTGTTGCCTTTGCTTTATATTATATCCGATTCTCTACGTGGAAAGGACAACGCATGTATTTAGAAGATATCATCGTTACAAAAAAATATCGGGGAAGAGGGATTGGTAAATTGCTGATGGAACAATTGATAATTGAAGCCAAGTCCAAAGCGCTTCAAGGTATTAGTTGGCAAGTATTAGAATGGAATGAACCTGCCATACAATTTTACCAACAGTACCCTATTACAATAGATAAAGAATGGTGGAATATGGCAATTCATAAGGATTCCCTGTAGTGTCCTCCTTTCGTCACAAAATCAAAAATAGGTTACGTAACCAAAATGTATTTTCGACTGCCGAAATGAAAATGGATTATCACGGTATCTGCCCAATGCATAACCTATAGAAAACAATCCGGACTTGGTTTGTAAGGCAGCACCAGCTCCCTGTCCATTATAGATATCTTCGCTTTGATGATTCACATATTGCGACTGCACATACCCATTGTCGCTAAACAAATACACATACGACATAGCATCGAGTAGCAAACGAAGTTCTGCTGTTGCCACATGATATTGGTTAGCATAGATACTTTGCTCATCAAAACCACGTAATAAACGAAAGCCTCCAATTTGATACAGTTCATTCTTAAAAACACCTTTGCCAGAAAGCAATGCACCTTGATATGCCAGCTTCCCTACCAGCATACGACTCATGGGAAAGTAATAACTCGACGATGCTATCAATTGCCACTGTTTAGTCCTTGCTGTATAGGTGTTATACAAACTTCTATAATCAAAGGCAGCACTGTCTTTGAGTGCCAAAATCTCTTCAGAAAGCAATACTCGTCTTTGCAAAACGGAAGCACTAAATTTGGCTTCAAATCCTTTTATCGGATTCATTCTATTATTCAAGCGGCTCAATGCTATCTCTATACCTCCACCGATAACACTGGCATCGGCGTTATCCGGTAATCGTTTATGTGTTTTTACATACTGAGTGTCGATGTTGCCAAGACGATTGCTCTGTCCTTGAAAAAACAATCGTACATAATCATCAGCTGAAAACTGATACCGCAATCCGGCTTGGTAACTGGTACGTCTAAAGGCTGTATCCTTTTTGAATAAATCAAATGTTGCGTCGATGCCCAATGTTGTTTGCAACAAGTAGGGATAGTTGAGGGTTGCTTTAAAACGCGGCGAACGATACTGTAGGTTTTGATACGTCACGTGCATGTACTCGCCGTTGCCTAAAATGTTTTGAAAGATACATGCAGCATCTGCCGTCAGTAAAAATTTTCCGGTTTCCACACTGTTGGGAAGCAATCCTACAAGGGCACTCAGCGAATTCGACTTTCTTTCTTTGATATAAATATTCAACTGGTTTTTGTGGGGATGAAACACCATTTTAGAAGGGGCATCTTCTTGTAAATAAGACAGGTTGTTCAGCCTGCCCGTAATGCTTCTAAGTTTCTTTTCTTGGTATCTATCTCCTTGTTTCAAATCGAGGTACTGCAATAAAACATTGCGCGAGATTTTGACGTCTCCTTCAATATTGATCGAGTCGAGTTTTTGTAAACTGCCTTTATCCCATCGGAAGGATGCCACTATGTCCGGTGTCGTGGATGCCACTTCTAGGCTTACGATTGCAAAAGGATAACCGTTGTTTTCGGACCACTGCAAGGTCTTCTCGGTGATGGCTGCAATGATGGATGGGCTTACCTTTTGAGGGGTTTTACTAGTTTGGATATACTGAAATTGTGCTTGAATAGCAGCAGGCAAGCTATCTAATCGCAATGATGCCCATTGATACTTATCACCACGATGCACATATACTTCATACCGATTGTTTTCAACATAAATACTGTCGATGGAGGCGGCAATATATCCCTTCGACTGCCACTGAGGCACCCAAGATTGTACGTATGTGATAGCGGCTGACTCGGTTGAAAATACTTGTGGTATCGGTAACCATTCGGCTGATTTTTTTTCACTTGCTTCTACACTATGCCACACAACGGTGTAGTTTTGCGCCCACAGCGTAGCGCATAAACAAAGCATACCAATGAGTGCACCGATTGGTTTCATCGGTTCAAAAATAAGTTATGGCGGGTATCTATATTCATATTCCTTTTTGTAAGCAGCGATGCACCTATTGCAATTTCCATTTTTCTACATCATTGGCGTTGAAAGAAGCGTTGCTTACCGCATTACACAAAGAATTAGAAAGTCGAAACCAATACCTGCTAAAACAATCCGTTGAAACAATATACTTGGGAGGTGGTACCCCTTCTTTGTTGTCTGCCGATGAAATCAATCGACTGTTTGATACTATTTCAAATCATTATACCATTCATGCATTGCAAGAAGTAACCCTCGAAGCCAATCCGGATGATCTAACGAACGACTATGTAAAAAGCCTTTCATCTACACCCGTCAATCGATTAAGTATCGGTGTTCAATCCTTTCAAGACGATGATTTGAAATTTATGCATCGTGCCCATACGGCTTCACAAGCAGACTATGCCATAAAGTCCGCTCAGGATAGGGGTTTCGAAAAGCTGACCATCGATTTGATATACGGTAGTCCACACTTAACGGATGCTGATTGGAAGCAAAACATCACACGTGTACAACAGTTGCAGATACCTCACTTTTCTGCTTATGCATTAACGGTAGAATCCGGAACCTTATTGCACCACCAAATACGAAAAGAAAAACTTCCTCCCTTAGATCAAGACAAGGCAGCCTCGCAACTGGGCATCTTGATGGATACAGCTATGGACTTAGGCTACGAGCACTATGAAATTTCAAACCTTGCACTTCCCCAACAATATGCCATACATAATACCAACTATTGGATGGGGCATCATTACTTAGGTATCGGGCCTTCAGCACATTCGTTTGATGGCGTTTCAAGGCGGTGGAATATTGCCAATAATGCGCTATACATAAAACAAGTACTTACTACCACGCCACAACCTTATTTTGAAGAAGAACAATTATCCGCTCAAGACAGATTGCACGAGTATATTATGACCTCACTGCGCACGCAATGGGGCTGCGATTTGAAGAAAGTAAAAGAAAACTTCGGACAGTCCTATACCGAAGCGATTCTCGATAGTGCTACAACACATCTTCAACGAAAGATATTGCAAATAAACAATGACATACTCACCCTTACCCGTGAAGGAAAGTTTTTTGCAGATAGAATTGCAAGTGATTTGTTTGTATAGCTAATGATTATTTACCACGACCTTGAATGATAACCAAGAAGGTGTAGAGTAGGATTTTTACATCCAACAATATCGAGCAGTTTTCTATATAGAGGAGGTCGTACTTCATACGCTCGGTCATCTCCTTCACGCTTTCTGCATAGCCATATTGCACCATTCCCCAAGAGGTAATGCCCGGTTTTACTTTATGTAAGTACTTATAGTGAGGATGCGTTTGGCTAATAATATTTATAAAGTGTTCTCGCTCCGGTCTTGGTCCCACTAATGACATTTCGCCTTTCAGGATATTCACAAACTGAGGTATCTCGTCAATACGCCATTTGCGCATCACTTTTCCCCATTTGGTAATACGAGGGTCGTCATCGCTGGATAAAGCAGGACCATTGGCTTCTGCATTTGTGAACATAGAGCGAAACTTATAAATATTAAAGGACTTTCCAAAACGACCAATACGAACTTGCTTGTAAATGATGGGGCCGGGGGAGGAAAGTTTTACTTTAATAGCAGCTAATAAAAACAAGGGAGATAATAACACCAAAGCAAAAGCAGCCGCCAAGATATCAATAGTACGCTTGCAAACCCGTTGCCAGTCAGGCATTAGATCGGGATGGATATGAATAAGCACCGCATCATATACATTGGATGTTTTTACCGAGCCTGAAATGATATCATATAAATCCGGCAATACCTTTATAACCACCGGACGATAACATAATCGGGTGAGTATGTTTTCAAGCAAATGATGTTCGCTGGAATCGACAGCTACCAACACTTCTTCAATTTCATAGTCATCGATTATCTGTTCCAGGTTTTCTAACGAACCTAACTTGGGCAAATAATGACTCATGCCATTAGAAGACTCCATGTTGGAATAAATAAATCCCTTAAAAATATTGCCCAATGCTTTGGGGCTTTCTGTAACGGTTTTGTATATCTCAATAGCCTTATCGTTGCCTCCAATGACGAGTGTATTAAAACCTACTTTACCTTTTTTCAACGAGCGCTTCACCTTACTAAGCAGAAACCAACGAACGGCTAATGTGGCGATGGTATGCACCAGCAAATAGCGTCCTGTCATTTGGATGAAATAGGAATAGTCGTCTTTATCATCCGCAAAAACAATAAGCGAAATGATAATGCTACCAATAAAACAAGAAATTAGTGTTCGGTTAATTTCATTCAACCTTGATTTGCGGTACAAGTCGAAATAAGTGCCGGATAGTAAGTATAAAAAGAGCCAACCACCGGGAATGACCAGCAAGGTAATGAGGATGTCTTTAGTGTACAATAGGTTCCAAACCGTTGTCACATCTGCCTTTCCCAATAGCTGTTGGCGGTACATCCAAAATACAAACCATGCAAAAACAGCCGCCAGGTAATCGAGTACGGCAAGCCATTTAATTGCAGATTTCTTTTTGGGAGAGAGGGAGCGCATCGTTATTTTCTACTTAGTATTTTGATATTGTCGAGTAACAAATAACCACCTTTGTCGGTTTCCGGAGCCGCCATTATCAAGAGGCGACACGGTCTGCCGGGATATTGTATCAATATTTGTTGTAGTCCCACATACACTTTATTCCAATTGGCAGATGGACGCAAGCCCGATGCATAAACAGGTATATACGTACCGGATGCTCCGGATGTTTGTACTCCTATTACGAAGGGGATGGAGCATTTGTAGTTCATCTCTACATAGGTTTCCGTCTTTGCAGTGAAAGGTTCTGTTAATACAAATTCTACAGCGAGCTTGTTGGCTAGTGTAATACGTCCGCTATAGTTCCCTTCAAAAACATCTGTTGAGTCTAATACCAAACTAGTGTCACCCGTTACGGTAAGGAAGGGTACTTCTTTACGTTCAAAATCGGCAATGATTTTATCGAAAGTAGTAGGGTCGTAATAACCCGTTTTAGGCGTTATGTGTTGCGTTTGTGTAGGAGAAGGAGTAAAAGAAAAGGTATCGGTAGTGTAAAATGGATAAGTAACTTGGTAGTTATTGATGCCACTGTACGTAACGCCGGGTGAGAACCATAGCTTCCCGGGCTTATCTGCCAGTACGGGTATGGTAGCAGGTAGGTCAAACACTCCAAGGTTTTCATTGTTGTAAATAACGCGTACGTTGGTAATGGCACGTGAAGAAGACCCCATTTCATCATTGCCGGTGAACTGGAAAGAATCAATGTGCAAAAAAGAAGGAGTGCGCTCTACCGGATTGATAATATTACAACCGGAGAAGGCAACAGCAGCACTACCAATTAGTAAAAAAAGTATTCCCTTGAATATGTTCATATGGCATTAAACGAAAAAAAGCTTGAATAATTATGTTAGCCTTCGTGTTGTTCCCGATGGATGTCCATCTTTTGAATAATTTGATGGGCTATTTCCATAGCTTGCAACCCATCATGTGCACTTACACGCACCGGTGCATCTTTTCGGATGGCATCTGCAAACTCTGCCAGCTCGGAGCGGATGGCATTGTTGTTCGTTACTTCCGGCATTTGTACAGAGATAATTTTTTTATCTCCTGATGGGGTGTCAATAGTAAAATCCATTTTACCCAATGGCTCTTCGGTTACGTTCTTCATGCGTACCACTTCGGTGTTTTTATTTAAGAAGTCGATGCCGATGTATGCATCTTTTTGAAACAGGCGCATCTTTCGCATTTTTTTCAATGAAATGCGACTGGCGGTAAGGTTCGCCACACAACCATTATCAAATTCGATACGAGCGTTGGCAATGTCGGCAGTCTCGCTAATTACCGAAACACCACTGGCGGAAATACGCTTCACACTTGACTTTACAAGGTGTAATACAATGTCTATATCATGTATCATTAGGTCCAGCACCACCGCTACATCAGTACCACGTGGGTTGAATTGCGCCAAACGATGTGCTTCTATAAATAAAGGCTGTAGGGGTAAATGTCGTAAGGCAAGCAACGCAGGATTGTACCTTTCTACATGCCCCACTTGGCACTTTACGTTTGCTTCGTTTACTAATTTCACCAGTTCCCTGCCTTCTTCCAACGTATTGGCTAAAGGTTTTTCAATAAAGATATGTTTGCTATTGAGCAGGCAAATCTTGGCAATTTCAAAATGCGTAGTAGTGGTCGATACAATATCCACAACATCTACTGCACTCAGCAATGCTTCAATATCGGTATAACGAGATACTTGATATTGCGCTATGGTAGTAGCGGCATTTTCATCATTCGGATCATAGAAACCCACTAATTCGATTTGGGGTATTTCTTTCCATTGCTGGATATGAATCTTCCCTAAGTGACCGGCACCAAAAACACCTACTCTTAACATGAGATGGTAAAAACAATAATTTGAAGGTGAAAAACGGCTGCAAGGTAGCAAGAAATATGCATACTTTATTAATGGTCAATTGGGCACAAATTTATATCCCTACTTACGTTTTACCTTTTATCAACAACGGTTAACAATGCTCAAAACACGTATTTATGATGATAACAATCATGTTGTTGCCACCGTGTGGGTACAAACATTGGGCTAATTTTACCCTCCCAATACGATACTATTATGACTTGGAAAGAATATTTGGACTATGCCGAAAGCATTCTCAAAAACCCCACTCCAACGGCACCCTACGACGACCCAGAGTATATGGAGTACACTAAGATGAATGCTGCTCGTACCCATCGCTGGTTGAAAACAGCACCACTCTTACCCAACACCCAAGCATTTATACCTACTATATCTCAACCGCAGCAATGGGTACTTATTACAGAGCCTTGGTGTGGCGATGCGGCACACATCACGCCCATCGTGTATTTGATGAGTACCTTAAACGATAAGATATCGCTGGATATTCAACTGCGGGATACCGATTCTGAAATTGAAAACTACCTTACCCATGGTACGAAATCGATTCCTGTATTGATAGTGCGTGATGAGCATGGGAAAGACTTGTTTCATTGGAGCTCTCGCCCGGCCGCTGCACAAAAGGTATATATAGATTTAAAAGCACAACAAGTTCCTGTTGAAGAAATCAAAATGGCTATACAGAAGTTTTATAACGATGATAAGGCTGTAGCTATTCAAGAAGAAATCATGACACTATTAAAACAATATTCTCAATAAAATAATCCAAGCAAACGTATGTTGAAACGCATCCTCTTTCTAGCCGTTCTTTCGCTGTTGTATATCTTTTTGATTGTACAAGTTTTTACATTCAGTACAGGAGAAATAGCCAATTTCAAATTAATAACGATTGGGGTCTTAATGGCTACCGTTATTACCATCCTTTATGGCGGGCATATTTATCAAACTATCAAACGCATACAAGGAAAGGCATAGAATCATTACTACCATAACGAACGCGACCGGCAGAATTTCTTGCCGGTCGCGTAACTTTTAGGGGGGAATGGGTATCCCTCCTTCCTAAATTAGTTACTCTCTTTTTCTATCTTATCAAACTCAAACATTAATGAGAAACGGAAGGTATTGGAGAGTGGATTGCGGGTAATACCATTGCCGGAAGGCACCAAGTAAGAACCATTCAATTGAAACACTTTGTAACGCACGCCAACACCCAATGTGAAATATTTTCGATCACCTTTCGTTTTGTCTTCATAAAAATAACCGGCACGAAGGGCAAACTGGTTTTGATACCAGTATTCAGCACCTACAGAGATTTGTATTTCACGCAACTCTTCACTGAATCCGCCTTGAGCATCTCCAAATGAGCCAAACACGGCAGAAGTCACCGACTTGTTGGTGGGAATATAATATTTAGTCACACCCGGTTCGGTAGAGCTATCTATCGGAGTAGGTACTAAAAGTTTATTAACATCAAGTGCGATAGTGAATTGATTGTATTCATCAACATGCATATTATAGGCAACTCCTAAACCGAGGTTGATAGGTAAAAAATCCCTGCGAGTACCGGTAGCATCATACGAAATTTTACCCCCCAAATTGGTAATTGCCAGCCCCGCATTTAGGGTATTGCTTTTGTACTCGGTGATTTCATTTTTCTTTGAGTAAAAGAGTCCCAAGTCGGCAGCAACGGTTTTGCCGGGTTTGTAGCTGGCAGTGCTGGTGTTGCTAATGCCGGTCAACAAGGCTGAATACACATAACGCAGACTCACACCGGCCGAAAGATAATCAGACAAGCGACGAGAATAACCTAAATCAATAGCGTATTCACGGGGTTTTCCTGTTCCGATGGGTTGGGCATTGGCATCGGTAAAGTTGATATCTCCAAGTGAGAAATAGCGCAACGAAGCACTGAGTGCCTGACGGTCTTCCTTACCAAATTTCAAATACCCAGACACGTAGGCTAAAGAAATATCCGGCACCAAATCTCTGAGCCAAGGAGTGTACGTAAGCGACAATCCAAATTTCTTTTCTGCAAAGGGTGTTTTACCCACATTCCAATATTGAGCATTGGGGTCGGGAGAGGTAGCAATGCCTACATCGCCCATAGCACCGGCTCTGGCGTCAGGTGATATCCTCAAAAAGGGAACACCGGTCGTGATGGTATTTACTTGTCCGTTAATATTTTTTTGTGCCAACACACTGGTTATAGGAAGGGCTACTAAACCAAGTCCAATAATTGCCGAGTGAATCCTCATTCTATCTTGTTTTTATTTAAAAATCTCGCAAATGTATTTTATTTGCTGTTTCTTACCAATAGCAAGTGAAAAACAGCGTACATGGCATTAACGTATGAATACGGCCTTTTCGTATGCGGTACCTTGAATTCCTTTTGCTGTACTGAGCGTTAGCTTGTACACATATATTCCGGATGGCAATACTGCTCCCAAATCACTGGTACCGTCCCATGTTAAACCATTGGTGCCTGTAGTAGCTCCATAGGTTTGACTGATGGTGCGCACCAGCGCTCCCATGGTGTTGTAAATGCGTATGGTGGCTTGCAGCTCTTCATTCGGGTGGTTGTGGTCGAAAATAAAGTGCGTAAGGTGCGTAAATGGATTCGGATAGTTTCTCAGGTTTTGTACTTGTACTACTTTACCATTTATTACTTCAAAATGAATGGTGCTTTCGCCGGAGTTATTGCTCATGTCCCAAGCCTTTACTTTCAGACTGTGTTGTCCATCGCTCAGTCCATTTATAGGAAAATGTACCACGCCACGTTTAAAGTCGTTGGGTGCTGTTTCGTAATAGTCGTTTAGAATGTAGGGGTTGGCAATATTATCATCCAATACGGCTGTCAGGTCATGTCCGATGCTATTGCCCGATACGTTAATGCCCGTTTCGGCGTCGTATAGTTGCACAAACAGAACAGTATTACTACCGGTGATGCCGCCATCTTCAAATAGGCTATCTCGGATAAAAGGCTTTACTACAGGTGGTGTATTGTCCACAATGGGGCGGTCAGAGAATCCTCCCACAACAATATTGGTGTCTGTACCGGCGCCATCTGTGGCTCCGTTTTCTACATACCAACTTATTTTGCCTTTGCCATAGTTGTAGTTGAGGTCTTTGGGTGTAATAAAGGCAATGCTAAACTTGCCATTGGTCACGCTGGCCTTGCCTTTAAAAATAATATTGTTCTGTACGCTGAAGGTTCTATTGGGCCCCGATAGGGTGTTTTGCATACGTGGCTTATCGTATATGGAGACATACACATTACCATTAAATTGGCTTTGAAGATTCCCACCGTCATCAGCTACATGTCCTTTGAGTATATAATACCCCAATGCTTTCATCGAGTCTGTTTTTTCAAGGGTGTATCCGTCTTGCAGTGTATCCGTTACTACTTGGTATTGTGGAAAGGATGGCGTTAAAGCGGGGTCGCCCAACAGCGCAAACTTTCTATAGTTGTCCCATGTGCCGGGGGCGGCATAGGTAATGTTTTTACTTGCCATGAACGCTTCTCCCAAAGTGGGCCATTGGTTATTTACCTTTTGGAATTGTGCATTTAAAAATTGAACATTCATGGAGCGGTTGAGGTATTGAAAAACCAACTGTGTAGTCGTCAGCAGCGCTATAGCACCACCGTCTGATTTTAAGATAAGTTTTTCTCCGGCAGATTGGGCATCGGGGTCGTCGTATCGGCTAAACTCACAAGTAGCGGTAACCATTATGGGTAGTTTGGTTACGTTTTGCCAAGCATTAAAATCATCTTGTGTCAAGATGCGCTCACTTGATAAGGTAACGATACTGCCATGTCCGTTGTAGTTCATCAAAAAGGTTCCTTTGAACACTTGGTCGTTTATCATTTTATTGGCACTCGGAGCTCTTGTACCGCTTGGTGTGGAAACCGTTTGCAAGGCAGATAAGTACACCTTTGTTTCGTTATACAAATTGCTGTTGTTGTTAATGGTGTTCGCCATTATTTCTCCGTCATCATAATGCAAGTTGCCGTCTTCGTTATCAGACATAATAGTGGTGGAAAGTCGCCAAGGCCCAAGCGATGCCGGGCTTTTATACGTAATGATTTTGTCAACCACTTTCGTGGCTTCAGTAGCCGAAGTTACCGGCAAGCGACCCACGGAAATATCCATCGTATTGGCTATGGTGTGGTCTTCTACATATTCATTGTCATCCAAGAATGCATAGAAATCATCGGAGCAATAACCGTCCAATCCATAGTTGGATTCCGCTGTTTCAAAAGTGGGAACATAGTTGGTGTTCTTTGACAACCGATATCGGTAATCGTATGAGGCATCGCCAAAGAGTAAGATATATTTGGGGGCTTGTGTACTATCGGGTGCTTGGTCATAAAAATACTTAGCAAAATCACGGATAGCGCTGATGTCTTGCGAACCGGAGGAGAACTCGTTATACACTTGTGTAGTTGTAGCTACCAATACGTTCAACTGATTTTGTTGACGATGAAAATCTGCCAAGGTATTTGCAGCTGCTAAAAAATCGGGATGGGTAACAATTAAGTAATCCTGTGGACCTTGCCCACGGAGGTTTTGAGTGGCAATCTTTTCGCGGAAAGTAGGTGTTAACGTATAGCTGCCATCAAATGCAATAAACTCATGCAGGCTGCCGGCATCTTGTACAAAGGAGAAGGTATTACCACTAAGGATTCCATTGATGCGAATAGGTGTTGAAGGGTTGGTAATATCCCACACAACGGTATTTGCATTCGCCTGTTGGATTTGATAATGGGCAATCTTGCCGGCTCCCATGCTGTTTAAATCTCTAAATACTACAAAGCCATTTTCCAGTGCCAACTGCCGACGAGTGTTCCATTCAATATAGTTTAAGTATCCTCTTCCACTGGCGGCGGCAGCATATTGCAAGGTAACCGTAGATACGCCGTTACTAACCGGAAGTTTTTGGCTGACAGCGCGAACACTAATGTGATTGCCTTCTGCGCTTAAAGTATTAACAGATGGGAAGGAATAAGCATCTATGTTTTGCCCATTAACAGCAACCGTAAAACTACACCCATTGGCAGCCGAACGAGAACCCGTTACTATATTCACCGTAGCACTATCCGTTAGGGTTCCCAAGTCAAAATTAAAAGACTGAACAGGCTTCAATCCCGCATCCGTTCCAAAGGTTTCTCCCCACCATTGTTTGCCAAATTTGCCAATGTTTACAAGGTCTTCTTCGTGTACCAGATAATCATTGTATGAGGTAACTGTGGTGTTCGCAGTCAGGGTAGTCGTTTGTGTGGTTACAGACTTTCCAACACCTGCATTAAAACTGATAAAGTAATAACTGCTGTCTTCGTACAAATTCTTTTTATGAGAAAAGGTTCGGCTCGTCAATTGTGGTGTCCATTCGGTGCTTCCTCCGGCATAAAACAAAAGGTAATCACCATTGTCCCACACGCCATTTCCATTATCATATGTTTGAACCGCTACCTCTTGCAAGTCAGAGGGTCGTGCTACGGCATTGTTTTCAGATAGCATGGTGCCTCCATTACCCAACAGTCTTACTTGTGAAAGCTGAATAGTAGATGGTGTTACTCCTAATTTGTCTTTTACAAAACTGTAGTCAATTTTATACAATCCTCTTTCTTTGATGGCAATCTTATACCAATCACCGGATGCTAATGCACTATTGGCAGCGGTAGTTTTGTTTTTAGATTCGATGCGGTTGGTTGTTGGCACATCAATAGTTAGTACAAACGAAGACAATCGTAAGCCCGCTGCGTTATACGCCGGGACGTATAGCAAAGCAAAAGGTTGTTTTTTCTCTTTGCCCAACAGCACGTTTACTTGTGGGTCTTGTGGAAGTTGGACATTTTCTATGCGATTTTCAGTAGCAACATATTGTAATTGTGACAGTCGAATATTCGGCTGTGCGTATCGTGTGAGTGGTACCTTTTTTATAAAATACCCTTTCACTACTTCATTTTCATGAACTGTAATATTAGTAGTACTTACTTGAGCCACCAATTGCGACCAACCAACAAAGCCCAATAAGAAAGCCACTATTTTTTTCATAACCAATCTGATTGTTTTTTTGAATGTCCTCAACAAAGTTAGGTAATTAGCGATTCTATTAATGTAGGTGCGAAGGCTCCATTGGAATATAAATAAGGTAGAATTTTATACACTTCAACGGGCTGTAATACAACGTAAAAATAGGATGTCAACAAAACTATAGACGAATATTGAACGAATCGACAGATTGTATTATTATTGTGCTGTGAAAAAAAAATGAAATAATTTTCACACTAAAAGTGGACAATGCTTGACATTTTGAAAAGAATGCAATAACATTGTAACGCTTTTAACGTTTTACTAAAAAAAGTAGCAAATATTTTCCACAGATTATGAAAAGAACTCTCATTGGCGTGAGTATGCTGTGTATAGGAGCGATATCGCTTTCTTCCTGCTCATCAAATAAAGCAAGTAAAAATGCCGGGGTATCACGCGCTACAGGCTGGAACTATAATGACTCCCGTTTGGGCGGTTTTGAAGTAGCCGATTACAGAGGACAACAAACCGGTCCGGGTCTTACATTTGTTGAAGGTGGTCGTTTCACTATGGGACAAGTGGATGAAGATCTGACTTTCGAACGCAACAGCTTACCTCATACGGTATCTGTTTCTTCATTTTATATGGATGAAACAGAAGTAGCAAACGTACACTATCGTGAATACTTGTATTGGTTGCAAAGAGCATACGGTTCCGACTATCCGGAATATGTAGCTAAAGCACTTCCGGATACTACTTCATGGAGAAGGGGCCTTGCTTATAACGAACCAATGGTAGATTTATATCTTCGCCACGCAGCTTATAACTATTACCCTGTAGTAGGTGTGAATTGGTATCAAGCTAATGAATATGCTAAATGGCGTAGTGACCGTGTAAATGAATATATACTTATCAAAAGTGGTAAGTTGAAAAAGAACCCTAACCAAGTAAACGAAGATGTGTACAGCACTGAAACGTACGTTGGTGGACAATATGAAGGGTTAGCAGGATTCTCTAAAAAGCGTGACTTAGACCCCAATGGTTCCGGCAAAAGAAATGTGAACTATTCTGATGGTACATTGTTGCCGAACTATCGCCTTCCAACAGAAGCAGAATGGGAATATGCAGCTCTTGGTCTTATTGGAAATAACCCTGAACCCGCTACGAAACGTCGTCGTGGTGAAGAGGTAATTACTGACAGAAATACCTATCCATGGGGACCACGTGATGGTGTTCGCTCAGGAATGCGTAATCAATACCAAGGGGAATTCAATGCAAACTTCTTACGTGGAAAAGGAGATGCGATGGGCGTAGCCGGTGGACTTAACGATAACGCAGTTATCCCTGCACCGATCTATCAATTTAGACCCAATGCATACGGACTATATAATATGGCCGGTAACGTAAGTGAGTGGGTATTGGATACATACCGCCCACAAACATTCCAAGATGCTGATGGTGTCAACTCATTCCGCGGTAATGTATTCGATGCATATCGTAGAATCGCTGAGGATAACTCTTTAGAAGAAAAAGATTCTTTAGGTCGTGTACCCAAGCGCTTAATGACTACTGAAGAATTAGACAAAACTAGGAATGCTGAATTCTATGTGCACAAAGCAGATGCTAGAGACTACAAAGATGGTGGCGATTCTGTTTATTACTACGACTACGGAAAAACCACTTTGATAAACAATGAAGCTAAAGTGATAAAAGGTGGTAGCTGGGCAGATCGTGCTTACTGGATGTCACCTGGTACTCGCCGTTTCCAAAATGCTAACCAAGGTAGCTCTACTGTAGGCTTCCGTTTAGTAATGGATCGCTTAGGTAGCCCTGATGGCAATAACGGTAAAAGATCCGGAAATACTTTTAGCAACAGAAGATAATAATTAATATTTGCTTTCAAAAGCCCCTATATCACAAGGGGCTTTTGTATTTTTATAACGTTTCTATGCCGTCCGCCTAAAGCTCTAAACAACATTACTAATTAGCGGTTAGAGTTATAGAACATGTTTACAAAAAAGAAGAAAACATCCGAAGATGGGTAAAACAAGCGTGTGTAAGCAATACCTTTGGCTGTTTCAAACAATCATATAATTTATTCAAAAAAACTAATTTCACTTGTCTATCACCACACTATACCAACTGTATTTAAAACACCCACAAATACAGACGGATACTAGAAAACTACAACCGGGAGCTATTTTTTTTGCATTAAAAGGTGAAAATTTTAATGGTAATTCTTTTGCAAAGGCTGCGTTGGAAATGGGAGCAGCATACGCCGTAGTGGACGAAGATCCTGGGTTCGCGGATGAGCGTGTAATTATTGTGGAAGATGTATTAGATACGTTGCAACAGTTAGCCCTGCATCATCGCAAAACATTTTCTATTCCATTTATTGCAATTACGGGAAGCAATGGAAAGACCACTACCAAAGAGCTCATCACGGCGGTTCTACAACAGCAATACCGCACGTATGCCACCATCGGAAATTTGAACAACCATATCGGTGTTCCATTGACGATACTCAGTATTAAACCGGATGCGGAGATGGCCATAATTGAAATGGGTGCCAATCATCTGCATGAAATTGAGCAATATTGCAAGATAGCATTGCCAACACATGCCCTTATCACCAATTGTGGGAAAGCACATTTAGAAGGATTTGGCAGCGAAGAAGGGGTAAGGAAAGCCAAAGGAGAACTTTACAGCTTTATCCGAGAAACAAAGGGCGTTGTGTTTCGTAATAGCGATTTGCCCTATTTGGAAGAAATGGCGAGAGGCATTATGCAACAAATAACATATGGTAGTGCCAATGCTCAATATATTGGTAAGATAATTAGCGATACGGTGCATTTACGAGTGGCTATATTAACCCATCGTATGGAAGCTACTATTTCTACGCAATTGGCGGGTGATTTTAACTTCCCAAATGTAATGGCTGCAGTTGCGATTGGGGCTCATTTTAATATGGGTATTGACCCAATAAAGCAGGCTATTCAAGCGTATCAACCTGATAATAGTCGTTCACAGTTGATACAATTAGGCAGCAATCGAATTCTACTAGATGCCTATAATGCCAATCCTACCAGCATGGCGGCAGCTATACAAAACTTCATCAAAATTGACCTCCCTAATAAGGCTGTGTGGCTTGGTGCCATGAAAGAATTGGGGCAGGAAGAAGCGAAGGAACATGCCGCTTTGGTGGCATTAATAGAAAGCCATGCTTGGAAACAAGTAATCTTAGTAGGTAAGGAATTTGCTTCCGTTAAGGCTGACCATATATGGTTTGAAACGTCCAAAGCAGCAGCAGCGTATATCCAATCGCACCTTCCGGAAGAAGCATCTATACTCATTAAAGGTTCACGTGGTAGCAAGATGGAATTGCTGTTGGAGGCTTTACGAGAGGGGTAATCATATCGTTCATACGGATTCTATGAAATAAATTGCGCGTCTTACAACTAAAGATGTTCCTGCGAATGGGGTAATTGATGTTGGATTATTCCTCTAATGCTTTATCTATTTTTTGGATAATTGCTGCAAGTTCTTTTTGTATCAATGGGCTGCTCATGGTTTCTATCGAATTATCTACAGCGTAGGTCAGCAAGCACATGGCTATAAAGTCTTGATCATCTTTACCGGCATAGCTTCCACGAAATTCATTTATCTTTTCATCGGCTATTTTCACCGATTTACGAACAGTCTCTTCCTCATCCGGTTTGATGCGAATGCGGTAGCTTCTTCCGGCAAGCCATACATTAATCGGTATCAGTTGATCCTCACTCATGTCATTCGTATTATTCTACGTTTCCGCCACCCTTTGATTCGGTAGTCTTAGGCTGAATTAATTTATTGTGAAAGAACACTAAAGTAAGCACGCCGATAGAAATGGCAGCATCAGCAATATTAAATACCGGCTCAAAGAATCGGAAGTTTTTACCACCTACCAATGGCACCCAGTTAGGTAATACAGTATCTATCATGGGGAAGTACAACATATCCACTACTTTGCCATGAAACAATGCGCCATATCCTTTGCCCCATGGCACCCATTGGGCTACATGAAAACTGCTCTCTGAAAATATTTGCCCATAAAAAATACTGTCGATAAGATTTCCTAAAGCACCCGCCAATATTAACGAACCACATATCAAGGCTCCTTTGCCATAGCCCATGTTACACAGGCGTTTCAAGTAAAAGAATCCAAACACTACCGCTACTAGTCGAAACAAAGTCAGTATCAACTTGCCGGTAGCTGCTTGACTCAATTTCATCCCAAAGGCCATCCCTTCGTTTTCTATAAAATGAAGTTTAAACCAGTTGCCAATAACATTAATTTCTTCTCCGTAGTAGAAATGGGTTTTGATGTAAAATTTAGAAATTTGGTCGGCAAGTATTACCAACAAAATAATGAGGAGTGTGTGTCGATACTTCACAATAATTGGTTTGAAGAAATTTTGTTGCCAAAGATACTGTCATTAATTGTTATAACGTTTGTCATGCAGGTGGCGCGCAACAGGGAAGTCTGCAATAAATGAGAGCGTTTTTGTGTGCATTAAGAATACAATCCTCCGTTGATTGATATCACTTGCCCGGTGATGTAGGAGGATTTTTTGGAAGCTAAAAACTGTACTAAGTCGGCTACTTCTTCGGCTTCACCGAATCGTTGCATCGGCACCATTTTAGCAAGATCTTTTTCGTTTAGCTCTTCGGTCATGTCCGTTTTTACAAAGCCTGGTGCTATTGCATTTACGGTAATATTTCGCTTGGCAATTTCTTGTGCTAACGCCTTAGTGGCACCTATCATACCAGCTTTTGCGGCAGAGTAGTTTACCTGTCCGGGAGTGCCTTTCAGCCCGCTAAGAGATACCATATTGATGATACGTCCATAGCGGTTCATTAACATGGGGTTCAAGACCGTTTTAGTTACGTTATACATTCCTTGCAAACTGGTGTTTAGCACATCACTCCATTGGCTGTCAGTCATGCTCATCATCAATGTGTCTTGCCGGATTCCAGCATTGTTGACTAATACTTCAATGATATCTTCTTTATGCGCATCCATCCATCCGCCCAATACTTGAGTTACTTCATTTTTGTCAGCTACATCAAATTGCAGCAGTTCTGCTTTTACTTGATGGGTGGCAACTGCATCAGCGGTTTCTTGTGCTGCCGCTTGGTTGCCTTTGTAATTAATCAAAATATTATATCCCAATTCGGCTAGCTTGGTGCAGCACAATCTGCCTATACCTCTGGAGCCTCCGGTAACTAAAGCATACTTCATACAAAAAAACTTGATTGAAAACTGGCTGCAAAATAAGTAATGAAATGCAAAGAATTTCTTCAAACACTTTAATCACTGCAATGGAGAAACCTATCTATTCGTACAACTGTTCTATGATTGCCATTATATAACATGGTATCAAAGCAAAAGGAATGGCGTAGCACCATTCCTTATCATCAAAAAAATATTGTAAAAATTAATTGCCTAAGTACGATTTTAATAAAGAGCAACGATTGGTAGCTCTCAGTTTGGTAATGGCTTTATCTTTTATTTGACGAACCCGTTCCCTGGTTAAAGAAAATTTCTCACCGATGTCTTCGAGGCTCATAGGATGCTCTACTGCAATACCAAAGTATAATTTGATGACATCACGTTGGCGCTCAGTGAGGGTACTTAATGAACGATCTATTTCGCAACGTAAAGAGTCAAAGTGCTCCAGCGAAGAGTCGGTAGAGTCGGCATTGGGATTTTCCAATACATCCAACAAACTACCTTCTTCAGTATCAGCAAATGGAGCATCAACCGAAACGTGACGGGCTGCTACACCTAATGTAGTTTCAATTTCGTCTTTGCCAATATCCAATAGTTCGGCTAATTCTTCTGTAGATGGCTCCCGTTCAAACTCTTGTTCTAATTGAGAATAAGCTTTGCTGATTTTATTGGATAGTCCGACTTTGTTTAAAGGCAAACGAACAATACGGGACTGCTCCGCTAAAGCTTGTAAAATGGATTGTCGAATCCACCATACGGCATAAGAGATAAATTTAAATCCTCTGGTTTCATCAAAGCGTTGCGCTGCTTTGATAAGCCCTAAATTTCCTTCGTTGATAAGATCGCTCAACGACAATCCTTGGTTTTGGTATTGCTTTGCAACAGATACAACAAAGCGAAGGTTGGCTTTCGTTAATTTTTCGAGAGCTCGCTGATCACCATTTTTAATCTTAATTGCAAGTTGTACTTCTTCCTCCGGCGTTATCAAATCTACCTTACCTATTTCTTGCAAATATTTTTCAAGCGATTGACTTTCTCTATTAGTAATAGACTTAGTAATCTTGAGTTGGCGCATTGACATATTGAAAGCAGTTTTTGGTTAGAAAGATTTTGTTAAAAAATAGTGTCAAAAAAGTGTCAAAAGTTTTTAATAAGGGCAAATCTAAGCGTATGAACAATTCAACCCAAAAAAAAATTAAACAATTATTAACAGCACTTTGTTTGCGAAAAAATACGTTAACAAGAGAAAACGACAAGGATAGGTTGCGAATCTTTTTCAAATAAATTTTGAATATTGAGTTGTTTTTCTATTATTGCAACACAGTTAGTTTTAACTTGAATACATCGACTATGAAGAAAAAGACCATGTACACGTTAGAGTATCCTATCCGTTGCTCTCCGTCTATTTTATATGAATTTTTGGCAACACCGGTAGGATTATCAGAATGGTTTGCCGACAAAGTAGATCAACGCGACAACCATTTTTATTTTAATTGGAATGGCTCTGTTGATACCGCTGAATTGCTGGAAACAATAGAGAACGAATATGTGATATACCGTTGGGATTATTATAATGATGATGAGTTTTTTGAGTTCAGAATCGAACAAAGCCCGGTAACCAATGAAACTATTTTGCGTATTACTGACTTTGCCGACAAAGCCGAATTAAAAGACCAAGAGCAACTTTGGAGTTCTCAAATTAGCGATTTAAAACACCGCATCGGGAGCTAATTGTCCACCGCTATTTTTCTTTAGCCTCACAAATTTTGTGAGGCTTTTTTGTGTTCAATAGAATCGCAACTGACAGTCTTATGTGTTCAATAAACTCCTGCTACCGTGCTAAAGAATATCTTGGTGCGCGATGGAGTGACAGCAGTATGTAATAAAGTCTTTACAGGAACAATACCAATATGCGTTACTAAAAAGAGGTATAATTTGTAGGTTTGCAGCTAAAGATTGTTTTTTGATAAAAAAGCTGGATATACTCTTATTGCGTAGTTTCATTGGCCCATTTGTGGTTACCTTTTTTGTGTCACTATTTGTGTTGGTGATGCAATTTTTTTGGGTGTATATGGATGAGTTAATAGGAAAAGGATTGGGTGTTTGGATGATACTGCAAATGCTGTTCTACATTTCTTCTACACTAGTTCCTATGGCACTACCCTTGGGTATCTTGCTGGCTTCTATCATGACCTTCGGCAATATGGGCGAGCATTTTGAATTGATAGCCATCAAGTCTGCCGGCATCTCTCTATTGCGTTTTATGCGCCCGCTATTGTTCTTCATTATCGGGCTTTCGGTATTTGCATTTTATTTCAATAACAATGTAATCCCTATTGCCAACTTAAAAGCATTATCCCTATTGTATGATTTGCGCAATTCAAAGCCAACCCTCAATATTAAGCCGGGTATCTTCAACAACGATATTGACGGCTTCTCCATTAGGGTAGGAGCTAAAGACAAAGATGGTTTTAGCATTAAGAACGTCATGGTGTATGACCATACGAAAGGCAATGGCAACCAGAATTTGGTAGTAGCTGAATCGGGTAAAATGATTCCTTCAAAACGTTATTTAATATTTCAACTAAACGATGGTTGGCGCTACGAGGAAGGTAGAAACACAGAAGGAAATGGTAACCTTACGCAAGTGCGAATGCATTTTGACCGTTGGGATAAAGTGTTTGACTTGTCAGGCTTTAAGCTTACGCGTACCAATGAAGATTTGTTTAAAGGCGCCTATCAGATGATGGATATACAGCAACTCAATTATGAAATCGACAGCAGTAAAAAATATAATAAAAAACTCGAAGAAAATGTGAGTAGTTATTTAAGCCCTTACTTGACTATCGCAATGGAATCTCCCAACTTTGACAGTTTGAAACGAAAGCTACACTCACTAAAACCCCAACAAGTCACCTATGAAAGTAGCTTTCTAAACTATGTGCCTGCAGAAGCAAGGGGACGAGTGCTCGGCGTCGTAGTGCCGCACGTACGAAATGCAAAAGGACTAGTAAGTATTGCTGCTACCGACAAGCAATTGCAAACTGAAAATGTATTGAAGTATAAAATTGAATGGCACAGAAAGTTCACCCTTTCATTTGCCTGTGTCTTGTTATTCTTGATTGGTGCTCCATTAGGTTCTATTATTCGGAAAGGCGGACTGGGATTACCGCTCATAATTGCCGTAATATTTTTTCTGCTTTTTCATATTATATCACTCTCCGGTGAGAAGCTGGCTAAAAGCAATTCGCTGCCCCCTTGGATGGGCATGTGGATGGCAACCGCGATGTTATTACCAATAGCATTTTTCCTGATTAATAAAGCAAAAAAAGATGCTCAGATTTTAAACAAAGATTGGTACATCACTCTATGGAAGCGTATAAACAATTTTTTTACCAAAAAGAAAATGCATGAAACCGTCTAACGTTTATACCGCTTTCAATCCCTACTTTTTGATTCCATTTTTTGGCTGGGTTTTGTTCGGTATTTACGCTCAATGGTATTGGGGAAAGGAGGCAATATTCATCTTCGTCAACACGCATTATTCTCATTCTTTGGATGCAATGATGTCTATCATTACACACATGGGCGAAGCGTTATTTATCATTCCGGTTTTACTCTTGTTGTTCTTCAACGCATCCTTCCGAAACCCTCGCTTTGCCGGCGCTGCTTCGCTGGCGAATATAGGTGCCTTCTTATGTTCACAAGGATTGAAAAGCATTTTCAATCATCCTCGTCCGTTAAATTATTTCAATGAAGCTGCATGGATTCATATCCTTCCGCAGTGGGATCATGTGTATCATCGTAGCTTTCCATCGGGTCATACTACGGGTGCTTTTGCGCTGTTTAGCTTTTTAGCATTTCTATTGCCCAAACGATATCAGTCCATCGGGCTGTTATTATTTATGGCAGCACTCATGGTTGCTTATTCTCGAGTTTATCTGGCGGTTCACTTTTTTGATGATGTATGGGTCGGAAGCATACTCGGCACTGTTTTTAGTATTTTAGCAATACGTATCTTTTATCGTAAACGCACATCACAAACGGATGAGTAAATGGATGGGTAGCATGAATGCAAATAATCTTTCTAAATATACTTTTGTAGTACTGATAGGCATGGTGCTATTTGTTCCCTTTTTGGGACAAGTACATTTGTTTGATTGGGATGAAATAAATTTTGCCGAATGCGCCCGTGAGATGATAGTAACAAACGACTATCTGAAGGTGCAAATAGATTTCCAACCTTTTTGGGAAAAGCCTCCATTATTCATTTGGATGCAGGTATTGGCTATGAAGTGTTTTGGCGTATCGGAATATGCGGCTCGTTTCCCCAATGCGATAATGGGCATACTGACGTTAGCAGCCCTCTACTACATTGGCAAAAGAGTAGTGAACGAAAAAATGGCAATGTGGTGGGTGTTGCTTTACGCTGGCACTTGGTTGCCTCATTTTTATTTCAAATCCGGCATTATAGACCCCACGTTCAACTTTTTTATCTTCTTGGCATTTTATCAAATGTTTGTATTACGCCAGTCCAATAAAAAGTTGTTTCATGCGCTGCTGACGGGTTTATTTTTAGGATTGGCAATGCTCACCAAAGGTCCTGTTGCCATTCTAATTGCATTACTTTCATTAGGAGTATATGTGATACTCAACAAAGGCTTATGGGGATATACATATAGACACTTGCTGATGATTGCTATGGCGGCTGCCATTCCTTTTGGGTTATGGTTTCTTGCCGGTGTTATTCAATATGGTTGGAGCTATGGCAGTTGGTTTATGCAGGAATTTATCACGTATCAAATACGGTTGTTTTCCACCGAAGATGCCGGACACGGGCAACCCTTCTTTTATCATTTTTTGGTATTGCTCATCGGTTGTTTTCCGGCTTCACCGTTTTTATTTCAATATTTCAAACGAGCTTCAAAAGACAACGATAAAAGCAAAGACTTTACACGCTGGATGTGGATACTGTTTTGGGTGACCTTGCTTTTGTTTTCTATTGTGAAGACCAAAATTGTACATTATTCCTCGCTCTGTTACTTCCCTTTGACATACTTGGCTGCAATAAAAATTTCAGCAATTGCTGATGGTAAAGAGAAGCTAAGAAATGGTGTGAAAATAGTATTGGGAATCGTGGGTATTTTGTTGGCTTTGTTAATTGCAAGTTTGCCATTAGTAGGTATCCATAAGTCGAAGTTAATACCTCTTATTAAAGACCCCTTTGCGGTAGCCAATCTTTCTGCAACGGTTAGTTGGAGCTATGTTGAAGCCGGTTGGGGGCTGCTATACTTCATCGCCATTATATTGTTTTTAATAATCGTCCGCCAACGATTCGTGGCTGCCATGCGAATGTTGTTGCTGGCTTCCGTCATCATCATACAAATAACGGTGTTGCATTTCACTCCCAAGATAGAAGCCTATTCACAGCGTGCAGCAATTCGATATTTTAAAAGTTTTGTAGGTAAAGAAGTGTATATACAGGTTTTGGGGTATAAAAGTTATGCGCAACTATTTTATGCTGACAAACAGCCTCGCCAAAGCGGAAAGCACATAACAGAAGATTGGTTGCTGAATGGCAAGATTGACAAGCCGGCTTATTTTATCTGCAAAATAACTTCTTCAGAACAATACAAAGCCATGCCTCAGCTTCAGTACATCGGCGAAAAAAATGGCTTTGTGTTTTTTAAGAGATTGCCTTAATGTGTTTCATTTAGCCAACAGTTATTTACCGTTTTTTTTCGAAATGTAATTCTAAAAAGAAGAGACTGCCCCATTATCTGAGCAGTCTCTTATCGCTTTATTTGCGGTTGTAAAATATTGAATCCGTATTGGAATTATCGTAAAAACAATAACTCTCTGTATTTAGGAAGTGGCCAAAGCTTGTCGTCAACCAAGAGTTCCAGCTTATCGGTGTGGTAGCGCACTTTGTCGAAATGAATCTTTACCGTATCACAATACATGGCAGCACGTTTTTCCATATCTTCTACTTTGTTTGCTACTTTACGAGCGCTAATCATGGATTCTACATTGTCATTGATATCTTGAATATGCTTGCTGATAAGCTTTACAAGCTTTAATTGTGCTCTATAGCTTTCTTCCTCTAAGCCCAATTCTTTTAGGCTTTTTACATTTTGCATCAACACGTTTTGATACTCGATTGCCGCCGGCAAAATATGATTGGTCACCATGAGACCCAAGCTGCGTGCTTCTATTTGCACCTTCTTCACATAGTCTTCCAATACTATTTCATAACGTGCATCTAGTTCACGTGGGGTGTAAACGTCGTTCCTGCTAAACAGTTCTTTTGATGCCGATGTAATGATTGACTTCAGTGCTTGTGGTGTGTTTTTGAAATTGCTGAGTCCTCTTTTGGCGGCTTCTTTCACCCATTCATCGCTATAATTGTCACCTTCAAAACGTATTTTTTTCGAAGCAGCAATATAACTTCTGAGCACTTGCATTACGGCAATTTCTTTCTTATCGCCTTTCTCAATCAACGCATCTACATCTTTCTTAAAATGCTTCAAGGTGTCTGCTACAATGGTGTTCAGAACGGTCATCGGTGAAGCACAATTGGCAGAGGACCCCACAGCTCTAAACTCAAATTTATTTCCGGTAAAGGCAAAAGGCGAGGTACGATTTCTGTCGGTGTTGTCCTTCATCAATTCAGGAATCTGCTTATGGATGTCCATCTTCAGAATGACCTCATCTTGCTCATTGAATTTCCCCTTTACACGTTCTTCAATTTCATCTAATACACCACTCAAATACGAACCCAAATAGGTAGAGATAATGGCTGGAGGTGCTTCGTGTGCGCCAAGGCGATGCTCGTTTCCGGCAGAGGCAATAGCCGCAGAAAGCAAGTCGGAATAATCGTGTACCGCTTTAATAATATTTACAAAGAAGGTGAGGAACATGAGGTTGGTGCGTGGCGTCTTGCCCGGCGATAACAAGTTGATGCCGGTGTCCGTTGCCAAGCTCCAGTTGTTGTGCTTACCACTTCCATTGATTTTTGCAAAAGGTTTTTCGTGCAACAACACCATCAATTTATGACGCTTAGCAATCTTTGTCATGATGTCCATCAATAGAGCATTATGGTCAACTGCTATGTTCATTTCTTCGTAGATGGGCGCACATTCAAATTGTCCCGGTGCCACTTCGTTGTGTCGGGTATGGAGTGGAATACCTAATTTGTAGGCCTCTTGTTCGAAGTCTTGCATGAAGGCAAATACACGTTCCGGAATAGAAGCAAAGTAATGGTCTTCCAATTGTTGCCCTTTTGCAGGAGCGTGTCCAATAAGGGTTCTGCCACACATTACGATGTCGGGGCGCGCATTGGCTAAGGCTTCATCAATAACAAAATACTCTTGCTCCCAACCCAGCGTAGGCGTTACTTTGCTAACGTTTTTATCAAAATAATGGCAAACATCAACGGCAGCTTTATCAAGTGCCAATACCGACTTTAATAAAGGCGCTTTGTAGTCTAATGATTCTCCACTATAGGAAATGAAAATAGTAGGAATACAAAGTGTTTTTCCAAAAGCATTTTCAATAATAAATGCCGGAGATGAAGGATCCCAAGCGCTGTAGCCACGTGCTTCGAATGTTGCACGAATACCGCCATTAGGGAAACTGGAGGCATCGGACTCTTGTTGTATCAATGCATCGCCATCAAACAATTCAATCGCAGTTCCATCGCTTTTGATCGTGAAAAAGGAATCGTGTTTCTCAGCCGTTGTACCGGTTAATGGTTGAAACCAATGGCTAAAGTGTGTAACGCCACGCTCTTCGCTCCAGGTCTTCATGCCGGCAGCTATTTGATCGGCCATTTTTCTGTCAATCTTAGCTCCTGCTTTTATGGATGCCTGCAAACTTTTGTATGCTTCGTCGCTCAGGTATTCCCGCATAGCTCGCCCTGTAAATACATTGGACGCAAACATGGCAGATACTTTTTTGTTGTTGTAATGACCGATTTTCTTTTCGGTGGCACCCAGTTCTTTTAGTGCCGAAAAGCGCAGTGATGACATAGATTAAAATTTTGACAAAACTAAAGTAATTTTTCAAAAATTGTCAAAAATTCAAACGATTCTTTAAAAATTTACAACATTACAAAAAAACATCATTTATTATTGTTATTCGTAAGTTCATCGTTGTTGACAATATATGAACAGGCAAAACCATCGTCTATAAAGGACTTTGCCATAATGAGCTTTGATGGACTCATTAAATGAAGATGAACTTCCATATCAAAGTCTGTTGCGTTATTTTGAAAATTTTTTATTTCCAAGTGTTCGTTAAATTCAACTCCTCGCTTTCCTTGCCACTTGTAAGCAGCTTCTTTGGCGCACCACGCCATCGTGAGCCATTGATCATTGCCTTGAAACATTTTTTGCTCTGCTAATGACAAAAACTTTTGTTGTAATAAAGACATCCTAGGATGCCAAACCTGTATATCGATTCCGCATTCTACATATGGACTTACGACTACAGCAACATATGGGTACGAATGTGAAATAGAGAAAAAAAATTGATTCTCATCGATGCGGGGTTTATCGTGTTCATCCGGTTTGATGGCAAATAATGGAAAGTCTTGCTCAACATGCTTCAATAAATAACGACCGGCAAGATGCTCTAATCTGCGCTTAGGATTTTTGATAGAGGTGTGGATTCCCGTTTGTGACAGGAAAAACGATTCTGGTTCTTCTATTTTCCAGATTGCCGAAAGGCTATAGGTATCGCTCTTCCATTCTTTATATAAAGGCATATCTGTTGGAATCTTTAGGAATATTAAACTTAGGGCAAAATATATAATTCAAACTACACCTTGAAAAAGGCATCTATAATATTATTGCCCGTAATAAAACACGCTTATAGGTAAGCGGCAATTGCTTGGTTAAATGCTTCTACACTGGATTTGACAAACGGTATTAATTGTCCGACATGTTGATAAGCCCATGGTGCTAAAGGACGGATATAAGGATACACGCTCGACTCTGCCATTGTTGACGGGGAGAGCAATTGTACTTTATCGCAAACCCAAAGTAGGGTGCTTTCCACAAGGGCAGCTGTGATGACATATAACACACCTCCTGCAATACTATCCAGCCAACCCAAAGCAACTACTTGCAATGCAGAGCGCAACAAACGAGCTATCCATCGCACCGAAAGTAATACCAATGTGAAAATAAGTATGTAGCTCAACAAAGGCACCCAACTATTGGTGAATCCTCCATAGGTAGCTAACATGCTGCTAACTGTAGCTGATAATTTTAGTGCTATGACAATACCCAATAGAATGGATAAAAAAGAAAACACGGCTACAATAATTCCTTTACTGTAGCCGCGAATAAAAAATAAGAGTAAGAATAGTATGCTAACGATATCAAGCATTGCCGGATAATAATTGTTTTACAGCTTCGGAAATAGCCTTCCCATCTGCCTTTCCGGCGAGTTGTTTGGTGGCCATGCCCATTACCTTTCCCATATCAGCTGCAGAAGTAGCTCCCACTGATGCGATGATTTCTTTCAATGCCGTCTTTAATTCATCAGCGCTCATTTGTTGTGGCAAAAAGGTTTCAATGATAGCCCATTCTTCTTTTTCTTTTTGGGCAAGGTCGTCACGGTTTTGTTGTGTAAAAATTTCGTAGCTATCGCGGCGTTGTTTGGCAAGCTTTTGAAGCATTTTTATTTCGTCTGCTTCGGAAATTTCTACACCACTACCGGATGTTTTCTCCAATAATATGGCTGCTTTGATAGCTCTTAACGTGCGCAATGCGGCTTCGTCTTTGGCTCGCATCGCCACTTTTAGTTGTTCCATTACTTTTGTTTCAAGAGACATATAACACGACAGTTTTAAGGTTTCAAAAAATGAATAAATACAGGAAAATAGTTGTGCTGAGTTAGTGTAATAGATGGTAATTTTTTCGTTTTACCATTGCTTCAAAGATGCACAACCATCGTTATTCACTCGCTCCTGCTTACAATTGTTTCGCTAATTGTTCTTCTGCCTTTTTTCTAAACGACACGGCAAATGCCTTTATTTCTTTAGAGAGCGATTCGTTTTGTGTGGCACGCATATAGGTTTCAGCCATGCCGTATAAAGACTGGTAGAAAAATTCATTCATTTCATCTACCAACAAATCCTTTGTCCACAAATCGATACGTAGGGCAGATTTTTCATTACCATCCCACAGCCCAAGTAATAATCCCTTGGCTTGTTGCAAGCCCTCTACACCACCGTCCGGAGCTTTCCAATGAATGGTTTCGGGCATCTTCTCCTTGTCCAATGTGACTTCAATGCTGATTTCTGATTTCATTATAGTATGGTTATTATATTACTGATGGTTTGTTCCATTTATTAAGTTGTTGCACACAGGCAGCTATATCTTTCGGCAGGGGTGCCTCTGCTATTACTGTTGTTCCGTCTGCATTTTGAAACTGTAATTGCGAAGCATGTAACGCTAATCGATGTAGTAAGGGACGCTCTGTTTCCTCTTTTTGAGACATGCGGTACTTCCGTTTTATAGTAGAAAGAAAGAAAGGTTTGCCATCACCGTATAATTCGTCACCAACTACCGGATGCCCTATAGATTGCAAATGTACCCGTATTTGGTGTGTGCGCCCAGTGTGCAAATCCAACGACAAGAGCGCATGTAATGACCACTGTTGCAACACTTGATAACTGGTCAGAGAAGGTTTCCCTTTCGTAGCAGTAGTCATCTTTCCTTTGATAACAGGATGTTCTATTATCGGTTTATCAATTTCACCTTGCAGGGTGTTGAGGTTGCCCAATACTAATGCAGTGTATGTTTTCTTTACACCTCTTTCTTGGAATAGAAGTGATAAATATTGGTGTGTTTTTTCATTCTTGGCAAAGCAAACTACACCACTCGTATCGCGATCCAAACGATGCACTACCCAAATTTTTTGCTGTAATTTCTCTTCCAATACTTTATTCAAAGCATGTGCATCCGGCTGAAAACGATCCGGTATTACTAACATACCCGATTTCTTATTGACAATTAACAAATCGGCATCTTCATATAGTATTTCTATTGTCATGGGCAGCGCAAAGCTAATTTGATTTTAGTAGAATATTGAAGAAGATTTGTCTGACTCCTTTTCTAAAAAGAAAACCCCTTCGGATGTTTACAATCCATTGAAGGGGGGAGAATTTTTTCTTATGCACTTAGCTTGACCAATATTCAGTAGCCATTAGTTTTTGGCGATTTGAATATCTGCAAAAAGTTTTATTTCATCGGAAACTACAATGCTTCCGGCTTCGGTAATAGCATTCCAGTTTAAGCCAAATTGTTTTCTACTGAGCTTGCCTGACAAAGAAAATCCGGATTTAATATTTCCATATGGGTCGGTTTGTGTGCCGCCATACTCCACATCAAATACTATTGGTTGCGATACTTCTTTGATGGTAATAATACCGGCGAGTTGGTAATCTTCATCCGTCAATTTTTTCATTTCTGTTGATACGAATGATATTTTGGGATACTGATCGGCAGCAAAAAAATCATCACTTTTCAAGTGGGTATCTCTTTGTTCGTTGTTGGTATTGATGCTGTCAACGGCTGCTTCGAAAGTGATTTTAGCATCTGAGAAGTCTGATTTTTCAGCCGTAACGGTAACATCAAATTTTCCAAAGCTACCGGTCACATTGGTGATCATCATGTGTTTTACCTTAAAGGTAATTTCGCTGTGAAGCGGATCTAAACTGTACGTGTTCATAATCTGTTTTTTTTGTTTAATGATTGTTGAAATTTTATTGAGATGTCGATATATGTTGTTGGTTGATGCTTTAATAATGCATCGGTACTTCAATAATTAATAGTTGCGTTTGGGAAGATGTTGTGGTCAATTGAATAGAAGCGGTATCGGAAATTCCTATGGCATCTCTTTTCAATAACGTATCAGCTCCAATAGTTGCACTGCCTTCAATTACCATAACGTACACTCCCATATTGGGTACGTGTAGTTTGTATTCAACTGTCTGTTCAGCATCAAAATCACCCAAGCTAAACCAGGTGTCTTGGTGTGCTTTTAACGCAGTCGGGTTATCGGGTGCTACGATATATTGCAATTGATTCTTCCGGTCAGAGGGTAAGAATGTTTTTTGATCATAACTAGGTGTAATATTCCTTTCTTTTGGATACACCCATATTTGAAGCAGGCTAACGTCTTCGTTTTTGTTTGCGTTAAACTCTGAGTGTTCAATACCGGTTCCTGCGCTCATGTGTTGCACATCAAATTGTTTAATGACGCCCTGTCCACCGGTGCTATCTCTATGTTCAAGTGCTCCTGACAATGGAATGGTAATGATTTCCATGTTGTCATGTGGGTGTTTCCCAAACCCAAATCCCCCTTTAATCACATCGTCATTAAGTACACGCAAGGCGCCAAAATGCATCTTTTGAGGGTTGTAAAATGAGCCAAAACTAAAGCTGTGCCAGGTGTCCAACCAGCCATGTTGCACATGTCCTCTATCGGCTGCTCGGTGAATTTGTTGTTTCATAATTTAGAATATTAATTACATGTATGTACATGTATTTGAGTAAAAAAAAGTATTATTCTTCTGTTAGTCGCATTTTTTCCAAAAGGTTATTGAGGGTTTCTGCTTCTTCTTCAGTGAGGCTAAAGATGGCTTTTTGAAGCCCGTTAAGATCTTTGGTAGCACGTATGAGTGTGTCTATTCCGTTTTCTGTTAACGATATCATCGATTGCCTTCCATCAATAGTCCCTTGTTCTCTATTGATAAACTTCTTAATCAGCAAACGGTCGATGATACGTGGTACGTTGGAGTTTTTTTCTATCAACCTGCCGGCAATGTCTTTTACACACATCTTCTCGGGATGTTTGCCATTCAATATCCGCAATACATTGTATTGTTCATGTGTTAATGAACTGCTCTTTAATACCGTATTGGTATTCGTTTTTATCCACCAAGCGGTATAGAGAATGTTTATCCCTGATTTCTCAATCTGGCTCTTAAATTTTTTGGTTTGTATAGCTTGTTCCAGTTTCACGATGCAAATATACATGTATGTACATGTATTTTCAAAATAAATTTTCTTGATACAAAAATAATGATGGGGATTTTGATGTAAAAAAGGCAATAGGATTATCTCAAAAAGAATGGAGACCTTATTTATCATTAATGAATTACTGCTTCAACTTTATGTTTTGAAACTCAATAGCCACATTCTTTCTTCGATGCATCATATACTTCTTCACTAAAGGAACATTGTTTCTCACTGCCATTTCAATTACTTTTTTTATCCAAACGGATACTTTCCCTTGCACATAGGCGATATCAGAGCCAAAGCGAACATTTTCAGAAATGGGTTGTGGATAAATGCACCGCAAGCCTTCAATGGTTCCATTCTGAAAATATACATTCCACGCATCTGCGTTACACAAACTATGTCCATTATGATATTCCAATAGTGCGGTGGCAGTAGTATCGGTAAGTACATACGCTGCTGCACGTGCTACACCCGCTACTGAATGTGGGCTGCAAAAATGATATTGGGTATTTGGGGTTGCCAATTTTAGTTGCGGTGATAATTCTAAGCTATCCTCTAAGCACCAATAATAGGTTAGTAAGGTTATGTGTCGCAGTGGCTGTACGCTTTCTAAGGATTGTAGTAACGACAGAATATTAGGATCATTAAATAGCACATCGTCTTCCAGGATAAGTGCCATTTTTGTTCCTTCTTCCAGCATCGTACGATACACCTTGCAATGCGACAAAGTGCAAGCCACCTCAGATTTCATCATTTCATCAGCCGGTCGTCCATGTAGATATCGTTCATAGTCACCATCCTCCATTTCTTTGCCATCTACCGCTTCTACAATTTGATACTCTATGCCTGCATTCCTAACAATGTGCTCAATGGTTTCCCTACGATTCTTACTTCTTTTGAGATTAATAATATATGCCTTCATAAGAATAGGGTAAGGCTATACTAGCTGAGTTTTTCAGGTCGCATTTGAGGGAACAATAACACATCTTGTATGGACATTTGCCCAGTCAACAACATTGACAATCGTTCGATACCGATACCAATACCGGCAGTGGGCGGCATGCCGTATTCTAGCGCTCTTAGAAAATCATAATCGATAAACATGGCTTCATCATCTCCACGCTCCATCAGTTTTACTTGTTCCTCAAAACGCTCCCGTTGGTCAATTGGGTCATTCAACTCACTATACGCATTGGCTATTTCTTTGCCATTAATGATTAGCTCAAAACGTTCTACCAGACCGGGTTTGTTGCGATGCTTCTTCGTTAGCGGACTCATTTCAACGGGGTAGTCTATGATGAATGTGGGCTGGATATAATGTGCTTCGCATTTTCCACCAAATATCTCGTCCACCAACTTGCCTTTACCCATTGTTTTATCCGTAGGGATATGTAATTGTTTACAAACTTCTCTCAAGCCATCTTCGTCCATATTGCTAATGTCGAAGCCGGTGTGTTCTTTGATGGCATCGTAAATAGCAACACGTTTATAAGGGGCTTTAAAGCTAATCGTATGTGCACCTACCTGCGTTTCGGCAGTACCGTTTGTAGCTATGGCAGTTCTTTCCAACATTTGTTCTGTGGTTTCCATCATCCACAGATAATCTTTGTATGCAGTATAAAATTCTAATATGGTAAACTCCGGATTATGCGTTCTGTCCATGCCTTCGTTCCGAAAATTCCTACTAAATTCATACACCCAATCAAAACCGCCAACGATGAGCCTTTTCAAGTAAAGCTCGTTGGCTATACGCATGTATAAAGGGATATCCAAAGCGTTGTGATGCGTTACAAAGGGTCGCGCTGTAGCACCTCCGGGAATACTTTGCAAAACGGGTGTATCTACTTCTAAGGCTCCTTGCTCATTCAAAAAATCTCGAATGGCATTCTTCATCTTAGTAATTTTTACAAACGTATCTTTTACTTGAGGGTTGATGATGAGGTCGGCATAGCGCTGACGGTAGCGAAACTCAGGATCGGTAACTTCATCAAATACATTCCCCGCTTCATCACGTTTTACAACCGGCAAGGGTTTTAGGCTTTTGGTAAGCAGGGTAATGGTTTTGGCATGTACCGATATTTCACCTGTTTTGGTAACAAATACAAACCCGGTGCAACCGATGATATCGCCTAAATCTAACCCACCTTTAACGACTACGTCCCAAAATTCTTTGTTCTCTTCCGGGCATATTTCATCCCTCTTTACATACAACTGTAGGATGCCTTTCGTGTCTTGAATCTTAATAAAAAACACTTTGCCTTTATCATTAATGCTCATGATGCGACCGGCAACACAAACATCGTTATACTGCTCTTGAGTGGATTCGTTGTACAGCTCTTTTATATCCTTTGAAAAGGAGTTGACAGGATACAAAGGCGCTGGAAATGGATTGTACCCGGCTGTAATTATCTTTTGTAATTTTTCGCGACGTACTAATTCTTGTTCACTAAAACTGTTGTGCATAGATATATTTTTCAGAAAAAACAGAGCACAAAAGTAGCTTTTATGTTTTATTTTTTGGGGAAGATGCATAAAGCATATGCATAGATATGCTAAGAGCAAGTCTGTACTTTCAAACAAAATAGCTTCATAGCATTAATGCTAGAAGCTATTACAATTTCGAGTGGTTCCGTAGGGACTCGAACCCTAGACCCGCTGATTAAGAGTCAGCTGCTCTACCAACTGAGCTACGAAACCGATTGTGGGCAAAAGTATAAAAGCTTTGCTTATTGAACAATTTCAGCTTACTAAAAAGCTGAATAATAAATGCAAAAAATTATCGCTACTAAAAACTCAAATGATTAGATCGGTAAAAAAAGTTTCCTGTTTTATACTCAACAACTTCTTTATTTTTGCCGTTCTCAATAAAAACAACATCTAATGATTGATGTACTCTTAGGCTTACAATGGGGTGATGAAGGGAAGGGGAAAATTGTAGATTATTTGGCCGCCAATTATGATATTATTGCTCGCTTTCAGGGTGGGCCAAATGCCGGCCATACCTTGTATGTAAACGGCGTTAAGATGGTTTTGCACACCATCCCCTCCGGTATCTTTCATTCGCATTGTACCAATCTAATTGGCAATGGTGTAGTGATAGACCCCATCACTTTGCAAAAAGAAATTAGTGCGGTAAGCCAGTTGCAAAAGGATGCGGTAGATCGCCTCTATATATCTCGCCATGCGCACCTTATCATTCCTACGCATCGTGCCTTGGATGCGGCTTCCGAAGCGGCAAAAGGGAAGGAAAAAATTGGTTCTACATTAAAGGGTATTGGTCCTACTTATATGGACAAGACCGGTAGAAATGGGTTGCGTGTCGGAGACATTCTTTCCGATAATTTCAAAGAGAAGTATGAGACGCTTAAACAAAAGCATCTTGACATATTGAAGCATTATGATACGGTAGCGGAATGGGAAGAGTGGGAAGCTCCCTTCTTTGAAGCCATCGAGCAAATGAAACAATTGAACATCATCAATGCGGTATATTGGATTCAAGAACAATTGCAACAAGGAAAAAGAATTTTAGCAGAAGGTGCACAGGGAAGTATGTTGGATGTTGAATTTGGCACGTATCCTTTTGTAACCTCCAGCAATACTATTTCCGCAGGTGCTTGTATAGGGTTGGGAGTTGCTCCATCCAAAATTGGCAAGGTATATGGCATCACTAAGGCCTATTGTACACGCGTGGGCAGCGGGCCATTCCCTACAGAGTTGCATGACGAAACCGGCGACATGCTACGAAAAGCGGGTGCCGAGTTTGGAGCTACTACTGGTCGCCCCCGTCGTTGTGGATGGATAGATTTGGTTGCGTTAAAATATACGGTAATGCTGAGTGGTGTTACACAGTTAATCATCACGAAAGCTGATGTGTTGGACACCTTCCATCCGGTGAAAGCAGCTACTGCTTATCGCATCCATAAAGAAGAAACAAAAGAGCTTCCTTTTGATATTTCTTCGGTAGACATTGAACCTATTTATTCAGAATTTGAAGGATGGGAAGCATCTATGTCGGAAGCAAAAAACTACGAACAACTTCCACAATCTTTTGTGCAATATTGCGATTTTCTAGAAAGCTATTTAGAAACGAAGATTGCCTATATTTCTAATGGCACGGGCAGGGATCAGCTCATCATTAAACCACATTAATCAAAAAAATCTTTAAAAAAAATTTGGCAAATTCCATAAACTGATAAAATTTTACAACAGACAATTGTAGGGTATTATGAAGTCCAATCCAGCTAAAAAAACGACCGCTAAGAAAAGCACTGCGAAAGCCACAACCAAAGCAAAAACTACAACATCTAAAAAGAGTAAGGACGATGACGAAATGATGGATGATGAGGAAGATGTAGAAGTAGAGCCTAAAAAGAAAAAAGCGGTTACAAAGAAAACAACTACTAAATCCTCTAAGGCTAGAGATGATGAAGATGACGATGATGATGATGATGACATGGATGATTTTGATGACAACATTGATGACGATGATTTTGGCGATGATGATTTTGATAAAGACTTTGAGGAGTTTGACATGCCCAAATCGAAAACAAAATCTTCAACTGGAAAGAAAAAAGGTGGTAATGATGATTTAGACTTCGATGACGACTTTAGTGAGTTTGGCTTTAATGATGGTGCCGGAGATTTCGATGACGATGATGACGATTTTTAACTGATACTATTGAGTCGTTACAAACATACATTCAAACTTACAGACGAGGATTTTAAGTCTATAAAATATAAAATGCTGAGTTGGGCAAACCAATTCAGCATTTCTGTTTATTTAGACAATAATCAATACCATCATCTTAGCTACCACCGGTTTGAATGTTTGGTTGCGTTGAATCCGGTAGATACATTGCCATTCGACCGCTCAATCAATGCACTATCAGATGTTTCTGATTGGCACTCACGAAATTCAGATTGGCTCTTGGGTCATATCTGTTATGATTATAAGAACGAACTACACCCCTACTTGTCATCAAGACAGCCTTCCCATTTTTTATTTCCGAACATCTACTTTTTCTGCCCGGAGGTAGTATGTTACATTCCTCATGGCACGCAACAGTTGGTTATTGAAAGTTTACAACAGTCTCCTCAGTGGGTTTATCAACAGATATTGACACAAGAGCCCTTTTTTGCCACAGATCTACCTCAAATTAATTTTAGTAAAAAGATGCTTAAAGATGAATACTTGAGGAAAATAAATAGGTTGCGTGAGCATATTAAAGAGGGAGATTGTTACGAAATAAACTTCTGTAATGAAGGCTATGCGGAAAATGTAATCATAGAACCAGTTAATGTATTTCATCAACTCAACAAAAGTTCACCTGCGCCATTTGCAGCCTATTACCGTTTCCAAGATCAATATATGATGGGGAGTAGTCCGGAGCGATACTTGTATAAGTTGGGTAAAAAAATTATTTCGCAACCTATAAAAGGAACAGCGAAACGAAACTTTGATTCTGAGCTAGACAACAAATTAAAGCAGTCATTACATGAAAGTGTAAAAGAGCGTGCGGAGAATGTGATGATTGTTGATTTGACGCGTAATGATTTGTCGCGTAGTTGCGAAACAGGTAGTGTACAAGTGGAAGAACTTTTTGGTATTTACAGCTTTCCGACGGTACACCAAATGATATCAACTATCAGTGGGAAGCTGGATAGTTGTTCTTCTCTTATGGATAGTGTATTGTATTCCTTCCCTATGGGAAGTATGACCGGTGCACCAAAAGTAAAAGTGATGGAATTGATAAATGCATACGAGTCATCGAAAAGAGAACTTTTCTCCGGCAGTATTGGGTATATTACACCTAGTGGAGACTTTGACTTTAATGTTGTAATTCGAAGTTTGTTTTACAATGCATCCACTGCATATCTTTCATATCAAACCGGTGGTGCAATTACATTTGATAGTGATGCTCATTTAGAGTGGGAAGAAACAATATTAAAAGCATCCGGTATGGAAAAAATTTTCCAAAAGCATTAATACTGCCCTGTGCTGAGCAATACCAATGTGCAGGCTTCTATAGCTTTTGCTCCTGATTCAGCAATCATCTTCTTTAATTCATCATTCTCAGTGCCTGGATTAAATATCACCCGTTGGGGCTTCAATTGTATTATGTAATCGTAGTATGATTTTTGGTTTTCAGGATTGAGGTATAATGTTATCGTATGCACATCGTTTATGGTTGGGTATCCTGTGATGATTTTTGTGCCTTCTATCATTCCTTCTTTCCGTCCAATGGCTACTACTTCCATATCGTTTTCCAATAGCTGCTTTACAGCACGATTGCTATATCGATTGCTTTTTTCAGAAGCACCCAATACTACCGTTTTCATAAATCCTGTTTTTTGTTCTTTACAATTAAACACAAAGGTATATAGAACAATTTGAGGAAACTACAACAACACCTGCCATGTATGCCATCACAAACTCATTATCATTCACGGTTAACAAAAAAGCGTGCGAGTTTTTCCCCCGCACGCTGCATGTTTTTTCTCATTCTCTTATTTCTTATCGCACCAGCATCACTTCTCCTTTTTCTTCGTAGTATTTACCATCGGTGCATTTGTATTTGATATAGTAGAAATAAACACCCATATCTTGTGCCACTCCGGCAAAGGTGCCATCCCATCCCCAACGGTCGCTCAGCCCTTCATACACTTGTTGTCCCCAGCGGTTTTTCACTACAAACAAGCTGATGCTCTGGTGCCCTTGTGTC
>JAKQGX010000031.1 GCA_029573235.1 Bacteroidota bacterium
GAAGGTGTACAAGTTGGCAGCCGTTTTGTTGCTAGCGTCGAATCGTCGGCTCATATCAATTTTAAGAAAAAAGTTGTGGAGGCAGGCGAAGGGCAAACACTACTTACACTCAAAGAACTGACACCCGTTCGATTGCTTCAAAATAAATTCTACGATCAGGTAATGGATGCATATCGTCAGGGCGCAAGTAAAGAACAACTGATTGCACTGCTCGGCAAAGGTCGATCCAAAAAAGGAATGTTTGAAGGCGATTTGGATGATGGCGAACTAGAAATCGGACAAGTTTCAGCAGCAATTCACGATATTCGACCGGCTGCCGATATCTTGCTCGATATCATGCTAGAATTTAATCATGCTACCCAACATATTGGAGCTATCCAATTCCCAACTTAATGTGTATCTCAATCTGTAAGTTGAACTTAACCCTGATGAAATGAAATCTATAAAATATTAATATCAGTAAACTGCATGATATTCAAATTTTTAAATTGAATATCTGACAATACTCAATTATTTATTAATTGTTTTAATCATAAATTATTCATAAACTATATTTTTGCTCCTGATATAAACCAACGACTTTAGGTAAATATGTTTCACTTGTATTTTTTCTCTTCATCATCCTCCCTATTTTGGGCTATAATTGAAACCCACCTTCAGTCGATTGTCAACTATTGAACAAAATAAACTATCCCTATGCGCACTATTAAACTTTCTTTACTTCTTTGTATGGTGGCTTTTACTTTTATGTTACAAAGCCAAAATGTGGGTATTAATGCAACGGGCTCTGCACCCAATTCTTCAGCCGGTTTAGATATTGATTTTAACAACAAAGGTATATTGGCACCTCGTATTGCGCTTACAGGATCAACAGATGCTACAACCATCACCACTCCGGCCACATCTTTGCTCGTCTTTAATACAGGTACCGGCGGACTCACTCCTGCAGGTTTTTATTATAATGCCGGTACTTCCGGTTCTCCTAACTGGGTAATGCTATCTACAAGCAGTGGCAGCGGTAACGAATGGCTTACCATTGGCAATGCTATTAGCGGTGCATGGAACGGCGTTACAGGCAGTTTTTTGGGCACAACCAATGCGTATCCTTTGGTTATATCTACTACCCATACAGGCAGCCCGCAGCCCATTGAAGTTTGGACGGGCAATCAAAAAGCACTTATCATCCGCGAACCTGGAACCTCAGCGCCTGCTTGGAGCATCTACCGGCCGGGTGATGGTGCTTCCGGTGGGAATATCCGTGGGCTTCATGCTGTTGATTTTCAAAGCCACCGCACACTTACCACTCAGGTAGCAAGTGGCAATTACAGCACTATTACAGGCGGATCTGGAAATCAAAACCAAGGCTCATATTCATTCATAGGCGGTGGCTTTGCTAATTATGTTTCGGGCACAATGAATGTTATAGGCGGCGGCGAACGCGATTCGGCCTTGGGCTGGTACAGCACAGTAGGCGGCGGTTTTTATAACATGGCCAACAACAACAGCTTTGTAGGTGGAGGTTGG
>JAKQGX010000035.1 GCA_029573235.1 Bacteroidota bacterium
CCAACCCGCTGCAAGGAAACGGATTTTATCTAGTATGTAATAATTTAGAGAAAGGCAACTATACGGTGCAAGTTACCAGTATCACCGGAGCTGTGGTGTACACTACCTCCATCCAGCACGAAAATGCTAACACGCATCAAATAGTACCTAATACTGATATGCCTGCCGGTGTGTACCATGTGATTGTCAAAAACAATAATGGTGCTACGGTAGCCGTACAAAAGATTACTAAATAAGACAACGATTTAATATAGTGTATAAGGTAGGACACCACCTACCGTAAGAACAACAAAAAAACACAGCCCTGAAGAAGAGGCTGTGTTTTTTGTTGTTAACAATGGACAAATTAATGTTGTTTCTTTTGTCCTTTATCGAGGTACTCCGCAAAGGTGGGTTTCAGTTTGATATATTGGTCAAATTGTGCAACCGTCAATACGGTTTTCATGCGCTCGTCTTTTTGTTTATCAGACATCTTACTATCAGCATTACTTTTCAAAGCATCTTGTAATTCTTTACGGTTTATTTCAAACACTTTTGCTTTTTGTGCATCGGATAGATGGAGCTCTGTGGTCATGAAGTCGGTCAATTGTGCTGCAATTTGTTCTGGAGGGTATTTGCCATTGTTGTTTTGGGCATATCCTTCATTGAAGCTAACGACAGCCATAATGCCGGTAATCAAGAGTAGTTTTTTCATGTGTCTTTATCGGTGTTTTTGATATTGTGAAACTTGTTGATTTGAGTATTTCGAGATGCTTATTGGGCAAATGAAGTTATGAGAAAATATCAATAATCTTATTTCTTTAAGACAAAAGTCAGATTGGCGGTAAATTTAGCCATGTCCATTACTTCAATAGTCATTTGATGTGTTTGCGCAAATTGTTCTATCCATGCTTGACTAATGTAGTGCAGTTCCTGAGCCGTTTTATTAAACTTCAATAGTTTGGTGCTCCATAGCTCTGTTTGTTGCGTGCCTTTTATGCGTTCACGCAATTCGGATACTCCATCCCGTATGATTAATATACCACCTTCTTGCAGTGCCGCATAACATCTTTCCAAGAGATCTTGTTGCTGATGGGGCAATAAGTAGTGCAACACATCGGTAATAATAATGCCATCACAAGATGTTAATGAATAAGTGGTCAAATTGCCATGTTCAAAATGGATGTGGTCGTCTTTGAAAAGTGAATGTTGTGCTACTTCAATTTTATCTTCATCATAATCGATGCCTATAAATGTTCTTTCTGGTGCTGCCCAATGAAGCATGTAGGGCAAAAAGCCATAGCCACAACCCAAGTCGTAAAAGCGACCACGACGAGGGATAAGTTGATGAAATGCTTCGTAGTTTTTTTCTAAAGCCGTTTTGATGCGGCAATACCATTCTATATCGGGACCTTTGTAGGTATAGCTGCGCAACAATTGCTCACGGTAGTATGTAGGCGTTTCGTTTTCGGCTTTTATCTCCGCATATTTCCGGCGAAACCATTGGTTGATACGCTTTGTTTTTTCTTGATAGGTATTTCCGAAATGACTATCCTCGTTCGTTATTCGAGGTTGGTAATAAATACTGCAAGTACCATCTTTCAACAACCAATCTCCCTTTTGCATGGTGTAATGAATGCCGTGCAATACCAAGGGTACGATGTCCAATTTCAGTGTCTCTGCAATATAAAAAGCACCTTTGTGAAATCGTTTCACAGAATCGTCGTACGAGCGTCTTCCTTCCGGAAAAACGATGATGGAGTAACCTTCATCCACCATTTTTTTTAAGGGTGCTACCGAGCCTTCAGCGCCATCAGCCACCGGGTAGTATTCTGCCATTCGCACGACCATTCCAAATACAGGCGAGCGCCATGTCCATTTGTTGGTGAGCAAAATCAATTTAGGATGAAGCATGGTAGTGCAGAGAATATCTAAAAAGGAGCTGTGATTGGCTATGTACACGGCTGGTTTTTGAAAATCATTTTGTGCACGATGATGCTCCCTAACGGTTACATTGCGCATGATATGCATCAAGCTCCAAGTATAGGCACTAATAAATTTATGAAACAAGTATTTGCTTTTTGCCTTCCCGAAAGGGCGCAAGTACACCAGTATGACACCCGCAAGGGTAAGCACCATGGAGCCGGTGAAGAAATATAAGAAAGCAAACAATGACTTAAGAAAACTCCACAACGTGAAGGGCAGAAATTTTTTATCGGCTCTGTTTTGAATAAACCAATTAAACAAGAAAGGCTGTAAGGTTTGTGAAATAAACAACACACACAGCAATCCGGTTACCGAAATAAACGCAATGGAGCGCAAAGCAGGATGTTTGGCCAAAAGCAACACGCCTAATCCAATAATGACCGTCGCAACCGAGATATATACGGCAGCGCGTGTGTTTTTTAACTTGTCTTTTCCGGTTTTGTATTTCTCCACCAACCCATCGGTAGTGAAAATGGCAAAGTCATCTCCCAACCCGAAAATCAAGGAAGAGATAATGATGTTTACAATATTAAATTGCAATCCTAATAAGGACATGATGCCCAATATCCATACCCATGAAATAATCATCGGAAGAAAAGAAATAATTGCTAATTCAATTCGCCCATAGCCAATCAGCAATGCGAAGAATACAATTAAGGAGGAATAAAGGGCGATGGAGCCAAAATCATTATTAAGAATGGACACAAGTTGTGTAGCACCTTGTTGTCGGTCGGTAGCCACGATGTGTGGTTGGTCTTTAAAGGCATTCAACACGGTCGCTCTATTATCTTTTTCTACACGTAGCGATGCAATGGCATAATGTTGCTGGTCGTTTAGCGCAAACCCCGCCGGGAAAAATGACTTGAGCAATGCAGTAGCTTCCACATCAAAAGCAGTATAGCTCTTGTTTAGTAGTACATCAAATCCGGTAAAGGCAGTAGCCGCGAAACCGGCTTCAGGAGCGTGTCGCTGAATGCTGTTGCGAACTTGCGCCTTCTTTTCTTCTGTCCAAAATTGTTGCCAGCGAACAATCTTTTTTTCTTGTTCTTCTACCGAAGGGAGCAGAGCTGCTGGGTTTGAAGCCTTGCGAATCTGCTGCGAGTGCGACAATTGCTCAATGGTAGAGGTGGCTTCGCCAAGGTGTTGCAGCGCTTCTTGTTCGGTATGGCCACTTGCCATTACATACACTGCACTCAATGCCATGGCATTGTTTTTACTCACAGCATCCTGTGCTTTTTTTAGTGATGGCGACAGATAATTTAAGTGCATTAAATCGCTGTCAAACGATACCGAACGAGCAAAAAACAGCATCACGGGAGTGAGTAATATAATGCCAATAATGAGCCATTTGTTGCGTTCGGGCTTCCAAGTGCCAAGGCGATCAAATAGTGTACTTTTTTGTTGGGTTTCTCGTACACCAATGGGGAAATGCGGTAAAAATATAAGGGTGCATAAAGCTGCACCACTCAGGCTGGCACCGGCAAACAATCCCAAGTCTTGCAGGATGGGGGTTTTGACTAATTGCAAAGAAAGAAAGGCGGCAATAGTGGTGAAGCTGCCAACGGTAAGTGGGTGCGACATGTCAGAAACGGCAGCTCTGATATCTTTTGCATGACGTACATGTGCTAAAAAATGTATCGAAAAATCGATGGCAATTCCAAGTATCAAAGCCCCGGCGCCTAAGGCTATTACCGATATAGAACCTTTGATGAGGGATATGAAGCCCAGCCCCATAGCCGCCCCATAAATCACCGGCACAAATAGCAATAGAGGGGTACGTTTCCTTCTAAAAAAATAATAAGTAAGGGCTAGTAGCAATAGTACCGTTACCGACAAGGTGACTATAGTATCCGTTTGAAGCTGTGCGGCATTGCCGGCAGCTACTGCGGTTCCTCCAAAATAGGTGATGGAAATACCCGGATGCGTTTGTTCCCATTCTTTGATATTCTTATCTACTAATCGCAGAAAGGCACTATTCTTTCCTGTTTCAGAGGCAGGATAATGCGGTTTAACAAAAAAGCTGATTTGCCTTTCATGATTACTAAAAAGATAACCGTCATATACTTCATAGCTGGTATCCGTTTGTAGTAAACTTAATTTCTTTAATGCCATTGCAGACATGCCAATTGGGTCTTGTGCAATGAAGTCTTTCATGACTACACCTGCCGGCGACAAGAGTATCTTTTTATTCTCTTGCAAGGTGCGGGCGATGGAACTATCAGTGGTGAGGCTATCTAATTTTTTATAATCATCGTCGGATAGAAAGAGGGGTATATTCTCTTTAAACAAGGATAGTACGGCTTCATCATTACCACCACCGGCAGGTTGTAGGGTGATGGTGTCAATATATTCCCGATGTTGCGAAAGACGATCGTAGAATAGTTGGGTTGCACGAATAAGGCTGTCAGGGTCTGCTTCACCATCATTAGTTTGCGATACCAAAAAGATAAGTTGCTCACTGGCTTTGGTCTTTCCGATGATGTCATTCATAGCCTTTATAGCTTGGCTATTGGGCAGCATATCACTAATGTCTTGTTTCAGTTTTAGCTGGGCAGCGAGTGCAATCCATACTACCAGGCTGGATATGAAAAGAGACCAAAAGAGAAATTTCTTTCGTTGAAAGAAATCATAAATAGAAGCGAAAAGATCAAGCATTGTGATGGTGGGGTAAACTTCTGAAGAGGCTATTCAAAATCGCTATAAAGTAAATACTTCTTTCTAATTTTCTTGAATGCTTTAATATCCGATTGCCAGGATTGACGAATTGCCTTTTCGGAATTACCGGCAATAATTTGTGCTCGTAATTTTTTTGTACCGGCTAATTTTTCAAAAAAGTTATTGAAGAATGTTTCTTTATGCGGATATTGTTGGTATGCTTTGATGAGAAAAGTAAGCTGCATTGAATCTTTATCGGCATGTGATAAGGAAACCATACGACTGCTCAATTTCTCCCCATAGCATTTTTGACCTTCATACATAGGGCTGCTGGCACCAATGGTACTGTGTGGAATAAAGCTATGGGTGAAAGAAGAAGGCAATTCCGGATGCCCCCATTGCTCGAAAGGCTTGTCAGTACCACGCCCCACACTGATGACTGTTCCCTCAAAAAAACATAACGATGGATACAAGTATATTGCATTCATGTCTTTTAGATTGGGCGATGGTGGAACGGGTAAATGATACAGTGTTTTATGGTCATAGTTTTCGCAGGGGATCACTTCCATGTTTAAGTCAGTAGCATGTTTTATCCATTTTTCACCCACTAGCATTTGTGCATATTCGCCAATGGTCATACCATATACTACCGGCACTGGCTGCATGCCCACAAAGGAGCGCATCGAAGGCTCCAAAACAGGTCCATCTACATAGTGCCCGTTGGGGTTGGGGCGGTCTAGTACGATTAATTTTTTGAGGTTCGCTGCACAAGCCTCCATCATGTATTCCAGCGTAGAGATATAGGTGTAAAAGCGCGTACCCACATCTTGTAAGTCAAATACTACAATGTCAACATCGCTCAATTGCTCGGGCTTCGGTATTTTATTCTTTCCGTACAGCGAAAGCACGGGTATGCCCGTTGCAGCATCTACATCATTTTTTATAGACGCACCGGCATCAGCAGTGCCTCTAAATCCATGTTCGGGAACAAAAATTTTTTTAACATTCACTTTCAATTGAAGCAACGTATCCAACAACGATATACTGCCTACTCTTGAAGTTTGATTGATGAGCAAAGCCACATTTTTTCCTTGCAAAGTAGGCAAGTAGCTAGGTAGGCTGTGTGCTCCGGGTATAGCTGTTGGTGCTTTGCCTGCGATGGCAGCAGTTCCCACTGTACAAAGCAATAATAGGATTAGTGTTTTTATCAGCTTCATTTTTTGGAATAATAGCCAACGCAAATATAATGGGTATGTCTCATTCCACTACCCTGTAACTTGTTGCCAACAATAATGCTTTAGTACATCACTATAGAATAAAGAGTGTATGATTAAAGTAGGTGGAAAAGGAGGATACAAACAAAAAATGTAACTTGCGCCCATTCTATATAAAACAAAAATTATGCAAGTAGTAAAAGCAGGTGATAAAGTGAGTGTCCACTATCACGGAAAATTAAACAATGGTACCACATTCGATAGCTCTGAAGGGCGCGAACCATTAAGCTTTGAAGTGGGCAAAGGCATGGTGATAAAAGGATTTGATGATGCGGTATTAGGTATGGAACCCGGCTCTAAGAAAACCGTTAATATTCCTGTGGACGAGGCATATGGTGAGCGTAATGAAGGATACATCATGGAGTTTCCGAAAACAGATATGCCGCCTGATATGGCACCGGAAGTAGGGATGCAGCTACACATGAGCGACAACCAAGGAAATCATTTCCCTGTAGTGATTATCGAAGTGAAAGATAACAGTGTTGTATTGGATGCCAACCACCCATTGGCTGGTCAGAATCTGATTTTTGAAATAGAACTAGTGCGTATCGACTAATATTTGCTGATATCATTACATCAAAAGGTAGTGCCTCGTTTTAGGGCGCTACCTTTTTTTAATACAACAATAATATATTTACAATTATTTCGTTTTTGCTCCGGATGCAACATTTCTTCAATTGGAAAACGTATTTCATCGTTATAGCATTGGCTATTGTGAGTGCCACACTATACTATACCAATCTACTTGCAGGTCGGCTGGCAGAAGACGAAAAACGAAAAGTGGAGCAATATGTACAAGGGCTGAATGTGCTCTCTCAAACCTCTGACCCCATTGCCATCGAATATATATTAGAGCTCAGCGCGCAAAATAAAACAATTCCCATCATCCTTACGGATGAGCAAAACAATATTCTTGATTATAAAAATTTAGACAGCCTTTCACTAGTTAGCAATAAAAAATATTTAGCTGAAAAACTGGACCTGTTCAGAAAAGAGCACGACTCTTTGGTGGTGAGCAATGGCGTAGGCTTGCAAAAAATTTTTTACGGCAATTCCTATTTGCTTACTCAGTTGAAATACTTTCCCTACGTGCAATTGGTCATCATATTGTTGTTTCTGTTCGTCATAGTAATTGCGCTCAGCATTGCCAACAAATCCATGCAAAACCAAGTATGGGTAGGACTCTCCAAAGAAACCGCGCACCAATTGGGTACACCGCTCACATCATTGGAGGGATGGTTGGAATTACTATCCGAGGAAGATGCCAATAAAGCAGCGGTAACAGAAATGCGAAAAGATGTTGGTCGGTTAAAATTGGTAGCCGATAGATTTGGCAAAGTAGGCAGTGACCCTGAACTGGAAGAAGACGACCTGATGAAGCATATAAGATCGATGGTTGATTATATGCAAAAACGGGCACCGGCAAAAGTACAAATAGTTTATAGCACCAACGAAGCAGAAATACCGGTGTATATTAATGGACCTTTGTTTGACTGGGTATTGGAAAACCTGCTTCGCAATGCGTTGGATGCAATGGATGGAAAAGGCAAAATATCAATAGATGTTTTGAATGAACCACAAGCCGTGAAAATAAATGTAACCGATACCGGCAAAGGCATCCCCAAGCAGATTATGAAGAAAATATTTCACCCCGGATTTTCTACTAAAAAAAGAGGGTGGGGGCTGGGGCTTTCACTTGCCAAAAGAATTATTGAAAAATACCACCACGGTTCTTTGTTCGTGAAAAGCTCTGAACTGGGAAAAGGCACTACTTTCAGGATCTTGCTTCGACGGTAGCCATTGTTCCGTTTATTCAGTCCCTAAATTCACCTTTATTTTTGCTTTTTACAGATTCAGCATTACCTTTGCTGCCCACAAAAATAGTTGCGACGGTGGCGAAACTGGTAGACGCACTACTTTGAGGTGGTAGCGCCTGTAACGGGCGTGGGAGTTCGAATCTCCTCTGTCGCACCACATTGAGTTTTTTCTCAAACTATTTTGATAAAGCTACTTTACACGGGTAGCTTTTTTTGTGGAATTATGAAAAATACAAGATGCCGATACTGCCACAAATGGCTTTCAATAGCATGAGCCCATCTATCAAAAACAAGTAAAATAGCATAGGCTTTCGCTGCTGCATGGAGTAGGTGACAGCAATAATGGCAATGAAAGGAATGGTGTTAACTACAATTCTTCCGGCGGAAAAATGGTGGGTAAAACTATAGGCCAAAAAACTACCCAATCCTGCTATGCTCAACGGAATGACGATGTAAAAAAGTGTAAACCGTAATCCCTTTTTTACGACAAATGTTTTCAATTTCTTGTTATAATCATCTGCATAATCTTTTATGTCGAATAAAATGCAAAGCACCGTTACAAACATGAAATTTTTGAAAAACAAAACAACGCTAAAGAAGTCAATAGGAGTGCTATTGCCTGTAGTGATATGGTAGTATATAATTGGATAAACATTGACTGTACCCGCCCAAGTGAATCCTATCCAAAAGGGTTTCAGCCAGCCTATATTACGTAGGTTTAGCCGCTGCCCTACGAAACCATAATACATGATACCCACTAATGGAAAAGCCAGTAGCAACAACCATTCCCATATAGAAAGGACTGCAAGCTGATGTCCGTAACGATAGGCTAATCCAACGGCACCAACCAATAGGATGGATAGCCACAACCTTTGACTGGTTTGCACCCAGCGTCGATGTTGGAAGTACCACATGCTTCGTTTGTTGTTGCTAGGCGTGTAGGTAGCTGCTACATAGGCTTGGGTATAAAACCATACCGTGCCTGTAAAAAGCAATAGGTAGAAAATGCTATTGTTTAAGGGTATCCGTTGTTGCAGATTACTCTCTATTGCTAATGCTACTGCGCAAATACCATAAAAATAATTGCAGAAGAAAAAGGATTGTATGAAGGTTAGTGATTTCAAAAAATAATAATTGGAGCAGGCATCCAAGTACCTTTGTGATTTTCCGCTTGAAAGTGGTTCTAAAATTACGTATTGTTGAAGATGCTATAACGCGGTGTTTGCAAATAACCGGAAACACGCATGGTTATCGCTATTCTTGTTATTTTGATATGAAGATTCGTTACCCGCAATGTTTTTTTATCTTTACGATAATTGCTTTGGACTAAAGTATTTTTCCAAAACATTAATCGGAAATTTTATGAAGTTGTTTAACAAAGGAAATTTTTTTGCTGCCGTAAGTTCGGTGTTCCTCTTTGCATGCAACAAAACTACGAGCTCTCCGAAATTGCCTTTATCAACTAAAGAAATTGTAGCCAAAACGGTCGGTACCTATCAATGCACCCGATATTGTAAGCAAGGAAGCATAGGTGCAGGATGGATGTATGATACTGCTATGAGCATACCCTTGGTCATTAGCCAATTCAATGACTCTACACTATGGGTATTAGGATGTCAGTTGTCTTACTATGATACAAGTAATAAGCAATTTGTATTTCACCAACCAGCATCGGGCGGAGGGCATTTGTGCCGTATAGACAGTAGTTTTACCCAAGTATACTTCAGCTATTGGGATGGGGGGCTGGGAGGAGGTTCCGGTTGTGAATATTATGGAGTCAAGCAATAGTATCCGTTTGAAGAAAATAAATTCTTTAAAATACTTTTTTTCGTAATGAAAAAGTATTTACCTTTGCGCTCCAATTCTCATATTGCTCTTTTATACAAGTTAGCATTTGGGAGAATAAGCCTCTGAAAAGAGGACATTCGTTAACACCAAAAAAATTAATAGCCAATGGCAAAAGAAATCACAGGCTTGGTAAAACTTCAAGTTAAAGGAGGTCAAGCCAACCCCGCGCCACCAATCGGTCCGGCGCTCGGCTCCAAGGGTGTAAACATCATGGAGTTTTGCAAGCAGTTCAATGCACGCACACAAGACAAAATGGGTAAAGTATTACCTGTAGTGTTGACCGTTTATGCTGATAAGTCTTTTGACTTTGTTATCAAAACACCGCCCGCAGCCGTGCAATTGATGGAAGCATCTAAAATTCAAAAAGGTTCTAAAGAACCCAACCGTAGCAAAGTAGGTAAGGTAACTTGGGGACAAGTAGAAGAAATCGCGAAAGATAAAATGTCCGATCTTAACTGCTTTACCTTAGAAAGTGCCATGCGCATGGTAGCCGGTACGGCGCGCAGCATGGGTATTAACGTTGAAGGCGAAGCCCCATTTGCGCTAAATTAATCCATTGATCACCTTATTAAAACTTTGTAGCAATGGCTAAAATCACAAAAAAAAGAAAAGCTGCTGAAGCTAAACTAGACATAAATAAACAATACACACTATCAGAAGCAAGTGCTTTGGTAAAAGATATCAACTGCACCAAATTTGATAGCTCTGTAGATGTACACATCCGCCTTGGTGTAGATCCCAAGAAAGCCGACCAAGCAATTCGTGGTACTGTTACGCTTCCTCACGGTACCGGTAAAACCAAACGAGTATTGGTGCTTTGTACACCCGATAAAGAAAACGATGCGAAAAATGCAGGTGCTGATTTCGTAGGATTAGACGAGTATGTACAAAAAATAGAAAGCGGATGGACCGACGTAGATGTAGTTATCGCTACACCTGCTGTAATGCCTAAAATCGGTAAATTGGGTAAAGTGTTAGGCCCTCGTAACCTAATGCCCAACCCTAAAACCGGTACGGTAACAAACGACGTAGCTGCTGCGGTAACCGATGTTAAAGGTGGTAAAATTGCCTTTAAAGTAGATAAAACAGGTATCATCCACGCCTCTATCGGTCGTATTTCTTTCACGCCTGAAAAACTGGCTGAAAATGCTCAAGAATTAATTAACGCATTGGTGCGTATGAAACCCGCTACTGCCAAAGGTACTTACTTGAAAGGCATCAGCATGGCGAGCACCATGAGCCCAGGCTTGGTTATCGACACAAAATCTGTAGGTTAATATTTTTCAGCACTTATAAAAACATTTAAAAAAATGAACACATCGCAAAAAACTGAAGTGATAGAATTGCTGAAAGAGAAATTCTCTAACTACAGCAACTTTTATATCACCGACACTGAATCCCTTACGGTAGAACAAGTAAATAGCTTGCGTCGCCATTGCTTCGATAAGAAGGTAGAGATGAAAGTTGCCAAAAATACGCTTATCAAAAAGGCTTTAGAAAGCTTAGATGCAGAGCGCTTTTCAGGTGTATATGATGCCCTGAACAACGTGACTGCTATCATGTTCAGCGAAAGTCCTAAAGATCCTGCAGTTATTATCAGCGCTTTCCGCGACAGCAACAACAATGCTAAAAAACCATTGTTGAAAGCAGCTTTCATTGACGGAGAAGTTTTCATTGGCGACAATCAATTGGCAAGCCTTAAAAATATCAAAACCAAAAACGAACTTATTGGTGATATTATCGGTTTGTTACAATCCCCTGCAAAACGCGTTATCGCTGCTTTATTGCACCATACCGAAAAAAACAATGCAGCTGAAACTCCTGCTGCAGAATAATTTTAGCTTCCAAACATCTATATAAAACAATTTTTTAAACAAACTTAAACTTAATAAAAATGGCAGACGTAAAAGCATTAGCCGAATCATTAGTAAACCTTACGGTAAAAGAAGTACAAGAATTAGCTGACGTATTGAAAGCTGATTACGGTATCGAACCAGCAGCAGCAGCAGTAGTAGTAGCTGCTGGTGGTGAAGGTGGTGGCGCCGCTGCTGCAGCAGAAAAAACATCTTTCGATGTAATTCTGAAGAGCGCAGGTGCTTCTAAATTGAACGTTGTGAAAGTAGTTAAAGACTTAACCGGTCTTGGCTTGAAAGAAGCTAAAGAATTAGTGGACGGTGCTCCAAAACCTGTGAAAGAAGGTGTTGACAAAGCTACCGCTGAAGACTTAAAAGCTAAATTAACCGAAGCAGGTGCTGAAGTTGAAATCGCTTAATTCTTTGTAGAATCACTTCTCATTTATATCCGGGTAACATTTCGTTATCCGGATTTTTTTTATGATGGGATATTTCGTGAAATCATTTCTACCATAATTGGCACAATCAATATTTTCATACACAATATCATCCTTTGCATCTTTTTCTCTTTTGCTTGGCTACTTTCACCTTTGCTCATTTAAGAAGAAAGAAACAACGCCATCACCATTACCATTTTACAACACTGCCAGTTTATATCATTGGATAGATTGTGCTACGTCCATTGGGAATTATTATATTGGAACTGATGGTGGCTACCACGAATATATATAGGATATTACTGTTGCACTAAATTGGACATTTTTATATTTCAAAAAGAATTTTACTTCCATTGTAAGTAAGTAATGCCAAAAATCCCCAATACAATTGTACAGGGGATTTAAAGCTTTATTTTGAAAAAATTAGTTGCTCCGAGTAGAAGTGAACTTACTTTGTTACTTGTTTCTTTTCTTTGATGCGAGCCGATTTGCCGCTACGCTCACGAAGATAGAACAACTTAGCACGACGCACGCGTCCTACTTTGTTTAGCTGGATAGAATCAATGTTCGGAGAGAATAAAGGGAACAAACGCTCTACACCCACACCATCCGATATCTTACGAACCGTGAATGTCTGAGTTGCACCACGCCCTTGACGTTTGATAACATCACCTTTGAAAGACTGGATACGTTCTTTCGCTCCTTCAATAATTTTATAGTTAACAGTTATATTATCGCCAGCTTTGAATTTTGGAAATTCTTTTGCGGCAGACAGTTGCTCGTGTACAAACTCAACAGCGTTCATCTTAATTTTTATTTGGGACGGCAAAGGTAAGTATCAAATATTGTTTTTCAAAAAAAAAATAAATTATTCTTTCTCGTCGTCACATAACATATCGGGGCGGCGCTCATGTGTGCGCTTCATAGCCATATCGTGGCGCCAAGCATCTATCTTTTTAGGGTCACCACAAAGAAGTATCTCAGGCACCTGCATCCCTTTCCAATTCGCCGGACGGGTATATACCGGCGGTGCCAGCAAGTTGTCTTGAAAGGAATCGGATAAGGCAGAGGTCTCATCGTTCAATACGCCCGGTATCAGGCGTACAATGGCATCTGTCAGTACGGCTGCCGCCAATTCACCACCGCTCAATACATAATCTCCTATGGATAGCTCAAGGGTAACGTATTTCTCTCGGATACGCTCATCAATGCCTTTGTAATGCCCACATATAATGATGATGTTCTCTAATAGCGAAAGCCTATTTGCCGTTTTTTGCTGCAATTGCATTCCATCCGGTGTCATGAAAATGATGGCATCATACACACGCTCCGATTGCAATTTCTCGATGATGATGGACAAAGGCTCCGGCATAATGACCATACCGGCACCACCTCCAAATTGGTAGTCGTCCACCTGTCCGTGCTTGTAAGGTGTGTGCTCTCTTAATGAGTGCAGGTGAAGGTCTAAATAGCCCTTTGTTTGTGCCCTTTTCATAATGGAGTGTTGAAAGGGGCTTTCGAGCAATTCGGGCAATACTGATATAATATCGATTCGCATGAGCGGTGCAAAGGTACAAACCTTTCGATAGCATTGGATTTGAAAAGATCTACCAAAGTTGGCAGCATGGAATAGACGCTGTTGCAAAAAAAAATAGCACTGCTTCATAATTTCTTGAGCAGTGCTATTGGTAAACTTAAAGCGATTCTTAGTTGATTTGAAGTTTGTCGCGCATTTCTTTAGGTATTCCTTTTTTATGTAGTAAGAATGCGGTGGTTTTATATTGTACGAAGGCTTTGGTTACATACAAATAACCTTTGTGGTCGTTCTTTTCGCCCCAACTGTTTTTTACGATATAGTATTCTTTCCCGTTTTGGTCTTTGGCAATACCTACAATATGCATACCGTGGTCATCGGTGGTGGTGTAGTTATCAAAGGCTTCCTGGCGCATAGCTTCGGTTATTTTTCGTTCGGGTTGAGGTCCGTTGAAAATTCTTTTTTGTTCTTCTTCGTTCATGTCCTCCCATTCTTTTTCGGGAACATAAGCTACTCCGTTTTTCCAGCTAAAATATTTTTCGCTTACATCCGTAGCCCAAGAAATGCTATAACCTTTCGACAAGGCATAATCGATTATGTCTGTCATTTCCTTCATCTTAATGTTATACACTTTATCATAGCTCCAATTATCGGGAACCATCAACATAGTTTGTTTGTAATAGGGCTGGTCGCTGAAGGATGAAAGTTCTACATAATCATCCGGATTGATACCTACCACCTCATCGGCAAAACTTCTGGGAGTGTATTCAACGCCTTTGTATATAAAGGTTTTGGGTACTTTGCCCAAGTATGCATCCAACACGCCATTGAAAGCTTTTTTCCAACTGGGAGTTAATTTTCCGTTGGGGTTTTTGATGACCACATCTAACATGGCTTTTAAGATGCCTTGCATTTCGGCAAACTTATTTTTGTCGGTGCCGTATTGCAAGCCGGTATAGGCTTCTTGCGGCATGGCTCCATATTTCCGATACATATTAATCACATCATGGCATGCACCACCATCTCCCCAAGAGGCATCGCCATGCATCCGCACATACGTTTCGGCTTTGTCTTTATACACACATCTGGCGGTGTATATTTCTGCAATATCAACCGGCTTCTTGCCCATGCGTATCATCTCACTTTCTAAAAACGAATTGGTCGAGTAACTCCAGCATGTGCCGCTACTGGCTTGGTTTTTTACACTAGTACGCTCTACATTTAATACATCAGTAAATACAAATTTCTTCTTTGCGGAATCACTTTTGTTGGCGTCAATCTTTTTTATCAGATCGTCTTGTGCATGGACGAAAATGGGCAGCATTATGACTACGCCCAACAATAATTTTTTCATTGTAAATATTTATGTTTTATTAAAAAAGTGAGGCGAATATACTCAACCCCTCCTTAGCAAAAAGGGGGAATTTACAAAAATGTTTTTGTTCATTACTGTAAGGCTGTAATTGATACAGAAGCAATGCAAAATAATATTGCTAAATTGATATTCTAAAAGGGTATTTATTGGTTTGGATGTAAGAGCAGAAATTATTTTACCATAGCCATTACCACAGCATCTTTTCGGCGATGATGTTGCATTATTGTAACTGTTATAAAACCTATTTCGATTGCTCTAGCAAGGTTTTCAAGTTTGTTAATCCAGTTTGCAAGTCACCGCCAATAGCTTCTTCCATATCAAAAAACAGTAGCATGATATTCATGGGGTAGTTCATTCTTCCTTTAAAGCCCCAAGCAACTTTGGTTTGTTGGTCGCCCAATGCGTCGGTGGTCATATAAGCTGCAGAGGTAGATTCAAAAGGTTTTATAAAGCGCAATTCCATATCTACTCGTTTGCCCTCTTCAATTTTTTTTATTTCCTGTTCTCCCCAACCTACTTGTTCATTATCACTTTCCCAATGGGCAACAAAACCCACGGTTCCGTCAGTGCCTTGATACGACTTCTTCATGCCCGGGTCTAACTTATTCCATTTGCAGTACTGGTCTTGGTTTTTCAAGTATTTGATATAGTCGAATACAGCTTGTGACGGCTTGTTTATGACTACTTCCCGTTGAACGGTATAATCTTTTTTTACAAACAAGGCAACAACCAAAACTAGAGCAATGAGTGCTCCTAATACGATTACTAATTTCTTTAAAATGTTCATGTGTTTTTATTTGTTTATTGCAAGATATGTTTTTTGTAGAGAATAATAATGCTCTAATGCGGAAGCCAGCTGTCGGATGTAACTTTATTTCGGTACTGCCTTCCCAAAACTCGTTCCCCCAAAAAATCCCCCCAATGGTGATGTGACTAAGTTGTATTTTGCGTTCTTAAAAAATAATAGAGATGCGCCAACTCATCGCTGCCATTACCATTGCTACCATATTTGCGGCCTGCAATAATGCTACTCATCAATCGGAGGATAACAAGACGAAAGAAGATATTCTAAAAGCCCATGTCGATACGAGCATACATCCCGGAGATGATTTTTTTGTATTCGCCAATGGCAGATGGATAAAAGAAAATCCTATTCCTTCTGACGAAACCAGTTGGGGAATTGCAGACTTGGTAGATAATGAACTTTATACCCGAAAGTTGGCCATTTGTGAGGCTGCTGCCAAGAAAAGTCAAACGCCCATTGAGGCAATGATTGGGAATTTTTGGCAAAGCGGTATGGACACCATTGCCATTAATAAAGAAGGCATTCAAGCATTGCGTGAAGAACTGAGTGCCATCAGTGCATTGGAAACTGCCGAACAGATTACATCATACACTGCCCAAATGCATCGCTATGGTGTTGGTGTTTTTTACTCGGAAGGTGTTGGGCAAGATGCCAAGAGCAGTGATGTGATGGCTTATTATATTTCGCAAGGCGGACTCGGGTTGCCCAATAGAGATTATTATTTCAATACCGATGTCCGTACTGCCAAAATACGAGATGCGTATCCTTCGTATATCGCCAAACTCTTTGGATTGATGGGAGATGATACCGCAACAGCAAAAACAAAAGCCTTGGCAGTAGTAGCCTTCGAAACCAAACTGGCAAAGGCATCCAGAAAATTGGAAGACCTGCGTGACCCTTATCGCAATTACAACAAAATGTCGTTGGAGGCTTTGAATAAGAATTACCCCAACAGTCAATGGGCTGCTACCTTAAAGGCTATTGGTGTGCAGCAAGTAGATAGCGTAATTGTTGGACAACCGGAATTTTTACAAGCCCTAAACACCTTAATTAAAACTGAAAAAGTTGCTACGATGAAAGACTATATGGCTTTTCATCTAATGAGCAATTTTAGCCCATTTTTGAGTGATGATTTTGCTTCGGCTAATTTTGATTTTTATTCCAAACTGATACGCGGAGCCAAAGAGATGCGCCCCCGTTGGAAACGCGTATTGGATGCACAAGAACGTGCAATGGGCGAAGCGATAGGACAACTTTTTGTAAAAGAATATTTTAGCGAAAAGGCTAAAAAACGTTACGAGGATATGGTAGAGAACGTTCGCAATGCCTACCGTGCTCGAATTGAAAAATTAGATTGGATGACGGATAGTACCAAGCAAAAAGCATTGGTGAAGTTGGCTGGCATTACCAAAAAAGTAGGCTACCCCGACACTTGGAAGGACTTCTCGAACATGAAAATTGAAAAGACCAGTTATGTAAAAAACAAAATGCAATCGAATGCATGGTGGAACAATTACGAGCTGAATAAATTGGGCAAACCGGTTGACCGCACCGAATGGGGCATGACACCACAGACTTACAACGCATATTACAATCCTTCCAATAATGAAATTGTATTACCGGCAGGAATGCTCACTGTACCGGGTTATAAAGACGAAGAATTGGATGATGCTTTGGTGTATGGCTATGTAGCAGCTTCTACTATTGGGCATGAAATCACACATGGCTTTGATGATGAAGGGCGCCAGTTTGATGAAAAAGGAAATCTGAAAAATTGGTGGACTAAAAAAGATGAAGAAGAGTTTAACAAACGTGCACAGGTATTGGTGCATCAGTTCAATCAATTTGTACCTGTGGATACCATGCATATCAATGGTCGTGCAACATTGGGAGAAAACCTTGCTGACCTTGGTGGAATCCTCATTGGTTTGGATGCTTTTAAGCAAACAGATGCTTTTAAGAAAAATGAAACAATTGCCGGATTCAATGCTTTGCAACGTTTCTTTTTGGGTTATTCGTTAGGTTGGTTGTATGAAATAAGAGAAGAACAATTAGCCAGCAAAATACTTACAGACGTGCACTCTCCGGCTAAATACAGGGTGAATGGTACTTTCCCGAATGTACCGGAATTTTATGAGGCATTTCAAGTGAAGCCGGGTAACAAAATGTACCTACCTGATTCGCTACGTGTAAAATTATGGTAGTGTTTTTGATAAGTACAATGCATAAAATTTTGAATGAAGATGATACAACAGAAAAGCAAGTGGCAAATGGTGGCTGTCGCCTCACTAATGATGGGATTGATAAGCTGTAGTGCCAAAACGAGTGCACCTAAAGGAGATGCAGGAACGAACCCAACCGAAACTAAGCTGATAGAAAAAAAATGGGTCTTGGTAACACTATACGGAAAACCATTACCGAAATCCATGACCACAGAAGCTTTTATTTCTTTTGGGAAGGATGGGGTATGCAACGGCAATGGTAGCTGCAACTACTTTACCGGTACACATACTCTAAAGAAAAACCAATTGTCGTTTGGTAATATGGCTTCTACCGAACGGTTTTGTGCCGATATGCAAACAGAAGACAACTTTTATAAGATGTTGCAAGAAGTAGAAAGTTACCGCCTTTCTGGCGAACAACTTTCATTTTATAAAGGAGAAAAAATGCTGGCTACCTTCGTGGCAAAACAGAAATGACGCCGGCGTGTTGATTAGTGATTGAAGTTATACTCAGTGGTGTTGACACGATAGTTTGCCGCTGTATTGATATCCATTACTTCGATGGTGGAAGTAAGTTCGTTCCCTTCATAGAATCTTCCTTCCATCATCATTCCGGCATAATTTCTACCGCCGTAATATGCCCATAACGGATGTCGGGCATCCATTTTCTGTCCGTTGAAAGCTATTTTTGTGGTCACCCATACCTCTGAGCGTGTATTGTGTTTCGCATCGTAGCAAACATATTCGGTGCAGTTGTACCCACGAATGTTTTTTGTCTTACCCGTTGCTTTACAGTCTGTATTTCCTTTGGATTGCTTTCCGGATTTCAGTTCTTCATTTCTACGGTCTATTGACTCCTGGCTCCTAAAAGTGTTTAAGTTCATTGCCATACCGGTTTTATCTTTTTCATTCAGCATTATCATCGCATTCTTTACATAGTCATAGATGATAAACTGTTCATCCGATTTTTTCTTTTTTTCATCTATAGATTTAAAAGCGACAATATTTCCCGGTGCATTAAAATAGTACTGCAAGTCAGACTCACTTTTCGCCTTACCATTTTTATATTCGGTCATGTGCATTTTTACATAAGTCGGAAAAGTGTAACTTTTTTCAATATCCACGTTTAGTAAGTGGTCGTTTATCCAGGCATTTCCTTTTTTCTCTCCATCTTCACCGTATTTTTTTTCATAGTTCTTTTTAATGGCACGTTCTACATAACCCCGTTGCGCCATCACACTAGAGGCTCCCATAAATAGGCATCCGATTAATAATAATTGTTTCATAACGATGTGTATTTTTTTTGCTTTCTTATTAATAGTAAGTTCGGTCTTGAAGTAGTTATCTGTTTTTAGAAAATGTCTTTGGGAATACTACTTTAAGCGGGTTATTTTTTTCAGATATAAAGATAATTAAAAAGGAGTAGTCTATTATTCAAATTGATTTTGAAAAATTGAATTATGACGGTTTTGATAAACTAATAATGCAAGGTCACTAATGTAATAAAGCGTTTCAATTGTATTCGTGTCGTATTTTAACGAATGCATTGATCGGAATACCGTAATTTGGAAACAGAATTCGCTATGTCATTCAAGCAATTTTTCAAAAAAGCCCGATACTACAGTCAATATTTTCCGTTTACGTTGCATACCGTATTATACGGCGTAGCAGTCTTCGCGGTGTATCGCTTGGTAGTGTATAAGGTACCCGCGAATACAGATGAATTATTGCCTTCCGGATTCCCTTTGATAGTATTGATGGCTAAAATGGCATTGCTATTTTTTTTGTTAATAGTGTTGCTTTCTTTGATGAGCACATTGGCATGTTGGTTGTATTTTTTATGGCTACGTAAAAAGAATGGCACGCAATTATCTCTTCGGTTTGATACAGAAACAGCAACAGGCAAGCAGCCCATTCTATTCTTGAATGCACAATTGGAAGGTGTTTTTCGTCCCATATTAGGCTTTGTAAAAGGCAAGTTGTTTTATGACGATTGGGAAACGACGGGTATGTTTAGCATGATGTCCGGAAAGCGAAAAGAACATAGCTTTTGGCGTGCTGCGATTACCGGAAAATCGGCGATGCAACTTTCTGACATTAAAGCTTACGAACTCAAAGCCGGCTTTATTTATTTTCAAGATATGTTGCACCTGCTGTCGTTATCGGTAGCACAGCCCATACGAGGTCAATTCTTTCAGCCACCAGTAGCTAATCCATTTGAAGAAGCAGATATACGTCCCAAACATACCGAACAGACAGATGTACGCATAGAGCAGATGCGGCGAGTAGAAGGAGATTATCTTAACTACAAAGACTTTGAATCGGGCGATGATGTACGCCGTATTGTTTGGAAGGTATATGCTAAAAACCGCGATTGGGTAGTTCGCATTCCGGAAAAATTTGAGCCCTATGCCTCACATGTGTATCTCTATGCCAGCTTTCATGTGGCAGATAAAACAGCTTGGTGGGAGCATAATTTTTTTAAAGAAATGCTCAACTATTATAAGAATAAAGTGTGGACGGTATATGAAACCCTTTCAAAGAAAGAATGGGAACTGCGATATATCCCCGACCAAATGATTACTATCTCGGAATCGTTGACTGCATCAGAGCATACGGCACGATTAATAAGCCATAGCAACTGGCAAACGACCACTCCATTAATCCCCTATTTCAGCCCCCAAAAAGGGGCGATTCTTTGTGTTTCTTCCTTTACAGACCCCCGTGCATTGCAAGAAATTTTAGAACGATGCGATGCCTCTACCGTTGTGTATTGGGTCAAATGTTCGAATGTTTTTCAACAGTATGCAGCATGGAATATTTTTAAACGAATCCTATTTTTACCACCGGACAATCGTTTGAATAAGGTACGCACTACTTGGCTTTTTTCTCCCTTCCGATGGGTGGTTCAAAAAAGAGAAAGGGCAGTAGCGGATATCATCAAAAAATCGTCGGTTACGGTGCAGGTGCTGTAGCTCACATTGCAAAAATGTATTGATTACTTATCCCTCTATCCATTCATAATTTATGGGTATATCATTGATAGAAATGATGCACTGCTGAACCATTTTTACCCGTACCTTTGCGCATTGTAAAACAGATACAAGGGTTATGAAAAAATCGCACATCGTATTGTTGATACTCATTGCTGCTGCGCTCTGCGTGATTGTAAGCATGTTTGGTGACTTTAGTACGTACGAAACCTTTCAGTCTGCATCGGCACAGCCCGGCAAACAATACCATATTATTGGGTATTTAGAGAAAGATAAAGAAATGCATTACGACCCGGTGAAAGACCCTAACCATTTCAGCTTTTATGTAAAAGACAAAAAAGGGAATGTAAATCAAGTAGTATTCAGCGGGGCCAAGCCTATCGATATTGAAAAGTCAGAGCAAATTGTAATGTCCGGCTATATGGAAGGCAACACATTTCGCTGTAATAAAATTCAAATGAAATGTCCTTCTAAATACCAAAAAGATCAGGTGGCAGTAGGCAAGGGATAAGTGTAGTGTATTAGAATTTTTTCTAGTTGACAACTTCTTTTACCGACACTTTCATGCACTCATTTTTGTTTTTTGAAGAATATTAGGGGCAAATTGAATCACGTCTTATTATAAAACACATAAAAATATTATTTCCATTGGATGCGTATTGTCCGATAGAATACTAACCGAATACGATGAACGAAATACAATACATAGGTGAGCAATTGAGACCCGGTCAACTGGGTCATTTTTTTGTTATCTTTTCATTTGTGATGGCGCTCTTTAGTGCCTTTAGCTATTTCTTCGCTACGCGTGACGAGCAGCATAACAGCAATAGTAGTCGTGTGTGGATGCTCATAGGTAGGAACACCTTTATTCTTCACGCTGTTTCGGTTTTGTCTATTTTCATAGCATTATACTACATCATTTCCCATCACTTATTTGAATACAATTATGCATGGGCGCACTCGTCGCGTAGCTTGCCGATGAAGTATTTGTTATCCTGTTTTTGGGAAGGACAAGAAGGCAGTTTTTTGTTATGGTCTTTCTGGCACGCGGTGTTGGGCATCATTGTGATGTTTACCAGCAAGCAATTAGAAAGTCGCACGATGACGATAATTGCCATCATACAAGTAGCACTTGCCAGCATGGTATTAGGCTTCTACTTGACACCCGATATAAAAATTGGAAGCACTCCATTCATGTTGCTCCGCGACAAAATGGTGGATGCTCCCGTCTTTGCACAAGCCAATTACTTAGCTTTGATAAAAGATGGCAACGGGCTCAACCCCTTATTACAAAACTATTGGATGACCATCCACCCACCGGTCTTGTTTTTAGGCTTTGCACTTACTTTAATTCCTTTTGCGTTTACCATAGCCGCACTTTGGAAAAATGATTACCAAACATGGATAAAGCCAACGCGCATTTGGTCTTCAGTAGCGGGTGGTGTATTGGGGCTTGGTATTATGTTGGGCGGTGCTTGGGCTTATGAATCGTTAACCTTCGGTGGTTATTGGGCTTGGGATCCGGTAGAGAATGCATCTCTGGTGCCTTGGCTTACATTGGTCGCCGGATTGCACACACTTATTGTGTTTAAAGCCACCCAACGTTCGTTGCCCATTACACTTATTTTCTTCATCCTCACATATACGCTCATTTGGTACTCTACCTTCCTCACCCGTACCGGTGTGTTGGGCGATACCTCTGTTCATGCATTTACAGGTGAAGGCAATTCCCTTTATTGGCATCTCTTGGTTGTGATTGGTTTTATATTAATAGTAAGCACAACATTGCTCATCAAACGATGGAAAACGTTGCCCCGCATTGCTACAGAAGAAGCCACCGCATCTCGTGAGTTTTGGATGTTCATAGGTTCCTTTGTATTACTATTATCGGCGTTGCAAATTTCTATCAGTACGTCAATTCCGGTTTGGTCGCCGTTGGCAAAATGGATTACAGGAAAAGATATTGCACCACCTTCTGATCCGGTGAGCCATTACAACAGCATTCAAATATGGGTGGCTATCATTATTGCATTATTATCTACCGCTGCGTTGTATCTTAAGTTCAAAAAAACAGATGTAAAATCTTTTTGGAAAAAGACTGCCCTGCTTGCTGCTGTTGCTATTGTAGTAACCATATTCATAGCCGTAGCTCAAAAAATTACCGGCATACAATATATCCTACTTTTATTGGCTTCTGTATACGCGGTGCTGGCCAATAGTTACTATGCATTGGCGATGCAAAAGAAGTTGAAAAAAATGGGTCCCGCCATCTCGCATCTAGGCTTTGCTTTATTGCTATTAGGCATATTAATTTCATCCTATAACAAAGAAGTGATATCGCTGAACACATTAGGAGTGACGATGGATTTCGGCAAAAAGACACAACAAGAAAACATTAAAGAAAGCCGAGAAAACAGTATCCTTTTCTTAAATACTCCGGTGGCTATGAGTGAGTATATGGTTACGTATAAAGGCGATTCTGTATCCGATGCAGATCCACGCACGTTTTACAAAGTCCTCTTTGACCGTTACGATACATCGTCAAAAAAATTAGTAGAGTCATTTATGCTTTATCCGGATGCCTTTATCAACCCCAAAGGACAAGAGGGTCTGATGGCCAATCCTTCCTCCAAACATTACCTCAACAGAGATGTGTTTACTTACATTACTTCTGCAGTAGATCCGAGCAAGGTAGAAGACACGGCTTCTTATGTAAAGCATACGGTTAAAAAAGGAGATACCATCTTTTTGGTAAATGGTTATTTGGTGTTCCAAGATTTTGAAGATGCTAACTATTCTGATAATACCGGTGCCTTGTCCGTTAAAGCAAGATTGAAAGCATACGATTTAAAAGGAGAAGCCGGTGAACTGAAACCGGTGTATAGTATTACAGAAGACGCGTTTCAAAACTCTAAAGAAGATACACTGCGCAGCTTTAATGTCTATGCCAAATTTGTAAAAGTGAACCCTACAGATGGCTCTATCGATTTATTGATAAAACAACGTGACCCTAAAGACGATTATATCGTTTTGAAGGCGTTCATCTTCCCCTATATCAATGTCGTTTGGCTGGGCATCATCGTTATGTTCGTAGGCTTTATCCTCACGGCCATAAATAAAATTCTCAAGAAGGAAACCGTCAAACCCACATCCAAGGCTTAGTCTAAAAGATTAGTGCTATCCTTTCATTTATTTTTTCGTACAGATATTAAATGCTATCTGTATCTTTTTTAGTCTATTGAAAAACAGCAATAGTTTACTATGTTATGCCTCGATCTAATCTATAAGCCCTATACTTTACTATTATTGAAAGAATAAATAGTAGTATAAAAGTACTTTAATACTTTTATTTGAAAATATTCCCTTAGCTTTGCTGTGAAAATTTGATTCATTCTAAAATAAACTAACATGCAAACAGCTCAGGAAACCATCATCAATGTTCCCGAAATCGAACCAAGACTAAAGCATCTCACCATCTTTCAAACTTTTGACAGCCTGCAACCCGGAGAGAGCATGGTGATACATAACGACCATGACCCAAAGCCCGTGTATTTTCAGCTACAAAGCTTACGTGGTGATACCTTTACTTGGGATTATTTGCAAGCAGGTCCGCAATGGTGGGATATTCGTGTGACCAAAAAATCATTGGACCACGCCTTGAGCAGATCGGAAGAAAATGATATCGTCATCAATATTCCGGTTATAGAACCTCGCTACAAACACGCTACTATATTTAAAGTATTTGATGGATTGAAAGCCGGTGAAAGCCTTGTGATACACAACGATCACGACCCGAAGCCGGTGTATTATCAATTGCTCAACGAACGCGGCGATATCTTCACTTGGCAATACTTAGAACAAGGTCCGCAGTGGTGGGATATACGCGTTACAAAGAAAGGAGCAGAAAGTACCGAAACCATTGGACAGATTGCTGCTAATGACTTTCGCAAGGCAACTGTGTTTAAAAAATATGGAATCGATTTTTGCTGTGGAGGTAAAAAAACAATTCGTGAAGCATGTGCTGAGAAAGGCATAGACCCTACGATGGTAGAAAATGATTTAAAACAAACTTCACAAAGTGTAACCTTTGGCAACAACAACTTTAACGAATGGAACCTGGATTTCTTGGCAGATTATATCGTAAACACACACCATCAATATGTACGTAAATACATGCCGGAACTGAGAGGTTATGCCCTTAAAGTTGCGAAAGTACATGGAGGACATCATCCGGAGCTCATCCCAATACAAACCTTGGTAGAAGAAATAAATGAAGAATTAACGGAGCATATGGCAAATGAAGAAAATATTCTTTTCCCTCAAGTGAAAAAAATCGTTCAGGCAAAAAACAATGCAACTGCTTACACGCAGCCGGAAGGGACCCGCTTTGAAGCCTTGGTAGCCACCACAGAAAAAGAACACGATAGCGTTGGCAGAGCCTTTGATGAAATACGGCGCTTGAGTCAAAATTTTGCTATTCCCGAAGATGCTTGTACTAGTTACAAACTATTGTATAAAATGATTGATGAATTCGAAAGCGATTTACACACCCATATCCATTTAGAAAATAATATTCTTTTCCCTAAAGCAATGGATATGGAAAAAACACTTTCATAAGGGGAGCCCTCTTTCCGTCCTGCTGCTAATTGGGGCAGTAGGATGGGGGAGTGGCAATACCTAAATCCTTATCCATATTATTCATGTTCAAAAATTGATTATCATGGAAATGAAAGAAGCCTTTCGCAACGACCATTACAAGGTACTGCAAGTATCGTTGAAATACGGAGAGTCTATGCCACTGCACCAAGCTACATCCGATGCCTTTGTTATCAACAGAAAAGGGAAAGGAAAAATAAGCTTTATGGATCGTGAAGTACTATTATCGCAAGGCGAAACACTATTGATAAAGGCTAACGAACCACATCATATGGAAATTATAGAAGACTTTTCGGCTACTATTATTTTAGAACCGGAAGCACAGATTAATTTTGTTTAATCGCTCATGAAAAATGTTTAGCATTATGCCTGACGTACATTTTATTCAAAAATAGAAATCAGGAAATACGAACACCCACTTATTATGCTCATAAACGAACAAACAAAAATTGCCGCCTTATTGAAGCAACATCCCGATGCGTTGGAAACGATTATTTCTCTGAGTCCTGACTTTAAGAAACTTCGTAACCCCATCTTGCGAGCACTGATGGCGGGAAGAACGAGTATTGCAATGGCAGCCAAAATAGGCGGTTGTACACCACAGAATTTTTTCGATGCGTTGAAGCCTTTGGGATTTGAAGTAAGACCTCAAACAACAGACTACGCTACCGATGAAGCACCCATTAAAAAACCATTTCCGAAATATTTACGGTCTTTAAAACCGGAGCAAATCATAGCCTTTGATGTACGCACTATATTAGCTGAAGGCAACGATCCTTTACGACAAATTCAACAAAAAGTAACTTCCCTTAACACCGGTGAAGCACTCAAAATAATAAACAGTTTTGAACCGGTACCTTTAATCAAACTATTGGAGCGGCAAGGCTTTCAGACTTTTGTCGAAGAAGTGGATACAGATGTTGTCGAAACCTATTTTTACAAAACGAACGACAGCGATAATGCTGCTATAGATGCTGGTGCGCCCACAGCCACGGGTGATTGGGAACAAGTGCTCCAGCGTTTTCATAATAACACAATAGCGATAGATGTTCGTCATTTAGAAATGCCTCAACCCATGATGACCATCTTGGAATCATTAGAAAATATGTCTTCAGAGAAAGCCTTGTATGTGCATCACAAACGCATTCCGGTATTTTTATTGACAGAGTTGAAAGAACGTAATTTTGATTACCGCATCAAAGAAGTGAAGGATGGAGAAGTGTATTTGCTGATTTATAAAAACAACTAAGATCAAATGTTTGGACCCATCACCAATAGCCAAACAGGATTACAAAAGACAACTACGTACAAGGTAGTTTTGCCTTTCTATATGTATGCGGCGGTATCTTTTTTAATAGCGACGATACTGCTGCTCCTGCATACGGATATTTTTTCACAACATTATTTTCATCCCTATACCTTAGCCATCACCCATATCATGGCATTGGGTTGGGGCACCATGATTATTCTCGGGGCTTCGCACCAACTGCTGCCCGTATTGATAGAAGGCAAGCTGGACAGCGATTTGCTGGCATACCTCACCTTTATTTTTACGGCAATAGGGATACCTTTTTTAGTAGTCGGGTTTTATATCTTTCACGTGGGATGGGTGCTGCAAACAGGTGCGGTGTTGGTCAATATAGGTGTGCTCTGCTACCTATCCAATGTCATCAGCAGTATTTATGAAAGTAAAAAGCATGATGTGCATGCATGGTATATGGCGGCAGCATCCATTTGGCTTTTCGTCACTACATTCTTCGGATTGTTGTTGGTACTTAATTTCAGTAAATCTTTCTTGCCGTCCGACTCTGTAACGTATTTGTCCCTTCATGCACACCTTGGTATTATTGGATGGTTTTTGTTGTTGGTAGTAGGTGTGGCATCACGGTTAATACCTATGTTCTTAATATCAAAATATACCAACGACAAAGCATTGTGGCGCATCTTTATCTTTGTAAACGCAGGACTGGTAAGCTTTATAGGCTTTCGATGGGCTATGTTCTCACCTTTGTATTATTATGTTTCGTTAGTGTTGGTATTATTAGGCATCATATTGTTTGGTAAACATTGTTATCTTGCCTATAAGGTTCGCATTCGTAAAAGTGTAGATGAGCAGATGAAGATATCGTTATTATCGGTTGGGCAAATGCTTCTTCCTGTAATATCGCTTTGTGTGGTCTTATTCTTCTTGCCTGATAATAAGGGTACCTCTATATCCTTGTTGTATGGTTTCTGTATTTTCTTTGGTTGGTTAACTGCCATCATACTTGGTATGACCTTTAAGACCTTGCCATTCATCGTATGGAATAGGGTGTATCATGAACGCGCATACGAAGGAGCTACGCCGGTACCCAAAGAACTTTTCAGTGAAAAACTATTTAACAGTATGAGTATTGCGTACCTTATCGGTTTTATAATATTTGCAATCGGTATTACTCTGCAAAGCAGTGTGTGGCTGAAGTCCGGAGCTATAGCCTTGTTGGTAGCAGCAATATTATATGTTTTCAATACTGGCATTACCATATTTCACCAACCTAAAAAACAATGAACGTAATAACTAACGATAGTATTAAATGTACGCTGGCACTGTCTGGCTTGTATAATGTATATGACCCGGAAATCGGATTGAACGTGGTCGATTTAGGTTTGATTTATCAAATAGATTTCGACGAAATGGAAAAAAAGATTGATGCGCAGATGACTCTCACCACACAGTTTTGCCCGATGGGAGAGAGCATTACCGGCAATGTTACTCAATCATTAATGAGTGCTTTCCCAGAATGGCAAGTACATGTGAACCTCACCTTTGAGCCGCCATGGGATTACTCAAAAATTTCACGAGAAGGTCAAGAATTTTTAGGGAGGTAATATCATGTTTAGTCTTACTTGCAAAACCGCCATCAAAGCTGTTATTTATCTTTCTTGCAAAAGTGCTTCCGGAGAAAAGACCGGGCTGAAAGAAGTGGCTGAACAGATAAATGCCAGCGAACATACTGTTGGCAAAATTTTACAATCATTAGCACGGCTGGGTTATATTAATAGTGTGAAAGGCCCGGCTGGAGGTTTTTATATTAATGATGAGCAACAGCAACAACCGATTTCGAATATAGTAGAAGCCATCGAGGGAACCGGTGTGTTTAAAGAGTGCGGATTGGGGCTTAGCAAATGCTCTGCAACGCACCCATGCCCTATACATAACGAATATAAAGTGGCACGGGAGCTTATTGAAAAATTGTTTCGAGAAAAGCGGGTGATGGATTTGTGTGACCCCGTAACGAATGGACTCGCCTATTTGATGGATTGATGGCTCTTTTAGTCTATTGATTATTGGCTTTTTATTAAAAGAATTGAAAGCAGTTTTAACTACTTTTGAGCAATTTTTTTAGAACGCGATAATGAGTAGAAGCATATATGTAGCGGTATTGGCACTGGTGAGTTTGCTGTTGTTTGGATGTCCATATGAATCAAAAATACCGATTAGCCGACCCACCGAAAAAGTAAACAATAGCCTTTTGGGAACTTGGGAAAGCGAAGATGAAGTGTACAATACCTACATTATTACAGCGGCTGGTACGCATGAATACCATATCGAGCAACGCACCTCCGACGGGCAACGATATCAATACACCGGCTTTGTATCGGTAGTTAGAGGAGCTACTTTTTTGAATGCCTATGATGCTAAAGAGAAGGTATATTACCTCTATCGTTTGAAAATTGATTCCTCCTCCCGAACGGTTACGGTCATGCCTTTTGCCAAGGAATTGCCTTACAAATTTACCGATACTACAGAGTTGAATAAGTACGTATGGCGCAGTATGAACTTGCGTGACTTTTATGATATTGGCGAACAAGCTGTGTATCGCTGGGTGAGACCTGCAGAAGCTAGCAATAATTAGTTGCTCCGACGGGAATAATAGCTTTCGAGCACCCTGTAAAAATCTTGAAGGGTAAAGTCGTCAGATTTCCACTCGTAAGGTGTGGCAACCGTTTTTTCAAGCCATTCAATAGCATCCTCCGTTTTGTTGAAATACATTAATTCATTGAGCACTTCTTCATAAGCTTCTTTGTTGTTATGGAAGAGTTCGTCAATGAAAATGAATTTCTCATTGATACCGATATATTTTCGGATATCATCTCTAGGTTTGGTTGGTTGCGGTGGAGCCGGTGTGGTGTCTATTTCTTGTAGTCGCTCTACCTCCGATGAAAAATAGGGGGTAGTAATTGGTGTGGTGATTATAGGTATATTGGAGTTGTTTGAGATTGTAGTAAGCACTTCATTTTTTTCTTCAATTGCATCAACATCATCTTGAATAGTAGTTTCCGGTTCTTGTTCATAAGCCGCCGCCAGTTCTTCTAAGGTAGGTTCGTAGATGGCCGATGTAGTATGATTGTTTTCATTAGGATTGGGCGATACATCTACAGTGGGTAAGGGCTGTGTTTTGCTTTCTGCAGCGATACTATTATTATCATTCATTTCAGCTAGGGGTACAAAAGATAAAGGTGCTACTTTGCTTCGCCAATTTAACAAATCTGCATACAGTACTCTCGTGTAATCCAACATTAGGTCTATATCAATTGCCGTAACGTTATTTCTACGCTGTAGTGCTTCAATCTTTTCAAGTAAGGTGCTGATTCTTTCCATAGCAGTTTATTGTTGAAGAGTAGAACAAATTTATTGTATTAATCCATATTGACTTCAGGTAAATAACCTTCTCTAATAATTATTAACAGTAGACAAGCAGTAGTGTTTGCTACGATGCTGTATATGTTTGATATCTACAAAAAAATAGCGGAGGGCGATAATGCTCTCCGCTACTACGAGTGTTTATGTTTAAAATGATTTATTTAAAAGCATTGATACCGGTTACATCCATTCCGGTAATCAGCAAATGGATGTCGTGTGTCCCTTCGTAAGTAATCACCGACTCCAAATTCATCATATGCCTCATGATGCTAAATTCTCCGGTAATACCCATTCCACCCAACATTTGACGGGCTTCGCGAGCAATGGTCACAGCCGTATGACAGCTGTTTCTTTTTGCCATCGATATTTGTGCCGGTGTTGCTCTATCATCATTTCTAAGAACGCCAAGGCGCCAGTTGAGCAATTGTGCCTTGGTAATTTCGGTAATCATTTCAGCCAGTTTCTTTTGTTGCAATTGAAAGGCAGCTATGGGTTTGCCAAATTGGATGCGTTGCAATGAATAACGAAGGGCAGTGTCGTAACAATCCATAGCACTACCCAATGCACCCCAAGCTATACCGTATCGGGCACTGGACAGGCAGGTCAAAGGACCTTTTAACCCTTTTACACCCGGCAAAATATTTTCTTTTGGAACTTTTACATTGTCAAATACCAACTCGCCGGTTGCAGATGCACGAAGGCTCCATTTGCCATGCGTTTCGGGAGTGGTGAATCCTTCCATGCCGCGCTCCAAAATCATTCCATGAATTTCTCCTTGTTCATTCTTTGCCCATACTACGGCCACTTGTGCAAAAGGCGCATTGGAAATCCACATTTTTGCACCGTTTAGTATGACATGGTCACCCGCATCTGTAAATCGAGTTTCCATGCTGGAGGGGTCTGAGCCATGGTTGGGTTCTGTGAGTCCAAAGCAGCCCATCCATTCACCGGTTGCTAATTTGGGAAGGTATTTGGCTTTTTGTTCTTCGCTACCAAACTTATAAATCGGAAACATGACAAGAGAACCTTGTACAGAAGCTGTAGAGCGGACACCGGAGTCGCAGCGCTCCAGCTCTTGCATCATAATACCGTAAGAAATATAATCTAAGCCGGCACCACCATATTTTTGAGGTACAAATGGTCCAAAACAACCCAATTCACCCAACCCTTTGATTATTTGTTCGGGGAAGGCTGCGTTTTGGGCATATTCTTCAATAATCGGGGAGATTTCCTTTTTTACATACGCGCGAACACTATCTCGTATCAATTTGTGCTCGTCTGTCAATAATTCATCTAATAGATAGTAATCGGGGTGTTGATATAAGTCTTTTTCCATTTTTCTTGTTAAAGAATGACAAAATACGGACGCAAAGGTAGCATTTTTGACATATCATTTTAATTTTGTGCCAGAATTGCTCAAAACAAGTGAATAGGACATTGTTATTTACTTATAAGTATTTATCATAACTTTTTTATCCCTTGCTGGCAGCATCATTGCGTATTTTTACCAATTATTTTATTATTAATTAGCACGATAGGTATAATTTTTGTGCAATTGTTTGAGCGTTTTTATTAGGATTTTTTTACAAACCTTTTCTCTTATTTACGCGTCTGATTAATTTGTAAACGTTATTTATCAATATAATAAATCTGATATTTTTCTATGAGGCAGTTAAAAATAGCAACCCAGATAACCAACAGAGATTCGCAGGCAGTTGAAAAGTATTTGCAGGAAATCAGTAAAATCTCCATGATAACCCCCGAGGAAGAAACGACTTTGGCGCAGAAGATACACATGGGTGACCAATGGGCTTTAGAAAAACTGGTAAAATCGAACCTCCGCTTTGTAGTATCAGTTGCCAAACAGTACCAACACCAAGGGCTTTCTTTGAGCGATTTGATAAACGAAGGAAACTTAGGTTTGATAAAAGCAGCGCAACGTTTTGATGAAACCAAAGGGTTTAAATTTATCTCTTATGCAGTATGGTGGATTCGCCAGTCTATCTTGCAAGCATTGGCCGAGCAAGGGCGTTTAGTCCGCTTACCACAAAACAAAATTGGTACATACAACAAGGCTAACAAAGCTTACATTGCTTTTGAACAAGAGCACGAACGCGAACCATCTACTGAAGAACTAGCAGAAATTTTGGACATGAGCGAAACCGAAGTTACTAATATTTTCACCAGCAACACACGCCACACGTCTTTGGATGCACCCGTTCACGAAGCGGAAGATGTAGCGATGGGCGACTTATTGGAAGGTAGCAGCGATACGGATGATAATGTGATGAAAGATTCTTTGAGAAATGAAATCAACCGTATCTTGAAAACCTTGAGCGTGAGAGAGGCTGAAATATTGGGTGCCTATTTTGGGTTAGATGGTGATGCCGGTACTACCATTGAAGAAATTGGCGACAAATACGACCTTACCAAAGAGCGTATCCGCCAAATAAAAGAAAGAGCAATTAAGCGATTGCAAAAAGCACGTTATAGCAATGCGTTAAAAGTGTATTTGGGATAAATACTGTACGAAATAATCAGGGGCTAATAACACTCATACAGTGATATCCTGAAAAAGTAAGAGGCTGTTCTATTTAGACAGCCTCTTTTTGTTGGTTAACACTCAATATTAGCTTTTTATTGCCACAATTCCCGGCAATGCTTTCCCTTCAAAAAACTCTAATAAGGCGCCACCACCGGTTGATACATAACTCACTTTATCTTGGTAGCCGAACTTATTCACCGCTGCTACACTATCGCCACCTCCCACTAGTGAATAAGCACCCGATTCAGTAGCAGCAGCTACGGCGTCAGCGATGCATTTGGTGCCATGTTGAAATTTGTCCATTTCAAACACTCCCATGGGACCATTCCAAAGTATGGTTTTAGAATTTTTAATTACATGAGCGAAACTATCACATGCTAATTGCCCAATGTCCAATCCCATCCATCCGTCGGGTATTGCGGTATTAGGTGCTGAGGAAATATTGGCGTTGTTGTCAAATTTATCGGCAATGATACTGTCTTGAGGAAGGTGAATTTGCACTCCTTTTTCTTTGGCTTTTTGTAATAAGGCTGTAGCCGTTTCAAGACGATCATCTTCGCAAAGAGAGGTGCCTATCTTGCCTCCTTGTGCTTTGAAAAAAGTGTACGACATGCCACCACCGATAATAATATCGGTTGCTTTTTCTAATAAATTTTCAATGATGAGAATTTTATCAGACACTTTTGCTCCGCCAATAATAGCCGTAAATGGCTTTTGCGTTTGATGCAATACTCTTTCGCCGGCAGCAATTTCTCCTTCCATCAAAAAGCCAAACATTTTATCAGAAGCATTGAAATTTTCAGCAATGATGGCAGTAGATGCATGTGCGCGATGTGCTGTACCAAAGGCATCGTTGACATACACTTGTCCCATTGCTGCCAGTTTCTTAGCGAAGTCGGCATCTCCTTTTTCTTCTTCCTTATAGTAACGGAGGTTATTAAGCAATAATACTTCTCCCGATTTCAGTTGCTGTGCTTTTTGATATGCTTCTTCGCTGATGGCATCTTCTGCAAACTGAACGTCTTTTTGTAATAAGGTTGCCAAATGCTGGGCAACGGGAGCCAATGAAAAATCAGCAAGGGTGAGATGGGGCTTTTTAGCCATGTCTTTGGCGGGTCTTCCCAGGTGGCTCATCAGCACGATGCTACCTCCATCTTGTAGTATTTTATTAATAGTCGGTAATGCCGCTTTAATTCGCGTATCATCGGTTATTATTCCTTCTTTGATAGGCACGTTGAAGTCCACACGTACCAAGGCTCTTTTTCCGGCAAATGAATATTGATTAAACTGGCTCATTGATATTTTGAATGTGTTGGTGTGTAAAAAAGAAAACGCCACCTCAACGGCAGCGTTTATGAAAGATAATTTTACTTACTTAATAAGACTTGCGAAATATTTCACGGTACGCACCAGTTGAGATACATAGCTCATTTCGTTATCATACCAGCTAACTGTTTTAACCACTTGATTATCGCCAACAGTTATCACCTTGGTTTGTGTAGCGTCAAACAAAGAGCCATAAGTTGTTCCAATCACATCAGAGCTTACAATTTCATCTTCGTTGTAACCAAAGCTTTCGTTGCTTGCATTTTTCATAGCAGCATTGATTTCTTCAGCAGTTACTTTTTTACTCAATACGGTTACTAGTTCAGTTAAAGAACCGGTAATGGTTGGAACACGTTGTGCACCACCATCCAGTTTACCTTTTAACTCAGGTAATACTAAGCCGATTGCTTTTGCTGCACCGGTAGAGTTCGGAACGATGTTAGAAGCAGCTGCACGCGCACGACGCAAATCTCCTTTTGGATGAGGAGCATCGAGCGTATTTTGATCATTTGTGTAAGCATGAATGGTTGTCATAGAACCGGCAAGTACTCCAAAGCTATCGTTCAACACTTTGGCCATTGGTGCCAAGCAGTTGGTAGTACAAGAAGCGCAACTAATAATGGTTTCGCTACCGTCAAGAATATTATGGTTTACGTTGAATACAACTGTTTTTAAGTCACCGGTAGCAGGAGCTGAAATAACCACTCTTTTTGCGCCGGCAGTGATGTGTGCAGCCGCTTTTTCTGCATCTGTAAAAAAGCCCGTACATTCTAATACTACATCTACTTGATGTTGTCCCCAAGGAATTTGAGCAGGATCTTTTTGAGCGTATATCTTGATTTCGTTACCATTCACAGTGATAGAATCGGTTCCGCTTTTTACGTCTTCGTTAAAGCGACCTTGTGCGCTATCATACTTTAATAAATGTGCTAAAACAGCAGGTTGCGTAAGATCGTTGATAGCGACTACATCAATACCGTCAATGTTATGAATCTGACGAAACACAAGACGTCCGATGCGTCCGAAACCGTTGATGGCTACTTTTACTGTACTCATTTTTATTATTTTTTTGGGGGGTTAATTTGTATAAAATTGGTGCAAAGGTAAGGGTATTTATTTAGAACTTATATGGCATGAAGAATAATAGAATGATACTGCGTTTTTTTTGTTGATAAGCAGCATTAATATTCATGACGATGTTGTTAATAGCGCTTTTTATCCACCTTTATTTTCCATGCTTCAAAAGTTTTTAAAGCAATTTCTCTATCTACTTGTTCTGCTTCAATGGCTCTCTGGTGTATGTCTTTTTGGATTTCTTCATAAATAAAAGCATCATCAAATTGGATTGCGGCAGCATCCATACGTGTACAAGCATAGTATATTTTTTTTACCCTCGCCCAATATAGAGCCGCCATACACATTGGGCAGGGTTCACAGGAAGTAAACACAATACAGTCGGTTAATTGAAAGTCGCCAATAGCTTCACATGCTTGGCGAATGGCAACCACCTCGGCATGAGCAGTGGGGTCATTGTTGCAGAGTACTTTATTATTTCCTCTGCCGATAATCACGTTGTCGCGTACAATGATGGCACCAAAAGGGCCACCTTCATTATGGTTCATACCTTCCTCTGCCAGTCGGATTGCTTCTTGCATATAGCTTTTGATGCTTGCTTCATCCATAAGATTCTTGTTTTTGTAAAGATAACAGATGTTGTTGCTCCGAAATGTTTTGCAACCTATTGCTTATTTAGGTTCCATCCTTCTAATTTATCAAAATGTCATAGTGCAAACAAGAGTTGAAATACTTGCCGTACATTTAGCGCTATTCCCGAATAAATATGTACCAACTGCCGCCTTTTGTAGAAGCGAATCAAGAAGCAATTTTTTCATTTATGAGTGAACATCCCTTTGCCTTGTTGATGGGTAGTGATTTAGCAGCTACACAAACACCACTCCTCTTACATCGTTCTGGCGACACTATTGTTATCCGAGGGCATTATATGCGTGATACAGACCATTATTACTCCTTTAAAAATAATCCCGAAGTATTGGTCATGTTTCAAGGTCCGCAGTGTTATGTCAGTGCCGGCTGGTATAGCAAAAGAGGTATAGGAAGCACGTGGAATTATATGTCAGTACAAGCAAAAGCAACGCTGCGATTTTATGACGATGAGCAAACGCGCACCTTATTACAAGAACTTACACATCATTTTGAAGATGGTCGCCCCCAGCCGGAGTTAGTGGAGCATATGAGTGATGGATATATTAATAGTAGCCTGAAGGCAATAGTGGGTTTTGAGGCAGAGTTGCACAACGTAAGAGCCACCTTCAAACTAAGTCAAAACAGAGATGATGCCAGCTATATCCGTATTGTTCATGAGTTAGAATCCATTGGCAAGCCACAAGAACTCATGGTAGTGGCTGAAATGAAAAAGCGAAGACCTCATTTGTTTGAAGGATAAGTTTTTTCGAAAGCTCATATTAAGCAGTGTTGTGTTTCTTCACGATATAGACACCGGGAAACAAATATATACGCTGTGTTTGATGCTCTCGACATTTGGCTCTGGTACGGCGTTGTTCTATTTTCTCAAAAATGCGCCCATCGTCGGTGCTAAAGAAGTCCCCTATTTCCAAGTCTTCCACTAAGATTTCGTTTGCTTCTTTTGTATCGTATTGCATCAACGCTCTTTGCAAATGAATGTCTGTACATGTGCTGGCAGTCGGGCTTTTTACGTAGTTTAATAAAGAGGTTGTAACATCCTTAGGGAAAAATTGCTTCTCGATATAGGGGAGTAATATTTGTTTGAAATGTTGTTTCCACTCTTTGCCATGAGGAGCTACTTGGTGACGGTATTGCAAGTAGGTGAGCATATGTGCCAATTCGTGCAATAGTGTAATCAAAAAGCTATACGGATTGAGATTGCTATTGACCGTGATGCGATGAAAAGGATGATGATGTGTAGGTGCCCGGTAGTTACCCAGCACTGTTTTTCGTTCTAAGGTGAGTATCAAGTGTATGGTGTACTGCTTGAAATACGGTGCTACGAACTCATAAGCACCTTCCGGTAAATATTGTGCTAAAGTCTGTAAAGCAACTTCTTTTTTCGCCATTAATTCTTCGGAGTGTTGTCGTTTTTCGCCATCTTCATAAGGGTAGCAGTTTCAATAGCTGTGTACACTACATAAATGCCAAAGAGCATAAATAGTGATGGCTTATGCAAATGATCTTTGTTAAACATGGCATAGCCTACAATGGCTACAAGACAAATCAACAGTTTTAAAAAGGTGGCGCTATATACACCTCGTACAAAGGCTTGCGGTCGTTCGTTCACTTGTTTTTTTACAATAAAGTAGGTAAAAATAGTGAGCAGTGCCATGAGTACATTGCCTCCGGAAAGTGCTTGAATATCGATAACGGGATACTGTTGGTGTAAGTAATAAAAACTTGTAGCAAGGCTGACAAAAACGGCAACGACTGTTATGATAAATTTGTTTTTCATGATTTGGGATTACTGAATTCTTGAATGAGTTTCCAAAGCGAATAGATCAGTGCTATTAAAGGCAAAAGTACAGTGAATAGTGGGAAGCGCCATTGTAGCGCATCGTCTGCTTTCATGCCGCCCCATACTGCCAGCAATAGCAATACCATCCATTGAGTGCCCAAGCCCAAGTAGCGCATGAGGACATTGTTTTTATCGCTTTTTTTCATGTTCCTTAGCTTGTCTTTTCAACTGGGTGGTCGCTTCTTTTTTTATTTCTGCCGGTTTGGGGATAATACTATTCATGTCTTCAGACTTTACCTTTTTCATATCCAGTTTAGTGGTGTCTTTTACACCATTGTATGAGCCGTTGATGATGTTTCGGATGTTTTCGGCATAGGCTTGTTGCTCTATTACCATTTTGCTGATAGAATCATAATCTTTTTTTAGCTGGATGGTTTGCATTCGTGTTTTATTGCTTCCGTATCCCGGTATATAATACTTTAATGGCGTAAATATGAGCACACATACCGTAATAACAACGCTAACTACAAATAGGGTGCTGAGGAAGGTATAGATTTTCCCTCTTGATAGATTCATTGAGAAAACAGTATCTAATGACGTTTCATCAATTATCTTCAAGGTGTAGGACGACTTTTTCTTTATTCGCTGAGTAGTGGGCATGGGCAACTAAGGTAAGCAATTGTGTGGTTTCCTTAATAAAACAAAAGCGAACAATGTATTGCTCGCTTTTGATATTAATGGTTGAAAAAAAAGATTATGCGGTTTGTGTTTGCTTCGCCACAAATTCTTTTGCCCATTCTGTAGTAATAGATTTGGGTCTTTCAATAGGGAATCCTAAAGCTCTGTCCCAGCAAAGGCTTGCCAATACACCTAACGCACGGCTTACGCCAAACAATACGGTATAAAAATCTTCTTCTACTAATCCGTAATGCTTCAGCAATGCTCCGGAATGTGCATCCACATTTGGCCATGGGTTCTTTATCTTGCCGGTGCTTTCTAATATTGCCGGTGCTACTTCATATACATTCCAAACCGTTTTTACAGTTGGGTCGTCCGGACAATTGCGCTTACCAAATTCCATTTGTGCGGTAAAGCGAGGATCCGTTTTGCGCAGTACGGCGTGCCCGTATCCCGGTACTACTTTACCTTCTTCCAACGTTTGTTTGATGTAGGCGGCAATTTGCTCTTTGGAGGGTTCTAATGTACCAAGTTTCTCTTGCAATTCTTCAATCCAACGAATCACTTCTTGGTTGGCCAAGCCATGTAATGGACCTGCTAATCCTGCCATGCCGGCAACAAATGAAAGGTAAGGATCGCTCAATGCAGAGCCTACGAGGTGGGTTGCATGGGCGGATACATTGCCCCCTTCATGATCGGCATGAATAGTAAGGTACAAGCGCATTAATGACCAAAACTTAGGATCTTCATATCCCAACATGTGTGCAAAGTTCGCAGCCCAGTCCAGCATGCCATCCGGTTGGATATGTTCGCCCCCTTTGTACTTACGACGATAGATGTAAGCAGCGATACGTGGCAAGCGCGCAATCAAGGTCATACAGTCTTCGTACACATAAGCCCAGTGTTCTTTTTTGCTAATTCCTTCGTTGTAGGCTTTTGCAAATTTTGATTCGGTTTGTAATGCCAAGATAGCAGTACAAAACTGGGTCATTGGGTGTGTAGCAATCGGTAATGCATCTATAGTGGCAAATACGTGATTGGGTACGTGTGAGCGACGCGCCCAAGTATTCGATACGTGATCTACATCTTCTTTCGTTGGCATTTCACCTACCAACATCAAGTAAAAAAGACCTTCTGGTAAAGGTTCTACTCCACCGTCTGCTTTGGGAAATTGAGCCCGCAGTTCAGGAATGGAAAAGCCACGAAAGCGAATCCCTTCATTGGCATCCAATAAGGAGGTTTCGGTTACTAAACCGGGAATGCCGCGCATCCCTTGATAAGCTTGTGCTAGCGTTACTTTGTCTAACACTACATTTCCATGCTGTGCAATCAGTTCTTTGATTTCTTTCGACTTGACATCAGCATTTTCTTTGAATTTATCTTTGATTCTGCCCATAGCGTACAAAAAAATATTGTGTATTCTTAAAAAATACTGGACAAATGTACGGAAACAAACCTTCCAAAGGACAACCCTATCGTACTTGTTTTCTATAGAGGTATATAGCCAAAAAACTGAAGATAATATTGGGTATCCATACGGCCAATAAGGGATTTAGTCCTGCTTTGGTGGAGAAGGTTTTGGAGAATTGCAATGCCATGACATAAATAGCGCTGAGCACTACCCCCAATGCCAAATGAATGCCACTGCCACCACGTATTTTTCTTCCGGCAATGCTGGCTGCTATTAAGGTGAGGATAATGGCGGCAAAAGGTTGTGCCGTGCGCATATCCCGCTCTACGTAATATTCGTTTAGGTTTTCCCTTCCCCTTAGTTTTTCTTGCGCAATCACTTGGTTTAGTACGGGCGTTGTTAGTGTGGTCATGATTTGATTGTCTTGAATCAAATCTTTGGGACTAAAGGTGGCATAAGTTCTTGTTAATTCCGGATAGTATTGCAATGTTTCATTCAGTCCGTCATTCGTGCGTACGGTTACTTGATACAGATTCCACACCTTCTTTATGCTATCATAACTTATCCTCTCGGCCATTATTTTTTCTTTCATCAGTGTACCATTGATGGTTTCTTCCGTAAAACGATAACCTGAGTTGGTGCTAAAGTCGTAGCTCTGCAAGTAAACGTATATATTGTTGGACAGACGCATGTGTATATTGCGCCCTGATTGGTTCGAGATATTGTCGACGTATTTGTTTTTAAAAACTAATAATTCTTTGTTGGACTGCGGGATGATAAAGTGATTGGCAAGGAGTGATAAAGCACATAGCAACACACCACCCACTATGTATGGGCGCATCAAACGGTGATACGAAACTCCACTGGCAAGAATAGCAATTATCTCAGAGTTGTTAGCCAGTTTGGAAGTGAAAAAGATAGCAGCAATGAATACAAACAACGGAAAGAGCATTGCCGTCATCTGTGGTAGAAAATTTTTATAATAATTCAGAATAAGCAGGGTAGGTGCTTTACGCTTGGCAAACTCATCCAACTTCTCAGACAAGTCTATTACAAAAATGATAACCGCCAGAATGAGGATAGCGTAGACAAACGTCCCTAAGAATTTCTTTAAAAGATACCAGTCTATTTTTTTCATGCAAAGGAGTAGGCAAATATCTTTAAAAAGAATGGATCTATGGCAGCAGTAGGCATTATGTTTTTGTATTAATCAATTTTAAGCCCCTATTGTTTTTGGATAATTTATGAACAATAGGGGCTTTGCTTCAAGGAATGTTGTCCGTAATGTCTTTCCTATTTGCCTTATATCAGTATTATGAAAAGTTCACATTCACATTTTCTCTGTCCGCTGCGTCGGCTTCAAAGAAGTTGAAGTGTTGGTATTTAAACATACCTGCAAAAAGCGCTCCCGGCAAACTTTCGCCATACGTATTGTTTTCTCTGACGGTGCTGTTGTAATAGCGCCTTGCTCGTTCGATATGTTCTTCCAAATTTGATAATTCGCTTTGCAAATGGAGAAAAGAAGCATCTGCTTTTAAATCGGGATATGCCTCTGCCACTGCTAATAGCCCACGTAAGGAACTTTGCAATTGATTCTCTGCTTGTATTTGCGCATTAATATCGCCGGTAGGCGCTGCGGCTACAGCGGCATTTCTAGCTTGAATGACATTCTCTAATGTTTTTTGCTCATGCGCCGCGTATCCCTTTACGGTATTTACAAGGTTAGGTATCAAATCATGACGACGTTTTAGTACGGCATCTATATTACTCCAAGCATCTTTGACCATATTGCGTAATCGTGCAAACTTGTTGAAGATAGATGCTAGGAAAAGGATTAAGACTACTATCGCGGCTGCAATGATGATGATGTTCATATCTGTTAGCTTTTTTAGAAAATGATTGTTTTGAATTTTGTTTTATTTATAACTGTTGTAAAAGATAGCTCGAGCTATTGTAATATTGGATGAACTGGTGGAAATAAATGTTATCAAATATACGAAGTGCATTACCAACTGCCACCACCGCCGCCGCCAAAGCCACCTCCTGAAGAGCCTCCTCCCGAAGATCCGCTACCACTGCTGGAAGGGGTGCTTACCATGGCTGTTTGTGCCTTTGACATACTACTGCCAAATGATTGTGCAAAGCTATTCATGGATAATCGTTGTCCGGGTTGAGAGCCTTGGTACCAGGATGGGGGTGGGATGTTTAAGTCATTGAACTTACCCGCCCATTTGTCGAGTAATCCAAATGCAAGGGCATAGCTCATTGTTTTTTCAAAATAGTTTGGGTCATCTTTTAGCAAGGTTTGTATTCGGTTGGTGTCTGCTAATTTTACAAATTGCCGAAACCCTTTTAGTTCAGCGAGTACCTGATTTCCTTTTGCATTTTTCTTACGCAAGTACATGCTCATGATGGCAATGACCAAACAGACTATGAAGGCAGCAATGCCAGCCATTATTCCAAAAAATATAAAGAAGGTGATGGTAGTTGCCAGCAACAGTAATACAGCTATTACAGCCACCATATTTTTTATTTTCTCACTTTGTGCTTCATAAAAAGGCAATGCTTCTTTCTTAAGTTTCTCTTTAGCACGATGCATTTTTACATAAAACGAATCTCTCAAATCGCTGATGAGTACTTCACTTTTCCCATTTTCATCGGTGGTTGCTTTACTACTACTAAATAATCCTTCAAACAAAATTTTTTCGTACTCCGGTGCATTTTCTGAAAGGTCGCGATACTTGATGAGCTTTGTATCAGCTCTGCCAAACCATCCTTCTTTAGGAATTTCTTGGAGTTTTATTTTGCCTTCGGCACCCCATTTGGGTAGCAATGCGATTAAGTCAGAGGCGTCTTCCCTGTCATTCATCAGAAAACCTGCCATGGCAGGGTCTATGTTTTCCGGCGGGTAATAGGAGGTAAGCCCAATCACCTTTTCATCTTTCCCATATTTTGACCACGTCATTCCAAAGAGCCCTATTATGCCTAATAATATTCCCATCCAGGTATAGTCTTCCTTGCTGAAAAAGGGAGGGCTGGTTCTGATGAATAAGGACCGGGGCAACTTCACTAATGTAGTCACATATTCACCCTCATTTGATACCCAACCGGGTTTGCTAACAGCAGTGTAAATGCTATCATTATATTGGTATGAAAAATCTTTAGAAACATCACTATTGCCCGCAACGCCCGCATAAGTAAAACAATTTTGAGCGGATAAAACACTGCCCTCGGGTGCATGTACTCGAAAGGTTATTTGATGAAAAGGAGCTTGCCACTCAGCCGTTTTTATATTCCAGTATAGATGCACGATACTATCTTCATCTATGAGCGCATTGCTAATCCTATAGCGGATTTCGTAGTGTTGTGCTTCTGTAACATATTGATTGGGGTCGCCAATGTATATTTCTACATTTCCAGCCAATCGCTGAAATTTTAAAGAGGAAGTTTTATAGGGATGACCGGGAACATCAATATGATCAATCTTTATCGAACGGTCGGATACTTTGCCGGTAGCGTCTTGAAATTCATACTTGGTTTGGATTTTACGATACAAACCATGTTTCTGCATATGGAAGTACACATCATACTTTTCTACAACATCATAATAGCCTTCGTTGCTGAGATAGATGTCTGCTGAGAATTGTTTTACATCGAAGTCTTGAGCAAATGATAACGTGCCTATACAAAGGGCAATGAGTAACGATGTTATTTTTTTCATGTTTGAAGATGGGTTTCTGATAGATAATAAATAGGGTTTTGATGTATTCTGATAGCGCAATTATATGTTACGTTATAGGGTAATTGTACACGATAACAAATATAGTTGTTTGAAAATTGATTTAATAATTAATATAATAAATACGTAGTTTTACGGACAGAAATAGCAGTATAACGTGGCTAATTTTGTCTTATTATTTACAAAGAAGCATTTGCCCCACCACACTCGAATATTAGTTTCTTAGCCTTTTGTAGATATCGTTTCAGCGTATTGTTTGGCTAACAAGATTTATCTTTTTGAAACAATGAAAAAGCTTCTGTTTCTTATCCTTTTCATTCTCGCAATGCTAACTGCGATTAATCTTTTTGCTCAGAAAAAGGGACTACAAGCTATTGACTCACTCAAAACAATATTAATCCATTCTGCGGCTGATACGCAAAGGGTGAATGTCCTTAATCTGTTGGGTTGGGAATACATGAACCTTGGAGATTTTGTAACTGCTAAAAAGTATGTGAATAAGTCTATTCAGTTGTCTGCATATCTCGATTATTCGAAAGGGGAAGCATATGCTTACAAATTATTTGGAGATGTATGCAGCAATAAAGGCGAGTTTTCAAATGCCAATCGTTATTTCTTTACCGCACTTAACTTATCAAAACGCAGAAATGATAAAACCGCAATAGCCGACTATTATCAATCTATAGCGTGGATGCAATATGCGTTGGGTGATTACGATGATACATTATCTAATTGCCAGCAAGGATTATCCATTTCAAAAGAAATAGGAGATAATCTATCTGTATCTGTTTGCTTTAGCATCAAAGCACTTGCCCTCTGTAATCAAGGGAAATATCAGGAATCCATCAATAACCATTTTGATGCCATCAAGTATGCCTTGAATTCCAATGATACCAATGCAGTCTCTGTTTGCTATAATAATCTTGCCTTAGCTTATTCGGCTCAAGGCAACTACCCGGAGGCAATACGGTACTATTACAAAGCAATGAAAATATATGAAGCCAACAATGAAAAAACGCCTATTCCTTATACGTTAATGAATATTGGAGATGTGTATTTCGAGCAAGAAAATTTTACTGAAGCATTAAACAAGTATAATGAGGCATGGGAGAAACTCAGAGCGCTCAATCAAAAAAACGGTATGGCTAATTGCTTTATTGGTTTGGGCAATATTTATGTAGCACTAGGGAATTACACTGTTGCAAAAAAAACTATTTTAAAGAAGCCCTTGATATAAAAATTTCAAATGGTACCAAGCGAGGAATTGCGGCTTGTTACAACGGTATAGGCTTAGTAAATTATAAAGAAGGAGACTATAAATTATATTTAGAAAATTACCTAAGTTCAACTAACAAGTGCAACACAAGTCAAAAAAAAAGACAGCCACAATAAGTACTGCCCTCTGGTTTTTGTCTAATTTTTGTGTTGCTTATGTACAAACACTTGACGATAGAACAAAGATACCCAATTTAAGCGCTTCACAACGAAGGTTTTTCTATAACCAAGATAGCAGCCTCCCTCCCGATCGTTATAAAGTCTCGAAAAAGAGCCTAAGGGTGACTATTTCATTTTTGAGGTGGTCGGTGTGTGCAAACCCGTGAATTATTGGATTGAAATAATTAATGTGTTAGAAGCCGAAAAAATTAAATTGAACAAATAAATGAGCTGATAGAATACCTCATCCTCTAGGCTATAACATTCATGCATTCTAGATAAAAAACATCATTCAGAACATAAGGATGCTATTGTTGGAGTTAGTGTTTATTTCAACCTATATCAAAAAAATGCAATGTTCTCGGAAAGGGAAAAGCCTTTCAGAATTTCGTCTGAAAGGCTTTGTGGACTTGTAGCGAGATCGGGATTTGAACCCGAGACCTCAGGGTTATGAATCCTGCGCTCTCACCAACTGAGCTACCTCGCCATTTGGGAGTGCAAATGTAGTTATTTTTCCTTTTTACACAACAATTAATTTTTCTCTCAAAGTAGCTTTTATGGGAGTTACCTTCCTTGCACTATAGTCAAAGCAAATCATCCCGGTTTTGACATGGGCTACATCAAGTGCTTCGGTATTTCGCTGTGTGCTTATTTTATAAAGTAAATCGAAACTGAATGTTGTTATTTCTTCGCAAAAAATGTCTATCGTTAAATAATCTCCATAGAAGGCTTCGTTTTTAAAAGCAATCATCACATCCGCCATTATCAATCCGGTACCGCCGGCATTCATTTCAGAAAAACCCCAAGCTGTAAGCATTTGCATACGTGCTTCATGCACGATGGACAACATGGAATCGTTGCCGAGATGATTGCCATAATTGATGTCAGTTATGCGAACGGGAATCGTGCAACGAAACAGAGGGGCTTGTGCAGGGAAGGCTATTTTTACTCTGGGCATATATCAAATATAGGGCAATAATTTTGGAGTGGGGAGGCTGAAGGATTCCCACATAATTACCTTTATTTTGAATAAAAATATCGAAAGCACAGATGAAGATAATTTGCATTGGCAGAAACTATTCGGAACATGCTCGGGAATTGAATAATGCCGTGCCGGAGTCGCCGGTGGTATTTTTAAAGCCCGCAACAGCACTCTTACAAAGAGGTAGGGATTTTTACCTTCCCGATTTCTCAAATGATATCCATTACGAAGCGGAGTTGGTCATAAAGATTAGCAAGAATGGAAAGTATGTGCAAGAGAAATTTGCGACCAATTATATTGGCGATATTACCGTGGGAATCGACTTTACAGCTCGCGACCTTCAGCAGCAGCAAAAAGAAAATGGATTGCCTTGGGAAATAGCAAAGGCTTTTGATAACTCGGCAGTAGTGGGCGAATTTATGGCTTCAGAAGGTAAAGACATCCAAAATTTACAGTTTCAATTAGAGAAAAACCACCAGTTGGTGCAACAGGGTTTTACGGGTGATATGCTTTTTAGTGTCCGCACTATTATTGCTTATGTGTCACAGTATTTTTCGCTTCAAAAAGGAGATTTGATTTTTACAGGAACTCCGGCAGGGGTAGGTAGGGTAGAGAAAGGAGATGTGTTGCGTGGTAGTTTGGAAGGAAAGACGTTATTTGAATTATCCATTAAATAGCCTCTGAAAGGCATCCTTGCTATTATGTTTTTAGGACGTTAAGAACGACAGATAAAAAGGGCATTTTAGGATTAGTGCTAATCTTTGTTGCATAAATTGAATTCTATTTTGTTTTTTATGAAACCATCTTTGAAAAACAGTTCACTATTCATCAACAGTTGTTGGAAGAAAACGAGTACCCTCATCATGCTATTATGGACATTGGCTGCTATTCCGGCGACGGCTCAAAAAAGCTGTCATGACTTGGCAATTGATGGATTGGCAGCAACGGTTAAAAATAAATTTTCCAAACAAGGAATGCATGTATATCGGGAAGCAATGCTTGAAATGAGTTCATTGGAGCCAACGCCCATAGCCTTAAACTTGCAACAGAACACCACGTACCAACTTATTTTCATTGGTAATTCACATGCAAACAAACTTGCCATCGAGTTGTTTGATGAATCGGATAAAATGCTGTATCATAAAACTGAACGTGGTGTAGATTATATCCTTTATACCTTTACGCCACCGCGCACTGAAGTGTATTTAGTAACCCTGTTGCAAAAAAAAGGAACGGGAAAAGTATGCGGCTACTTTTGCATCATGACGAACAGTCCTGTTTCGAATCCAACAAAAGAAGCACCTGAAAAGAAACCTGTAACGACACCTAAACCGGCTACTACCAAATCGACGCCACCGGCAACAAAGAAACTGGTATCGCCTACTCAACCATCGGCTACAACGCCCCCTCATCAAGTGCCTCCGAAACAAACCAACACGCCGGTGCCTAAAACCAACACTAGGAACATACCCGATAACCAACGCCCCAACCCCAATCGTACCAAGGCTACAGAAGAATATCAAAAGCAGCAAAACAAATAAATTCTCTACGTTGCAATAAGTATCTTTGCTGCACATTGTACGATTCCTGCATGGATGTAAAAATTGAAGCTAGCTGGAAACAAATCCTTTCAGAGGAATTTGAAATGCCTTATTTCGAAGGAATCGTGCAGCATTTGAAGCTTGCCAAACAGGAAGGCAAGACTATTTTTCCACCGGGACCGCTTATCTTCAATGCTTTTGCGCATACCCCATTCGACTATGTGAAGGTGGTACTTTTAGGGCAAGACCCTTACCACAACCCGGGTCAGGCACATGGGCTTTCTTTTTCTGTTCCAAACGGCATTACGCCTCCTCCTTCATTGATGAACATGTACAAGGAAATAGAAAGTGATTTAGGAATTCCGGTTCCCAAGTCGGGCAATCTGGAGGGATGGGCAAAACAAGGGGTACTCTTGCTCAATGCGGCTTTAACGGTGGAAGCTAACAGCCCTATGTCGCACAGTGCTATTGGCTGGCATCAGTTTACCAATCAGGTCATTCGTGTTTTGTCGGACAAGAAGGAACACTTGGTATTCTTGTTATGGGGTAATTTTGCTAAGAGCAAACAAACATTTATTGATAGCCAAAAACATTTAGTATTAACAGCAGCCCATCCTTCTCCATTGTCAGCGTACAATGGTTTTTTTGGATGTAAACATTTTAGTCTTGCCAACCAATGGCTCAATGATAAAGGAATGGCTGCAATAGATTGGTCTGTAACATGAAATTATTAAAGAAAGTAGCGGGTACGGTGTACTTTTTTTACGGAGTAACACTGTTTATTGTCACCATGCTGATTATACTATTGCCAGTATGGGCATCAACCATTATCAAAGAGCCAAGAAGAGCTCGTTTTTTACATCCAATTTTTAAAGGTTGGATGTCATTTTTTTTACCATTGGTAGGTTGCCCGGTATCACGTAGAGGTAAAGAGCATTTTAAGAAAGGAGAAAATTATGTAGTGGTTATCAACCACAATTCATTAGTAGATATTCCGGTGTCTTCACCGTGGATACCGGGTGCCAATAAAACACTTGCTAAAGCAGAGATGGCGCGGATTCCGATATTTGGAATTGTCTATAGAGCGGGCTCTATATTGGTCAATAGAAAAGATGAGAAAAGCCGCAGAGATAGTTTTAACACGATGAATGAGATGCTTCGTCGTGGACTTCATCTTTGCTTGTATCCGGAAGGTACCCGTAATAAAACCAACCTGCCGCTACAGAAGTTTTTTGACGGTGCCTTTATCACGGCTATTCGCACGCAGAAACCCATCATACCCGGACTTATCTTTAACACCAAAAAGATTTATCCATCTACCGGCAAAATGTGGGCAACTCCTAATAAAATTCATATACACTTCTTAGCACCTATCGAAACGAAGGGACTAACGCTTAAAAATCTCGAAGAGCTGAAAGAGAAAGTGCACCAAATTATGGAATCGCATTACGTAGAAAACGAAAGCAAGCTATGATCTATACAATAGTTGGCACGGGTAACATGGCCTATTTTCTGGGCAAAAGACTACATGCGACCGGTGCGCTTTGTGTAGGTGTGTATGGAAGGAATACGGAGCGTGCAAAGACCTTGGCAGGTATGCTGGATGCACCTACCCTAACTTCTTTGCAGCATTTGCCATCGGATGCCAACTGTTGCATTCTTGCCGTGTCGGATGGTGCTATAAAAGAAATATCAACAGCGTTATCACTTACCGAAACAGTGATGATTCACACCTCAGGGGCTACCTCTTTGGAGGCCATTGAGCAGCCTCACAAAGCATGTCTTTGGCCAATATTTTCTATTCACAAACAGAATGATGTTGAGCATCGAGAAATACCTATTATCTGTGATAGCAATACGGAAAAAGCACAAGCAGCCGTGCTAAAATTAGCTCGATCTATTTCGGATAATGTACAGGAAGCAGCGTATGAAAAACGTTTACAATTACACTTGGTAGCGGCAATGGGTAATAATTTTACCAATCATCTTTTAGCCATTTGCCAACGATATTGCGAGGAAAAGCAATTGTCTTTTGATTTGTTCAAACCCATCTTGCAACAAACATTTGAACGTCTCAATACCATCTCCCCCTTTCTTTCGCAAACCGGTGCTGCTCGCCGAAACGATACACAAACCATGCAGATGCATCTTTCCTTGTTGCAAGAACATCCTTTGTGGGCACAGCTTTACCGTGATTTTTCTAATTCTATAAAAGATATGTATAGCACTATCGGAGAATAACGTTTCTGATACATTAACTTGCAGCCTGATTTATTTTTTAGATCACGAACATCTATTGAAAGCATGTACACTATCAAATTTAATTTTGAACAAAAAGGATTGGAACCTGTTACGGTTACCGATGCCCGCCCCGGAGATAGTATTTTAGAAGTAGCCTTAGAGCATGGTATCGACCTCCATCATAATTGCGGAATGGTATGCGCTTGTAGCACATGCCATATTTATCTAGAAAGTGGTGAAGAACATGTGCCGGAAATATCGGACAGAGAAGAAGATTTTATTGACCGCGCTCGAAACCCGAAGCTCAGCTCCAGATTAGGCTGCCAATGTGTATTAGAAGATGAAGGCAGCGGTACCATCATCGTTACCGTACCCGACCAAACACTTATTCACGGCGAATAGTACGCAGTCATTTTTTATACCACCATTTATCTTTTAACATACATCAACATGTACGAACCTCCTATTTATTGGAACGACCACGAAGACATTGCCCTAAAACTCTATGAAAAATTCGGTGATGAATTTACTGAAAGCAAAATCTACCGCATCCGATTTACAGACCTTATCGAATGGGTGCTGCAACTGCCCCATTTTGAAGGGAAACGTGAAGAATGTACAGAAGGGCACTTAGAAATGATTCAAAGTGCTTGGGTATATGAATGGCGCGACAATCAGGATTAGTATCGATTGTTGGAATGACGTGGCTTGATAGTCTTGTAACGTCGGTACGATTTTGCCTTTACGCGTGTTTGCCGATAAGTAGTTGGGTCATACCGATACCCTGCGCCACGGTAGGCTTCCCTGGGATATGCAGACCTATTGCATGAAGAGGCGGCAAATACAAATATGATAGCGATGGCAAGAAGACCAAAAACGTAAAGTGACTTATTCATACCGTCTAAAAATACAAAGGATTTACTAAAATACAAGTACTGAATACAATTTCATTTCAATTTGTCTAATCACGGCGGTAGTTGCCTGAAATTTTAAACACATCTTTATCTGTTCGTAAAGAGGCTTGTACCGATAAGTTGTTTTCGGACTCTCTCCACTTGATGGAAAACTGTGGTGTCATTTCCGGTGTGATGAGTTGCAAAAATTTTACTTGGGGGGCATCCACTAATTGAATCGATTGCTTGCGCTGCCATTCCATAATTTCTTTAATAAGTTGCATGGTACAAACACCTGGTACTACGGGCTGCCCGGGGAAGTGTCCTTGAAAGATAGGGTGCGCCGCATTAAAGTGTATCGTTCCTTCTATAGAATCATCGCCGGAAGTAACTTGGCTGATTCGGTAAAAATCATTCATCAACATGGGTATCTATTTTTTGTAGTTGAATACTGAAATTTGCTTTGTGATGCTTTATTAATACGGTTTCAGGCAATGCTGTTGGGGTTGTTTTAGATCCGATAAATATAGTGGTAACTTTCTTCTTTCCTACATTTTCTATTCGCTTTAGTTGTCCGTTTTCAGAAATATAATAGACGGTTCCCCTTTCTAAGGGGTAGCGTTGATAAAGTGCTTCGCTAGTTTGAAAATTCCTTTCTGTAGTGATATCAATTCCCCGCATCATCAATAGTTGTAAGTCTTTTTGTAGGGTTTTTATGAGTGCAGGACGGTCTAATTGGGGTATTACTTGTTTAACACTAAAACGGTCGGAACGATCCCATTCAAAATCAAAAAAACTAATGCCCATTTCATTCTGAAACACTACCCGGGTACTACTGTCTTCCATTTTTTTGAATAACAATATACCGCTCAAGTGAAATTTTTTCAAAAGAAAACGCCCGTCAATTATACCCCGATACAGCTCTTTCTCAAAAACTGGTTGGTATTGCATGGCGGAAGCTACATGGGTTTCTGTGGTGGGCTTCAGTTGGGAGTAGAAATTGCTACAGGAGCACAGTGCCAACAAAAGGAATACGCTACTTAACCTTAAACAATGTTTCATGCAGTGGCGTATTATGTTTAGGATTGGAGAAATTCATGTCTGTAACATCTCCGCCGTTCTCTTTCATCACCAACCTGGATACATCATACGTTTTTTTGGTCATGTAAATTTCTATTCCGGCAAACATCTTTTTCATATCCACATTCGTTGGCAATAGAGCTATCATGTAGTCGCTGCCATTCTCATACACCGCAGCTTTAAAATCGGGGTTGGTGAGGATAGTGCCCCTCATGCAATCTACCATTATACGGTTGACCGATTGCATAGCTTTGCTGTTTTTGGTATTTATTTTACTGGTTTTTTGCTCGTCTTTCACCAGTACCTGTCCTTTGTTTAGTACCAATATATAGCTGAAGGGTTGGGTGTATTCTATGCGCACTTTATCTTCTTTCATAAAATAAAACTTGCCTTTTGATTTTACTTTTTCAGCTAATAAAGACATGTTTTTTATTTGAATGAAATCGCTAGCAACTGTTTGTATGGTGCTATTGGCTTTGGACAATGCTGATTGAAAAGCATCGGTGTTTTTTACAAGGCTAAACCCTTTGGGCTGTGCGTTTGCCATGCCGGCTATCAATAATCCTATTAAAATGAGGGACGATACTTTATTCATAAGGAGGTATATCAAGAAGTTTGTCTAATCGTACGATTTCGTATCCTTTGTTTCGAATTGCAGTAATTAATTCCGGTAAAATACGTGCAGTAATTTCCATACTGTCATGCAACAAAATTATATCACCGCCTTGCATTTTATTCAAAATACGCGCCAAAAGTTGTTCCGATGTTTTAGCGGTAGTGTCGTAAGAGCGGATGCTCCATCCGATAGAATGCATGCCGCTGCGTGCAATGGCTTTTGCTAAATTGGGATTGGTGATGCCGTATGGAGGACGAAAGAGTTTGGGCGTTTTGCCGATTATCGCTGCAATTTGTTCATTGGTTTGTTGCAGCTCTTGTTGCATTCGTTGGGCAGATTGCCAATCGAAGTGAAAGCCGTGATGATAACTATGATTACCTACTAGATGCCCTTCGCTATCCCATCGTTTTACCAATTCCGGATGTTGTGCTGCGCGAGCACCAATGCTGAAAAAAGTAGCCGGTACTTGATGTGCTCTTAAAAAGTCTAAAATCTTTTCTGTGGCAGCAGCCGGTCCATCGTCGAAGGTGAGTGCCACCCAATTTTTGTGATTGCCTTTATGGAGCGATTGTGTAAAAAAATTCCATTGGATCTTTGATGCCCCTAGTACCAAAAGAATGAGGTAAACCACTGCCCATACAATCAACCAACTACTGATTCCTTTTATTACAAGTGTGATGCCCATAATAGCCAGAAAGAGTAGGGTGCAATATGTATAAGGACGGCGCAAGGTCATGTTATCAGTACCGGTGATCTTTGAGTAGTTATTTTTTTATCACGCCTAATAACAACAACAACCAACCGACAATAAAAAACAAACCACCGATGGGAGTGATGAGTCCTAAACCGCCCAGTCCTACTTGCCCACTGATCTTTAAAAAAGTCATCAAGTAAAGAGAGCCGCTAAAACAGCAAATGCCCAAAATAAAAAACAGGGCTGCAGTGCGGATGAGTTTATGTGTAAATGTGGCTGACAACAATCCGGTTAATATCAATGCCAGACTGTGATACATTTGATAGCGGGCGCCGGTTTCAAATACTTGAAATTGCTCTGCTGTCAAGTGTGGTTTTAGTGCGTGTGCACCAAAGGCACCCAGAATTACGGATAAAGCGGCGAAGATAATGCCGGCGCTGATGGCTGTTTTGTTCATGCGATTACAATAGCTGTTGGAAGTTGCAAAGGTGCAGTTTTTCTATGTCAAAAATATAGTGTGCTTGCTCATAAAACACTTTTCGATGGTTTAATAACTGTGAAAGTTTTGCTTGCAACGTTGCCTTGTTGGGAGCCGAAAGTAGTGGACGCTGCTCTGATGACGACAACGATAAATGATGGAGTAGAGTGGGCAATGAGGCTCGTAGGTAAATAGTTGTACCGACTTCATTCAGCCAAGTCATCGTATGGTAGTAGCAGGGTGTCCCTCCACCCAAACTGATGACGGTTTTCCGGTTTATGGTGCGTACAAGTTGAAGGAGGGTTTGATGTTCTATTTCTCTGAATCGCACTTCGCCCTCTTGGCTGATAATAGCTGCAATGCTGTGCCCGATTTGGATTTCAATAAAGGTATCTAAATCGATATGGTCAATTGCATATTGTTGTGCGATTGCTTTCCCCCAGTAGGTTTTGCCAACTCCGGGCATGCCTATCAAAAATACTATATCAGCTTTCCTTACCATTGATATGTTTTAAAAGCAGGCTCAGCGCCATTTGTAAGGCTATTTCTTTATTACGGATGCGGTCGTAATGGATATGATATTTTTGGGCTATTGTATGTACGCCATCACTTACGGCTATCCATACGGTGCCTGTTTCGGATGGGGCTTGTTGTGGCGACGGGCTCAGCCAACCGGTAATGCCCAATCCAAAATCGCTCTTCAATAGTTGGCGCACTTGTATTGCCATTTGCAGAGCTACCGCTTCACTTACCGGTCCTTGTGTTTCAAGAATTGTATTGGGTATTCCTAATACTGATGTTTTTACTAGATTGGTATAACAAATGATACCTCCTTGAAAATATTCTGAGGCACCGGGTAATTGCGTTAGCGTATGACCAATATAGCCACCGGTGCAGCTTTCCGCCAATGCAAGTGTTTTCTTTTGGCTCAAAAAAATATTCTTTACCAATTGCTCTAATGGTACATCTTCTAAAGCGATAACAACTTCTTTCAACCTTTCTGCCAACTGTTGTTGGAACTTTCCCATTTCCATTTCTAATGCTGTGGCATCAAAGCTTGTACCAGTGAGTCGTAGTTTTACTATTCGGAAATGAGGGAGGTATGCGAGTTTGATATGTGAGGGCAACTCATTCTCGATGTCGGCAATTTTATCGGCTAAAAAACTTTCGCCCATACCTATCGTTACAATATGCTTGTGAAGAATAGTTGTATGAGCGTTCTTTTGTTTTAGTCGGGGTAGTATGGCATCTTCCATGATGCCCATCATTTCATAAGGCACACCGGGCATGGCTATTATGGTTGTACCTTCTTTTTCAAACTGCATTCCGGGTGCTGTGCCTCGTTGGTTAAGTACCACTTTGCACGTATCCGGTACGGCTGCTTGAGCACGGTTCCGCTCTAGTAAGGGTAGGTTTCTTTTTTCGAAAATGGCGCTTACCATTTGCAATACGGTTTCATCCATCACTAGTTTCCCGCCAAAGTACTCGCAGAGCAAGGGTTTAGTAAGGTCATCGGCAGTAGGTCCTAATCCACCGGTGATTAACACAAGTTCGCAATTCGGTATAGCATCGTCCAAGGCTTCGCGAATCATGTGGGCATCATCGCCAACAGCTATCCGCTTGACAACAGCAATGCCGCATGCTTGCAACTGTTTTGCCATCCACGTAGAGTTGGTGTCTATCGTTTGACCCATTAACAACTCATCACCGATGGTAATAATGATGGCTTTATTTTGTTTCATGAAAAAGGATTAGTTGAAATAGGGTGATAAACGTTCTCTCAATAGTTCAGGCATCACAGTTTTTTTCTTACTCAAGGCATCTACAAATACCAGTGTTGTTACTCCTTTGTTGAGCAGCTTATTTTTCTCGTTATAAATCTCTGTATGAAACAGAATTTTATATTCTTCGTTAAGTTCTTTTATGCAAGTATGTACGGTAAGTAAATCATCGTAAAATGCAGGACGAAGAAATTGGGTATGAAATTCTACTACAGGCATGAGGATACCTTTTTCTTCTAACTCCCGATAGGTAAAGCCTAACTGACGGATGGCGTCTGTTCTGCCTACTTCATAATATAGGGCGTAATTGCCGTAGTATAAATAACCCATTTGGTCGGTTTCGCCATAGCGAACGCGTATTTGTGTGGTTGCAGTGTACAAATTTTTTTATTGCAAAAATAATCCCGCAGTACTACAAGTGGTTATTTTGATGAGGCTTCTTTTATTAACTGAGTAACTTTCGCAAGGTCTTCCGGCGTATCAACCGAATAAACGGGAATATCCGTCATCACACATTGAATTTGAAAACCGTTTTCCAACCAGCGTAGTTGCTCCAATGACTCTGCTTTTTCTAATGAAGATACCGGCAACTTGGTTATCTGTTCTAAAACATCACTACGATAGGCATAGGTACCCACATGCAATAGAAATGGGTGTTGGGTCATTCCAAATGTATCGGTTGCATTTCGTACAAAAGGAATGGTGGCTCGACTAAAATATAAGGCTTCTCCTTTTGTGTTTAAGACTACTTTCACCTCACCATGATTGGCAAGTTCATCTGCATGTGTAGCATTTTTTATTAAAGTGGCTAAGGATACTTGTCCATTCAATACATCGGCCAATGCATCAATCTGTGCAGGATTTATCATGGGTTCATCACCTTGGATATTGATGACATAATCGTAGGTCTTACCGGTCTTCAATAGGGCTTCGTAGCACCTGTCGGTGCCACTGGCATGTTGTGGCGAGGTCATTACCACATTGCCACCAAAAGAAGTAACGTGTTGAAAGATGCGCTCATCATCGGTTGCTACAACGACCTCTGTTAAGGTACTGGCTTTGGTAGCTTGCTCGTACACCCTTTGTATCATTGTCTTGCCGTGAATATCTATCAAGGGTTTCCCGGGCAATCGGGTTGATGCATAACGAGCGGGTATGATGCCAACTATTTTCATGAGGTTATTTTCTTTCGGATGAACGATGAGCTATATCGTGAGGCTGAGTATGTGCAAAACTGAATGACTATAATTGTTTCTCTACGATATCAGCAGCCTGTGCGGTATAACAAACGGTTGTAGCTTTATTTCTGTTTTGCAAGTAAGCGATATATTCTTCGGTATAGTCCAGTCGGGCGCGGATGGTAAATTTATAAATATCGCTAAGCCCCATCAATAGCTCTGCGGCTTCTCGTACAGCATGTGATTGTCCATCTCCGGCGGTAATATAATCCACCATGTTGTTTTCAACGGCAAAGTCCACCAGCAAAGGATTACACGCGCGTTGCACCATAATTCTCAAACCACATTTTGCTGCCATTGAAAGGTCCAATACATCATCAAAAACGAAAGCCACTTCCTCCGGTTTGATATGGTGTGTCATGCAGAGGTGTTGCAAGGCGAGCGCTTTATATTTAATGCCATAATAGATTGCTTGAAAATGCTCTCTCTTGGCAAGGGTATAAGCGGCACTATTGTTTTCTCCCGAGATGATGGCAGTGTAAGGGATTTTATGAACTCGTTGAAAATAATTGAACCGAAGCAGGTTGGTACCCATGGCATCTACCTCACTAAAAAAACTGGTAGCATTTTCATTTTTCTGCCCATTATTAAAGACGCCATCCCAATCAAAAACAAAGGCTTTTATTTTCGACAGTTTATTTTTCAATTCCTCGGGTGAGGCTACAAACTGTCCTTTGAATTTTTCTGTAATAGGAATTTGGTTAGATGGCATGACCGTAGTAATCGAAATGAATAGATGCTTCGTGATAGCGAGTTGGTATCAATTTTCTCTTCAACCCCTTTGTGTAAAAGGGAGAGTTGCTATACGCTATAGCAACTCCATATCTTGAATGTCCAACATGCCTATGGGCTTGCCATTTTCGGTAATGAGCAAGGTGTCTACACTCGACTTTTTAAACGTCATGTGGGCATCGTTCAACAAAGCATTGGCATCAATACTGATAGGTGCATTGTATTGCAATTCTCCCATTTTTTGTTCCAATACTGCTGCCCCTTTGCTTTGCAACAAACGTCTGATATCCCCATCTGTAAAGACACCTTTCAGTGCGTCACCATCTACTATGGTGATGGCGCCAAAGCCATACTCTGTCATTTTTACGATAGCATCTTTCAAGCTGGTGCTTGCATCTACCAATGGATTGATGGCTTTTGCTGCTTCTTTCACGCGTACGGTCATCAGTCGGGTATCGCGCAAAAACTGCTCAGTACCTACAGTTGTGAAATTATTATCGGTAAGTGCTTTTAATATTTTTAATGGAACAGTAATGGTATGTACCCCAATATTGATAGCATTGCGTACATGCTCTGTAGTGCGTACAGAGCTAAACATAATTTTACTATCGTATCCATAATGATTCACCGCGTCTACACATTGTGCCACCAGCGACAAGGCATCATGTCCTTGGTCTTGCAGCCTGCCCACCAGTGGACAAACATAATTGGCTCCTGCATGCATTGCCATATAGGCTTGTTGCAGTGTGTACACCAAATGCACGTTCACCATCATACCTTCTTTACGTAGCATGTTACATGCCTTCACGCCTTCTAGTGATACCGGAATTTTGAAAACGGTTCTGTTTTTATCCAAGCCTAAATCCAATTGGCGCTTGGCTTCATCTACAACAGCTTCAGCGGTGTTGCCCAATGCTTCTATTTGTAGCACAGGCACTATTTTCGATAGTTTTACAATAGTACCGTCAATATCCGTAATGCCTTCGCGTTGCATAAAGGTAGGAGTAGTAGTAAGCCCATTTAGAAAGCCTAATTTAAAACCCTCTTCTATTTCTTTGAGGTTGGCTGAATCCAAGTATAATTCCATAAAAATTGGTGTGATGTATGAAGGTGGCAAAAATAATTGAATATACAGAATGATACTATTTTTTTATTTCTTGCTATAGCTTATTCCACCGTTAGTATATATAGGTAGGCTCCTTTCTTCAAAAACAACTACAAATTCTTGTATGAGAGTAAACATTGCAGTATCATTGTGGCTTCATAATTAATTAAAATTTTCCAACATGAATTTTCAACTATCAGAAGAACAAGTTGCGGTGCAAATGGCTGCCAGGGATTTTGCAAGAACCGAATTGTTGCCCGGTGTTATTGAGCGCGATGAGCAAGCTAAATTCCCTACAGAGCAAATAAAAAAATTAGGAGAGCTTGGCTTTTTGGGTATGATGGTAGATCCAAAGTATGGAGGCTCCGGAATGGATACTGTGAGCTATGTGTTGGCAATGGAAGAAATTTCTAAAATTGATGCTTCTACTTCAGTGTGTATGAGCGTAAACAACTCCTTAGTGTGTTGGGGGCTCGAAACATTTGCCAGTGAAGAACAAAAACAAAAATACCTGACCAAATTAGCTACCGGTGAAAAGCTAGGGGCTTTTTTACTCAGCGAACCGGAAGCCGGCTCCGATGCTACTTCGCAACGCACTACTGCTGAAGACAAAGGTGATTATTATTTGCTGAATGGTACTAAAAACTGGATTACCAATGGTAGTTCGGCATCATACTACTTAGTTATCGCACAGACTTACCCGGAAAAGAAACACAAAGGTATCAATGCCTTCATCGTTGAAAAAGATTGGGCAGGTGTAACCGTAGGCGCAAAAGAAAACAAATTAGGCATCCGTGGTAGCGACACACACAGCATCATGTTTCAAGATGTGAAAGTGCCTAAAGAAAACAGAATTGGTGACGATGGTTTCGGATTCACATTTGCCATGAAAACCCTTGCCGGCGGGCGCATCGGTATTGCTTCGCAAGCATTGGGTATCGCTAGCGGCGCGTATGAATTAGCATTGAAGTATGCAAAGGAAAGAAAAGCTTTTGGTACAGAAATTATGAACCACCAAGCCATTGCCTTCAAACTGGCAGATATGGCTACGGCTATTGAAGGTGCTCGCTTGATGTGCTTGAAAGCCGCTTGGACTAAAGACCAAGGGAAAGATTATACATTGCCTGCCTCTATGGCTAAATTGTATGCTTCAGAAATTGCACAATGGGTTACCAATGAAGCGGTACAAATCCATGGTGGTTATGGCTATGTGAAAGAATTTCACGTTGAGCGCTTGCTTCGTGACGCCAAGATTACTCAGATATATGAAGGAACCAGTGAAGTACAAAAAATCGTTATCAGCAGAACCGTATTGAAAGACTAATTCGTTAGACTCTTTCGAATACATATCATACAGCAGAGAGGCTACTCATTCGGGTAGCCTCTCTGCTGTGAAAAGAGAATATACTGATAAGGATGCTGTGCAATGTTGTGTTATGCTTCGGGTGCTTTCTTGGATAGTTTCCACAACGATTTGACGGCTCCTGCTACAGCCTCCATATCTAACTCCTTCATACATTTAAAATGCCTTTTAGGACATTTATGATAGCCTATCTTCGAACAAGGGTGGCAGGAAAGATCTTTCTTTTCCATCAGTTTTAGGGTGGGAGGGATATTATTTAAAGTATTGGAACCAAAGTATGGAAACATGCCCATCTCCGGCGCTGTATTGCCCCATAAAGAAATGATGGGCTTTTGAAAAGCCGCTGCAATATGCATCAGTCCGGTATCATTAGATACAACGACATGGGCATCTTTTACCAACAATGCTGATTCATCTAAATTGAATTTTCCGCAAGCATTATAAATCTTAATGGAATCCATCTCGGCTATGGCGTCTCCTTCCAACTTGTCTTCCGGCCCGCCTAACAGTATCACCGGAAACGGTGTGTGCTGTATCAGTTCTTGCCATTTCTCTACAGGTAATTTTTTGGTGAAATAAGAACCGCCAATGACCATGGCTACATAACCTGCCCAATGGCTCATTGGAATATCTTTGGTGGTTACTTTTATTCCCTCCGGTAAAAAATAATCGAGTCCTTTGTGGTCGTTTTTCACCCCTAAGTGTTGAACCGTTTCCATATAGCGCTCCACAATGCTTTCGGCTGGCATGAGGTTTATTTTAAAATTAACCAACAGCCACTTTTGTAGGTTCAGTTTTCGAAAGGAATGAGCCGGTATGTTTAAGGCTTGTTTGATGCGCAGTGTCCTGAGGTTGTGATGCAGGTCTATTATTTCGTCGTATTGCTCTTGTTTTAGTTGCTCGATGATTTCGGGCAGGTTATCATTCAGGTAATAATGTTTGTCAATATAGGGGTTGTGGGCTACGATTTTTTCAAAGTTGGATTTCGTTAATAAATGAAGAGATATATCGGCGCGTTGTGTTTTAAGACATCTCAAAACCGGTGTGGTCAGTACGATATCACCAATGGAAGAAAAGCGTATTACGAGTACTTTCATGAAAGGAGTGGTACTATTTTTTTATGATTGTATAAAAGTGCTATCTGCGATAAGTGAGCTCGCACCAAAGTTTATCATTGATACCGCCTAAAGCTGTTTTTGCATTTTTAGAAATACCAATAATCGCATTGTGATAAAGTCCTGTTGTGGGAATACGGCTTAGTACTTTTACAAATATCTCATTGCCATTGCCAGGGTTTCTTACTTTGATAATGGTGCCCCTAGGAGCAGTATTGTGAAAGGCAAAATAGACATCGGGGTTGTTGTTGCTTGAGTTAAAAAAGACAGCAGTGCCTTTTTCTTTATTGACAAACGTTTCGTTTACCGTTTGCTCTTCATACAATATCGCTGCTTCCGATTTTTCAGCTTCTTGTAAGCTATCTTCGCTATCGGCCATTGTTGGCGTTGGTTCCGTTCGTACTCCATCTACTACATATACAGTGTCTTTCTTTTTAGGGCGTGCAGGCTGTGGTGCGGTTGCCTCCGGAGCAGGTGATTTCAAGGGTGCCGTTGTGTTGTGAAGGGGATTGGTAGGTAGCTCTATCTCAGATGGCTGATGGTTGTAAGTGCCGGTTGCATCATAGTGCATCCAACCTACTAACAACACCTGTCCTTCATAAATGTCTTTGTCGGTAATGTGGTTCCAGTCTAATATTTTGCGCTGTGTAGTTAGCGAGTTTTTTGCAATGGTTTTCAGGCTTTCACCGGCGCTTAGTTTATGATAAAGCGGTTTCATCTCACTCGTAATGATGCCTCCTTCTGTTTTAATATTATAAGCTCCCAGTGGCACCCAAATACTTTTAGCTCGAAGCGAATCCCTGAGTCCGATTGCGTTGGTATTGCTAAGCATTACCGGTGGTACATGGTACCGTTTGGCAATGCTGAAGACGGTTTCACCTTTTTTTACTTTGTGTTTTAACAGCCATCCATGATCACTTTGCTGTACATAAAAGCTATCGTTTTTTTGTGCATAACTGCCGGCACTAAGGAGCGACAGAAAGCAGCACAAGAGGATACCGCAGTGTCGTATAGGTTGCCATGTATGAGTTTGAAAATAGATTGTTGCCATGTTGAGGGAATCTTTTTTGAAGTGTTTTGTTGCTAAAATAATGCCACTATTCCTCATTGTTCAATTCAGAAGGAAGCTCCATTCGGATACGTTGGTTTTTGGGAAGGTAGTTATTGATACGATTACCCAAAGCCTTTATCCATCCCAATGCCAGCCCCTTATAGCATACAAGATACCAACCTTTGGTTAATTGCAACGACTCCAGTGCTTCCTTTTTTAAAAACCGTAAAGCTGTTTCTTTATTTACTTCTACTTGGGGTATATCATGACTTCTGGCGATGCTCAATGCCGTTTCGTGATGTGGTATCCATTCTTTTGAGGTGATAGCGCCGATGCTCACACCTACTTTTCTGAAGTACAACTGTTGCTTTAATAACTCATAGTCTTGTCGGTGTGCTGAGCTCAATGCGGTAATGCCCTCAGCATTTTCCATGCATGACCAAGCATCGGGCTGCAGTTTATCTTTCAATAAGAGTACTCCTTTGTTTTCTGCTGCAGTTTTTGTCTTGGGATATTTCAATGGGTTTGTAGCTTGTGTTTTTCGCACTGCAGCTATAAAGAATCCTTCTCCTTTAATTTTGTCCGGAAAGAACCGATAGCCCATCATCGAATGGTTGTCTGATTCGCTGACTACAATGCCCGGATAAGCATCTGTGGGGATGGGGATAGTAGTGGCGGAAAATTCTGTTGCAAGCCAATCCAATACTTCTTCATTTTCTTGAGGAGAGTACGAACAAGTGGCATATATTAATACACCGTTTTCTTTTAGACTATTCCAGATATCGGCAAGAATCCTTTTTTGCCTTCCGGAGCAAAGGCTCACATTATTGTCTGTCCAATGATTGAGTGCTAAGGATTCTTTTCTAAACAAGCCGGAACCACTGCAAGGAGCATCTACTACTATCAAATCAAAGTAGCCCTCTATGGCACCAAAATCTTTTGGGTCGTTGCTCGTTATCCATTGGTTGGGGTATCCCCATTTTACAATGTTTTCTTCTAATATGCTACAACGACTTCGGATGACTTCATTGGAAAGAATGAGGCAGGAAGTGTCGAGTGCTGCTGCCAATAGGGTCGATTTACCGCCCGGAGCGGCACATAGGTCTAAGACTTTTAATTGTGTTGCATTGGGAAACAGGTGTTGCACCATACTATGCAAAAACATAGATGAAGCTTCCTGAACATAGTAGGCGCCCGCATGTAATAAGGGGTCTAAGGTAAAGGAAGGGCGCTCGTGCAAATATCGCCCCCAAGCGCACCAGGGAACGGTGCCATAGGTATTCATTTCTATAGAGCCCGACTTTAAGGGATGCAAGCGAATGGACACCGGTGGCTCTTGTAGGTGTGCTTCTGTGAAAGTTGCTTTGTCAAAGCCGCTAACACCATTAAGGGTATCCATTAGGGCTAAAGATTGCAACTGTGAAATGTTGAATGGTGGGTGCAACAGTAAATAGAATTGTAGGAATAAAGTTATGGATATTGATTTGAAAGCTATTGGCTATAGTACATACAAACAAAAAAAAGGTTTCAAACAAACTATGCTTGAAACCATTTGTCTTTTGTGGGCCCACTAGGACTTGAACCTAGGACCACCTGATTATGAGTCAGGTGCTCTAACCAACTGAGCTATAGGCCCAATGACCAAATAAAGTCAAAATTGGATTGCAAATGTATAAGGTTTCTTTCAAAAAGAAAAAACGATTTAAAGATTTATTTTTGATGCATGATAAAAGGAATTAAACATATTGTTTTTGATTTTGGCGGCGTACTACTAAACATCGATTATACCCTTACGGAGCAGGCTTTTATAGCACTTGGCATTACACAATTTAGTCGATTATATTCACAGTTGCAGCAAGATAATATGTTTGATGAGTTGGAAACAGGAAGCATCCAAACGACAGCATTTTGTGATACTTTGAGAAAGCTTGCCGGTATGCCTTTGGAAGATCAAGACATTATTAGGGCATGGAATGCGATGTTGCTGAATTTGCCATTGAGGCGATTACAATTATTGGAGCAATTAAAACACCATTATGATTTAGTGCTGCTAAGTAACACCAACGAAATACATGAAGAGGCCTTCACCCGCATAATTTATGATGAGCACAAGACCTCCATTGCAGCGTTTTTTGATAGAGTCTATTTTTCTCACCGTGTGGGTATGCGAAAACCCGATAAAGAAATTTTTGAAAGGGTATTACAGGAAAATCATTTTTTGCCTGAGCATACATTGTTTATCGATGATAGTCCGCAGCATATAGAAGGAGCTAAGAAACTCGGTATTCAAACGCTTTATTTAGAGAAAGGAATGACCATAGAAGAGCATGTCTTTCGCTCTAAGACCAATAACGATTAACGGGTTTCTTCAAACTCAATATATTCCCCTTTTTTAGAGGCGTCGTTTCGCTTTTGTTGTTGCTCTTGCTGTTTCGCTTGTTGCTGGTGCAGTTGGTCCATTTGCTTTTGCATATCACGCATTTTGTTGGTAACACTGCTGGTAATATGAAATAGCGGCAATAGAAAACGAGTGATGAAGCGAAGTATTACAACTAAGATGACCGCCCATAGTATGACACGAAAGATCATGGTGATGTTGATTAGTATGGGTAAAGGTACAACAGATACAAATGCTTTGCTTCCTCGTAGTTAGTTCACACAATATTCTTGAGCTATACTTTTGTTAAAATACTTTAAGTGGGTGAATATCGAATGGCGGGCAAATTGAAAATTAACCGTATGATGCTATTCGCAAACTGATAGAGGCTAAATGCCTAATGCCAAAATGGGCGATGGAACTGTGAAGTACATTACAAAAAAGAATGCCACCTGTTTTACAATCAGGTGGCATTCTCGTTAATGAAAAAGAATATTATTCTGCTGTTTCTGTAGAAGCACTTTCTTCGGTGTTGGCTTCAGATGTTTCTTCTGAAGTCGTTTCTTCGGCTGCTTTGGCAGCTGCCTTAGCCGCTTGTTTTTCTTCTACTTTTCTTACGCTTTCAGCCATTGCTGCGTGGCGTTTTTCAGCTTTATGTGCACGATGAGTTTCTTGGCGTTTGATTACTAATTCTTCATGCTCTCCGTTCCATTTTTCAAATTTGTCTAACGCTGTTTGTTGGTCAAACAAACCGAGGGTAACTCCTCTCATCAAGTGTTTTAGATATAGTACACCTTTGAACGAAAGAATACGGCGGCAAGTGTTGGTAGGCTGTGCTCCGTTTTGCAACCAATACAAAGAGCGTTCACGATTTAAGTGAATGCTGGCAGGGTTGGTCAAAGGGTTGTACGTACCTAACTTCTCAATAAATTTACCATCGCGAGGAGAAGTACTGTTGGCTACTACGATGTAGTAAAGTGGGCGTTTTTTTGAGCCGTGACGTTGTAAGCGGATTTTAGCTGACATAAATAATAGATATTATTATTGTTTTTAAATACAAAAAAAGATTTTAGGACGGCAAATGTATGGCACTATATTTAAAATAAAAAATAATTTTCCATAGATGATTGGCGATACAATTTTCTGTTTTTAGAATGCAAGACGATGGCACAACATAGATATTTCTTATTTTGCACCGCTTATTATGCATACAGAAGATAAAATAGATGATTTGCTGCGTCGCGAAGAGGTGTTTCACGATGAATGGGCAATGAGTGAAAACGTTGATGATATTGACGTCAATGCGTTGTTTGAAAGCTTCGTTGCTTTTGAAAACAAATATATTCTAGAACAATTGGGCGACCTGAAAGGGAAAAAAATACTGGACGTGGGTGCCGGACTAGGAGAGAGTTCAGTATATTTTGCCTTGAAAGGGGCGGAGGTTTATTTCAACGACATCTCTCCTAAAATGGGAGAATTTGCTGAGAAGTTAGCTCAAAAACATGGGGTGAAATTGAATTATTTAATTGCCCCTATTGAGCACCTAGAGTTGCATAAAGATTTTTTTGACATCATCTATTGTGCCAACTTGATGCACCATGTACCCAAGCAAGACCAAGAAATGTGGATAAAGACTATGTCCGAATCCTTAAAAGACAAAGGTATTTTGGTCACAACAGATCCTTTAAAATACAATCCGGCTATCAACTATTATCGTACGAAGGCAGAGGAAGTGAGGACCATAGACGAGGAGCCATTGGGATTTGATATCATTGCTTTGTATCAACGTTATTTTAAAAACGTACAACATAAAGAGTTTTGGCTGGCTACGCTGTGGTTGTTCATTTCTTACTATTTTATTCGTCGTTACAACCCCAATGAAATTCGTTACTGGAAGCGCATCTTCAAAGAAAAAGAAGAGAAAATAGGGTGGTGGTTCAATCCCCTAAAAGCGTTGGATAAAATTTTGCTTTCCGTTCCCGGCATCAAAAAGTTGGCTTGGAATATTGTGATTGTAGCCAGAAAATAATACGCTTTAAGGCATTACCTCAGTAATGACATTGCCCATGCACCCATTGGGCATTTGGATATGCAATAGAGCCGCCAACGTAGGGGCAATATCTTCCATATATACCGTTCTATTCGTTTTGCCGGGTACCACTTTCCATCCGAAAAATAAGAGAGGTATGTGTGTGTCGTAAGGATGCCAAGTACTATGCGTGGTACCCGTATTCCCATAGCCATAGTACCAACCGGGGTGGTTGATGATGAGCATATCGCCGCTTCGATTTCGGTTGTAACCATGAATCGCTTTTTGCTTTATCGACTCCGGCACTGCCGCAGTGGAGAGGTTTTCCATATCAAGCACATAGGCTACTTGTGGTTTTTGTAACAGATATTCTTGCACCAGCGCTTTCACATCTTGGCGATTCATTTTTGAATGTTGAATGGCGGAGTCATTAAGGACAACTTGATAATTCTCTACACCTCTGATGAGGAGTGTTTGTCCAGTTTTTTGTTCTACATAGCTGTTTAGCTGCTTGCCTAATGCTCTTTCCGATTCATTACCGGCAGGTATGTTCAGGCTGTTAAAATATTCAGCATTGTGTGCCGCGCCATGGTCGGCAGTGAGGAAGAATAAGTAGTTCCCTTTGCCTATCGTTTGGTCAAGATGCTTTAAAAAAGAAGCAATGTCTTTGTCTAACCGTAGGTAGGTATCTTCTACTTCTATAGAATTGGGAGCATAGTTGTGCCCAATATAATCCGTTGCAGAAAGACTGATGCACAAAAAGTCAGTATGCTTTTTCCCAAGTCGTTCTCCGGAAATCGCAGCCTTTGCCATATCCAGTGTAAACGTGTTTCCTAAAGGTGTTTTACGAATGTCTTTATGGCTATTGGTATTAAACACATGAGGGAATATGGGGGAAGTTTCACCTTTTAACTTGCCTTCAAAAGGATTGTTATCCGGAAGGCTTTGAGTATAGCTGGCAAGGGGATACAACGTTTCCCATGCGGTACTGATGTAGGTTTTAGCAAGTTTTCTCTTATTAAATTCTTGAAGCCATTGCGGCAATTCGTTTTCATAATAATTGCTCGTAATAAAATTGCCGGTGCTATCATCATACCAATAGGCTTTTCCTAAATGTCCTGCCGGCAAGATGCTTCCCCTGTCTTTTAGAGAGATGCCCACAACTTTTGATTGAAATTGTGTTGCCAATCGCAGCTCATCGGTGATGGTAGTCGTCAGCAAGTTTTTTGGACTCATTTTTCCGGAGGACATACTTCCTCCAACCGGTAACACTAGTGCATCTTCAACGCAATAACGATGCTTTCCTGTAGTGTTTTCAATCCAGTCATTTCCGGCTATGCCATGTATGGAAGGAACACTGCCGGTATAGATACAAGCATGCCCCGGTGCCGTATAGCTGGGGAGGTAGTTTATCATTGTGTTCTCGCAACTATATCCTTGCTGCAACAAACGTTTAAACCCATCATTTCCATATCGGTTGTAATAACGATAGAGATAATCCCACCGCATTTGATCCACTACCACACCAACTACCAATTGAGGGCGTACTAACGTTTGAGAAGGTTGTGAAAAACAAGTGCCTGCTACTAGAAGTGTAGCTATAAAAAGTCCTACTTTTTTCATGAAGTAATGATGACTAATAAATAGAATGTTATGAAAAATCTTTGTTGGTATTACTTCTCAGAGATGGTTATTTGCAACTCTATTTTATCTCCGGGCTGATTCACATTTTCTACCGTTATTTTATCTGTTTTAATACGGATTTTTCCACCATCTACAGTTATGGATGCTGTTTTATTGTCAACGTTACTGGCATAGACTCTTGTACTATCTTGTTTTACGGCAAATATGGCCAGCTCATTCGGTTGTTGAGGCGTACGTACAATGGAATAATCTCCGGAAGCCATTGGTAATTTACCAAAATAAAAATTGATACCATTGCTGTACAAATCGACTACTGAAATAGCATTTGCCGTATCGTTGCGTGTTATTTCAGCTACTTTATATCGGGTGCCATCCAATATCCAGATATTGTCAATCAGATTTTTATTATCGGTTGTTTGGTTACAACTAGTGGTCAATACAAGCAAAGCGCTTAAAGCGAAGAGCAATGATTTCATAAAGGCTCAAAACTATTGATTTTTAGTAGATGTTTGAATGCATATTTTTTGAACAAATGTTGAATAGTAGTGCCAACTGTAGTCTTGCTAAATTCTCCCATTGTTTTTCAGATAAAAAAATATCATTCAAAGTAGTTAGTGTAATATATACTTTTGTTTAGGAATTTACTATTGATTATTAATAACTTGTGCTAAGTAAGTTGGGTTTTACTTGTAATCTGGTTGCAGTTTCTCGTTGGAGGAAAATAAAAAAATGAAAAAAAAATCTTTTTCAATAATAAAAAAACCTACCTTTGCCGTCCAAATTAAAAATTAGACACAAGTAAGCTATGCCTACTATTCAACAATTAGTACGTAAAGGTCGTGAGCAAATCCGTGCAAAGTCAAAATCACCTGCATTGGATGTGTGTCCACAACGTCGCGGTGTATGTACCCGTGTATATACTACAACTCCAAAGAAGCCAAACTCTGCATTACGCAAAGTGGCTAAAGTTCGTCTTACCAACAAAGTAGAGGTTATTGCATATATTCCTGGTGAAGGTCACAATTTACAAGAGCACAGTATCGTATTGATACGTGGTGGTCGTGTGAAAGATTTGCCGGGTGTACGTTACCACATCGTTCGCGGAGCGTTGGATACTGCCGGTGTGAAAGACCGTAAACAAAGCCGCTCTAAATACGGTACGAAAAAAGAAAAAGCAAAAAAATAATTTAGTTCAACGTAATTTTTATATAATACAATGAGAAAGGCACAAGCCAAAAAGCTTCCTTTAGCTCCGGATCCAAAATTTAACGATAAGCTCGTTACTCGTTTTGTAAACTGCCTGATGTGGGGTGGTAATAAAAGCATCGTATTAACAGCGTTTTATGATGCCCTTGATAAGGTTTCTAAAATGACTAATGAAGATGGATATGAAGTGTGGAAACGTGCTTTAGCAAATGTTACTCCTGCTGTTGAAGTTCGTAGCCGTCGTATCGGTGGTGCTACCTTCCAAATTCCTTCTGAAGTACGTCCTGATCGTAAAATTTCGTTGAGCATGAAATGGTTGATTCGTTACAGCCGCGAACGTAACGGTAAATCTATTTCTGATAAATTAGCAAACGAAATAGTAGCTGCCAGCAAAGGCGAAGGTGCTGCTGTAAAGAAAAAAGAAGATACACACCGTATGGCAGAAGCCAACAAAGCATTTGCTCACTTTAGAGTATAACATTCATACAAAATCGTTTTTGGTTATATAGAGCCGTCGCGTTTGCGTCGGCTTTTTTATTCCCCATACTGTTCGGTAGATACTTTCCTCGTTTTCAGTCTGATCATATTGCATTACCTTTATCTACTTATTTTAATACATCTTTAAACAAGCGCTTAAATAATGAAGAAACTATTACTGTGGATAGCGTCAGTTATTTTTTTGTGCCTTATTCATAATGATGTTTTGGCCCAAGTACCGGTGGCAAACTTTACGGTAGTGAGTGATAGCGGTTGCAGTCCATTTTTAGTGCAATTCAACAACACCTCTACCGGCAGCCCTACTTCTTATCAATGGAACTTTGGTGATGGCTCGGGTATATCCACATTGACAAATCCACAACATACATACAGTGCACCGGGAAGCTATACGGTTAGCCTTACTGCCATCAATAGCCAAGGCAGTAATATAAAAACAGTTGTGGGTGCTGTAGTGGTACTAAGTGTACCAACCGTCAATTTTTCAGCCAATGTTACTTCCGGTTGTTCTCCATTGACCGTTACGTTTACTGACAATTCTAATCCTATACTTAGCGGCCCCGCAACGTATCAGTGGGGGTTTGGAAATGGCAGCACGGCTGCTACACAACATGCTACTTATACGTTTACGATACCGGGTGTCTATCCTATCACTCATACGGTTACCAATAGCGGCGGTTGTGTGACCTCATTAGTCAAGAACCAATATATAACGGTACATACACCGCCCGTTGCCGACTTTACCTTTGCCAATATTTGCAAGGCGAATAGCAATACTACCTTTACAACATCAGTATCAGGTAATGGTCCCTACACTTATAACTGGGATTTTGGAGATGGTACCAATGGCACTGCAAACAATCCTACACATGTGTACGCCATTGCGGGCAGTTATAATGTACGGTTGATTGTAACAGATGTCAATGGGTGCAAAGATACCGTCATAAAAACTGTGTCGGTCGGTACGTTGAAAGCTGACTTTACCAGCCCTACCAATGTTTGTGTGAGCAGCCCGGTACTTTTTTCGAACACTTCCGCAGGCGCTGCATATTATGTTTGGGACTTTGGCGATGGGAGCCCTACTGTTTCTACTACCAACCCCGTACACATCTATTCGAACGTGGGTAACTACACCGTTACCTTGTATGCAACAGATGTAGCCAATTTGTGTACCGATACTTTTTCACGTACGATATCGGTAAAGCCGGGACCTAATGCCAGCTTTACTATGTCACCTGCTATTCCTTGTTCTAAAGCGGATACGATTTTTTTTACTAATACTTCTACGGGTGGCGTTGTGGCATCCTATTGGAATTTTGGCGATGGAGATACGTCCACAACCATGAACCCCAAGCATGTTTACACGTTTAATCGTGTATATGTGGTAATGCTTACGGTTACGGATACATTGGGTTGCAAAACCACGATTATGGTAGAAAAGCCAATATACAAAGTGGTGGTAGATGTTACGAAGCAAGCAGATAGCGGCTATTGTTTGCCGGCAACAATCAAGTTCAACACTTCGTTGTATGGAATTTATGACTCGGTTGGTGCAATACCATTTAATATTCCTGTCACTATTACGAATATTATTTGGGATTTTGGAGATGGCTCTCCCACGACAACTAGTTTTTCTCCTACGCATACCTACACCAATCAAGGCACTTATACAGTTTCTGTATCGGGTGTAACCAGTAACGGTTGTCTTTTTACAGATACCACCCATGTAACAGTAGCTAATAAACCAACCGCTTTTTTTACTGCTAATAAAGACACTATTTGCGCCAAAGACTCCGTCTACTTTACCAATTTATCTACCAATGGGTTGAATTATGTATGGTATTTGTACCAGTATCCGGATTGGATTCCTGATGATTATAGTACAGCTGCCAATCCGAATATTGCTATCAAATTTAACTACCCAAGGACATACTATGTAACGTTAGTGGCACTCAACGGTACTTGTGCCGATACATTTACGTTGCCTTATCCTATTGTAGTGTTGCCTCCGAATGCGGATTTTGGTTTTGTGGTCAGTTGTGATACGCCGGGACTGGTACGCTTCTTTGATACGTCGTTTGGTGGGGTAGTATCGCGCCTTTGGGACTTTGGTGATGGTCATTTCGATACTTCTAAATATCCAACACATCAGTACTTGACCCAAAGCAGCTATACGGTAAAACTAACAGTTTACACAAATGGCCCTAAATGCACCACCGACGTAATGGTGCGACAGATAGACTTTACGCCCATTACGAGTGATTTTTTTGTATCGGATACTTTGGTATGTGTAGGAGATACCATTTGGTTAAGGGATACTTTTTCTGGTTCGGTTACAGACGTGAGGCACTATATTGATTGGCCCTCTAACTTAAATATTTCTCTTCCCTACCATGTTTATTCACAAGGTGGGGTGTACACCATGGCGATGGTTTTTAAAAACGGAGTAGGGTGCAAAGACACGTCGGGTAAATACAATGTTATTCGAGTAGGTCATCCCTTACCCACGTTGTTGGCAGTGTCTTCAAGGGGATGTGCTCCTTTTACAACAAATTTGATTGAGAACAATGTGAACACTCCGGGAGTGGCTAATGTTAAATGGCGGTGGCTTTTTGGCGATGGGCAAATGGACAGTTCATTAGTGCCTTCTAAACTGCATGTTTATTCTAATCCGGGAATATACTCTGTGAAGGTATGGGTGACCGATACAATCGGTTGTACAGATTCAGCAGAGCGGCTACAGTATATTGATGTTCACAAAATGTTTGCTCGTTTTGTAGCAGATGACACCACCGCATGTGTCAACCAAACGATCATTTTTTCTTCTAACGGAAGCTATACGATACCGTCGGGCATAACCCATACCTATTATTGGAATTTTGGCGACGGTTCTGCTCCATCTACCTTACCCAACCCAACACATACGTATAGCCAACCAGGCACCTACACGGTTGTTTTTGCTATTACCGATTCGCTTGGCTGTACCGATACATTAGTGCGCACCAACTATATTCATGTACAAGACGTTCAGGCAGCATTTACGGCAAGCGACACCTACACTGTATGTCCTCCATTGAGTGTTCAGTTTACCAACAACAGTATCAATGCAGCCCAAAACAATTGGGATTTTGGCGATGGCGCTCATTCCATTATTCCTTCTCCCATGAATATCTATACCAATTCCGGACTTTATACTGTAAGGCTTATTGCTACGAATAGCTACGGTTGTAAGGACACGGCTTGGGGTTCGATTAACGTATTAGGATATGCAGGTTTGCTGAATTATACGCCTTTAGTGGGCTGCAATCCCATGTCCGTAAACTTCTCAGCCGTGCTGACCAATATACATGATTTTAAATGGGACTTTAGTGATGGTACGGTTGTCAATGGTACTTCATCCAGTACTAATCACACTTATACCTCTCCGGGCAAGTATATACCCAAAATTTTATTCTCCGATAGCTCTGGTTGCCTCAATTCCAGCATAGGCAAGGATACTATTTATGTGGACGAGGTCTTTGCACAATTTACCACCACACCCTTATGTGTCAATAGCGCCATACAATTCAGAGATACCTCATGGGGATATTTCTCTGCTGCCAAAAGTTGGGTATGGGACTTCAATAACGGGCAATACAGCAGCAACAACAAAACACCAACCGCATACTTTCCTACGGCAGGTACTATACCCGTAGTGTTAATCGTTACGAATGCCAATGGTTGTAAAGACACTGTACGCTCCAATGTTACCGTACATGATTTACCCTCCATAAAAGCACTTTATGATACCGTTATTTGTCTGGGCGATTCGGCTTTGTTACGAGGACAAGGGGGCGTGCAATATACATGGCAACCGGTTTCCACGCTTACTTGCCCTACTTGTTCTACTACTATGGCGTACCCTATTACAACTACCAACTATTACCTCACCGGTATCGATACCAATGGCTGTCAAAATAAAGACACCGTACAGGTAGCTATAAAAACGAAAACTAGTAGTGTAGTAGGTCCGGGTGGTGATATTTGTGCTGACAGCAGTTTGCAACTTTGGGCTACCGGTGCACAGCGTTATGAGTGGAGTCCCGCTACCGGATTGGATAACGACCACATCGCTAATCCCATTGCTCAACCCACTACAACGACTATTTATATGGTTAAGGCTTTTGAAGGTAGTTGTGCTCCCGACTCTCATTATGTTAAAGTAACAGTACATCCATTGCCTACCGTGAATGCTGGTATTGATGAAACTATTGTAGCCGGCAATAGTGTCAACCTAAACGCCAAAGGTAGTGGTATTGCTATCTATGCTTGGTCGCCTACTGCCAGCCTTAGTTGCAGCACCTGCTCCAGCCCGGTGGCACGTCCCATGGCTACGACCAATTATGTAGTGCAGGTTCGCTCCGATTGGGGGTGTGTAGCGAGTGATACAGTAACCATTCATGTGCTTTGTGATCAAAGTCAATTATTCATTCCGAATACGTTTTCGCCCAATGGAGATGGTGAGAACGAGGTGTTTTACCCCAGAGGTGTGGGGTTAAGAGAAGTGACATCCTTTAGGGTTTTTAATCGTTGGGGAGAGTTGTTGTTTGAACGAAAAGGAATCATGCTGAATGACGCGAAAAGTGGATGGGACGGCACTTACAAAGGAAATGCTTTAAGCCCTGATGTATTTGTGTATGTCTTGGAAGGAATTTGCGAAGAGGGTGGAAAAATGATTTGGAAAGGGGATATCAACCTGATACGTTAGCCTTTTCGACTTGTTATTTATTCGCATTTATTGCTTCTAGAATAGCATTATCTCATAGCTTTTTTACAGCTAATGAATCGCTGCATTCTTTTAATAAAGTCGAAATTCTTTTCTTGAAAATTGGATGTATTAGTCCGGGTGCTATTTCAGACAAAGGCAATAGTGTAAACCTGCGTTGATGCAAATAGGGATGTGGAATTTGTAAGTCCGATTGTTGGATAACTTGGTTCCCGAAAAATAAAATATCAATATCCAACGTTCGCTGCCCCCAAGGCACAGTTCGTTGCCTGCCTAAATGGGCTTCAATTTGCTGTATGCTTTGCAATAATTCTGTGGCAGTTTTCGTAGTATTTATTTTTACTACGGCGTTCAGAAAGTCCGGTTGCTGTGTATGCCCCCACGCTGCTGTTTCGTAGAGCGAAGATTGTTTGTTGATGTTGCCGACAGAAGTCTGTAACATTCTTTTGCCCTCAAGAATATGAAAGAATCGGTCGCCCTCGTTGCTGCCCAAAAGTAAATATACCACAGTAGCCATGAAGCGATAAAAGTACAATAAAAGCTAGTAATGTATTATCAATGTAGTCGGTGACATCTTTTAAAATACGTACTTTTGAAAAGTATATCTTACACACATTATGAGGCAGTTTTTTAAAATGTTTTTCGCTTCTATGCTGGCAATAATAGTCACCAGCGTAGTGGTTTTCTTAATCATCATTGGGCTGATAGTGAGCGCTACCCAATCCGTAACCGAAAGCCCCACAACGGTAATAAAAGAGAACACTATTTTGACCATTGATGTCAATCGAGTAATAGCCGAATGCTCCGAAAACAATTCAATAGCTGCTTTTAGCGATGGAGATGCTTTTGTGCCGGGATTGTATGATATGATGCAAACCATCCAATATGCCGCTACTGATAAACAGGTAAAGGGGATATTGCTAAAGGTATCCGGCTCGCCAAATGGATGGGCTACCCAACAGCAACTTCGTAAAGCTTTGTACGACTTTAAAGCAAAAGGAAAATTTGTGGTAGCCTATGCAGAAAGCATAACGCAAAAGTCATATTACCTCGCTAACGTGTCCAATAAGGTGTTCTTAAATCCGGCGGGCAGCTTTGAATTAAAGGGCTTGGCATCGCAAATTCCTTTTTTCAAAGGCACCTTGGATATGCTGGAGGTAAAGCCTGAAATATTTTATGCCGGCAAGTTTAAAAGTGCCACAGAACCTTTTCGGGAACAGCAAATGAGTGAGCCAAATAAGATTCAAATCAGAGAATACCAAAACGATTTGTGGGCTGATTTTATAACCCAAGTTGCCGCCAAAACCGGTACCGACACAGAGACCGTGCATCAATGGGCTACAGCAGGAAGCGTCCAATTTCCTAATGATGCGCTCCAATACAAACTGGTAGATGGCTTGCTTTATTGGGATGAAGTGGAGCAATACATGCGCACCTTACTAGGCAAAAAAGAGGAGGACAAACTAAACTATCAAGACGTAAATGAATACGCCGCTTATGTAAAAACGAAGAAAAATATTAAGGAGAATAAAATTGCATTGTTGTATGCCGAAGGAAATATTGTAGATGGCGAAGCAACGGAAGAAAGACAAATTGCATCCGAAACAATCATCAAAGAAATTCGTAAGATTAAGAAGAATGATAAGATAAAAGCTGTGGTGATACGGGTCAATTCCGGAGGAGGTAGTGCCCTGGCTTCTGAAGTTATTTTACGAGAGTTACAATTGCTCAAAGAGAAGAAACCTATCATCATTTCAATGGGCGATGTAGCAGCCTCCGGAGGATATTATATAGCCTGTCAGGCAGACAGCATCTTTGCTATGCCCAATACCCTCACCGGTAGCATTGGCGTATTTACCATGTTGTTTAATACACAAACATTGCTCAAAAACAAATTAGGTATCACCTTCGATGCCGTGAAGAATACTCCCTATGCCGATTTTCCATCGGGTACACGACCCCTAACCACCACCGAAGCACAACGAATGCAAGCAAGCGTGGATACGATTTATGCACTTTTCAAAAGAAGAGTAGCCACTGCCAGAAACATGAGCCTTGATGCGGTAGATAGCATAGCACAAGGAAGGGTATGGACCGGAGCTGATGCCGTAAAAATAAACCTGGTAGATGGTTTGGGTGGGCTAGACCGCGCCTTTGCCAGTGCTGCAAAAAAAGCAGGTATTACCGATTATCAAGTGGTTTCTTTCCCTGAGCCGGTAGATGAATTTGCGGCTATGTTACGTCGCTTTAAAAGTGCCGGTGGGTCACAAATGATCGCGAAAGCTTGGGTAGAAAAAGAATTTCAAACATCTTATCAGTGGATGTCGAAAATTCAACAACTGATTTCGATGAATGGAAGCGTACAAATGATGATGCCATTCCAACCCAATATGAACGAAAAATAAGCTCTTGTAGTGGCCTTTTTCTATTGAAGATTATTAGATTCCCCGCAAAACTCAATTAGATTTACACCGTAATAATATCATTCCTAAAAAACGATACTTTTTTAATGACAGCTGCCACCTATGAAGCTACCAAAGAATATGCTGAAAGCTTAGACAGAGAAGATAGTTTATTCCTTTATCGAGAGCGATTTCATATTCCTCAAAAGGATGGAGAGCCAGTAATCTATTTGTGTGGTCACTCTTTGGGATTGCAACCGAAAAGTACCAGTTACCTGATGCAACTAGAATTGGATGATTGGGCCAAGCATGGTGTGGAAGGGCATTGGAAGGCGCGTAATCCTTGGGCTTCCTATCAACAACTGTTTACCACACGCCTCTCGAAAATGGTAGGAGCACAGCCGACAGAAGTAGTTGCAGCTCATTCGTTATCGGTGAACCTACATTTGTTGATGATGTCTTTTTATCGTCCTACAAAGCAACGGTATAAAATCATCATGGAAAACGGTGCATTTTCATCCGACCAATACGCTATCGAAACACAAGTTATCCTGCACGGGTTCTTGCCAAGTGATGCTATCATTGAAGTAGCACCGAGAAAAGATGAACATACGATTCAAGAAGAAGATTTATTGCTAGCTATCGAAACGGCGGGAGATTCGTTGGCACTCGTGCTATTGGGAGGAGTTAACTATTACACCGGTCAATTTTTTAATTTAAAAAAGGTAACAACGGCAGCGCATCAGGTAGGCGCCTTGGCGGGTTTTGACCTTGCCCATGCTATCGGCAATGTGCCGTTACAATTACATGATTGGGATGTTGACTTTGCTTGTTGGTGTTCGTATAAATACCTCAACTCCGGTCCGGGTGGTGTCGGCGGCATCTTTGTCCATGATAAGCATATTACCCATCCAGACACCTTTCGCCTGGGAGGATGGTGGGGAACGAACGAGAGTACCCGTTTCAATATGCCCAAAGGATATGTGCCGGATTCATCTGCAGCCAGTTGGCAACTGAGTAGCCCTTCTATATTGAACATGGTAGCACATCATGCTTCGTTGGATATATTTGATAAAGTAGGCATGGTAGCACTACGTGAAAAAAGTATAAGAATGACGGCTTACCTTGAGTTTCTACTGAAAAAAATTAAGCATCTACCTTTCAGAATTATCACTCCATCGAACCCGGAGAGTCGTGGCAATCAACTGTCTCTTTGGTTTTCGGATAATGGCAAGGCTGTTTTTGAAGCATTACTTGCAGAGGGAGTTATAGTTGATTGGCGTGAGCCGAATGTGATACGAATGGCACCTGCACCTTTGTACAATTCTTTTGAAGATCTATTTCGGCTATATGATATACTTAACAAATGGAGGTTTTGAAGGTCTGATACTATTGCTGAAATTGAAGAAGAAGAGATATTTAGAAATCGATAAATGAATTGTATCTTTACGGAGTAAATGGATATGAGCTTGAAATTTCAGTGAAAAATCAAAAATCTGTATATTCACCAACTATTGCAAATTATATTACGTCTAATAATACCAAATACCAGTATTATCAACTAGCCATCATGAAAAGAAAAATAGTTACTTTGTGTAAGTTATTACCTTTTGCCTTGTCGTTACTGATGGGTGCCTTTACGAGTACAGCACAGCAGATACCCTGTCCACCGAATATCGATTTTGAGTTTGGTGATTTCACGTTTTGGACGGGACAAACGGGAGGGTCGCAAACTGGCTCTGCCGCAACCGGTGCTGTTTTTATTA
>JAKQGX010000037.1 GCA_029573235.1 Bacteroidota bacterium
CGAGCAGTGCCTCTAAGTGCTCCTTATTCGGTTGTTAGTGACCTAAGATAATTCAAAGAACTGAAAGCAATTCACAACCCTTAGTGCCCCAGGCGTACCTTCAATCGGTTGTTAGTGACCTAAGATAATTCAAAGAACTGAAAGCAATTCACAACGCTCTTTAAAAAAATGCTTAATAAAGTTGGTTGTTAGTGACCTAAGATAATTCAAAGAACTGAAAGCAATTCACAACCACATACCACATTTATACATACATTATAGTTGTTAGTGACCTAAGATAATTCAAAGAACTGAAAGCAATTCACAACCGGAGAAAGAAGAAGAATTAGAATACTGGCGTTGTTAGTGACCTAAGATAATTCAAAGAACTGAAAGCCATTCAGATCAGTTCCGAATGGCTTTCTTGAGGTGTAGCCGCGCCAAGAATCGAACTTGGATCTAAAGTTTAGGAAACTTCTATTCTATCCATTGAACTACGCAGCCATTTTTCGGGTGCAAATATCCATCACCACCTCCATTTATCCAACTGCCTCTTACCTGAATTCGTGTTTTCAAATAGTTGCACTAACCATCTATTTTTGCAAATGCTTTTCGCATCAGTGCAGCACTCAAGGCGGCAAAGCCGCTCACTAAACCGCCCAACAAAGCGGCAACCAACATGAACAGATAACGATTGTTTAGTTTAAACAACGCTGCCATTCGATCTGACAAGATATGTTCGTTTTGATAATCTTTAAATAAAGCTACCGACAACCACAATAAAAAGACCGCTACGAAGCCTGCTAAAAATGCCTTACCGGATGTCAGCTTGAAATTTAATGCGACCACGAAACATAATACTGCCGGCATCCACCACGGCATTGCCAATATTTCGTTGGAAATAAAACTGGTGAGTACCATAATGACGGTTGCTGTCCAAAATCGCTGCATACGTTTTTTGTTATTGTTGCATTGCTACTACCTTGGTAGGCTCTAAGTTGGCATTGCGGATTGATACTTGTCTGGCTACAGCACCGGCAACTTCCATAAAGGCATTTTTAGAAACTTGTTCATCATCTACCATTGCCGGTATGCCGGAATCCCCGCCTTGTTGAATACTTTGTACAATGGGGACTTCGCCTAAAAATGGAATTTCAAATTGCTCTGCCATTCGTTTGGCACCGTCTTTCCCGAACAGGTAGTATTTATTTTCGGGTAGTTCTGCCGGAGTGAAGTGTGACATATTTTCTACCACACCGAGGATAGGCACATTTATCTGTGGTTGTTTCAGCATAACGATGGCTTTGCGCGCATCAGCAGCAGCTACCGCTTGTGGTGTTGATACCACTACTGCACCGGTCACAGGTATGGTTTGCACCAAGGTGAGGTGGATATCTCCGGTACCGGGTGGCATGTCTATTACCAAATAATCTAAGTCATCCCATTTTACATCTGAAATAAACTGACGAAGTGCAGAACTGGCTTGTGGCCCGCGCCAAATAACGGCTTGCTTTTCATCTATCAACAACCCGATAGACATTGCTTTGATTCCGTATTTTTCGATGGGCACTATCATTCCTTTGCCATTTACATCTGTCATCAGTGGGCGCTCGCTACGTATGCCCAACATGATGGGTACTGAAGGTCCATAAATATCAGCATCCAACAACCCTACTTTAGCACCCTCAGCAGCCAAGCCCAGTGCAAGATTCACCGCAACGGTGGATTTACCAACACCGCCTTTCCCTGATACTACAGCAATAATGTTTTTTACTCCGGGTAATACCACTTTATTGTCTTTTCTGTTGGAGTTGACCCTCGATGATAAATTTACTTTTACGATAGCTTCTTTATCCACCAACATATGGATGGCATTGATGCAAGCCTTCTCAATCATCTCTTTCAGAGGGCAAGCAGGAGTAGTCAGGATTACCGTAAAGGCTACGTTCTTTCCCTCTATTTGAATATCTTCTACCATGTTTAATGTCACAAGATCCTTTCCTAAATCAGGTTCTTGCACATTGCTTAGGGCATTGAGTACTTGTTCTTTTGTAATCATATAAACCTTTGTTAAATCAACTATTGTGCGTCGCAAAAGTACAACTTAGTGCTGTTCTTTGTAAGGAATAATAAAACAAAAGACGTTATAGTCTTATTATCGCAGGCTATAGCCGCAATTTATTCCAAAGACCAGTGAAGTAACTTTGCTTTTATGAGATTTTCGGTTGTTCGATTACTAACATTCTTGTCCTTAATTTTTCTTCCTTTCGTTATATTAGCACAAGGTGTTTATGATAATGTGGTGCAAATAAGCGGTGTAACCATGACGGCAGACAGCCTTAGAGCCGTACCCGGTGTGGTGGTAGAAGTGAAAAACAAAGAAAGAGGCGTCATCAGTAATGGGCAAGGTGTGTTTTCCATTGTAGTATATAAAGGAGATACGTTGCTGTTCTCTTCGGTGGGTTTTAGAAGTAAAGAATATGTAGTACCCGCCGGCATTCAAGGGAATTATGTTTCGTTGATACAACTCATGGTGCAAGATACTTTTTACCTCCCCGAAACCATCGTAAGGCCCTATCTTTCCAAAGAAGAACTTCAATATGCCTTTCGGTACGAAAAAATACCGGATGATAAATACGAAATAGCACGCAAGAATACCGACGAGCAAACGATGAAAATACTTGCGTACATGCTGCCTCGTGATGGGCGTGAAAGTCAAGCTAACTACCAATCTATACAAGCCAATAATGCCGTGTACTACGGTGTTCAGAAGCCCATGAATATTTTCAATCCATTGGCGTGGGCAGAGTTTTTTGAAGCGTGGAAGCGAGGTGATTACCGAAAGAAAAAATAGCAACGATACAAACGGTAGTACTACTTTTTCAGTTTGTACACATACACGTGCATACCTGTCAGGAAGGCTCGGATACCATCTTCAAAAATAATATGGAGTCCTTGTTTTTTAAACTCGTTGAGGTAATGCTTATGTGATCGGAAGTTTAATGGTACCGGTACTCCAGTTTTGAGTTTGTTGAGCAACCAATCTTGTGATGAAATCCAAATACGGTCTAACTGGTGGATATACATTTCTTCGATAAGAATAATGTATCCGGAGGGTTTTGTGACCCGTTTTAATTCGGAAAGATAGAATTCGGGATTATCGGTATGATGTAGTACGGCTAATGCGAAGGAAACATCAAATTGGTTATCCTCAAAGGGGAGTTCTTTTGTGGTGAGCAGCTTAAAATCTAATCGTTTGTCTTCAAAAAACTGAGCATCGAGATTTTGGTCTTGTATTACATCGATACCGGTAATATGAAGACTTGGCTGTAGGTTCAGAATTTCTTTGGAGGTAAACATATTGCCACAACCAAAATCCAACACCTTGCTACCCTCAGGGATATGACGGCTTAAGTACCGGGCAAAATTAAGGGAGCGCTGACGGGTAAGCTTTTTATAAATAGGTAAGTTGGCAATGAACATAGTGCTGTTTCAAAATGTGTGCAAATATAAGTCTTCGCATTATGATGATGTCAATAATCCTTTATTTTTACGTCGCTTAATAATAAAACTATACATGCAAAAAGCAAACACCTCGAGCCACGATAAACTGATGCGATATCTCTTCATAGCTATCAGCGCACTCCTGCTCATCATCATGCCACTCATCAGCAAAGATTACGGACAAAGTGGTGACGAATGGTTACAAATTTTTTATGGACAAGATATATACAACTATTTTTTCAATGGTGATAAACAAGCCTTAGACTACAGCAATAAAACCCTGCAATACCAAGGCATCGAATACTACGGTGGCTTATTTGATTACGCTATGGAAATATTGCATCGTTGGATGCCCTCCATTGCCTTGTTGCATTTACGCCACTTCTTCAACGCGCTTACCGGTGCCTTCTTGATGATATTTACAGGGCTGTTTGCCTATCGCATCAGCAACCGCAATTGGCTCACCGGCGTTATGGCTTTATTGTTGATCGCCTTTTCTCCACGCATCTTTGGAGAAAGTATGAACAACCCCAAAGACATACCATTTGCCTGTGGATTCATTGTGGCGGTGTATTCTTTGCTGGCGTTAATACAAGATATTCCTGCTAAAATTTGGAAGCATACCATCGGTATTGCCATCGGTTTTACATTGGCATTTGGGGTTCGCCCGGCGGGTGGTTTATTACTAATAGTAACCATGATAGTGCTTGTCGGATTGTACTATTTCTTACAATCCGGCTTTAAAGAAAACATTACCGCTCACCAGAACAAGCTACTGAAACGTACGGTGCTGATGGTAATTGGAGCCTTGATAGTAGGCTATATCATTGGGTTGTTGGCATGGCCATGGGGACTACAAGAGCCGTTCACGCGCCCACTGGAGTCGTTGAAACAAATGACGAATATTAAGATTACCATTCGTGTATTTTTCGAAGGAGTCTTTCGCCCCAATAATAACATGCCCTGGTACTACGAACTCAAATGGATTGCAATTTCCAGCCCACTTATTGTAATAGCCGGAGTCTTATTATACTTCCTTTTGGGCATGAAAGGAAAAAACAAATATGGTTGGGCGGCGTTTTTATTTGTTGCTTTCGCTGCATTCTTTACACCGCTGTATATGATTTATAAAAAATCCAGTGTGCATGATACATGGCGGCATTTATTTTTCATTTATCCTTTTTGGGTCACCATGGCGGCTATGTCTATTACCCTCATTGGTGATTATATAAAAAATGAAAAACTCCGCTGGTTGCCATTAGGCATCAGCGTTGCCGGCTTATTGCCGGCTATCATTTGGACATTCCAATCGCACCCCAATCAATATGTATATTTCAATGAATCGGTAGGTGGCGTAAAAGGAGCTTTTGGCTATTATGATATCGACTATTACCAAAACAGTGGCTTGCAAGATGGGAAGTGGATTATGGCAAATGGTGTAAAACCTGATACCTCTAAAAAAATATTAGTAGCATCCAACATGTTGGGCTTCGAGCAATATTTCGCAAAAGACACCAATCGACTTGCGTTTTATTATGTGCGCTACAACGAACGTCACAAAAAAGACTGGGATTATTATGTAACCTACTCACGGTTTATCTCTCCGGAGCAATTACAAAATGATAAATGGCCGCCTGCAAATGTTGTCTATGAAGTAAAAGAAGATGATGTAGTATTATCAGCAGTACTTACCCGTAAGAGCAAAGCCGGCATTATAGCCGCCGAAGCTTTGGAAAGAAAAGATTTTGCTACAGCCGTGCAACAATATGAAGCTTTCTTAAAAACCGATAACTCAGACGAGACTGCCTTTGCTAATTATGGTATTGCATTAGCTTCTATCGGCAACATAGACGGTGCTATCGGTGCTTTGTTGAAAGCTTCTGAGCTCGATCCGGGCAATCCGCAGTTTTATTCCATATTGGCACAACTGTACAATGCTAAAGGGGATGCCGCCAGTGCGCAAAAAGCCACCAACCAGGCAAACGCTATTATGATGCGCGAACAAGAGTTGATGGCACCACCGGAAGAATAGTATTTCCCATAGGCTATATTTTTTTCGATGTGGTAAGTATCTTTTTTTGATTTGGGTTATTTTTGCGCCCAAAATAAATTCTTAGTAATACAATGGGTCGCATATTTGAAGTAAGAAAAGCCACTATGTTTGCTCGCTATGATCGCATGGCGAAGCAGTTTAGCCGTATCGGTAAAGAAATAGCTATAGCCGTAAAAAAAGGTGGGCCAGATCCTGATACCAACCCTCAACTACGTCGTGTAATACAAAACGGTAAAGCCGTAAACATGCCCAAAGATCGTATCGAAGGGGCTATTAAAAACGCATTAGGAAAGGACACCAGCAACTACGACGAGGTCTTGTATGAAGGATACGCGCCTCATGGCATTGCTATCCTGGTAGTTACCGCTACTGATAATACCACACGAACGGTTGCCAATGTTCGTTCGCACTTCAACAAAGGCGGTGGCGCATTAGGCAATAGCGGCTCGGTAGGTTTTTTGTTTAAACACATGGGCATGTTTAAGCTAAAAAATGAAGGTATCGACATGGAAGAAATGGAGTTGGAATTGATTGACGCCGGCTTGGAAGAAATCGGTGAAGACAGCGAAGGAAATGTCATTATTCGTTGCGCTTTCAACGACTTTGGCACTTTGCAAAAAGCTTTAGATGAAAAAAATATCACTCCTATTTCTACAGAGATAGAATGGATACCCTTAAACACCGTTACGGTTTCAGAGGAACAAGCCAACGATGTTATGAAACTAATAGCAAGAGTGGAAGAAGATGACGACGTGCAGCAAGTGTTTCACAACATGGCGTAATGCATTTTCTCGACGAACGTTTTTTGTCATTAAACATACAAAGAGCGGCTGCCTTCGGCAGCCGCTCTTTGTATATCACTATACCGTGGTTCGTATCTTACGATACGACTTCACCATACATTTCGCTGCGTAGCTGTGCAACACGGGTATCTTCACGATAATCATCAAAACTCATTTCGCGGTCTATAAGCCCGTTGGGAGTCAACTCCAATATTCTGTCAGCAACCGTTTGTGCCAATTCGTGGTCACGAGTGGTAAAGAGAATGGTACCTTTAAAATCTTTCATTCCATTGTTCAATGCGGTAATGCTTTCAAGATCCAAGTGGTTGGTGGGCTCGTCCATCATCAGCAAGTTCCCTTTTAGCATCATCATACGGCTCAGCATACAACGCACCTTTTCGCCTCCGCTCAGTACGGTACACTTCTTCAATGTCTCCTCTCCTGAAAACAACATTCTACCTAAGAACCCACGAATAAAGGTCTCGTCTTTTTCTTCCGAATATTGTCGTAGCCAGTCAATCAGGTTCAGGTCTTTACCCACAAAAAATTCACTGTTGTCGTTGGGCAAATAAGTAGGTGTAATGGTTACACCCCATTTATACAATCCGCCGAAATCGGTATCTTCTCCGGCAAGCATTTGATAAAAAGCGGTAGTAGCAAGCGAATTGTGGGAAACGATGGCTACCTTTTGTCCTCGTTTTATATCAAACGAAATATTCTTAAATAATACCTCGCCATGCAACGTTTTGGACAAATTTTTTACCTCCAAAATTTGGTCGCCGGCTTCTCGTATTTGGTTGTTGAAAAGAATGGCAGGGTACTTCCTGTTGGAAGGACGCATCTCATCTAATTTAATTTTATCCAACGCCTTTTTACGGCTGGTTGCTTGCTTCGATTTAGACGCATTGGCAGAGAAGCGAGCAATAAATTCTTTTAATTCAGCAATCTTATCTTCCGCTTTTTTGTTCGCATCGGCACGCTGTTTCAACATCAACTGGCTACTTTCGTACCAAAACGAATAGTTACCGGTGAAGATGGTAATTTTTCCAAAATCAATATCAGCAACATGGGTACATACCGCATCCAAGAAGTGACGATCGTGCGATACCACCAACACCACCTTATCATAATCTGCTAGGAAATTTTCTAACCAACTGATCGTTTCTAAATCCAAATCGTTGGTAGGCTCATCCAACAACAATATATCCGGATTGCCAAACAGGGCTTGCGCCAAGAGCACACGCACTTTCTGGTTACCATCCAATTCTTTCAATTGTTTATAATGCAAATCTTCTTTAATGCCCAAGTTGCTCAATAAGGTAGCCGCATCACTTTCCGCATTCCAACCTTCCATTTCGCCAAAGATACCTTCCAACTCACCGGCTTTTATGCCATCTTCTTCTGTGAAATCTTCTTTCGCATACAAAGCATCTTTCTCTTGCATCACGGCAAACAACTTGTCATTACCACGGATAACGGTTTCCAAAACCGGAATCTCATCAAACTCGTGGTGGTTTTGTTTAAGCACGCTCATCCGCTGGTCTTTCGATATTTCTACAGCGCCGGTGGTGGGGTCTATTTCGCCCGACAAAATTTTGAGAAACGTAGATTTCCCGGCACCATTAGCTCCAATAACACCATAGCAATTACCCTCCGTAAACCGAACATTGACATCCTCAAATAAGACGCGCTTTCCATACCGAAGCGATAGATTTGAAACTGATAACATAACGCTGAATAACTATATTTTTATAACTCTTTATGAAAACTGAATCGAAAAAATGGATGAGATTTTTTGTTGTCCCGGCTTGCGGAAATCGATGTTACAACTGTGGCGATGGCACCGTTCATCGGCATCTTTCTATGAAGCATTTTTACCGCCACTACGCTTGCTTCAGCTATTTACGAAAGCAGCTTCATCCTCCTCTTCATCGATTTTTATAACCCTTTTCTTTTTTCGAGGTGCAAAGGTACAAATAAAAAAATGCTATCATCATTAAAATAATCTATCGAAACAACTACAACTCTGAACTCAAAAAATATCATCTCCTCACAACGTTCATAAAATTCGGGCATTGTATAATTTGCAGCTCCCAATAGCAACACACCCCACATGACCATACAATATGTTTTTGAACTATTAGGTACATCCCTCTTCGCTATCTCCGGTGCTCTTATTGCCAATGAAGAGTCCAAGCCCGATTGGTTTGGGGTTACGTTTATCGGGTTTGTAACCGCCATCGGTGGGGGTAGCCTCAGAGACATGCTCTTGGGTAGTTATCCGCTGGTTTGGGTGAGCGATGTTACTTTTTTGTATGCCATTCTCGCGGGTATTTTCTTGTCCAGCATATTTTATTCCTTGTTGCTGCGACTGCCCAAAACATTACTGTTGTTCGATACACTCGGAATTGCCCTGTTTACCATATTAGGTACGGAGAAGGCATTGGGTTTTGGTATTCATCCTGTCGTAGCTTCTATGATGGGCATGTTTTCAGCGGTTATGGGAGGTGTTATCCGAGATGTACTCACCAACCGTGTGCCGGTACTTTTTCAAAAAGAAGTATATGCCACTGCTTGCCTGGCCGGTGGGCTGCTCTTCGTATGGTTGGAACACCTCGGGCTCAACAGAGATTATAATTTTATCTTGTCCGGCAGCTTGATTGTTGCCATTCGCATCATTGCCGTCAATTATGGATTGAGTCTTCCGAAATTTATCCGTGAACAGCCTTCAAAAAAATAGCTTCCTTCTTGTGACAACACCACAAAAAAAACTCAACAATAATCATGTTGAGGTAAAAAATGGATGGGAAAAATTATTGGTGTTAAACCTTGGCTAATGACCCTTTTAAGAAGTCGATTACCTTTACTTCCATATCATCCACTTCTCTGGCGGCAGCTAAATATACCGATACCCAATCGGTGAGATGAATGATGTAAAAGGCTCTTTCGAAATAGGTTTTACCCTTCGACCAAAGCTCTGTAATAGAAGTTGTGTATTTTTTGATGATGGTTTTGTTCAGTTCAATGCGAGCCTGTGTTCTTTTATAATCTTCCTGGTTTCGGATAAAGATAACGGCTTTGGTATTGTCTTTTTCGCGCCAGCCCACCAGTTCATTGTGGTTCATTTCCGGAACAATGTGATGCCAGCAAAGCATTTTGCTATTCTCATTTATTTGCTGACGAAAGCGTACGGCAACCCCTTCAAATTCGGGAGCTGCATACAAGATGGGAGTTTTTCCAATCAGTTTTTTGGCTAAGGCTTTTGCTTGTTTTTGAATGTCTTTAATATCCGTTTCGATGAGCTTAATGGCAGCGTTTATTTCTTTTTTAAAATCCGTTTTCAACAAACCGAAATGATCGAATACAAATAAGCTTTGCACCAATGAGTATCCCAAGCAAGAACGTGGTGGCATGCCTCCCGGCACCAAGATGCAATCAAAACCCTTCTTTTGAGCAATAGCAGCTACTTGCCCACCGGAGGTAACACATACAACAGTGGCGCCCGACTTGATGGCTTGATTCATCGCCATCAGGGTTTCTTCGGTATTGCCGGAGTAGGAGGAAACAATCACCAGTGTGTCTTTACCCACAAAGGCAGGAAGGTGATAGTCTTTATTTACCAAAAAAGGAATGGACAGCTTGTCGAAGACATAGTTTTGAATGATGGAACCGCCGATGCCACTGCCGCCCAGTCCGGTAAGAAGGACATTACTAAACGTACGCTTTGCCGTTTTAAACGTATAACTTTGACCGATTTGGAGGGCTTCGCGTAATTGATTAGGAAAGGCAGCAACAAGTTGTTTCATTAGATTGTTATAAAGTAAATTAATGAGCAAACATAAACAAACAGGTGCAAAAGGTGAACAAATTGCTGTGGACTTTTTAAAAAAGCAACAGTATGAAATTCGCTATACCAACTGGTATTCGGGCAAAAAAGAAGTGGACATCATCGCCACCCTTGGAGATTTGCTTGTTTTTGTAGAAGTGAAAACACGCTACGATTACACCTTCGGTTTTCCGGAAGAATCTGTAACTCCTCAAAAACAGCAGTACTTGAAAAGCGCAGCCGATGCCTTTTTGGAAGAGCACCCTACCTATACCCACTTGCGATTTGATATTATCAGCATCATCCTACAAGGTGATACGGTAAAAGAAATCAAACATTTCGAAGACGCTTTTTTCTAAGTAGGATAACCCTTTATCAACATCACTATGGAAAAGGATAATAAATGCGCAACTTCAACGTTTCGTATTACGTTGTAGTCAATTTTTATTCTTTTATTTTCAATAGGTTTGCACAAAAATTTTACGATGTCACGTATTGTCTATTCCATCTTACTTTGTTCCGGCGTACTCTTTAGCGCTTGCGGCAACGAAAGCACTACTAACAACACTGCTGAAACAACAACAGAAGAAACCTCGCTGCCACCTACGACACCTGCCGAGAAACCACAAAGCAATTTGGGCGAAGCAGGCACCGAAAAATTGATGCAAACATTGCAACAATATTATGCATTAAAAGACGCTTTGGTAGCTTCGGACGCTGCTCAAACAACAACGGTTGCTACGGCATTCATTACTACAGTCGAAGGATTGGAACAAGCCCTAAACGACCCCAAGCATGCCTTGTCTGCATCTCTAACAACACTCAAAACTGAAGCAAAAGCGATCGTGGCTGCCAAAGATGATGTAGAAAAACAACGTATTCCTTTTGAAAAAGTATCCGATGCGATGTATCAACTGGTTTCAGATGCAGCCTTAAAACATGTCGGTATCTATCGCCAGTACTGCCCCATGGCATTTAATGACAAAGGCGCTTATTGGCTGAGCCATGAAGAGCACATTCGCAATCCTTATTTTGGCAAAAAGATGCTCACTTGCGGTGAAGTAACCGATACCCTACAATAATTTATGAGATACCTACCTACGACCTTGATGCTGCTCTTACTGTTTGTTACTGCTACGGTTTCGGCGCAAAAAAAAGTTACACTCAGCGGTTATATTAGAGATGCACAATCCGGCGAAAGCCTTATCAGTGCCAATGTTTACATCAAAGAACTAAACCTTGCTGTACAAACCAACACCTATGGTTTTTACTCAGTGAGTATGCCACAGGGTAGCTATACAGTACTCTATAACTACACCGGATATGCGAATATAGAAGAGCCGATGCAGATGATAGAAAGCCGTACGTATAATGCCGAACTGAGAAGTATCACCACCTTTGAAGAGATAGAAGTAAAAGCCCATAAAGAACAAGATAATGTCCAATCTACCGACATGGGAACGGTGGCTCTTTCGGTAAATGATATTAAGAAATTGCCCGTTGTCTTTGGCGAAGTAGATATCTTGAAAGCCCTGCAACTCATGCCGGGGGTGCAGTCTTCGGGAGAAGGGAACTCCGGTTTTTATGTACGCGGTGGCGGGCCGGATCAAAACCTCATATTGCTGGATGATGCAGTGGTGTACAACCCCGGTCATCTTTTCGGATTCTTTTCTGTATTTAATTCGGATGCAGTAAAAAATATCACACTGATAAAAGGAAGTATGCCATCTCAATACGGCGGACGGCTCTCATCCGTGGTAGATGTAACCATGAACGAAGGCAACACCAAAGAGTATCATGCGAAAGGAGGTATTGGGCTTATCGCTTCTCGCCTCACGTTAGAAGGTCCCATAAAAAAAGAGAAAGGATCCTTTATGCTCTCCGGTAGAAGAACGTATATAGATGTATTGATGAAACCCTTTGCCCAAGGCAGTTTATCCGGTTCGGGATACTTTTTTTATGATGCCAATTTAAAAGCCAATTATACCCTTGGCAAAAAAGATCGATTATACCTTAGTGGCTATTTTGGTAGGGATAAGTTTACGTTCAAAAGCAGCGCAGGCAACTTTAATGCAAACATCCCTTGGGGTAATGCAACAGCGACCCTTCGTTGGAATCATTTATTCAACGACCGGCTTTTCATGAACGCTTCTGCCATTTACAACGATTATCATTTTGAATTTGGCGGCAAACAAAGTGATTTTGCTATACGAATGGCGTCCGGTATTAGGGATTGGAATGGCAAAGTAGATTTTGACTATTACGCCGGCAATAACCATCATATCAAAACAGGTATCAACTATACACATCATAAGTTTATCCCCAATCAAGTATCGGGCAATAGTGGCGAGCTGGAATTTAAGCCCAACAATAGTTTGATACGTTATGCCCACGAAGCGGGTGTGTATGTAGGTGATGAATTTGAAGTAGCTGGTTTTATGAAAGTGAATGCCGGTTTACGCTATTCTTATTTTGCTCAAACAGGTCCGTACAAGCAGTACAAGTATAACCTTAACGAAGAAAAAATAGACAGTACCCAATTCGGCTCCGGCGCCATTGTGAAAACATACGGCGGATGGGAACCCCGATTGAACCTGCGTTTCGAACTCAATGAAAATGCTTCTGTCAAATCCAGCGTCGTAAAATCGTACCAATACATCCACCTCATCACCAACAACGGTACAACCCTACCCACCGACCTTTGGGTGCCCAGCACGTATTACGTACAACCGCAGTCGGCTTGGCAATATTCTTTAGGTTATTTCCAAAATCTGTTTAACAACTCGTATGTAACCAGTGTTGAGGTCTATTATAAAAAGATGAAACACCAAATTGAATACCGTCAAGGCTATACACCCACCAACATTACCAGAGACCAAGAATTGGATTTTGTTTTTGGAAATGGAGAAGCCTACGGCGCAGAATTTTTTATCAATAAAACCAAAGGGAAATTTACCGGATGGATTGGCTATACACTGTCGTGGACGTATCGCACCTTCCCGAAATTAAACAACGGCGAAAGATACCCCGCAAAGTACGACCGTCGCCACGACCTATCGGTAGTACTTACCTATGAGCATAGCAAGAAGTGGACATTCTCCGGTGTCTTTGTATATGGCTCCGGCAATGCCATCACCTTGCCCACCAGTTATTATTTTATCGAACAACAATTGGTACCGGAATACAGCAAACTCAATGCCTATCGCTTGTTTGCCTATCATCGCCTCGACTTAGGAGCTACCTACACCCCAAAACCAGAAAAAAAGAAAGGACTACGGGGCAGTTGGACCTTTTCTATCTACAATGTGTATAGCCGTCAGAATCCCTATTTCTTGTACGTGGACTCTCGCGGAAATACATCACAAGGTTTAGAAATGTCGGTAAAGCAAGTATCTATTTTTCCGATACTGCCGAGCATAACGTATAATTTTGCTTTATAAGAAAAAGGATGTTCAGAAAAAAAGAGGAAAAAAAAAAGCAGAGTCTAGAAAAACTCTGCAAAAAATCCAACCTCTAAATAGTTTCCATAGTGATAGGATTTATCTTTTGTTAGGAGTAAATAGGTGAACTATCTTGACACAAAGATAGGGTGCAGTTTGGGTCAAAATGATACGTATAAACACGTATTTTATTATCCGTGCTAGTACGGATGAAAAATGCAAAAGCAATAAATACGCTTACAAAAAATGCATCGTCAACCACTGCTAACAAGTACAGAACATCTATTAACACAGCCACTCACAAAGGTCTTTCGCGGACTACTATTTTTTTATTAAAACTACTACCTTGAAAATAGCAATTATTGGTGCCGGAGCAGCCGGATGTTTTGCTGCTGCTAATATTCCAAAAAGGAATGATAGAGAAGTAGTCGTATTTGAGAAGGCGGCAAAAGCATTGCAGAAAGTAAAAATTTCCGGTGGTGGGCGATGCAATGTCACCCATCAGTTATTTGATGTAAAAGAATTGCTACAGAAATACCCTCGAGGAAAAAACTTCTTAAAGAAAACCCTACATTCATTTTCACCTGCGGAAACTTTACAATGGTTTGCCGCAAAAGGCGTATCCATCAAAGCGGAAGCCGATGGCAGAATGTTTCCGGATACCGACGATTCGCAAACAATTATCGATTGCTTATGGACTGCAATGCGGCAAAACGGAGTCACAGTTCAGTTTCAAAAATCATTGCAGCGTATAGAGAAAGTAAAAGAACAATGGTATTTATCTTTTGCTGATGGCAGCCAATATATTGCTGACAAGGTGCTGATAGCTTGTGGTGGTTACCCTAAAGAAGAACAATACCATTGGTTGCGTTCTTTAGGGCACACTATTCATGCGCCGGTACCTTCTTTATTCACGTTCAATCTTCCCCATCATCCTATCACCGCGCTTATGGGGCTCAGCGTATCCAATGCTCAAGTAAAAATTGGTTCGACTAAAATTGTAGAGCAAGGTCCGATACTGATTACCCACTGGGGACTCAGCGGACCGGCTATATTGCGTGCATCCGCTTGGGGAGCGCAAGAAATTCATCAACTCCAATACCAATTTACGGCACGTATCAATTGGCTGGGCACTACTACCGACCACGAGCTTTCCACTTGGATTCAAGACAAGCGGCAATATGAAGGTAGCCGATTTATTCATGAACGAAACGACTGGGGATTGCCCAAACGGCTGTGGGAATACCTAATGGACGAAGCAGGTATTGCCGATAACACAAAATGGGGTGAACTCAAATCAAGCAATCAACACAAACTGATAGAGCTGCTCTTACGACATAACTATAATGTTTCGGGCAAAACCACACACAAAGATGAATTTGTAACTTGTGGTGGTGTAGCTACCAATGAAATAAATCCGGAAACGATGGAGAGCAAACTAGCACCGGGTCTATACTTTGCAGGCGAAATATTGCATGTAGATGGCATTACCGGAGGTTTTAATTTTCAACATGCTTGGAGTAGTGGTTTTTTGTTCGCTAAAAATTTTCAATAACTCCTTTTAGTACCCACAGATATTTACAACAATAAACACCGTATGTTTTCGCAATTATTTCTTCCCCGATAACGAGGATTCAGAGCACCATAAAAGAAGATTACCAATGACGGCGAATACGTTGACGGGGTGGCATCACCTTATACCGACGAGGATAATAATGGTGTACCCGAACCTGGTGGCGTGGTCCATCGTGATAAGCTTCTCCACGATGCCACCTTCTACCACGGTAACGATAGTCATGGGAGTAATATGGTGCATCGTGCCTACGGTAATGGTTATGATGATGGTGACGTTGACGACGGTTGTAATACCGTTCTTGTCCGTAATACGGTTGCTCGTTACGCCCTTCTATATTCACTTCTTCATAGGGTGATTGCACCCAGACTTGTTGCGCATGTGCTTTAGCATTTGTAGCCAAAACAATTACTACGACAACTATCCCATAAATAACTTGCTTCATAACCCAAATATTTTTTGAAGTGAACGAATAGTCTGTACGTTTCAAATACTTTGCCAAAACAAAAGGAATCCATTTATTTTGTGAAGATGAGCCCCAAGGAAGCAATCATAGAAAAACTCTCCAAATTCCGATTGGTGGATAAGTATCTTTCCTTTCATGAAATTATGCCCGGCACCTTTCATGCCGATAAGCAGCAGCAACTCATCGTTTCCGATATATTAGACAATTGCGCTAAAGAGCTTATTTACCTCTATAAAGAAGCTAAAAAAAATCCCTTAAAATCGCATTTAAAAAAGGTCATCTTTTTGCACATGGAGCTCATCACCCATTCTGTGCTTGATACCGCCAATAAGGAGTTTGCCTTTCGACTCTGTTGGTTTTTAGCCGAAAAAACCGCTACTCATTTGCCCAAACAAACTGCGAAAAAATACTGGGGATATTGGCAAGTAGAAAAAAATGAAGTGCGTACTGTGATGTATCGGAAACCACAAACCAAGATGGGTAGCAGTAAAAAAACACATTAATAATACTGATGTAACCCTTGTCGGCTTCTATTTGAAATACGGAAACTTTTTTTGTAGGACAGAAAGCTAACATTGATATTTATATGTATGATTACAGTCAATGGCAGTTAGATGGGTATCCTTATCTTTGCCTGATTTTTCTAAAAAAGAATATTGTATGAATATGAATAACATATTGAAGACACTCGGTATTGAAAAGATAAACGAGGGTGCCTTCACCGGTACAAAATCCATCAAATCTTCCGGCGAAAAAATCGCGTCGTACTCTCCTGTAGATGGCAAGCTGATTGCAAGTGTTATCAGCGCCACCGAAAAGAACTACGATGCTGTTGTAAGGCAAGCAGAAAAAGCCTTTGAAGAATGGCGAATGATACCGGCACCGAAGCGTGGTGAAGTAGTAAGACAAATTGGAGAAGCGCTTCGGAAATACAAAGAACCATTAGGCAAGCTTGTGTCTTATGAAATGGGTAAAAGCTTACAAGAGGGCTATGGCGAGGTACAGGAAATGATAGACATTGCGGACTTTGCAGTGGGCTTATCTCGCCAACTACACGGATTGACCATGCACAGCGAAAGACCTTTGCATCGTATGTACGAACAATGGCATCCGTTGGGTGTGGTAGGCATTATCAGTGCCTTCAACTTTCCGGTGGCAGTATGGAGCTGGAACGCCTTTATAGCCTGGGTTTGCGGTGATGTATGCGTGTGGAAACCTTCCGAAAAAACACCTTTAACCGCTCTCGCTTGCCAGCATATTGTTAGTGCTGTATTAAAAGCAAACAAAGTACCTGAAGGCATCAACGGATTGGTGATTGGCGGAAGAGATATTGGCGAACTCATGAGTGCCGATACGCGCGTGCCATTGGTATCAGCAACTGGCTCTACCCGTATGGGAAAAGCAGTAGGAGCAACCGTAGCGGCGCGTCTGGGAAGATCGTTGTTGGAGTTGGGTGGTAACAATGCCATCATTATTTCAGAACATGCCGATTTGGATATTGCCTTGCCGGCAGCTTTGTTTGGTGCCGTGGGTACGGCAGGTCAGCGCTGCACTACAACCCGCCGCCTCATCATTCATGAAAAAGTATATGATGTCTTTAAGAAAAAATTAGTGGCAGCCTACAAACAATTGAATATTGGCAATCCGCTGGATGAAAAAAATCATGTGGGTCCATTGATAGATAAAGATGCAGTAGCAGCATATGAACATGCCATTAAAGAAGTGAAAAGAGAAGGAGGCAAGCAATTGGTAGCCGGCGGTGTATTAGAAGGCAAAGGCTATGAAAGTGGTTGTTATGTAAAACCATGCATCTACGAAGCGTCACCTGATTTTGCCATTGTACAACACGAGACCTTTGCGCCTATTTTATACCTCATGAAGTACCAAACATTGAACGAAGCAATGGCTATTCAAAACAACGTACCACAGGGGTTGTCTTCGGCTATCATGACCTTAAACTTACGTGAAGCAGAACAATACTTATCCTGCGCCGGCAGCGACTGTGGTATTGCCAACGTCAATATCGGTACGAGTGGTGCTGAAATTGGTGGTGCCTTTGGCGGAGAAAAAGAAACAGGGGGCGGCAGAGAAAGTGGCAGCGATAGTTGGAAAGCCTATATGCGCCGACAAACTAATACTATCAACTACAGTACACAATTGCCCCTCGCACAAGGCATCAAGTTTAATATATAACACACTTCGGTGTGCCACTGCTGCTATTCCACTGAAATAACAGAAAGAAAAAACAGCCCCACATTTGTCAAAAGAATCGACAGAATGTGGGGCTGTAATTTGCTAATAAGAACTATGCTAAATGCTGTTGAATTTTTTTCTCGAAAGCACTTTTCGGAGCAGCGCCTACTTGTTTATCCACTACTTGTCCGTTTTTAATAAACAACACTGCAGGAATACTGGTGATACCGTAGTTGATAGACAATTGTGGGTTTTCATCCACATTTACTTTTCCTACGATTACTTTCCCATCATATTCTTTAGCCAAAGCTTCAATGGTTGGGCCTAAAGCCAAACAAGGTCCGCACCAAGGTGCCCAGAAGTCTATTACGGAAAGCTTATCTGCTTTTAATACTTCAGCTTCAAAATTAGAATCTGTGAATACTGCTGCCATTGTGTTGTTTTTTTTGATTTAAAATTTTTACAAGAATGTAAAGGTAATAGCAATCTTTATTCCATTCCAAATAAACTGACAGAATAGCACTATAACCTTTCCTCATTTTGAAAAAGACAAAAATATTGTATGCAGCTGCACCTACCGAAGCCCACAAAAATAGATAGCATCCAAATTCGTTATATAAGAACCATCGATAGATAGTACATTTGCACCTCAAAAACAATCTGTAATGGCACTCGATCTATCCCAATTTGATGCTAATAGTGTAGGCTTAAAGTCTAATAATATTTTTGGATTACCCTCTACCCAAGACAATGCCGACCTCATTTTGCTGCCGGTGCCATGGGAGGTAACCATTTCTTATAGAGATGGTACTTCCAGAGGTCCTGAAAATATTTTTGATGCATCCATGCAGGTAGATTTGTACGACCCAGATGTGAAAGACGGATGGAAGAAGGGGTTTTATATGATGCCGGTGGATAAAAACATAAAGAAAAAAAGCGGCTACCTCCGACAGTGTGCTGAGTTGATTATTTCGCATCTAGTAGATGGGGGCACGGTAGAAGATAATGAACAGCTTACCGGCAAACTAAATGAAGTGAATGAAGGCGGAAAGATGCTTTGCAATTGGGTGCAAGAGATGACCGCAACTCTTTTAAAACAAGGGAAAAAAGTAGGATTGGTAGGTGGCGACCACAGCACTCCACTAGGCTTTATCAAAGCATTATCGGAAATACACTCGAGTTTTGCTGTGTTGCAGATTGACGCCCATGCGGATCTTCGTGAGGCTTACGAAGGATTTACCTATTCGCATGCATCCATCATGTACAATGTATTAAAGGAAGTTCCTCAAGTAGCTCAATTAGTGCAAGTGGGCATCCGTGATTATTGCGATGAAGAAATGGAGATGATAGAAAACGATGCGCGCATCACTACTTTTTTTGACAAAGGACTGAAAGAACGAATGTATGAGGGGGAAACTTGGAAGAATATATGTGAAGACATAGTCAGCCGATTGCCTCAAAAAGTATATATCAGTTTCGATATAGATGGTCTCGACCCCAAACTTTGCCCCAATACCGGAACCCCTGTGCCCGGTGGTTTTGAATTGGATCAGATGTTTTATCTGTTTAAAATATTGAAAGCCTCCGGAAAAGAAATCATCGGCTTCGACCTAAACGAAGTATCAATGGGTACAAACAATGCAGATAGTATTGACGGTATTGTAGGGGCTAGATTGTTGTATAAACTATGTAATTACTCGGTAGCGTAAGCATCGCTTACAAGCTTTTATTTGCCCACCTTTCCCAGGTGCTAATAGCAATGGTATTTATTAAAAATACCCTTAATTGGGTATTGCATTGCGATGGGCATTGCAGCATATTTGTAATGTCCTCCGGATACTATCACTGCCATGAACCGCCCCTATAGGATAGCTTTGTTATGGTCCGCCCTATTATCATTAATAGGCATGTCCTTCTCCTTTGCGAAAGGCTATATAAACATGGATAGTCTTTTGACCTTGGCACGTAGCACCCATCAATACGATACAGCACGCTTACGGCTTTACCGGCAATATAGCGAGTGTAATGGCCGCTCCTATCCATTAGCACGAATTACGGCTATGAACGAAGCCATACAATTGGCGACAAAAATTGGCGACAAAAGACAAGTAGTCTTTTTCTATTTACAAAAAGGAAGTGCCTTTCAAGTCATTGGGAAACGAGACTCCGCTTACCAATGCTATCAGGAAGCCTTGGCAATAGCAGCGCAACATAAGTATCAACGACTACAAGGTGATGCTTACAATGAGATGGCTCGATTCTTCAGAGCTAAGGAACCGAAACGTGCCATTGCTTTATACGACAAAGCAATGAATGTATTCACGGCACTAAATGATACAGAAGGTATTGCTACTATTTGGAATGAATCGGGTGTGGCATACGAATACCTACCGAATTATTCGGAAGCACTACGGCGATACCGACAATCATTAGCCCTTCAAGAACAGCGCAAAGACAGCACCGGTATTGGCTATTCTTTAGAATTTATAGGTGGTGTACTCACCAAAATGAAGCAATATGAAACTGCGGAAACCTATCTAAAGCGCGCCCTCACTTTTCGGGAACTATTAAAAGATAGCTTTGCTTTATCCTATAACTATTTAGCATTGGGAGAACTTTATAGCCAAATGGGTAAAGGCGCCGCTTCACAATCTGCGCTTAATATCAGCATAGCCCTTAATAAAAAAATAGACAATGACTATGGATTATTGCAAGATTACGAATCAATAAGCCGTATGTACCAACGCCTTCACCAACCCGACTCGGCATTGCTGTATCAAAGCAAACACTACGAGATAAAAGACAAAATGTTTGCCTTACAAAAAGAAGAAATCATTGAAGAGCTGCATACCCGATACGAAACAAAAGAAAAAGAACTGCTGATATCACAACAAGAAAAAAGCATTGCCAACCGCAACAAAAGTATTACCCTCATTATCTCTTTCTTTTTATTGCTGGGTGCCACTGCAATAGGACTCTTTAAGCGGCACCAATACCGCCAAAGAATGCACTTGGAGCAGCTAAAGGCACAACAACAAGAAGAAGCCTCTAAAGCCATTGTAGAAATAGAAGAACGAGAACGCCAGCGAATAGCCTATGAGCTGCATGATGGAGTAGGGCAAATGGTGAGTGCCGCCCATATGAACCTCTTGCACCTACAGCGGGAAGATGTAACCCAACCACAGTTTCAAAACCAACTCAACAAGGCAATAGGCATTGTAGGTGATGCCTACCAAGAGTTGCGACACATAGCCCATAACATGGCTCCCTATGCCTTGGAACGCAATGATTTTTCTACTGCGTTATTTTCTTTAATTAATCGGATAGATACCGAAGTGCTGGCTATCAATTTATACACCGAAGGACTGGATACGCCCTTTGATAAAAGCACTGCTTCGGTTTTATATCGCATTATTCAAGAAGCCGTCAACAATGTCATCAAACATGCCCAAGCCACCCGGTTTGATATTTCGTTGATAAAAGACAGCGAAGGACTCCAGCTAACTTTGGAAGATAATGGTAAAGGGTTTGACAGCAATAGCCCAAAATACACCGAAGGTGCCGGGCTGGGAAACATTCGAAATAGAGTGCAGTTTTTAAAAGGAGAAATAGAAATAGATTCCGCCCCAGGCAGAGGAACTCTTATAGCAGTTTTTATTCCGGTGTAAAAAGCAGGAAAAGGAACTGATAAAAATACTCTTTTGCATTGCTATCAATTCTTTGAATGTTCTTTGTCTGAAGCACATCCTAATGGGTGTGTAATTGAATCTACAAAACCTAAACTATAGTTCTTTTCAAAAGAGTTACTTTCGACAAGGAAGTAGCTTTTTTTATTTCTTACATACTGCTATTATCTTGCAAAACGTTTTGTGGGAACAACAGAGGAATGAAAGTATCCGTTATCATCGTCAATTATAATGTACAATACTTTTTGGAGGTATGCCTCCATAGTGTTTTTCGTGCCTTATCGGCTACCAGTGGCGAAGTAATTGTTGTTGATAACCAATCGACCGATGGCAGCCTATCTATGATACGCGAGCGTTTCCCTGAAGTGAAGCTCATAGCCAACGAAATCAATCAGGGCTTTGGGAAAGCCAATAACCAAGGTGTAGCCATTGCGCAAGGCGACTATTTGCTTTTTTTAAATCCGGATACGGTATTGCCCGAAGATTTTTTTGAAAAGACCTTGACGTACATGGAGGCACATCCTGAAGCAGGCTGCTTGGGCCCCAAATTACTAGATGGCAAAGGACAGTATGCACCGGAGAGCAAACGTTCTTTCCCTGCTTTGTCGGTAGCACTCTACAAAACGACCGGCATCAACAAGCTGTTTTCAAAATCACCGTATTTTAATAAGTATTATGCCGTACATATCGGAGAAGATGAAACAGCTCCGGTAGATGTGTTGATGGGTTGTTGCATGCTGCTACGCACCCAAGTACTGGATAAAATAAAAGTGGCATTTGATGAAGATTTTTTCATGTATGGGGAAGATATAGACCTGTCCTATCGGATTCAGAAGGCGGGATATCAAAATATCTATTTCCCGGAAACCAGCATTATTCACTACAAAGGAGAGAGTACCAAAAAGACTACATTGTCTTATGTGAAGATATTCAATGAGGCACTATCCTTATTTGTAAAGAAAAACTACCCTGCTTCGAAAGCTAAAGTTTTTTCCTTTGTGATAAATGCCGGTATTGTATTTCGGGCAATGATTACATTGTTAAAAAACTTTCTTTCTATCATCAAAATGCCATTGCTGGATATGCTGCTGTTGCTTTGCGTATATTGGATAGTAAAAGAAGTATATCTGTTCGACATAAAAGGATACACCGAAATAAAACCATTAGCGTTAGCCATTACAGTTCCGGTTTATTTGTCGCTTTGGTTGGGCAGCATGTACTTGAATGGCGTTTATGAATTATCGTATCACCCCTTACGTGTTATAAGAGGCATGGCTGTAGGTACCGTGTTGGCCATTGCATACTATGGGTTGTTGCAAACAGAATTTCGCTACTCTCGTGTTATCATTATCTCTACGGCTTTTATAGGTACGATATTGATGTTGCTCATGCATCGGGTGTTGTATCATTTTAAGATTCTGAAGTACATTCCTTATGATAGAATATCTAAAAAGACAACCATTATTGCAGGGGTTGAAGAATATGCAGCTACGGCAAAACTGATGCGTGACACGGAATATCCATTGCAATTATTTGGAAGAATAAGCAATGGTAGTGATAAGGAAATTGATGCCTTGAGCAATCGAAGCCATTTGTCTGAAACGCTTTACCAATCAGGTATTCAAGAGGTAGTTTTCGGTATGAATGATCTGACGTATAAAGAAGTATTTGCGATGATGCAGCAATGTGGAGCAGCATACGAATACAAAATTCACCTCGATGGTAGTAAGGGCTTTGTGGGTAGCAATTCACGCCATACTTCGGGAGATATTTATATTACGGCTCCCAAATACAACCTGTCGCATAGCTATCATGTACGCAATAAAAGGCTGTTTGATTGGGGTTTTTCATTCGTGTTATTAGCAGGGTATCCGATGGTGGTTTTTGTAATGAAGAAAGGGAGCTTGTTTCAAAATATACTAGCGGTGATAAGTGGAAAAAAGACTTGGGTAGGCTATGGCAAACAAACGCATTCTGAAAAATTGCCCTTGTTGAAAAAGGCAGTTATACCTACTTATTACATGATGGATGCGGTGGTGCCGAATGAAATAATCATCGAAAAAACAGACACCGAATATGCCTTGCATTATAATGTTTTTTATGACCTCAGATTAGCCATAAAAAACTTTAAATTTTTATCTCGAAAAGACTAAAAAATATTTTGCCGATAAATTATCCTGATTATCTTTGCAATCCCAAAAACAACGGAACACTCCTCCTTAGCTCAGTTGGTTAGAGCATCTGACTGTTAATCAGAGGGTCGCTGGTTCAAGTCCAGCAGGGGGAGCACCTCCAAAGGTTACGAACTTCGTAACCTTTTTTCTTTTCTATACTTTCTAATTTGCCCATGAGGGTTGCGTAGCTTACCACTTCTAGTACATTTTTTCCTTTGTTTACAGATGTTTAATATGTATTTTTATATATACTAATGTGAGGCGACCAAATGAGTAGTAGCAAGTATGGGCTATTATAAAGGCATCATCGGATAAAAGCTTACAATAAATAAGCAGCACCTAGTATAGAGGCGATAAAATAGCCATTGATTGTAGGGACGGAAATATTTCTACTTGAAAAAGAGTAACTATTCGGCATTCTCTATACCCTTATTAATTCTTAAAAAAATTCCTAAGCCATGAAAACAAAACCCTCATCCACCAATCGAATGGTACTCTTATTGGATACCGATTCGAAAAGCACAATGAAAAAAGTGCAACAAGAATTGCAAGTGAAGTTGACGTCTTCTGCAGAGTTGTCTAGCAAAGTAAGTTGCAAAGAAGTACTGGAGACTGATAGTGGTATTCTATTTAAGAATATCGGTATTGCCGTTGTAGAAAATGTAGCTATTCAACAAATGGAATATGCTGCAGCCAAGCACCCAAAAATACTTCATTGGGAAAAAGAGCGAGTCTTTACAACGGCTGATAATATTGCTGCACAGTTAGAAAAAGTAAAACAACAAATGGGTCGTTTGCAAACGGAGGTAGCCATGTTGGAATCGATGTTAAAAGCAGCAGAAAGCAAGTCGAAAAAAAATGAATACCCTTTAACATGGGGACTCGAAAAAATGGGTTTGTCCGGCTGTGCTTATTCCGGAAAGGGAGTTGACCTATGTGTATTGGATACGGGTTTCTACCTTTCGCACCCCGACTTTAAAGGACGCAGCATTATCGGGAAGACATTCATACCCGGTGAGCCTTGGGATTATGATGGGCATGGGCATGGTACACATTGTGCAGGTACGGCTGCAGGATATTATTCCCCAACTAAAAAAATACGTTACGGCATCGCATACGAATCCAATATTTTCATCGGAAAAGTATTGTCGGATGAAGGCTCCGGAACAACAACGGGCGTAATAGACGCAATTGATTGGGCACTAGAAAAGAAGTGTGGGATCATTTCAATGTCGTTATCTTCAATCGTTGCAAAAGGGGAAAAATCATCTCCCATTTTTGAACAAATAGGACAAAAAGCCCTGGCACAAAATACCTTGTTGATAGCCGCTGCCGGAAATGAAAGCAAACGTCCTAAAGACATACAACCCGTTGGGAGTCCCGCCAATACGAATAGTATTATGGGCATTGGTGCCGTAGATAATGATGATAACATTGCGCGCTTTTCGAATGGTAGCGTTAATCCTGGTGTGGGTAGCAAGATAAACTTAGTGGCTCCGGGTGTAGGAGTTTTTAGTTCCTATTCAAAAAATGCATCAGGCAAAAAAGCCTACCAAACACTAAACGGTACCAGCATGGCTACACCACATATCTCCGGATTAGCAGCTTTGTACAAGCAGGCTTATCCTAATTTATCGGCAAAAGCACTATGGGCAAAAATGGAAAAAAACGCTTTGAAGATAAAGAATATGATGGCTAAAGATTATGGAAAAGGAATTGGAGTCTATTCATAAACCACCATAATTATCGCACTGAAAGAAGCTTATTAATAACAATCATTTCTCCTGTAGAATCATACAACGACGTCATGAAAACATACATTGCAAAGCTGGATGCTGCTGAAATAAACGATGTGATTGTAACGTACTTAGCCCGAAAGAAAATTACTATCGTAAAACAACTTCCTCAATTAGGATTGGTCATTATCAAAAGCGAAAACTCATTGACCGGAAAGAAGATTAAGTTCCTTAAAGACATCGAAGAAGATCAGGTATTTTATACCGGAGAAGAATGACACCAACGCTCTTCGCCTTTAGTACACTTTATTTTTCTGTTGCCTACAATATGCCATTTTTTTGGTCTGTTTTTTGTTTTTCAGTTTTCTGAAAACATAAACAACATGAAATACCGTTCCTTCGCGTTATTATCTTTAATAGTTGCTGTAGTCTTTTTATCGGGATGTATATACGATGATGACCATTACCAAACTACCCCAGTGGGATACCAATATATTTTTGAAGAAACCTTTGACAATGACACACGCGGTTGGGCATTCGACGATCCTATCGACTCTGCTTATGCGCTTGTGCAAAATGGCGAGTACAAGTTTGTAGATTATTCAAAAGCGGGTGGGGTGCATATTCCGGTGGTGGCTACCGGTGCCAATGTGGACAAGAATTTTTTGGTGCAATCAAGGCTGGAGTCCAACTATGCAATGGCGCTTATTTTTGGAGCTGCTCCCGGTGTGTACGGCTATTCGTTTTATATTGATGATGCCGGTTACTTTGCCGTGTATAATGAAGGTGGAAGCAACCAATCCTTTAAGACACTTATAGATTGGACGGAAAGCAACGCCATAAAAAGTGGTGGGTACAATGATGTGGCTATAGAGCAAAAAGGCAATCGCTGGTATTTTTATATCAACAACACGGAGGTCGCTACGATATCCGCACAATACCTTTCGGGCAATCGCTTTGGCTTTATGGTGTTAGCCGGCACTACCTGCTATGCAGATGATTTAATAGTGAAGTGGTAATTCTATTATCCGTTGTAATACCCATTTTTTTATTTGGCAACAAACACCGGCACGGACACCAAATGACGCACTTTATTAATGGTTTCTCCCAATAGCATATCGCGCCATCCTTCGTGTCCATGACTACCTAATATGAGTAAGTTTGCTTGATGCTCTTTTACAATGGCTGCTATGGCAACCGACCGATTCCGGTAACCCAATTGTGTTTCGGTGGTATATCCTTTTTGTTGCAGTAGGTTGGCATATTGTTCCAATATTTTCTTGTCTTGTTCTGTTTCTAAATCATCGGTTTCATCACCCCGTATTTTAGCAGAGGCACTTTCTACAATATGTATCAACAATAAAACCGTATCCGGACGTGCCAATTGCAGTGCGTATTGCAAGGCAATAATGTCTTTGTCGCTATAGTCTAAAGCTATGGCAATTTTATTGAAAGGTTGCGTTTGTAGTTGGTCTAACGCCTCCAAGGGTGGGGCATTATGAATGGTTTCGGTGACGACTTTTCTTTTAATAATAAGCGGGTAAATGATGGTTATGAGCAGCAATACGATGAGTGCTATTTCACCCAAAATGATAATCGCTTTCAAGCTAATGGACTCGGTACTTTGCAGAGCACTATAAGCGCTATCGTGTACTAATTTCAGGTTTAGCATTACGATGATACCCGCTATTATCCATGCAGTAATTTGGGTAATCGTGTTGATTGCAAAGACGCCCATTTTTATTTTATCACTTACAAAATGAATGAGCGGAATTACAGCAAATGCCAATTGCATACTGAGCAATACCTGACTAAATATCAGTAACTCCTCCACCTTTTCTTCTCCCGAAATCCAAATGACGATCACCGCCGGAACAATCGCTAATAATCGCGTTAGCAATCTGCGCATCCACGGACTGATACGCATACGCAAATAACCTTCCATTACTATTTGCCCGGCAAGTGTACCGGTAATGGTAGAGCTTTGTCCGGCGGCTATGAGTGCAATGGCAAATAAGTGCGAAGCCCATTCATTGCCCAGCAAAGGCGCTAGCAATTCATGAGCGTCATTCAGTGAAGCCACTTGCTGGTTGCCGGAGGTATAAAATACGGCTGCTGCAAGGATCAGTATAGCGGCATTTACAAAGAAGGCTGCATTCAGTGCAATGGTGCTGTCTAATATGTTTAGCCGAATGGCTTTTCGAATATTTTTTTCATCACGTTTTATCTTGCGCGTTTGCACCAAGGCAGAGTGCAAATACAAATTATGCGGCATTACCGTAGCACCAATTATTCCAATAGCAATATATAAAGCCGTATGATTGGGAATGCTGGGTATAAAGCCTTTTGAAAGTGCACCCAAGTCCGGACGGGCTAAAAACATTTCTACCAAAAAGCAACCTCCAATAACAGCTACCAGCCCAATGATGAAAGCCTCAATTTTGCGAACCCCTAAATGTTGTAAGTATAGTAATAGCAATGTATCCACAAAGGTGATAAGTACCCCCCATAGCAGTGGAATGCCAAACAATAAATTTAACCCGATAGCCATGCCCAGAACCTCCGCCAAATCGCAGGCTGCAATGGCAATTTCTGCTAATGCATACAATACAAAATTGATATTGCGCGGATAGGTTTCTCGGTTGCATTGAGCTAAATCGCGCCGCCGTACTACACCCAATCTTGCACTTAGGGACTGTAACAGCAAGGCCATTAAATTACTCATCAGTAACACCCAAATTAATTGATATCCAAACTGACTACCCCCGGCAATATCGGTTGCCCAATTGCCCGGATCCATGTAGCCCACACTTACCAAGTAAGCAGGGCCTAAAAAGGCTATGACTCGCCGCCAGGCGGATTTCTTACTGGATACATCGATGCTTTCGTTGATCTCACCTAGGGATTTTTCGGTTTCTAAACGCATTGTATGATAAAGCTAAATGTAAAATTTAGATGGGTCTAATATTAATCATTCAAATGTACTAACCATTTTTGATAAATTTATTATTGATATTATTCTTGGAGTTGCTATTCTTTTCTCCATATTATTAGTATATATTTAATGAGTTTTCGTAGCGTAAATAATAATTGGTTCTTTTTTATTTCATTCATCTAAAACTATTGAGCTTTGAAACCTACTGATATAAAAGACCCCGAGTATTTTCATAAAGTGGTGGACTGCCAGTATGCTTGTCCATCGCACACACCGGTACCGGAATATATACGGCTGATAGCTGCCGGTCGCTATACCGATGCTTATTTGGTGAATTGGGATTCAAACGTATTTCCCGGTGTATTGGGGCGCACTTGTGACCGTCCTTGCGAGCCTGCCTGTAGAAGAGGAAGGGTAGAAGAAGAACCCGTAGCTATATGCCGATTAAAACGAGTTGCAGCTGACAACAAAGAGGACGTGAAGCAATACCTTCCACAAGGTCCGTTCCCGTCGAATGGAAAAAAAATAGCCCTCATTGGTGGTGGACCTGCGGCGCTCACCGTTGCTCGCGATTTGGCACCTTTGGGTTACGACATCCATTTATACGATGAGCAAAAAGCCGGTGGTGGCTTTATGCGTAGCCAAATACCCTCTTTTCGTTTGCCCGAAGAGGTTTTGGATGAAGAAGTAGGCTTTATTCTCAACATGGGCATTCGTACACATTTCAATACCTATGTTTCTTCATTAAAAGAAATACTTACTAAAGATTATGATGCTGTTTTCGTAGGCTCCGGAGCACCACGTGGCCGCGATTTGCCGGATTTGCCCGGAAGGGCAGAAGGTGATGCCAATATTCATATCGGTATTAATTGGTTGGCAAGTGTAGCCTTTGAACACACCAAGCTGGTGGGCAAGAAAGTGTTGGTATTAGGCGGTGGTAATACCGCAATGGACTGTTGTCGTACGGCAAGAAGATTGGGAGGACAAGAAGTAAAAGTATTGGTGCGCAGCCCCTTTGCAGAGATGAAGGCATCTCCCTGGGAAAAAGAAGATGCTATACACGAAGACATTCCGATTATTGATAACCATGTGCCTAAATCGTTTGTCGTAGAAAATGGCAAGTTGAAAGGGATGACGTTTGAAAAAGTACATGCCGTGTATGAAGACGGCAAACGGAAGTTGGTGCCTACCGGCGAACCGGATGTGTTTTATGAAGCTGATGATGTACTACTTGCTATTGGGCAGGAAAATAGTTTTCCTTGGATAGAAAGAGACTTGGGAATTGAATTTAATAAATGGGGGTTGCCGATAGTGGATGAAAAAAGTTTTGTCTCGACTAATGAAAAAGTATTCTTCGGCGGGGATGCTGCTTTCGGACCCAAAAACATAATCACAGCAGTGGCACAAGGGCACCAGGCGGCTATTTCCATCCATCTGTATTGCGAAGGATTAAACATACAAACCGACCGCCCGTCGCCGTTTGTGAACCTGCGAAATATGAAAATGGGCATTCATGAATGGAGCTATGACAACAATATTGTAAATGACCTGCGCTATATAGTGCCGCAAGCAGCCAAAGAAGAAACCTTACGAGACATCAAGAAAGAAGTGGAATTGGGCTTTGACCAATTACAAGGTTTTAAAGAAGCACAACGCTGTTTGAATTGTGATGTACAAACCGTTTTTACCGAAAACAAATGTATAGAATGTGATGCCTGTGTGGATATCTGTCCTACTTCTTGTATCACCTTCACCGGTAATGTAGAGCAGGAAGCAGACCTTCGAGCAAAGCTGAAAATGCCGGCATTAAATCAAGAGCAAGACCTTTATGTCTCCGACCAACTGCCCACCAAACGCGTGATGGTAAAAGATGAAAACGTATGTCTGCACTGCGGCTTGTGTGCAGAGCGCTGCCCGACATCGGCATGGGATATGAAGCAGTTTTACTACAACATTACCAAAGCATATAGCATGAGTGAACACGGTGTTCCCAATCGGATGATTGTATAAACAACTCAACAGGGGTATTCGAATCAATTGAAAAAAAACTCGAATACATTACCCACAAATAAACTCAAGACAAGCATTGTAATAATAAGCGATTCAATAAAAAAAATTCTACATGGTTAATGACTTTGTAATACGATTTGCCAATGTAAACGGTACCGGTTCGGCAAGTGCCAATTTCCTTTTTACAAAAGCTATCTTCAGAATGGGCATACCGGTGACCCCAAAAAATATTTTTCCTTCCAATATCCAAGGGCTTCCTACATGGTATGAAGTACGTGTGAGTGAAGCGGGGTGGTTGGGCAGAAGAGAGGGCGTTGATATCATGGTCTGTGTCAATCCGCAGAGCATGGCAAAGGACATTGCCAGTGTCAGAACGGGTGGATACTTTTTATACGACAGTACCAAGCACCTGCACGATTCTTTTTATCGCGAAGACATTCATTACATCGGCATTCCGTTGATGGAATTGTGCAATACGGCATTCAGCGACCCGCGGCAGCGGCAGTTGTTTAAAAATGTGGTGTATGTAGGCGCCTTATCTGCTTTACTGGATATAGAGTTTCAAGTGCTGAAAGACTTGCTGAACGACCAATTCAAAGGGAAAGAAAAATTGATAACTCCCAATATTCAAGCCTTACAAATGGGGGTTGACTATATTCACCAACACTATGCTTACCCTTTAGATATTCGGGTGGAAAGACGTGATTTGATAGGCAATGCCATCATGGTGGATGGTAATACCGCTTGTGGATTGGGTGCCGTGTATGGTGGTGCTACCGTTTGTGCTTGGTATCCCATTACACCGTCCACATCAGTTGCTGAAGCTTATAATGATTTTGCCGAGCAATATCGTATAGACCCTACTACCGGAAAAAAGAATTTTACGTTTGTACAAACCGAAGATGAATTATCCGCAATCGGTATGGTCATTGGTGCCGGTTGGAATGGGGCACGCGCGTTTACAGCCACCAGTGGGCCTGGGGTTTCGTTGATGAATGAATTTTTAGGACTTGCTTATTTTGCTGAAGTTCCATCGGTATTGATAGACGTGCAGCGCACCGGACCTTCAACCGGTATGCCTACCCGCACACAACAAAGCGATATCATGGAGGCTGCGTATGCCTCTCATGGAGATACCAAGCAGGTATTGCTTTTTCCTTCTACCCCAAAAGAATGTTTTGAAATGACAGCAGAAGCATTTGACCTTGCGGAGCAATTGCAAACACCGGTGATACTCCTTACCGACCTCGATTTGGGAATGAACGACCACATGTCACCACCCTTTGAATGGGAGGATCAACGCCGCTATAAAAGAGGTAAAATACTTTCTGCTGAAGACTTGGAAAAGATGGACCGTTTTGGACGCTATTTAGATGTAGATGGTGATGGTATTCCGTACCGTACTTATCCGGCTACACATCCCACCAAGGGAGCTTTCTTTACCAGAGGCACCTCGCGGGATGAATATGCGATCTATACCGAAGATTCGGCGGCTTATAAACGCAATATGGATCGCCTGTTGAAAAAATGGGATACGGCTAAAACATTGGTACCTGTACCGGAAATATATCCTTCTAAGGGAAGTACTAATGCCGGCATTTTGTTTTTCGGAACCTCTAAATATGCCGCAGAAGAAGCCGTTCATTTGCTCGAAAAAGAAGGAATTGTGTTGGATGCCATTCGGGTGAAAGCCTTTCCTTTTAGCAAAGCCGTAATTGATTTTATGGACCAACATGAGCGTGTATATGTAGTGGAGCAAAACCGCGATGCGCAACTGCGCAGCCTGTTGATGATAGAGCACAACATTTCACCACAAAAATTAATTTCCATATTAAACTATGATGGAATGCCCATTACCGCCAGCGACATCATGAGCCAGTTCAAAAATGCAAGTACATAAATACAGACGTAAACGAAATAATTTTCAAATGGCTGATTCATCATGGCTGTTAGTACGAATAATCGGAATAAAATTATCCACTGAAGTTGATACAAGATAAAAGAGATACTACTATTGTGATATGATGATGAAGGCTAATATACGAGTAGGCTTGTGTTGTTTGTGCCTACTACTATTTATACAAAGTGCTTGTGTAACAGTGAAGAGCCAACGGTTGCAAGCACAGGTAGAAAAAAGCAATTGCAACCAAGAGAATAAGTATAGCTATACACCACAGGATATTCCAACTCCTATTTACAAATTCGAAATTGATACAGCACTCGCATCAAGGTTTAGTAGTAATGAAATAAACGCTGCCAATGCCATTGGTATGTTGGATATGCTTACTCAATACATACAGGCATTAAAAGCTGTGCAGCAAAACAACACTTTAGAAAGGCGATTAGCCCTTCTGGAATGGCGGCAAAAAATAAACCACAGCATCGACTTGGCATCATTGGAGATTTCAGCTGTTACTGCCGAGTTAGATTGTGAGGAAGAGAAAATTGCACAGATTGCATCTTTCTTGAAAGAAAAAGAAGACGAAACAGAATCCAAACTAACCGTGGGTTCTATCATACTCGGTGCGGTGAGTGCCATTGCCACCGGCATAATCATAAAAGACAATGACGCTGCTAACTTAATAGGTGTTGGCGTGGGTTTGGCAGATGCCACCTTTGGTATATTGATGCTCACCAACCAACGAAATATTGAAATACATCATTCTCGAAATGTATTGCGAGAGATATGGCAGGCTACAGAAACATCGTCTATTTATCCGCCTTCAATATGGTATTTCCTGAACTACTACAATCCTCAAGAACCGGATAAACCATCGCTGCGAAGTCAACTCATCGAAAGTTGGAAAAGCTTCGGACAGATTAGTGCTACAAATGGAAAAACTAAGAGTAGTTCTATTGAAATCTATTTTAGCGATGGTGGCAAATACACCACTTCACAGTTGGAAAATCGTGCCAATATGTATGACCAATTGGAGTCCGCCATTAAACTAATGAAACAAGAGCTTCGAACCCTTTCGCAAAAGATTGCTGATCTGCATTAGAGTAGCAATACACATCTCTTCATGCCCCTTTATCGCTTGCTACTACCGTATTTGAGAATGCTTGCAGATGAAGTATATTAGCAGCTATTTGTTTTCGACATGAAGAATATTGTTCTGTTTTTTATAGCTGCCCATGTATGCTTAGCAACTTCCTTGGCGCAAGACATTGAGACTTATCGCAGCAAAAGCAACCCTCATTATTGGAAAAACAAAATGCCCGATCCGGCGTATTGGCAACAAGATGTGGGGTATCAGATAAAGGCTCGTATTGACGAAACGAAACACCGTATAGACGCCCACCAGAGCATTACGTACTTTAATAACTCACCTGATACGTTGTCGTTTGTCTATTTTCATTTGTTTCAGAATGCCTTTGTAAAAGGCTCTTATTTGCATGGCTTAGAGTCGGCACTAAATGTTTCTTATCGATTGGGTGCATACGAAGCTGCCGGCTTGGGTACCGTTATTGAAAACATGAAAGTGAATGGGCAAGAAGTGTCAATGGAATTAGACAATACAATTCTGAAAGTGTTTTTACCACAGCCTTTGCCACCACACCAATCTATACAGTTTACATTAGATTTTACCACTTATTTTGATAATGGCAGCACCCGCCGACGTATGAAAATGTATCCGGCATGGGGCTTTATGCACTACAATGGCGTGCAATGGTTCCCCAAACTCTGTGTGTACGACCGCAAGTTTGGATGGGATACCTACCAGCACCTCAATAAAGAATTTTATGGAGAGTATGGCACGTATGATGTTACACTCGACTTTCCGTCAAACTACATCGTAGAGGCTACCGGGGTGCTTCAAAACCGTGAAGAAATGCTCCCACAGCCACTTCGAGAGCAATTGGATATAAAAAACTTCGCACAAAAAAAATGGAATGAAGCTCCTTCAACCATCATCCCTTATCGCAAAGGAGAGCGAAAAAAATGGCACTTCCAAGCTCCCAATGTGCATGACTTTGCCTTCACCGCCGACCCTTCATACCGCATTGCTACTACCTATTGGAACGGTGTAGAATGTGTGGGTTTGGCACAAGAGCCACATGCATCTCAATGGCAAAACAGTGCCGATTTGGTGGCAGATATCATTCGCACTTTTTCTGAAGATATAGGCATGTACGCTTATCCGAAAATGATAGCAGCCGATGCCGCCGATGGTATGGAATATCCGATGCTCACCTTAGACGGAGGTGGCGAACCGGGATACCGTGGATTGTTGGTGCATGAAATAGGGCACAACTGGTTTTATGGTATGGTGGGCAGCAATGAAACCTATCGTGCCGCCATGGATGAGGGTTTTACACAATTTCTTACGGCATGGGGATTGAATAAAATAGATGGCAAGTACCTCAAAGAAGGAATGCCAAAGTCGGCCTATAGAAGACGATTTTATGAACCTAAAGAGGTACGTGATACAAGGGTTTACAATGCTTATATCGCCACCGCATTAAGGGGCAATGAGCTACCGTTGAATACACACTCGAATGATTTTAATAATGCATTGGGACACGAAGGCGGGTATGGAATGGTGTATTACAAAACCGCTACTATGCTTTACAACCTACAATATGTTTTGGGTGATTCTTTATTCCTCGCTGCCATGCAACACTATTTCCATCAATGGAAAATGGCGCATCCCTATTATGAAGATTTTAAAAATTCCATTATACAATTCACCCATGTAGATTTGAATTGGTTCTTTGACCAATGGTTTGAAACTACCAAAAAAATAGATTATTCCATCGAAGGGATTAGCAAAGTAAAAGGTACTACGGACAGCTTCAACATTCGCTTGAAACGAAATGGACAAATGCAAATGCCAATCGACTTTACGGTAACGGCAAAAGATGGTAGCCAACAGACCTACTATATACCGAATACCTGGTTTCAAAAACAAACAAAGGCAACACTGTTGCCCAAGTGGTACGGATGGGGCAAGATGAATGAAACCTATACGGCAGTAGTACAGGCACCGTCCGGTATCAAGTCGGTTGCAATAGACACCACGCATCGATTGGCAGACGTGTATATGCCCGATAATACGTTCACTCGTGGTATTACCTTTCGTTCACCGGCACTTTGGTTGAAGTTGGACGGAGGACTGCAAGCCCCCACAGACCGTTATCACTACCGCCTTTATGCTCGTCCGGATGTGTGGTGGAACCCGGTAGATGGCATCAAGCTGGGAGCACATTTTGAAGGAAGTTATATGAATATTATGCATCGCATGAATGCGGCTCTGTGGTGGAATACCCATGCCTTGCAATACGATGCCTATCTCAGCACACGTAGCGAGCGCTATTATGCCAGATACCTACCGCTTAATTTTACGTTCCAATATGCTTCCCCAGTTTCATACCATCATCCCAATCATGAAGAACAAGTGAGCCTGCGCTTCTTAGATGGATACGTGTATGGTAGAATAGGACACCAATGGAAACCACAAGAAAACATACGCGCCCAATTTTATTTTCAAACAATGGGCAGACCGGGTCGTTATGATAAAGACTATTTGCTGTACCCCAACGAATGGAGCAGCGGCAATAAACGCCCCAATAACAGTATCAACATTGTATTGTCAAGAACCTATGCAACACGAATGGGACGAGGGTCGGCAGTGGCTACATTCCGCGCTCCGTTACTCAACGGAAATGAAGCCAATGCTTTTAACTATAGCTACCTGCAAATGGAGTTGAAACATACACAGCGCATCGGGGGGGGGGAATGGAGAAGCCGCTTGTATGCGCGTGCCGGCATGGGTACACAAGTACCTTACGAAAGCGCCCTGTGGCTGGCGGGTGGCAATCCCGAAGAGATGATGGAAAATAAATACACGCGAAGCAGTGGTTGGGTACCTGCGGAATGGGCATCCTTCTCACCCCTTCAAACCAACCCCTTCCAGCAGGGTGGTGGACTGAACCTGCGGGGCTATGCCGGTTATTTAATAGCCGATACGAGAGAGGGTGAGTTGATGATAGGCTATAAAGGGAGAAGCGGTGTTGCGCTAAATATGGAATTGGACTTTGATGATTACATTCGTTGGAAGCCCCGCCTGACACGACAATGGTTGCACATAGATGCTTATGCTTTTGCGGATGCCGGTATGATAGAACTAAGCAAGCTTACGAATCTTAACACGTATTACGATGCCCTACCCACTACTAAAGTAAGCAACCTGAGAATAGATGCAGGGTTGGGTATCGCTGCCACTATCAAAAACTGGGGTGTGTTTGAAAAAGCCGAACCACTCACTATTCGTTTCGATATGCCATTTTTTCTGAACCGTCCACCCCATGCGACTCCACAATACTGGGATTTTAGGTATGTAATCGGCATTAATAGAGCTTTCTAACACACGCCAAGAAGTTTGTTCATTGAACAAAAAGAAAAGTACCCGCCGAACGCGAGTACTTTTTCCTATTATATAGAGGTTGGTAATGGCTAAAAAGTATAGTTGAGTGTGGCTATTACTTGTCTGGGAGCTATCGGATTGACGCTATAATTTTCGTGCACATTGTAGTTTAATACATTGGTTAGATTGGATACTTTAGCCAGAAGCGAAAACCGCTGATAGCTGTAGCCCATGCTGAAATCAAACGTAGTGTATTCGGGTACTTCAAAGTTTCGTGCATAGGTTTGTGTTTGTCCTTTGGTATTGTTGAAACCGGCATACCTACGACCGGTATAAAAGCCGGAAGCACCTATTTTAAGACGTTTTAAAAGACCTGATTGTACGGTGTAAAAGATACTGGCATTCCCCGTGCCGGCAGGGTTGTTGATGAGGCGTTCCCCTTCTACATAATTGCCTTTAGCATCCGGTGTTTGGGTATAACGAATATAGTTGTAACTCGCTCCTGCATATATATCCAGCCCTTTAATGGGGTGTGCTGCTACATCCAGTTCGATACCGTCGCTTTTGGTTTGTCCGGTCAGTTCTTTCAATGAGGTGTTGCTATTAGGTGTCACCCCATCTGCACCAAATGCAGCCACCTGTGCCAAGTTGTTGTTGATAATACGATAAACCGTTAGGTTGGTTGAAAGCATTCCTTTGAAAAAATCATTTTTGACTCCGGCTTCATATTGGTCAATGATAGAGGGGGCAAGAGCATTACCATATACATCGGTGCCGGTATTGATGTTGAAAGAATTGGAATAGCTCACGAAAACGGAAGTCGTACGAAACGGTTTGTACACCAGTCCAATTCTGGGAGAGAAGGCTTGATCGGTTTTAGTAGTACCTCTTGACTGATGCGTGTTGGTAGCAAAAAGCAACGAATCGGTTGGCAGGGCTTGTTGGTACGACCAGCGCACACCGGCAAGTACATTTATTTTAGAGGTTATTGCAATAAGGTCTTGTACATAAATACCCAAACGGTTAACAGGAGCGGTGGTTTCCATCACTTCTTTCGTAACGGGCATGTCCGTTTTGGCAGTGTATTTATTCGGGTCTAAAATATTGATGGTATCATATATTTTAGGTTGGTTGTAGGAGGTAAGTTCGGTACGATAATGGTTGACATCAGCACCTGCCAACAACGTGTGTCGGATGCCAGCCGTATTAAAACGACCGGTAAGGTTTATTTGTGCTATATAAAATTGTTCGCTCGTTTTTTGTTTATTGATAGGTCTTGCCCAATCACCATTAGCCAAGGCTTGAATGCGCTCAGTAGAGAAATAATCACGATTGTATAGTTGATAAGAAAGCGATCCGTTTAATTGCCATTGTTCATTAAAGCTATGTTTCACACTTGCTGTAGCTGAGGTCTGCTCCGATCGGGAGTATTGCCACGGAGTACCGTAATAAGTAGCTCTCGGCACATTCGGTATGATGGTGTTATTATACGTACCGATTCCAAAATCAGGAGCGAAGTCATGCTTCAGGTAATCGGCTTGTACCAGCACTTCTGTGTTTGCACCGGCTTTTATTAATAATGAAGGATTGATATAATATCGTTTGGAAGGCGATGGGATATCACGATAGCTACCTGCATATTCATAAGTGCCATTTACACGATAGGCTATTTTTTTAGACAGTGGTCCATAGATGTCAAAAGATGGTTTGTATAAATGATAGCTCCCAATCCGCATGGCTACTTCGCCTCCTCTTTCAAATTTGGGTTGCTTGGTTACCATGTTGATAATACCGCCTGGAGCCACATTGCCATACAAAATAGCTGAACTCCCCTTCAGAATTTCTACACGTTCCAACGAACTCATTTCGGGCATGATGCCACTGTTCACACGCGTACCGTCTTTAAACATGTTATTGCTGGAAAAGCTATAACCACGCGCAGAAAAGTTTTCTTGTGTGCTGGCTCTGCTACTGGCAAGGTAAACACCGTTTACATTTTTGATGACATCACTGAGTCGTTGTGCTTGTTGGTCGCGCAAAACTTCTTGTCCTATGATGGCAATGCTTTGTGGCAAGTCCATAGGAGCTATCGGCACTTTGCCAATGGATACGGCACTGGTATTAATAGTTTTTCTGCCATCTACTACTACTTCATTCAAGTGTTTAGAACGATGTGTACCATTCTTATCCTTGGCTTCTTCCTCTTCACTGTTGTAGGTGGTATCGATGGGAGTAGTACGTGTTGATGAAGGCAGAGCAACATCGTTGTGTGCGTAAGAAGCGGCTGTGGCTAATACGTTGGTTGTTGCATTCTGTTGGGTACTTGTGGGGAGGTGGTCATGATTGTTTTGGGCTTGTGCCGGCACTATACAAGGCAAGGCTAAACCAAAAAGCACATAGATTTTTTTCACTGCTATTATTTTTGCCCGCAAAGGACGGATGAATAGCTTGATGGTAACTGCTGAATCGGGAAAATCCATTTACAAAAAAGGGAGTTTCCCGGCATCATAGAATAAAAAAAGAACCGTTATGATGAACAAAACGGTTCTTTTGAGAAATGTAAGGAATGAGTAGGAATGAAAAATTACCAACCTAAAATCCAAGCAAACATTAACGGAGCTACAATGGTTGCGTCACTTTCTACAATGAATTTGGGAGTGTTGATATCCAACTTTCCCCAAGTAATTTTTTCGTTGGGTACCGCACCGCTGTATGAGCCGTAAGAGGTAGTGCTGTCGCTTATTTGGCAGAAATAACTCCAAAATGGAACATCATGCCATTCCAAATCTTGATACATCATAGGCACTACGCAAATGGGGAAATCGCCGGCGATACCACCGCCAATTTGGAAGAAGCCCACTCCTTTGCCACCGGAGTTATTCCGATACCATTCGGTGAGCCACACCATGTATTCGATACCGCTTTTTACGGTACTGGCTTTTAGCTCGTTTTTGACTACATAGCTGGCAAAAATGTTTCCGGTGGTGCTATCTTCCCAACCCGGGCATACGATGGGAATGTTTTTTTCTGCAGCGGCTACTATCCAACTGTCTTTGGGGTCTATTTCATAGTATTGTTCCAGTTCGCCACTCAATACCGTTTTGTAAAGAAACTCATGAGGGAAGTAGCGCTCACCCTTAGCTTCAGCTTCTTTCCATTGCTTTACCAAATGTTTTTGCAAGCGACGGAAAGCTTCTTCTTCGGGGATGCAAGTATCGGTTACGCGGTTGTAATGGTTTTCTAATAAATCCCATTCTTCCTGTGGGGTAAGGTCGCGGTAATTGGGTACACGTTTATAACTGTTGTGTGCTACCAAGTTCATCACATCTTCTTCCAAATTGGCACCGGTACAGCTAATGATGTGCACTTTATCTTGACGAATCATTTCGGCTAATGAAATACCCAACTCTGCCGTACTCATAGCCCCGGCAAGGGTTATCATCATTTTTCCTCCATCTAAGAGGTGTGCTTCATAACCTTTTGCAGCATCCATCAATGCGGCTGCATTAAAGTGGCGATAATGATGTTGTATAAACTGTGAAACTGGTCCTTTGTTCATGTCCATTTTTTATTAAGTGGCAAAAGTATAAAAATCAAATACAATAACCGGACTAATGCTTAACGATGGTTCATAGCCGCCGCCTTCATTTCTTGGGTTACCGAAGCTCCAAAATAGCGCTCCATGCTTCTTTCGATGAGGTATATCAGTGGTGTCAGTAAAATAGCCATCACAAATTTGTACGAATAGTTGACCATGCAAATAGCCAATACCCGTTGGTAGCTCCAGTCTTGCCCTATTTTAAAAGCAATAAATAAGACTATAAAACTGTCAACAAATTGAGAGATAAAAGTGGAACCGGTGGCACGTAACCAAATATGCTTTTCTCCGGTGCGTTTTTTAATTTTATGAAATACCCATGCATCCAACAGTTGGCTTACTAAGAATGCCATAAGGCTACCGAAAATAATCCACATGCTTTGTCCAAAGATGGCGGCAAAGGCTACTTGCATATCCGGTATGCCTTTGGTTTGCTGGCTACTCGTCCAAAAGTCGGTATTGGCGGGCGTACCGATGGCGGCATAAAACATCACAAATGCATAACCGATAAGCGTAACGGCAATAAAGGAAATACGACGCACTGCCTTGGGTCCGTAATATTCATTTACGATATCGGTAATGACAAACTCAAGCGGCCACAACAATACACCGCAAGTGAGGGTATAAGTAAGACCGTCTTCTCCCAAAAGACTAAAGGGATGCGGAGTGAGGTGCAACAGTTTTTCCAATGAAAATAATTTTCCCCCGATACACTCTGCTATCAAGGCATTCGCTACAAAAAAGGAAGTGATAAAGAGGAACACTTTCGTAGGACGATCGTTAAATATTTTAGCAATCATGCGTTGTTGTTATTTAGATATTATACAAAACAAATAAACTTCGAGCAGAATGTATAAACGTTTATAACTGCTGTTTGCAATGCACTGAATACTGATGTTTTTTGAAAGTCTTTCATAACTTTAATGGATAAAGCCTTTCCCTATGACTACTGAAATTCAACGAAAGAAAATTTGGTTACTGCTGATAGGGATTCCCTTATTTATGCAGTTGTCATGCAACCGACATCTGTACCTGCATCGAGAGAAAAGTAACTTTTATGAGGTGAATGCCAATGTGGTAGCCGATAGTAGTATGAATGCCTTTTTGCATCCTTACAAAACCAGTGTGGACACACAAATGAAACTCGTGATTGGGCGCACGGATATCATGCTCACAAAGGCACAGCCGGAAAGTAGCTTGGGGAATTTCATGGCAGATGCACAATTGATTGCTGCACAAAAAATAGATAAAAAAGTACAGTTGTCTGTGTTGAATTATGGAGGCATACGTCTTCCGTACATGGCGGCAGGTGCTATCACAAAAGAGAAGATATATGAATTGATGCCTTTTGACAACCGACTTACTATAGTAGAACTGTCCGGTAAAGAAGTGGCAGAACTCTGTCAATTTATTGCTGCCGCAAAGGGTTGGCCCATTAGTGGTTTTTCCTTTAAAATAAAAGACCAAACCGCCGTAGATATACAAATAGGTGATGCTCCACTACAAGAAAACCTGATGTATAAGTTAGCCTTGAGTGATTACCTCGCAAACGGAGGAGATAAACTGGAAGTTGTAAGAAATGCAAAACGAAAAGCAACATCAATCTATATCCGAGATGCCTTGATAACCTATATCACTGACCTTACTGCGAAGAACCAACCCTTACATCCCGTAATAGAAAACCGTATCAGTTATGCAGAATAGAAGAACATTCATTAGAAATGCTATCACCGGAACAGGGTTGTTGGCATTAAACAGTTTTCCTTTTGATGCCTTAGCAAAGGCAACTGCCACAAAGCTGACCATCTTGCACACCAATGATGTACATAGCCGGCTAGAGCCCTTCCCGATGGATGGTGGCAAGTATGCCGGATTGGGTGGAGTGTCGGCAAGAGCTACACTCATCGAGCGTATTCGTCAAGAAGCTGAACATGTATTGCTTTTGGATGCCGGTGATATTTTTCAAGGAACTCCCTACTTTAATTTATACAAAGGGGAACCCGAAATAAAATCTATGAGCAAGATGCGCTATGATGCCGCTACCATGGGTAACCACGATTTTGATGCCGGAGTAGAAGGCTTTGCTCGCCAGTTGCCTCATGCAGATTTTCCTATACTTATTGCCAACTATGATTTTACAGAAACACCATTAGAGCATCTTACCAAGCCATATACAACCCTCAAAAAAGGAGATGTAAAGATTGGTATATTCGGGTTGGGCATTGAATTAAAAGGATTGGTGCCGGAAGATGCCTATGGTAAAACCAAGTACCTCGAACCGATTCAAATGGCTCGCTCAATTTCGGAACGTCTGCGAAAAAAAGAAAAATGCGATATGGTCATTTGCTTGTCACACTTAGGATATAGCTATAATTACCGAAAAGTAAGTGACCTGATTTTGGCTAAAGAAACCGATCATATTGATTTGATAATCGGGGGACACACGCATACTTTTTTAGACAGCCCTACCGTAATGAAAAACCGAGTTGGTAAAGAGATTGTTATTAATCAAGTAGGATGGGCCGGTATCCGATTAGGAAGGTTAGATTACACCTTTGATAGCAAAAAAAACGCCAACCTCATGAATGCTCAATCTGTAATTCTAAGTAAACAAACAAGCGCGTAATATTTTTTTTTTTCAACGATTGTTAGCAACTTCGTTTTTACTGAATTGAAAATTGTATTTCGAGTTTGTTGTGGTCAGATAGATAACGGAGCAGTATCATAAGATTGTTTTTTTCGGGCAAACGATTTGGCATGTTTTTTTAGTAGAGAAACATAATGGATACCACCACCAATAAAAGATACAATTATTAATATTTTTACTTTAACAACGATTATTATTAATAGAATGACCCCCACCCATTACGACACATCCGAAAAATACACGAACGATGCTGAGGCGATATGGGAAAAGTGTTTGACGATTATTAAGGACAACGTAAACCTGCGAAGTTTTCAAACTTGGTTTGAGCCCATCAAGGCTGTTGAACTTTCTGAGCAAGTGTTGACCTTGCAAGTACCCAGTCAGTTTTTTTATGAATGGTTGGAAGAGCATTATGTAGAGCTATTAGGAAAAACGATTAAGCGATTACTCGGGAAAGGTGGACGATTAGAGTACCGCATCTTAATGGAGAGCAAATCTACTTATCGCAACCCGGCATCCATGAACATGCCTGCCAGTTTGCACTCCAAGCCGTCTAAAGACAGCAACTATGTGGATATGCCCTTGAAATGGGACGATCCTTCGAACATAAAAACACCCTATGCCATTCCGGGGCTTAAGCGCGTACAGATAGACCCTCAACTCAATGCGAAATATACCTTTGATAATTATGTAGAAGGCGATTGCAATAGGGTAGCACGCTCGGCAGGTATGCACGTAGCACAAAAACCCGGTATTACTTCATTCAATCCTTTGGTCATATTCGGCGGTGTAGGTTGGGGCAAAACCCACTTAGCACAAGCTATCGGGAACGAAGTGCGCAGACTACATCCCGGCAAGGTGGTGCTATACGTTAGCGTAGAGAAATTCATCAACCAATTTATTGATCACTCCAAGAATAATGAAGTGAACGACTTTATTCACTTCTATCAGTTGATTGATGTGTTGATATTAGACGATATCCACTTGTTTATTTCTGCTCCCAAATCACAAGACGTTTTCTTTGCCATCTTCAACCATATTCACCAAAGTGGTAAGCAAATAGTACTCACCAGCGATACGCCTCCGAAAGATATGGATGGCATGCAAGAACGCTTGTTGAGTCGTTTCCGCTGGGGGTTAAATGCCGATATTCAAGCTCCAGATTTTGAAACTCGTCAGCAAATACTACGGGTAAAAATGAAACAAGAAGGATTAGAAATACCGGAAGAAGTAGTTAAGTATATTGCTTACAATGTGAACAGCAATATTCGAGATTTAGAAGGTACATTAATATCCTTGTTGGCACAATCTACACTCAATAAAAAAGAAATTGATTTGGAGTTGGCGAAGCGCGTGATGAAAAACCTTGTACGCTCTTCAGCTCGCGAAGTAACCATTGAAAACATTCAGAAAATGGTTTGCGAATACTTCCATTTGCCGTATGATAAGTTACTGGCAAAAACCCGCAAGCGCGAAATTGTACAAGCACGTCAGATAACAATGTACCTCGCAAAAAAATTCACCAAAAGTTCTTTAAAAAACATCGGCGATCATTTCGGAGGCTTTGATCACACCACGGTAATACACTCTTGCCAAACCGTTGAAAACCTTATGGATACCGACACTGAGTACAAAGATCATTTGTTGGAACTACAGCAAAAAGTACAATTGGCCAGCTTGTAAAATAATTGCTTCAAAATTATTTTGTAATCTGCACAAGAAACTTATCTTTGCAATCCTTTAGAAAAAGATAGTAGCTCTTTTACACGCTGTAGGCTTGCTTACAGTAGGAACTGGTGAGGTGGGTGAGTGGCTGAAACCAATAGTTTGCTAAACTGTCGTACGGGTTAAACTGTACCGGGGGTTCGAATCCCCCCCTCACCGCTGGTTCTTTTTTCAAAAGTTATTGATAGCAATATCAATCGTTCGGGGAGTAGCGCAGGCCGGTAGCGCATCTGGTTTGGGACCAGGGGGTCGCAGGTTCGAATCCTGTCTCCCCGACATACAAAAACGCAAATTATTTTAGGATAGTTTGCGTTTTTTTTTATTTGATATGTTCCCTTTGTTATGGAGGATCGTTCCCACGCTGGCTGTTCTTTAAATTCATTTACGCGGTGGTCGTTTGGGTTGTCACTTATTTGCATACAAGTATCAATTAGATGAAATCAATTGTACTTTTGTCTGCACACATGCAGCAGCTACTCTTTAACCTTACATTAGCTATCCGTTCGCTTAACAACAACCGCCTGCGGCTGATGTTGACCATATCTATCATTGCGCTGGGGCTGTGGGCATTAATCGGCATCTTGACCTGCATTGAAGTATTGAAAGCCAGTGTGAGCTCCAACTTTAGTAGAATGGGTGCTAATTCATTTCAAATAACCAATGAAGTAATCAAACGAAATAGAAGAGGACGACCAACAGAACTAAAGTTGATAAAATACGACGAGGCACGATTGTTTGCCCAACAATATACCTTTCCGAATACACTCGTTGGCTTATCGATGCGTGGCAGCATGATCGCTATTGCTCGTTATGAATCGCAGAAAACGAACCCCAATATTATGACGATGGGTGTGGACGAAAACTACCTCACTATTTCCGATACCAAATTGGAGTTGGGAAGAAATTTTACCCCTGATGAATTAACCTCCGGTACACCGGTATGCATTATCGGCAATGGAATCACGAAAAAACTTTTTAAGAACAAACCCAAGCAAGCCATCGACCAAGTCATATCCATTGGCGATATCAAATATCGTATCGTAGGCATTGCCGCAACAAAGGGCGGTAGTATGATCATGAATGCCGACAACCTGGTGTTAATCCCCTTGCAAAATGCCCGTAATACATACGGTAATCGGCGGTCGTTAGTTATTAGTGTTATGGTGAAACACGCTACTCAAAAAAGTGTAGCGGCTGAAGAAGCAGAAGGATTATTTAGACGAATCCGAAAAATACCGCTGGGTGACGATGCCAACTTTGCTGTGGTGGAGAATGATGGACTCACACAAGACCTCTTTGAAATCATCAAGTATATCGGCTTGGCGGCACTGGTTATTGGTATTATTACCTTAGTAGGTTCTGTGATAGGGCTAATGAATATCATGCTCGTGTCTGTTGCTGAACGCACACGCGAGATAGGTATCAGCAAAGCCTTGGGTGCGCGCTCATCTACTATCAAAAGTCAATTTCTTACCGAATCTATTTTGATTAGCTTGTTGGGCGGTATGTTGGGTATTGCATTGGGGCTACTTACCGGCAACCTATTAGGGTTGTTATTTGATACAGGCTTTATCATACCTTGGCTGTGGATAACAATAGGTGTTGCTCTTTGTGCCATGGTGGGCATTATATCCGGACTGTTTCCCGCAATAAAAGCTTCTAAACTAGATCCCATCCAAGCCCTTCGATACGAATAACAGTATAAGATACAATCGTAGTGTTCCCTGATGTGTTTATCGCAACTGTAAGAGGACTACATTTTCGATATGGTGTGTGTGCGGAAACATATCTACCGGCTGTATGCGCGCTACCTGATACTTGGCATCCAATAGTTGTAAGTCGCGGGCTTGTGTTGCCGGATTGCAGCTTACGTAAACAATCTTGGGCGCTTCCATCTTGAGTAGTTGCTGTACCAATTTTTCGTGCATACCGGCACGTGGTGGGTCGGTGATGATAACATCCGGCTTGCCATGTGCTGCAAAAAAATCATCGGTACATATTTGCGAAACATCGCCGGCATAAAAACTACAATTGTTCAATCCATTCATTGCAGCATTTACTTTCGCATCTTCTATCGCTTCCGGAATGGCTTCGATACCGATAATTTTCTTCGCTTGTTGAGAGCAGAAGATACCAATGCTGCCGGTGCCGCAATATAAATCGTACAACACTTCGCTACCGGTGAGACCGGCAAATTCTCTGGTTACGCGGTACAGCACTTCAGCCTGATAACTGTTGGTTTGAAAAAATGATTTAGGTGAGATCTTGTAACGAAAATGTTCTAAGGTTTCTTCAATATATCCCTTGCCATAATAAGTAATCACCTCCAAATCGTGCAGGCTGTCGTTCACCTTTCCGTTAATGGTGTAGTGCAGCGATGTGATGCCTGGTATAGATGCCAAGAGATGGTTGAGAATGGCTTCTCTTTCACTTTTGTTTTCTTCTTTAAACACCAGGTTTATCAATACTTCGCCTGCTTTCGAGCGGCGTAGCACCACGTTTCGCAACCAACCTTTTTGTGTGCGATAGTCATAGTATTCATAACCTTTTTGTGTAGAAAAATCACGTAGTACTTGCAGCAACTGATTTGTGGGTACCTCTTGTAAATGACATTGCTCAATCGGTACAACTTTATCAAACAGTCCCGGTGCATGAAATCCCAATGCTTTCTCTTGAGGCAACGGTGCGCCGTTGGCGGCTATTATTTCTTCGTGTGTGCGGTAACGTTGTGACGAAAAGGTAAACTCCAGCTTGTTGCGGTAAAGCGTTTCTTTTTCACTGCCGAGTATGGGTTGTATTTCCGGCAAGGATACTTGTCCAATACGATGTAGCTGGTCGGCTACTTGCTGTTGTTTGTAGATAAGCTGTTGCGCATAGGGAAGCATCTGCCACTTGCAACCACCACAAATACCAAAGTGTTGGCAGAAGGGGGTAATGCGAAGGGGAGATGGAGCCAACAAAGCTGTCATGCGACCTTCCGCCCAACTTTTTTTAGATTTCGATAATCGTACCTGTACTACATCGCCCGGTACTACATTTTCTACAAAGACTACTTTGCCATCTTCTAAGTGTCCGATGCTTTTGCCTTCTGCGGCATAGGCGTTTATTTCTAAGCGATCGATGACAACGTTTTTTTTCTTTCTCGACAATTGAATAAAAGTTAAAAGCGTGCAAATTTACACTATTAAACATAGGAGACTGTAGTATTAAATTATTTTTGGCAGTTGTTTTCCCAACGTTTGAAAGAAGGCTATAGTCTTAGAAACTGAAAACAACTAATTTCGCCAACTTTATGAAGAACATTAAACTTTTGCTATTGCTCGCATTGCTGGGCGTATCAGCAACAGCATTTTCCAAACAAGGCTACCGGATAAAAGTAAACTTGAAGAACACGCAAGATACCATGATATATCTGGTACATTATTTTGCGGAGCCCTTGCCTAAAATTTACAAATCAGACTCTGCCCGCGTCAATAAAAAAGGAGAAGCCTTGCTTGAAAGCAAAGACTCGGTATTGGGGGGCATCTACATGATACTGCCTTCCGACAGAGCCTCTTACTTTGAATTTTTGTTATTGAATGGTGCGGATATGACCATCACTGCTGATATGAAAAACCTGCCCTATAGTGTAGCTATCAAAGGCTCTGATGAAAACACACGCTTCTATGAGTACGTACATTTCTTGAAAAACTTTGGCGCTAAACAAGAAGCGTATAAGCAAGAATTAGCGAAGGCAAAAACAACCAAAGATTCGAATGCCATCAGAGAAAGAGCCGGCGAAACCTCTAAAGAATTGACTGCTTATCGTAGAAATTTTGTAACCCGCTATCCTAATACCTTATTGGCAAATATCTTTAATGCCATGGAGCTGCCGGAAGTACCAACGGAAAAACAATACTTGTTCAACGGCACCTTAGACTCCAACTATGGTTATAATTTTTACAAAAATCATTATTGGGATAAATTCAATTTCCGTGATGACCGATTAATTCATACCCCCATTTTTGAGTCCCGATTAGACGAATATTTCAACAAAGTTTGCTTCCCTTATGAAGATAGCATAATCAAAGAAGCCGACCTATTTTTAGCACGGATACCCAAGAAAACAGAGCTCTTTAAATATGCCTTGTTCTGGATAACCAACAATGCTCAAACAAGTAAGATAATGGGTATGGATCGCGTGTTTGTGCACATGGTGATGAACTACCACATGAAGGGGGATGCATTTTGGTTGGACAATGATCAGTTGACGAAATATTATGAAGAAGCCCTTCGGAAATCTCCCAACCTAGTTGGTCAATTAGCTCCCGATTTATTATTGAAAGACTCTTCTGATAAGCCGGTGCGCTTATACGACATCAAATCAAAATATACCCTACTTGTTTTTTGGGAACCTACCTGCGGACATTGTATGAGTGAGGTTCCTAAGATTGATTCCGCATATCAAGCAGAGCTGAAAGCAATGGGTGTAAAAATATTAGGTATTAAGACAGATGACCCACCGGAAACATGGAAAAGCGCTGTCCGTAAATACAATTTGAAGGATTGGATAAATGTGTACGACCCTGACAACAGTTCTAACTTCCGGGGGAAATATGATGTGAGAAGCACTCCTGTATTATACCTATTGGATGAAAACAAAATCATCATAGGAAAACGATTAGACCACTCTAATATTGCTACCGTTATCAATATTACAGAGCGGAAAAAAGCAGAAAAAACCTCCTCCAAAAAATAAATATTAAAATCGATTACCTTATGCGAAAATTGGTTCTTAGCTGTCTTACCATGACCATGATTACTTCATTCGGTCAAGCACAGACACTATTTACGTACGGAAAAGATGCTGTTACGCAACAAGAGTTTTTAAGAAACTATGAAAAGAACAACATCAACCAAAAGGCTGATATGTCTGAGACAGCATTGAGAGAGTACATTGATTTGTATGCTCTCTTTAAGATGAAAGTAAATGAAGCAGAACAGATGAAGCTGGATACCATGCCGGCCATTCAAAGCGAACTCAGTAATTATCGTCGTCAATTAGCCAAAAACTATCTCACCGACCGACAAATAAGCGACAAGCTATTGGAAGAAGCGTATAAACGCTCTCGTGAAGACAGGCATGTTGCGCACATACTCATTTCTGCTCCATCTAACATGGCACCGGCAGATACCCTTATCCGATACAAGCGCATCGATAGTATTTACAATGCTCTTACAAAAAAGAAAGCCGACTTTGCTACGTTAGCCAAATTATACTCTGATGATGCCGGCTCAAAAAACAATGGCGGCGACATTGGCTATATGACTGTGTTGCAAACCCTCTATTCTTTTGAGAATGCCGTGTACAATACCGAACCGGGAAAAATCTCAAAACCGTTCCGCACACCACTGGGTTATGATATTGTAAAAGTAATAGATGCACGCCCGGCAAGAGGTGAAATAAAAGTGGCACAAATACTTATTGCTACACCTCCTTCAAAAGGAGACGAAGGGAAAGCAGAAGCCAAAAAGAAAGTGGAAATGGTATATAATGAGCTGAAGAATGGAGCTTCTTTCGAACAGATGGTGAAACAATATTCGGAAGATAGATATACCGTTAATGATGGTGGTGTTTTACAATTTGCGGTTGGAAGCATGGTTCCCAATTTTGAGGATGCGGCTTTCGGATTGAAAAAAACTGGTGATATTTCGCAGCCCATTCAAACCGAATATGGATATCATATTATCAAGTTGATTGAAAAATTTCCTGTGAAACCTTTTGATTCTGTAAGCAATTCGCTGAAGCGCAAAATTGAAACAGATGCACGCTCACATGCAGCTCGTGAAGCATATTTCGCCAAAATCAGACAAAGCAATGGCTATAAAGAATACCCTGCGCATTTGCAAGAGTTGAAAGACCGCGTGAATACCTTGCCGGATACCGGTAAGAATGCGGGTGTATTTAGTGCTAAAGATTTTGCTTCGATGAACAAAGTACTCTTTACCCTCAACCAAACCAACTACACCCAAAAAGACATGATGGACTTTGCGGAAATGTTGACACGTGGCAGAATAATGGGCAATAGAGAAACAAGCATGAATGATGTTTATAAAATCTACGTGGATAAAGTGGTAAACGATTTTCAAGAGCACAAACTGGAAGATGATAATCCCGACTTTAAATACCTAATGAAAGAATATCGTGACGGTATCATGTTGTTTGAATTGATGGATAGAAGTGTATGGTCCAAAGCCTCGAGAGATACCTTAGGATTGAAGAGTTTCTACGAACAAAACAAAGCCAAATACCAATGGGATCCCGGTTTCAACGGAGCTGTGTATCGCTTCAAAGACGAAGCATTGATGAAAAAAGGTGTGAAGTTATTAGAGAGTAGAAGGAAGTTTTCGAACGATGATTTTATCAAAGAAGTAAACACTACTGGTGCACCCGATGCAGTACAAGTACAAACCGGACGTTTTGAGTTTTCTAAATTTACCGATGTGCCTCAAGCCGCTATTATTGCAGGCACTTTAACCAAAGCAATCAAAAACCAAGACGGAAGCTATACTGTGGTGAAAACAGAAGAAGTCTTCAACACACCTACTCAAAAATCTTTGGATGATGCCAAAGGTTATGTAGTGGCAGAGTATCAAGATTATTTAGAGAAAGAATGGAATCGTACATTACGGAGCAAATACCCTGTAAAAATTGATGAAGTGACCTTGAAGAAAATGATTAAATAATCAAGAAAGTATCTATATGATACATGGGCGGCATCATACGATGCTGCCCATTTTTTATGAATGAAAAGATGAAGTGTGAATAGGTATTATCATTCCGGATGAAGGCATGGCAAATAGTTCGTAAAGGCACAAACATCTCTTGAAAATATTGACTAACTTACTAAGCTAAATACACATTGCAAATGAAAATTTCGTTTCATGGAGCAGCACGAATGGTAACCGGTTCCAAACACCTCATTCATGTTGGTAACAAAAAGATTTTATTAGACTGTGGCTTGTTTCAAGGGATGGGAAGAGAAACCTATTTACTCAATAGCGAATGGGGTTTCGAGCCATCTGAGATTGACTATGTTTTTATCTCGCACGCACATATTGACCATATAGGATTGTTGCCCAAATTAGTGAAGGATGGGTATAGCGGAAAGATATATTGCACTGATGCCAGCGAAGCACTCATCAAGTTATTGTTGACAGACTCAGCCAATATTCAAGAAGCCGATGTGCAATATACCAACCAGTACAGATCCCGAGAGCATAAAGAATTACAAGAGCCATTGTACACCGTAGTGGATGCTGAAAACGTATTCCCATTACTATTGCCATATCCTTACAACACATGGATACCGGTTGATGAGGGTATCGAATTGATGTATTCCGACAGTGGGCATATACTCGGAAGTGCAGCTATTAATCTACGATTAAAAGAAAACGGCAAGCAGGTATCCCTCACTTTTAGCGGTGATATCGGTCGGTATAGAGACACCATTCTTCGCTCACCGGATGTATTTCCGCAAGCAGATTATATCATCATGGAATCGACCTATGGAAACAAACTACACCCAACTGCCGTAGATGCCAAAAAGGAAATCTTCAACCATATTGTTCATACCTGCTTGATAAAAAAAGGTAAGCTCATCATACCTGCATTTAGCCTGGGTCGCACGCAAGAGCTACTTTATATTTTAAATGAATTGGAAGAAGAGGGACACTTGCCACCTTTGGATTATGTAGTGGATAGCCCCCTTTCAACCAAGATTACACAAGTGGTAAAAGGGCATCCCGAATGTTTTAATAGAGAGGTACAACAACTATTGAAAAAGGATAAAGATGTTTTCAGTTTTAAAAAATTACGATTCACCAATGGGGTTGAAGACTCTAAATCGTTGAACAAAATAAATGACGCTTTAGTAATCATATCTGCATCCGGTATGGCAGAAGCCGGAAGAGTAAAGCACCATATCAAAAACAATATTGATGAAGCAAGAAACACCATCTTGTTTGTAGGATATTGCGAACCCAACTCGTTGGGCGGGCGCTTGCGTGCCGGTGCCGAAAAGGTAACGATTTACGGTGAGCCTTATGAAGTGAAAGCGGAAATAGCAGCCATCAGCACCTTAAGTGCACATGGCGATTATGAAGATCTGTGTCAATGGTTGGCTTGCCAAGATGCTCGTCAAGTAAGGAAGCTGATATTAGTACATGGTGAACCCGAGGTACAAGATGAGCTAAAACAACGGCTCTTGAAAAAGGGATTCAACGATGTAATGGTGCCGGAATTGCACGAAACGATTGGGCTGGGCGAACTGTAGCTGGATAACTTCCAATGACGGAATTATTACAGTAGCTACAACGTTTTAATGCGCTCAATAATGCCGGTAGTGGAGTACCCTTTTACAAAAGGGATGATAGCTATCTGCCCACCATAAGACTGAACGAAATCAGCCCCTACAATGGTATCGATAGTATAGTCGCCTCCCTTCGCCAACACATCCGGACGAATGGTTTTTATCAGGTCTAACGGAGTATCTTCATTAAAAAGGCACACCCCATCTACCACCAACATCGAAGCAAGTTGAAAGGCGCGATCATTTTCATGTGTCAAAGGGCGCTCCTCTCCTTTTAATTTTCGTACAGAAGCATCTGTGTTAACGCCAACAATGAGGATGTTTCCCAAGCTGGCTGCTGCCGCCAAATAGCTTAGATGCCCATGGTGCAAAATGTCAAAACAGCCATTGGTAAACACTATTCTTTTGCCCATGTGCCGCCACATATTAGCTTTGTGAAGGAGTGCTTCTCGAGACACTATTTTATCCGATATCCATTGGGCTTTTTGATTCATTTCTTTGAATTGTAAAGAGGGAGTAATACGAGTGATAGAATGCCTAATACTAAAATGGTAAGGGTTTGCGCCAACCAAGAAATCCATCCATAGGCTAGAGCAAAATTTTTGTTGATATCATACAAACTGGTCAACACACCTTGTACAGCAATGGGGTACGCTCCGATGCCGCCGGGAGTTGCTATCATACCTACGCTGCCAAATACCAATACTGAAAGCGCTTCTGTCCAACCTAAATGCTCGGTGGCAACGATGGCTTTGTACCCGATAACAATTAAAGATAAGTAGCAGAACCAAATGAGTGCTGTGTATAATAGAAACAACCCCCAGTTTTTCATTTTGAAAATGGACACAATCCCTTCACCAAGCCCTTTGATGATGGCACCTAATTTTGTGGATCGGGAACGACGATACACAAATACTACAAGCCCTGCCAATACTACCAACACTACCACCAATCCAATGATAGCCTTCCCGGATAAGTGCAGTTGCGCACTTTGTGAAGCAATGTAATTATTCGCCACCTCCATTTGCACCAAGTAGGTAATAAGGGTGATGATCATCAGGCAAATCATGTCAAACGAGCGCTCGGCTACTATAGTACCGACTATCTTATCTACGGGTTCATTTTCGTATTTGGCCAAAATACTGCAACGTGCTACCTCTCCCATACGAGGCAAAAGCAAATTGACCAGATAGCCAATGAGTACCGCTAACGTAATGTTGAAAGTGCGAGGCGTTAATTGCAGCGGTTTTAAGAGCAGTTTCCAACGAAGGGCGCGAAAATAATGCGATAAAAAACCTACCAACACAACCGGAATTGCCAACCACAAACGAACGTTTACTTGTGTAAAGGCAACGGCTATTTGTGCTTTGTCCTCTTCTGTCAATTTACCATATTGCCAATAGAGAAGTGCAGCCGCTAATCCAAAGAAGAAGCCATATTGCAATAGGGTAGTGAGCGTCTTTTTAATACGCATCAGAGCTTATTATCTTTTTTGGGAAAAATGATGGAGGGCTTAAATTTTTTGGCTTCTTCGAAATCCATATGAGCATAGCCGATAACAATGATAGTATCGCCCACAGACACTTTTCGAGCAGCAGGCCCGTTCATGCAAATAATGCCGGAGCCACGTGTGCCTTTGATGACGTAAGTTTCCAATCGTTCGCCATTATCAATGTTTACAATCTGTACCTTTTCACCTTCTATTAAGTTGGCGGCTTTCATCAGGTTCTCATCTATGGTAATGCTCCCAATATAATGCAGGTTGGCTTCCGTAATTTTTACCCGGTGTATTTTAGATTTCAGAACTTCAATCATCATGACGCGGTAAAGTTATACCAATGTTTAATAAAAAAATAGCTGCTCTTTCGTATAATTTCAGGAATACATTGGGCAATAAAAGGCTGCTATTTTGAAGCGTGTTTCTTCCTGTCAACAAGTGAGTGTGTGTTACAGTTTCAATTATGGGTGCTGCATTTCCGACCTTATCAAGAACACTATTTCCGTTTTATATGACTGTCTTTTATCCGTGCTGGTACGTAGAAAAAATACCCATTATCGGGTATTGTATTTCAAGGAATGCTAGGGTAATTTTACTATCTAAATTTTTGTAACATGAAAAAGACATTACTCCTTTTGTTGGTTTTCCTAATGGGAACAACACAAATTTTCGCAGCAAAGTTACGTGTCAACAACCGCAGTGGTATTAATGCTAACTACACATCGTTAAGTTCAGCCATAGCAGCAGCCTCTGCCGGCGACACTATTTATGTAGAGCCTTCTTCGTCAAGTTATGGTGCTGTAAGCCTCTCCAAAAAATTGACCATAATTGGTAATGGTTATTTTGAAACACCAAGCCCAGCATTTGTTGGCAATACCACCTTGCAGGCAGATACGAATGAATCTAAAATAAGTACCTTCTCTTTTTTAGCAGGCAGTGCCGGCTCTACCGTTATGGGAGTAGTATTTAGCAGCTATGTATATCTTTATGATTCTTCCATCACACTCAAAAGAAATAGTTTTTGGTCATATTACTTGTACTTCTACACGGGAGTATTGAATAATATTGATGTTCGTCAAAATTTCTTTTATAATGCAGCGGTCACTTATTATTCTCCATCCGTTAGCACAAACATTAATTTCCAAAACAACATTTTCTACAATTCAACTATTGGTTTGCCTAACGACTTGTCCGGGTTCGCACAGAACAATGTTTTTGTCGGCTCCTCATCCGGTATGAATTGTTACAATTTTCAAGTGAATAATAATATCATGATTACGGGTTCGTTTACACCAAATAACTGTGTTTACTTTAATAATATTGGCACCAGCACACAATTTGGCAACGCGAATAACAACCAGCAAAATGTGGGTACTGCTACACTGTTTGCTCATTACACTACCGGTACGGAGACTCGTTATACATTAAGCCCAACCGGCCCGGGAATTGGTGCTGGTTTCAATGGAGTTGATGTAGGTATCTTTGGCGGTCCAGACCCTTATAAGTTAAGTGGTATTCCTCCGGTTCCAACTATATACTCACTTTCGGCTCCTGCCACTACCGTTACCAATACATTACCTGTAACCATCAGCACTCGTAGCAACGACTAATAAACCTTTTTTGTTTCACTTTTTAAACCGATACGTATGAAACAGATTGGTTTTTATATTGCTGCTCTATGGATGGTGGTCAGTAGTTTGTGTGATGTTTCTCATGCACAAACTAACATCGTAAGTGGCGAGTATTTTTATGACTCCGACCCGGGCTATGGTAATGGCAATGCCATTACTATCAATACTCCGGCAAGTAATATTAGTTCCTTATTGGTGAATGCGAACACTTCCAATATATCTAACGGTATGCATACTTTGTTTATTCGTACCAAAGATGCCAATGGCAAATGGAGTATGACGAACAGCCTTGTGTTTGCTAAATACCAACCGGTGCAAGGCAATCCGAATGCGCTAACCAACATCAACAAGATGGAATATTTCTACGATACCGACCCAGGCTATGGGAATGGCACGAATATTCCGGTTACGGCATCAACGAATATCAATAGCATGTTGGTGAATGTAAACGTAGCTTCTTTGTCGGGTGGTTTTCACACCTTGTACATCCGCTCCAGAGATTCAATGGGCAAATGGAGTATGACGAACAGCCTTGTGTTTGCTAAATACCAACCGGTGCAAGGCAATCCGAATTCGATTAGCAACATCAACAAGATGGAATATTTCTACGATACCGATCCGGGTTATGGAAATGGTACGAACATTCCGGTTACGGCATCAACGAATATCAATGGCATGTTGGTGAATGTAAACGTTGCCTCATTGTCGGGCGGTTTTCACACCTTGTACATCCGCTCCCGAGATTCATTGGGTAAATGGAGTATGACGAACAGCCTTGTGTTTGCAAAATACCAACCGGTGCAAGGCAATCCGAATTCGATTAGCAACATCAACAAGATGGAATATTTCTACGATACCGACCCAGGCTACGGAAATGGCACGAATATTCCGGTTACGGCATCAACGAATATTAATGGCATGTTGGTGAATGTAAACGTAGCTTCTTTGACGGGAGGACTACACACCTTGTACATCCGCTCCCGAGATTCAATGGGCAAATGGAGTATGACTAATTCATTGACTTTTTCAAGAATCCAATTACCACTCGGGAATCCCAATAGCATTACCAACATCAACAAGATGGAATACTATTATGATTCCGACCCGGGCTTTGGAAATGGTATCAATATTCCAGTTACGCCGGCAACCAACTTGAACAATATGGTTGTAAACGTCAACGTGGCTACACTCGCCAATGGGGTACACACCTTATATATTCGCTCCCGTGATTCTGTTGGCAAATGGAGTCAGACTAATAGCCTCACTTTTGCAAAAGTACAGCCCCTATTCCCTAATCCAGATTCTATTAGCAATATCACGCAAGTGGAATATTTTGTAGATACCGACCCTGGCTTTGGCAACGCTACTAGTGTACCGCTCATACCGCCGTATTCTTCCAATTTGATGAACTTGAGTTTTAACGTAAGCATGACATCACTCAATAACGGAGCCCATGTATTATATGTTCGCTCAAAAGATGCAAGCGGCAAATGGAGCATAACTAATATTCATCCGTTTAATGGAGGTACCTTACCACCGTTATCAATAAAGCTCATAACGTTTGACGCCAGCTTACAACAAGACAATACTGTATTGTTGAAGTGGATGGTAGAAAATGAAAAAGACGTGAGCCATTATAGGATAGAAAGAAGTATGGATGCAGGAAATTGGGTATTCGTGGGAAATCAAAAACAGAGTGCTAATAATAATAGTCGCAATGAATATCAGATGATAGATGATAACCCCGGTAAAGGGATTGTGTATTATCGTTTGACAGCCATAGAAACATCCGGCAATCAAACCATGGCGCCCATACGCTTTGTGAAAATTGGAACCAATGAATCAGATGTAGCCACCGTATATCCCAATCCAAATGATGGTAAGCTAATCAATATTTATGCAACAATGTTTAAGCAAGCAAATGTTACAATTGATATTATCACCACAGATGGAAAGCTATACTGGAGCCAAACAGTAAATACTAAAGGTAACACTAATCTTACCCTTTCAAACCTAAACCTACCTGCGGCTACATACTATATCAATATGAGAAGCCAAAATGAAACACAAAGCATAAAGTTGCAAGTAATACCCAAAGAGAGATAGTGGTATAATCGACTTGCAATTCAATTAAACCTCAATCCCTGTCATGTCAATGGCGGGGATTGTTGTTGGGAGAAAGGAAATATGTCTCCTTACCTATGTTGGCAACAACACATTCTCCTGTGTTTTTAAGAAAAAAATTGCATGACCATATAAACATCACCTAAGTAAAAGTGCCTATTACAACCATTGCATGGCACATTCTTTTTAAAAATAATACTCAAAAAACGGATTTATTAAAAAACATTGTTTACATTTGCACTCCAAAAAATCTCGGTAGCTCTTATTGAACATCATAAGAAGCCCGTAAAAATGTAATTAAAATGGCAACAAATCAAAAAACATTACGTCGTCAGAAACTACGTTGGAGAATACGTAGCAAGGTGGCAGGTACTGCTGTAAAACCCCGCTTATCGGTTTTTCGCAGCAATAAAGATATTTATGTGCAATTAATTGATGATGCTACCGGCACTACTTTAGCATCCGCAAATTCCAGACAAAAGGATTTGGCAGCTGTTAAGGGCACTAAGTCAGAGCTATCTGTTGCAGTAGGTAAAGCAATTGCAGCCAAAGCATTGGCACTTGGTCTTGAATATTGTGTGTTTGATCGTGGTGGATATTTATTTCATGGTCGTGTGAAAGCTATAGCTGACGGTGCTCGTGAAGGTGGATTGAAATTCTAATTTATCTGAACCGCAGCGAAAACTAATATTTATTAACAAATAACAATTCCAACAGAAGCCTCCGGTCGTCAAACACCTTTCCTTCTGTTTTATTCAAAATAAGATGGCGACAAATAAATTTAATCGTATCAAAGCAAACGATTTAGAATTACAAGAAAAAGTAGTAGCTATTAACCGCGTAGTAAAAACTACAAAAGGCGGCCGTGCCTTCAGTTTCTCTGCTTTAGTAGTAGTAGGTAATGGTGCAGGTGTAGTAGGTCACGGTCTTGGCAAAGCAAAAGAAGTGCAAGAAGCTATTACAAAAGGTATTGATGATGCTAAGAAAAATTTAATCAAAGTACCGGTAATGAACGGCACTATTCCGCATGATCAATTAGCCAAAGAAGGTGCTGCAAAAGTGTTGATTAAACCTGCAGCTCATGGTACCGGTGTAATTGCCGGAGGTAGCATGCGTGCTGTATTAGAAGCTGCCGGAGTTACCGATGTGCTATCCAAATCATTGGGTTCTGCTAACCCTCACAATGTGGTGAAGGCTACATTTTCTGCATTGGGTCAATTGCGCGAACCGCTTGCTGTTGCTAAACAACGCAATATCAATTTGAAAAAAGTATTCAACGGTTAATTCCTTTTACCTATTTCATTTTTTGTACAACTGCCACCATACGGTGGCAGTTTTTACTATTGCGATATAGTTCCAATTTGAGTTTTGGGTTTAGTAACAACTACTTTAGTTTACACATCATGGGCATATTGATTCAGATTCGTATTTTTATACCCAATTTTATTGTTCGACATGAAAACAAGGACCACCATCGGGCTCGTAAGCATTTTATGCCTTTCTTTATGTTTTAATATATCCTTCCAAAAGTCTGCAACCGCACAGGAAAAAGATAATTGGACGGAAGCACAATTGATGCAGCCGGCTGCATTGGCAAAAATTATTAAAGACAATCCTACTTCGATTTACATTTATGATATCGGACCTTCGGGGGTGATAAAAGGAGCCATCCCCATAGGAGAGGGGAGTGAACCTCAAAACATTCAAAAGATGCGTGGTATTATTAGGCGTCTTCCCAAGAATACACCTATTGTTGTATATTGTGGATGTTGCCCTTTTAAGAATTGTCCCAACATTCGCCCTGCTTTGAGCCTGCTAAGTGAGCTTTCTTTTACCAATTATAAATTACTCAATTTACCCAACAATCTTAAAAAAGACTGGATTGATAAAGGTTATCCGATGAGCAGTAAATAGCTTTCTATTGCACTCAATAGCTGGGGTGTCTTTCCGGAAGTACCATGCAGAATTGGTGTGCCTTGTTGGTGTGATGGGGAGCCATTTGTCCACACCATATTTGATACTCTTCTATCACTTGTATAAAGGCATCGCTCCACTGTGCAGTAGGGTTGAACGAAGATCTTGGTAAGATGTCTATTCCAGCTCCCCAAGCATGCACGGATAATACGTTATTGCTGTCTGAAGTTATTTGGTGACATTTTACCACTTGACCAATTTCGTATTGTAGCCCTAGCAACTCTATTTTTTTGAAAGCTTTTTCGAGCGCAATTTTAAACTGTTGGTGCAAGTATAATTGGGCACTTGGAAACCAATCAAATTGTTTTTGAACAGCCCAATCCGTCATCCAACGCTGCGCCCATCCAGACTTTCGTGGATCGCCGTATCGAAGGTATAGTATGAGCTGAGCCGTACCGGAAAAACTGGGTGGAAGTTGAATATCGTTTCGCATGTCGCCCCCTATTTCGTTCAAACGATACCTTAAAATTAAGTATTCTTCACCAATGCTAATGGGTAATTTCGACAGCACTTCTTGTTATTACCATTGACCGCGTTCTAGAGTATGATGATGCGAAAATTGGAGATTGGAATTTTACATTAATTACAACCTATTATAATGAGTGATTCTGGTATTTATCGTACCTAGGATCACACAATGATAGAAGACGTTTTGGCACCCAATTCGGTAAGATAGCCCGTAATATCCGTTACAAAATCGGTTGGTCCACAAACATAAAATCGAGAGTCGAAATCACGAATGGTTTCTATTAAAAACTTGCGATCAATACGTTTTTCTGCAAAGCCCACTACTCCTTCTTTGGTGAACACATTGGCGTAGGCATTACCTAACATTTGCGAGAGTTCTTGGTGCAAAATCACATCTTCGTGGTAGTGGTTGGAATATATCAATCCTACATTGCGCATATTGCCACTAAAAAATAATGCTCTGAAGATGGCTATGAATGGCGTAATGCCTGCACCACCTGCTAAAAAGATGCCTGGCCCGCGATAAGTAATCGTGCCGAACACATCTTTCATCAAAATCGTCGCCCCTGCATTTAGTTTACCCAATTGTTTTGTAACCCCATCATGAGCATCGTAAATTTTGATGATAAATTCTATATATTCCCAATCATTTAATGAAGTAAAAGTAAAGGGTCGCCATTGATCCTCCCATCCGGGAAGGTTCACGGCAAGATGTGTGGCTTGCCCGGGAGTATAGCTCCAATCTTTGGGTTTTTCAACCACAAATCGTTTTACATTATGCGTTAGGTATTCCGTGTTTAGTATCTTAAGTACATTTATACCAGACATATATCTCTATTGACGGCTAAAGGTAATCGTAATTGCCATAAAATGAATTTCCAATTTCTTGCAAAAGCAAAAAACAATTTTTATTAACAAACCGTTTTTTGGAATATTTTTTGATATTTAGTCTAATTCTTTCTATATTTGCACTCCCTTTTGGGGAACCGGCTGTGCACAAAATCTTATTGAATTTATTTTAGTAATAATAAAAATGAACCTACACCTTAGGCAGGGCCTTTCGTGTGGGGTTTTGTCGTTTGTAAAAAAGGAGTAATAAAATACTATGGCTATACCTAAAAAAAAGACGGCTACAGGTCGTCATAATTTCGGAAAGTTACATGATGTAGCAGAAACACCGGATTTATTGGCGATACAGTTGCAATCGTTCAAGGATTTCTTTCAATTGGAAACAACACCGGACAAGCGTAACAACGAAGGCTTGTTTAATGTGTTTAATGAGAATTTTCCTATTACAGACACTCGAAACATCTTTGTATTGGAGTTTTTGGACTACTTCGTAGATCCGCCTCGCTACACGATAGATGAATGTATGGATCGTGGTCTTACCTACTCAGTACCCTTGAAAGCTAAGCTGAAACTGAGCTGTAATGATGAAGAACACGTTGACTTTGAAACGATCGTTCAGGATGTGTTCTTAGGTAATATCCCTTACATGACTCCCCGTGGTACCTTTGTAATTAACGGTGCTGAGCGTGTGGTAGTGTCCCAATTACATCGCTCACCAGGGGTATTCTTTGGACAAAGTGTACACCCTAACGGAACCAAAATTTATTCTGCTCGCGTTATTCCTTTTAAAGGCGCATGGATGGAGTTCGCTACTGATATCAACAATATCATGTATGCCTACATCGATCGTAAGAAAAAATTCCCTGTAACAACGTTGTTGCGTGCCATAGGTTACGAGACGGATAAAGATATCCTAGAGCTATTTGGTATGGCGGATGAAGTGAAAGTAGATAAGAAAACACTTTCACAACACATCGGCCGTCGTTTGGCTGCACGTGTATTACGCAGTTGGACGGAAGACTTCGTAGATGAAGATACCGGTGAAGTAGTAACCATCGAGCGTAATGAAATAGTATTAGATCGCGATAATATTCTTGATGAAGAAAATGCTTCGATGATTATGGAAATGGGTATTCAAACCATATTCCTTCAAAAAGAAGAAGTGAGTGGCGACTATTCGATCATCTATAATACCTTAAACAAAGATACCTCTAACTCTGAACTGGAAGCGGTACAACACATCTATCGCCAGTTGCGTGGTAGTGATGCCCCTGATGATGAAACTGCGAGAGGTATTATTGACAAACTTTTCTTCTCAGATAAACGTTACGATTTGGGAGAAGTGGGTCGTTATAAAATCAATCGTAAACTCAACCTTGATTTCCCGCTTACCAAGTCGGTATTAACCAAGCAAGATATTATCTCTATCATTTCGTACTTAGTACATCTTACCAATGGTAAAGCAGAGATAGATGATATCGACCACTTGAGCAACCGTAGAGTGCGCACCGTAGGAGAGCAGTTATTCGCTCAATTTGGTGTAGGGTTGGCACGTATGGCACGTACCATCCGGGAACGCATGAATGTGCGCGACAATGAGGTGTTCACGCCTATTGATTTGATTAATGCCCGTACCCTTTCTTCGGTTATTAACTCCTTCTTTGGTACCTCGCAGCTATCTCAATTCCTTGACCAAACCAACCCTCTCTCTGAGATTACGCACAAGCGCCGTATCTCAGCACTCGGACCAGGTGGTTTGAGTAGGGAGCGTGCCGGCTTTGAAGTACGTGACGTACACTACTCACACTATGGTCGTTTGTGTACTATCGAAACTCCGGAAGGTCCGAACATTGGGCTTATCTCCACACTTTGTGTACACGCACAAATCAACGATATGGGCTTTATCGAAACACCATATCGTAAAGTAAAAGAAGGCAAGGTGGATTTGAAACATCAATACTTCCTCAGTGCCGAAGAAGAAGATGAAGCTAAAATCGCTCAGGCAAACGTACCATTGGATGACCACGGTAAGTTTGTAGAAGAAAAAATTAAATCTCGTCAGACCGGCGACTTCCCAATACTCGAACCTCATGAAGTAGAGTACATGGACGTAGCGCCGAACCAAATTGTAGGCTTATCAGCATCGTTAATTCCGTTCTTAGAGCATGATGATGCCAACCGTGCCTTGATGGGCTCGAACATGCAGCGTCAAGCTGTACCGTTGATTCGTCCTCAGGTGCCGATAGTAGGTACCGGTTTGGAAGGCAAAGCCGCCCGTGATGCCCGTATTCAAATACATGCTGAAGGAAATGGTGTGGTGGAATACGTAGACGCCAATGAAATACATGTACGCTACAATCGTAACGACAGAGACCGCTTGGTATCTTTCGAAGACGACTTGAAAGTGTACAAACTGACCAAATATAAAAAGACCAACCAAAGCACTTCTATCACGTTGAAACCAGCGGTAAGAAGAGGTGATAAAGTAACGGTAGGCGATTTCCTTACAGAAGGATATGCAACTCAAAATGGCGAGTTGGCATTGGGTAGAAACCTAAAAGTGGCTTTCATGCCTTGGAAGGGATACAACTTTGAGGATGCCATCGTAATCAACGAAAAAGTAGTACGAGAAGATTTGTTTACATCGGTACACATCGACGAATATGAATTGGAAGTACGGGATACCAAACTGGGTGAAGAGGAACTAACTCCGGATATTCCAAATATCTCTGAAGAAGCTACCAAAGACCTCGATGAAAATGGTATCATTCGCATCGGTGCACATGTGGGCGAAGGCGACATCTTGATTGGTAAAATCACCCCGAAAGGTGAAACCGACCCAACACCGGAAGAAAAATTATTGCGTGCCATCTTTGGTGACAAAGCCGGTGATGCAAAAGATGCTTCGTTGAAAGCACCATCCGGAACGGAAGGTATCGTTATTCACAAAGAACTCTTCCAACGCGCTAAAAAAGATAAAAACGCTAAAGCTCGTGAGAAAGTACAATTAGAGAAAATCGAAAAAGTACACGAGAAAAACTTGGATGATTTGAAATCCTTGTTGATGGAAAAGCTCAACGTATTGTTGAAAGACAAAACATCACAAGGTATTACCAACAATTTTGGCGAGCCGATTATTGCTAAAGGCGGCAAGTTTAACAGTAAGACACTGGGTGCTATTGACTATGCTAATGTGAATCCATTGGGATGGACGGGCGATGCCGATACCGATGACGCCATCAACCAGTTGCTGCATAACTACAACATCAAGTTCAACGAAGAATTAGGCCGTTACAAAAGAGAGAAATTCAACCTTTCGATAGGTGATGAGTTACCGGCAGGCGTGTTGAAACTCGCCAAAGTATATTTGGCTTCTAAACGTAAACTGAAAGTAGGGGATAAGATGGCGGGTCGCCACGGTAACAAAGGTATTGTAGCCCGTATCGTACGCCAAGAAGACATGCCGTTCTTAGAAGACGGTACACCGGTAGATATCGTACTGAATCCACTTGGGGTACCTTCTCGTATGAACCTTGGTCAGATATACGAAACCGTATTGGGATGGGCCGGCGAAAAGCTGGGATTGAAATTTGCCACTCCTATTTTTGACGGTGCATCGGTAGAAGAAATCGGCGACTTGATTCAAAAAGCAGAACTGCCCACCTTTGGACACACATACTTGTACGATGGTGAAACTGGTGAACGCTTCCACCAAAAAGCAACTGTAGGTATCATTTACATGATTAAACTACACCACATGGTGGATGATAAAATGCACGCTCGTTCTATCGGTCCTTACTCGCTCATCACACAACAACCGCTGGGTGGTAAAGCACAATTCGGTGGTCAACGTTTTGGTGAAATGGAGGTGTGGGCACTCGAAGCTTACGGTGCATCTAACATCCTTCAAGAGCTATTGACTTTGAAATCAGATGATATCGTGGGTCGTGCGAAAACGTATGAATCTATCGTGAAAGGTGATAACGTGCCAAAAGCCGGTATTCCTGAATCATTCAACGTATTGGTGAATGAGTTGAGAGGCTTGGGTCTTGAATTGAAATTTGAATAAGGAATAAAGAACAAACTGCTTTAAAAAACGGTTTGTTCTTTATTTACACAATTAGGCTTCTTCAAAAGAAGTATAATAGAAATACCGAACGATGAATGGTGCTAACGCCGTAAAAGCTTAATAGCAGCAATTACGCTCGGACAATAAAAAAATTAAAATACTTATTTTTTGCTATGGCAATAAAAAAAGAAAATCGCCCGAAACCGGGTTTTGGAAAAATCACCATCAGCCTTGCATCTCCTGATGGTATTTTAGACCGCTCTTATGGTGAAGTACTGAAGCCCGAAACCATCAACTATCGTACCTACAAGCCGGAGCGCGATGGGTTGTTTTGCGAAAAAATATTTGGACCTGTAAAGGATTATGAATGTTACTGCGGCAAGTACAAACGCATTCGCTACAAGGGTATCGTGTGCGACCGTTGTGGTGTGGAAGTAACCGAAAAGAAAGTACGTCGTGAGCGTATGGGACACATCAAATTGGTGGTTCCGATTGTGCATATTTGGTACTTCAAATCGCTGCCTAACAAGATTGGTTATTTGTTGGGAACCTCTTCAAAGAAGTTGGAGAGCATCGTTTATTATGAGCGTTATGTGGTCATTCAAGCCGGTGAAGCGGAAGAGTTAATCCGTCAGAAACTGAACTTGAAAGACTCTGAGAAAACCGAACTGCAGTTGATATCAGAAGACGAATACTTGGAAATCATGGAAACTATCTCCAGAGAAAACCAGTATTTGCCGGATGAAGACCCGAATAAATTCATTGCGAAGATGGGTGCTGAAGCGGTTCACACCATGTTGAGCCGAATAGATTTGGACCAACTATCGTATGTGCTTCGTAACGCTGCTGCTAACGAAACATCGCAACAAAGGAAACAAGAAGCATTGAAACGCTTGAGTGTGGTAGAAGCCTTCCGTGAAGCGAATACACGCGTAGAAAATAAAATGGAATGGATGGTGATGCAGTACATTCCCGTTATTCCACCGGAGTTGCGCCCCTTAGTGCCATTGGATGGTGGTCGTTTCGCTTCTTCTGATTTGAACGATTTGTACCGTCGTGTTATTATTCGTAACAATCGTTTGAAACGCCTCATTGAAATTAAAGCTCCGGAAGTAATCTTGCGCAATGAAAAACGTATGCTGCAAGAAGCGGTTGACTCATTGTTTGACAACTCTCGCAAGTCCAACGCGGTAAAAGCAGAAGGAGGTCGTGCATTGAAATCGCTTTCGGATGTGCTGAAAGGAAAGCAAGGTCGTTTCCGCCAAAACTTATTGGGTAAACGTGTGGACTATTCCGGTCGTTCGGTTATCGTGGTAGGTCCTGAAATGAAGTTGCATGAATGTGGTTTGCCGAAGGATATGGCTGCGGAACTGTTCAAACCATTTATCATTCGTAAGCTGATAGAAAGAGGTATTGTAAAAACCGTTAAGTCTGCCAAGAAGTTAGTAGAAAGAAAAGAAGCCGTTGTTTGGGATATTTTAGAAAACGTATTGAAAGGACATCCGGTTCTCCTCAACCGTGCCCCAACGCTACACCGTCTTTCGATACAAGCCTTCCAGCCGAAATTGATTGAAGGAAAAGCGATTCAACTACACCCATTGGTATGTTCTGCGTTCAACGCCGACTTTGATGGTGACCAAATGGCGGTGCACGTGCCGTTGAGCCACGCAGCCATATTGGAAGCACAGCTATTGATGTTGGCTTCGCACAATATCTTGAACCCGCAAAATGGTACACCTATTACCCTGCCTTCACAAGACATGGTATTGGGTCTGTACTATATTTCTAAGGGTAAAAAGACCATGGCTGATGAAGTGGTGCTAGGAGAAGGTATGGCGTTTTACTCTGCTGAAGAAGTAATGATTGCCTACAACGAAAACAAAGTAGCGCTTCATGCTTGGATAAAAGTAAAAACAGATGTACGCCAAAAAGATGGCAGCCTCAAAAACCAACTGATTGAGACTACCGTCGGTCGTGTCATCTTTAACCAATATGTGCCCAAAGAAATGGGCTTTGTGAATGCCTTGCTCACCAAAAAATCACTACGTGAAATCATTGGTGATATTCTGAAATACGCCGGTATCCCCAAAACTGTTCAGTTCTTGGATGATATCAAAACACTTGGTTTCCGTACTGCCTTCCGAGGTGGACTTTCCTTCAACATCAACGACCTTACCATTCCGGATGTGAAAGAAGAACTCATACAATCAGCACAAGCAGATGTGGATGAAGTATGGGACAACTACAACATGGGGCTTATCACCAACAACGAACGCTACAACCAAATCATCGATATTTGGTCGCGTGTGGATACCCGTGTTACCGAAACGCTTATCCGCGACATGTCTAACGATAAGCAAGGATTTAACTCGGTGTACATGATGTTGGATTCCGGTGCGCGTGGTAGCAAACAACAGGTAAAACAGTTGGCTGGCTTGAGAGGTTTGATGGCTAAGCCGCGCCGTTCGGGTTCTACCGGTTCTGAAATTATTGAAAACCCCATCCTTTCCAACTTTAAAACCGGTCTTTCGGTATTAGAATACTTTATCTCTACGCACGGTGCTCGTAAAGGTCTTGCGGATACCGCCCTTAAAACTGCCGATGCCGGTTATCTAACTCGTCGTTTGGTGGATGTGGCACAAGATGTAGTCATCAACGAAGAAGACTGCGGCACCCTGAGAGGTATTGCCACTAGTGCGTTGAAAGATAATGAAGACATCGTAGAATCCTTGTACGATCGTTTGTTGGGACGTACTTCCTTGCATGATGTTTACGACCCAATAACCGACAAACTCTTGGCTCGCGCCGGTGAAGAAATCACCGAAGACATTGCCAAAGAAATTGAAGAAAGTGCTATTGACACCGTTGAGATTCGCTCGGTATTGACTTGTGAAGCACACCGCGGCGTTTGTGCTAAGTGCTATGGTAAAAACTTGGCGACCGGCTATATGGCCCAAAAAGGTGACGCCGTAGGTATCATTGCTGCACAGTCCATTGGTGAGCCGGGTACACAGTTGACACTACGTACCTTCCACGTGGGTGGGGTTGCCGGTTCGTCGGCTATCGACTCGCAGTTGGTTGCCAAATTCGACGGAAGCATTCAGTTTGACGGATTGCGTACTACCGAATACACCGACTCTGAAGGACAAAAACAAACCATCGTTATCGGGCGTACCGGTGAAATGCGTATTGTAGATGTAGCCAATGACCGCTTGTTGATAACGCATAACATCCCTTATGGTTCTAACCTGAAAGTGAAGAACAATCAGAAAGTGAAGAAAGGTGATGTAATCTGTACTTGGGATCCGTTCAATGCGGTGATTATTTCTGAAGTTACCGGTACCGTGCGTTTTGATAATGTTATCGAAGGCGTTACCTACCGTGAAGAAGCCGATGAACAAACCGGACACCGCGAAAAAGTGGTTATCGAAACCAAGGATAAAGCGAAAATACCAAGCATCGTTATTGCCGATAAAACAGAAAAATCTTACAACTTACCGGTAGGCTCACACATTGTAGTAGATGCCGACGATAAGGTGCACAACGGACAGGTAATTGTGAAGATACCACGCGTGATGGGTCGTAGCCGAGATATCACAGGGGGTCTTCCACGAGTTACCGAATTGTTTGAAGCCCGTAACCCATCTAACCCTGCTGTAGTAGCCGAAGTAGATGGTGTGGTAAGCTTTGGTAACATCAAACGTGGTAACCGCGAAATCATGGTAGAAAGCCGTGAAGGATTGTTGAAGAAATACCTTGTTCCGTTGACCCGCCACATCATGGTGCAAGACGGTGACTTTGTGAAAGCCGGTACGGCATTGTCGGATGGCTCCATCACTCCGAATGATATACTTTCTATCAAAGGACCTTTTGCCGTGCAAGAATACCTCGTGAATGAAATACAAGAAGTATATCGTTTGCAAGGGGTGAAGATAAACGACAAACACATTGAAGTAATCGTTCGTCAAATGATGCGTAAGGTATCAATCGTAGATCCGGGAGATACCAAATTCTTGGAAGACGATACGGTAGATAAGTTTGAATTCATGGAGGAAAACGACTGGATTTACGACAAGAAAGTAGTAACCGAAAAAGGAGATTCAGACAGCTTGCATCCGGGACAAATTGTTACCCTGCGTGAGTTGCGTGACGAAAACAGTAACCTGCGCCGTAGCGATAAGAAACTCGTAGAGTATAGAGATGCCAATCCGGCTACTTCTACACCCATGTTGTTGGGTATTACCAAAGCATCGTTGGGTACACAAAGCTGGATTTCTGCGGCTTCCTTCCAAGAAACCACCAAAGTGCTTTCTACCGCTGCCATCACCGGTAAGAGCGATCATTTGATGGGCTTGAAAGAAAACGTTATCACCGGTAACCTCATACCTGCCGGTACGGGTATCCGCGACTACGACAATATTGTAGTAGGCTCAAAAGAAGAATATGAATTGCTGATGGCTAACCGTAATGAGTTAGAATTTGACGATGAAGAATAAGTTTGCTTCTTCTTTGTAATAGAAAAAAATAGCTGCCATCATTTGGCAGCTATTTTTTTGTAGGGTAGGGAGATTCGATTTTAGTTCGGAAGTTTTGAAGTTCTCAATTCTGCAGGATACGCTATAATCCTATATACCGACTGTGCGAATTACAGAATGATAAGTGTGATTGCTCGTTAAACGACAAAGCAGTTTACTCTTTTATCACTTTTGTTGCTACTCCATCGTCTGTTTGGAAAATATATGTTCCTATAGGAAATGACGAAAAGTCGATTTCAAAATAGTTATTACCTTTTACTAACTTCAAAATACCTTCCTTCATTATTTTTCCATCGATGGAAGTAACTGCATAATGCACATTTTTCGCTTCTAAAGCATTTACTTGTACTTTCAATGTTTGTGTTACGGGATTAGGGAAAAGCGAGAAGGAAGAACGACTGACGTCAAAATATAGCGCTACGGTTTGCGAATAACGCAGGTTTCCGTCGTCCGACACCATCTTTAAGCGATAATAATTCCAACCCATTGCAGGCTGATAGTCTAATGCTATGTAAAGGTTTTTTCCGGCTTCTTGTTGTTCCAAAAACTTATACTGCTTGGTGTCCGTTGACCTTTCTACATCAAAATGGTGAATGTTTTTTTCATTTGCTGTTTGCCATGTTAGCTTAGTACAATTCTCTCTTTTCTCTGCTTCAAAAGAAAGTAGTTGCAAAGGCAAAACGGTTCCCATATTCGTAGCTGTTATTTTTGAGAGGGTGATAGCCTGAATAGCGGTAGTGGCAGTAACATGGTGGTTGTTGTTGGAAGTGGTCAACAAGTTGGTTGTACTATATCCACTTTGCCCGGTATGATATACCAGATTCAGCAACGCTGCAGTATTGCCATTTAGCTCAGCCGTATCATAATACAACCCGATATTGCCCTGATAGCTGAATGGATTGGAAAACTGTGCGACTCTTGCTACGCTGCTACCGGGAGGTGTAATATTTACCACAGGAGTATGGGAAATTATGAGTTCGTTTCCTGATAAGTGAAGGTCGGAAGAGGGGAGAAAGGTTACACTGTCTATTACCATAGTAGTATTGGCTTTCACCACAAAACTGCTTCCGGCATGAAACTGTGCTTGCATGGACAATGGAATTGATAGGCACAACACAAGTTTTAACTTAAAAATAGATGGTTTCATAGTATTGCTTATTTCACGTTCACAAACACATTAATTTTTCCGACTCCGTCTCCATCATAGTATTGCAAGGCTTTGCCGATGATTTGTCCTGTCTTTATTTTATTGGGATCGGCTTTCATGGCTACTCCTTTTCTTGACGAGGTTACAAGCATATCACCGCGTTTTATGGCACCGCCATCTGTACATACTTTGGTTGGGATAACGCCAACTACCCCCATAGGTACTTTGTCTGAAATATCTGTTTCAATATTTTCTTCTGTCAATAACACCCCGGGCTTGGTAGCATACACCCCAATTACTAAAGAGGAATATGCATCATTGCTTTTCTCAACGGTGCGGTCATGATCTTTAGAAATGACTAAAACATCGCCAGGCTCGTATTCGCTTATATCATTTATCACATCAAAAGCCTCTGCTATATCTGCACCGCTATTTTGTGTGCCGCCATTGAAGAAGCCTTTCCCTGTACCATCTATACGTGCTACGTTGGATTGTGTGATTACACCACTTTTGAATACGGCAAGGTCGGATGTACCTGACCTTTCTACAACCAATACAGGATTAGTATTTGTACTACTGTTTATTCTAAATCGTGCAGCATTGCGCCCACTATGCCCTGTGTTAGCATATATGGCTGTACTTGTGCTTGAAGACGCGAACAATCCAAAGCTCGAATCGCTTAGTGCACGCACCCCAAATCCTAATTGAGAAAAAGCATTTAACCCATCCCCTGCATATACTGATGTGCTTATTCCATCTCCAGAATTTGATGCGTTGGTTACTACCAATGTAGTAGATGTATTAGCTGTATTCGTATTTTCAAACCTTGCTGATGAATTGTAATAGCTAGTTGCCTTAATACCTATCCCATAAACGCTTTCAGCCTCCATGCCGGCGCCGCTATAGGAATACCCGGCAGTACCCGTGCGAACGGAGGAAGTGCCTATGACACCTATCCCATTAGTAGCACTTCCTAATAATCCGGCACCTGCATTCGATGTAGCTATTACGCCATAGCCCGAGTCTGCCTGCGATACATATAGCCCGGTAGTGTAGGAGTTGCCAACTGAGCCGGTATAATTATTTTCAATGCGCACGGTGGGTTTTTTCTTGTTAGTAACAGCGCGTATAGCAAAGCTATCGGTGCTGCTTGCAAAAAGACCAATGCCCCAAAATGAGTTCGCCTTTACTCCATAAGTACTGTCTGAATATCCTGACACTCCCGTTCCTTTGGCAGAGTACCCCATTACGCCTTCGCCTGTTGCCGCACTTCCATATACTCCGCTTCCGCCTCCCCAATGCTCTCCATATATCCCATATCCATTGGCACCGGTACCTCTATGAATACCGGAAATACCGGACGAATGACTGCCGGGTGATGAAACGTCTAATATACCTTGAATAGCAGTTGCATTAATGGACGTAGAAGTACTCAAAGCACCAATAGGAATACCCATGCCTGAGTTCGTAATCGTAAACAAATGATTATTGTTGTTTTCATTTGCCATAAATGGCAATGAGAAAGGTGTACTTTGCAAGTTGCTCCAACCGGTTCCAGTTTTATAATACCAGAAAGAATGTGTGCTGGTATCGTACACTAGCAACCCATCCGCAGGGTTATTGATACTCGTTTTTTGTGCAGAAGTCATGCGTGGAGCGAGCAACCCTTTGTTGTTTGAAACAACATCTAATTGTGCACTGGAATGAGGTGTTAATGTGCCAATACCCGTTTGTGCGGATACTGTAATTGTGCTGGCACTTAGAAATAATAAACTGAGTATTCTATTAATGTTTTTCATTTTGTTTGATTTATTATCGTTAGGGACTATTCCTGACAAATATTGACAATGGCAGGACTGTTATTAATTAGTAATGCTCCGCGGTTATGTACGCCTACATCGCAGTTATCGGCATTGTCGGAAGAACTACAATTGTTGATGGTTAATGATGCAGGGTCTATATCACCCACATTAATATTTGCTTTAAATGGTACATTGATGCCCACGAAATCATTTCCACCTCCTGAAATATTCAAATAGTTAAATGTGCCCTGAGAATTTCCTCCTAAGCATAGACCTTTCCAGTATCCAGCCCCCGCCATTTTTCCTCTTATTATCACTGGCTTTGATGCCGTACCATTGATGTGGAAATTTGTGTTGCTCCCGGTAGCAAGAAGGTAACTTTCTTCTTCCATTAATAGCTCTACACCACCCTCCATAGTTACATTTTTGCGAAACTCTATAGAGTTGAAAACGAAATAAGGAATAGGTGTTTCTTGAAAAGTTACTTCCTTGTTCACTACATTAGTAGAGTTGTGGGAATAAAGAGCTATATAGTTAGAGCCGTTATTAAGATAAGTGCTATTGCTTAAGTTGAGTGTATTGGAAAGCATCTCGCCGCTTATCATGACTGGATAAAGCGCACAGTTGGAAATCTTATTGTTGGAATATCCGGTAATGGTTGCCTCGCTTCCGTAAATGATACCAATTCCCTTGCAGTCGTTTACCGTCGTATTGGTAATGCTTGCCATACCTTCTACTCCTATTGCAATCTTAGCATCGTAGATATAACCTGCAAACACGTCGTGGAAAAGCTCTCCATATCCTGTATTGCTGATGGTAAGATGATTGATTTTGTTTCGGCTGTCTTTACTTTGGATGAGCAAGCCCCACCAATAAGCACCTGTATGTTCCCCCTTCATTACCACTTGTTTTGCAGCCGTACCGTTTACGGCAATAGCGGCGTCTTTATTGACTTTTAAGGAGGTGTTTTCCTTAAATTGTATGGTAACACCTTCTGTAATGGTAAGCATTGCCTGCTGAACCTCAACATCACATTCTACGATATAATCAACACCGTAAGGATTGTGATCGGTTAATACCATATCGTTTTCAATTAAGCAACTCAATACGATTGCCTTTGAATTATCTATCGGTGGCTTGTATCCTTCGTCTTTTTTCCCGCAGCTATTAAATACCACAGTAAAACCACATAATGCTAGAATGGAGCATAATTTCTTTTTCATGATTTGATTGTTTTTTATTAAAGGATTAATTACACTTATTGATAATGATTTTAGCTGCGTTGATGGCAGCCTTTTTGTTTTTGGCATCATCGTCGCCCATATTAATGCCCACACAGAATTGCACACCTTTATGTAGTACGTACAAGTATTTATCTTTTGTATTCCATGCAGCGGCATCGCCTAAGTCTTGCACTTCTTCATATGCAATCAGAGATGAGCTGAGGGTGCCCCCAATATTTTTTGCCGTAGTTTTTCCTGTTTCATTGGAAACGCCCATTTCATTCATCCGTTTTTTTGAAGCTTCAATCTTTTCGCTGCTCGATTTCTTGTCAAATTCTTTATCAAGTTGTTGATTGATTTGCTCATTCAGTTCCGCTATTTCCTCTTCCGTGCGACGGCTGTAATCTCTTTTAAAGTCTTCTCTACTTTTCTTTCCAATACCGGATATTGAGAGGCGATCTCGGTCGGGGATAACTACACCCTGTACAAGAATAGTTCGCTCTGTCTGCCAGCTATACACCACTTCATGATACTGGGTATTGCGCATGACTTTATTGTATTTGATGTCTGCTTCAGAGGACGCTCTGCCAATTATACTTGCAGCTTCGTTTACGGTTAATAGTTGATCGTAACGAGTAGCATAATCCAACAGACATTTGGACTCCTCTGAATTGTCGGAGACAGTATTAACATCTGTATTTTTCTGAGGTGTACTATTGTTGCAAGACAGGAAGACAACAAACGGCAATGCTATCAAAAGAAATTTCATATCAGCTTTTTTTTCTGATACAAATTTCCTTTGGTCATTTACTCGATAGCTGAATGGAAAAGCTCATTTTATTAAATGAGGGAAAACCCCTACTGGGCGAATCCGTTTATAGGAGATAGCATAGAATCATTAGAGTGATCGTCTCTGCAAATCTATTTTGAGTAATGCTACGGTGCCTTCTCCTACTTTACTATTGATGTTGAAAGCACCGCCCAGCGCTTGCAATCGTTGGCGAATGCTGAATAGCCCCTGATTTCCTTTTTCGGATTCGAAAGAAAATCCTTTACCATTGTCGGTTATTTCTATTTGAATTTCTTGCTCGGTACCGGCAAATCGAATAGTTGCAGTGGTAGCAGATGAATGTTTGATAGTATTGTTGATCAACTCTTGGATAATACGAAAGAGCATAAGTTGTGTTTGTTGATTAACTACATGGATATGGTCGAAAAGATTTTCTACTTTTATTTGAATAATACCGGTGCCGTTAATATCAGTGGCAAATTGCTGCACAGCCTTTACCAATCCTTCTTTTTGCAAGGTAATGGGCAATAGATTGTGTGCAATACGCCTAACATCTACATGCGTATTTTCCAAAATGTCTGAAACCTTTTGCAATTGTAAGTCCTGCTTTTCTTGCGGCATGTGTGGCAATGCTTGTAAATTCATACGTGCAGCACCTATCATAGCAGCAACGCCATCATGTAATTCTTGAGAGATACGGTTTCGTTCACGCTCTTCGCCATTCATCCATGCTTTCAGTACAGCGTTTTCCTTTTCTTTTTCAGCTTGCGCTAGCTTGGATTTTTGCGCTTTGCGATACTGCAATATGAACAAGCCACCGCCCATTAACAATAAGGAACCTCCCACCAACAAGAGTCGCATCTTCGCTCTGTTCTTTTCAATTTCTAATTCTTTTTCTGCAATAAGACGTTCTTTTTTTTCTGTTTCATATTTTTCTCTTACATCTTGCACCGCTAAAAGATTTTTGTCAGATAGCAGTGTGTCCACTAGTGCTAACATATTTCTGTATTGTACTGCTGCGTTTTTATAATCATTCAATTCATAAGATGCATCCGCTGCAATCTTATAAAGCCTGGAAAGCGACTTGTAGTTATTGACGGATATATTTAGTTGTATGCTTTCATTGGCAGCAGTTAAAGCTTCTTTATATTTTTTTTGTTTCAGCAAAATCTTGGCATACGATTCATAAGCAGTTGCCAAATATTCATTGTCGGATAGTTGCGCTCCAATTTTTATGCTTTCTGCAGCATAATAAGATGCACTATCAAATGACTGAAGTTCAGCGTAGGCTTCCGTTAATAGTGAAGTACCTGCACTCATGGTGTATAAGTCTTCATTGATTGTTGCATTCTTCAGTGATGTGAGCCCCCATTTTTTCGCTTCGGTGAAATCTTCTTTACGCATAAAGCATTCACCTATGTTTACAGAAGCGATACCTGCCAATTGCCCACTATTTATTTTCAGAGCTATGTTATAAGCCTGCATATAGCTTTCTAGAGCACGCTTATCATCTTTAATGTCCACATATACGCCTCCGATATTCGAATAGTTTTCTGCGAGCAATAGGCTGTCGTTAATATTAAGAATATATTCTCTCGCTTTTTGAAAGTTCACTAAAGCAGCGTCAGTAGCAGCGCCATTGATGTAAGCAGTGCCTATGAGATTATATATTACCGCAAGGTTGTAAGGTTCGCTTGACGCTTTTTCTATAGCAATACGACTGTAATGTATGATAGAGTCATCTTGTCCGTGAAAGAAATACGACCTCAGTAAATATCCATGCAACGTGCCAATGTAATCTTTGTATTTTTTGTTTTCAGCTAATGCTATGGCTTCTTTATATAGCTGATCGCATTCTTCATTTCCACTCTTGTCGCAATCTATTGCTTTGTCCACTATTTCTTTCAGGTCTTTAGGAGCATCGTCAAAAGTGGGACGTTTTGTCTTTTGCCCCAATGACACGAAGACGAAACAAAACCAAAATATACTGAACAGGAAAATCTTTTGCATGTGTTGAATATTAACTGTCAATAATGCCTAGCAGTATAACTTTCTTCACCAAGCCGGCTACATTTTTTACGTCCATTTTTAGCATGATATTGGCTCTGTGGTTTTCTACTGTTTTTTCTGAGATAAAAAGTTCTTGTGCAATTTCTTTATTTGTCTTTTCCGAGACAATAAGTTTTACAATCTCAATTTCTCTTTCGCTAAGTTTATTTTTTTGCCCTAATACTTCATTTTCAAAAACAGCTACTTTTGCTTTACTGCTGTAGTAATTCTCATCGTTCTTGACGGCATTCAGTGCATTGATAATTTCAGTTCGGTCATCGCTTTTCAATAAGAAGCCGTTAAATCCTGCATGAATACATGATTTGATAGTGGCAGTATCTCCAAAACTTGTCAATGCAATTACCTTAACACCGTTACTCGTTTCCCTTATTAAGGGCAATATTTCTCTGCCATCTGCATTTCCAAAATTGATGTCTAAAAATATGACGTCTATCGGGTGCTTGGTCAAATAACGTTTCAACTCCACGTAGTTTACTGCCTTATAAACAGCATCCACCATATCGATAGTGCTAAGAAGTGTTTCCAAGCCATCTAATACTAAGAAGTGATCGTCAGCTATTAATACGTTCATCAACAATAGTGGTTAACCTTGCTCAAGATAAAAAATTGTTTTGCAGAATAGTCGAGAAAACACAAGAGCTGCTTTCTTTTCTTATTACAGACAACAACATCAACATATCTTCCTGTTTTTTTCTATTATTATCCCTTTTACCACTCCGTATCCATACTGGCTTGCCCCAACGACAATGAGATAAGGCTGTTGGTAGAAATGCCCAATCGGATAGCGCCAATAGCTTGCCCCAGGCTGTTCCATCCTCTTACATAATCCACCCTGAAGAATCGGTAAATACTATATCCCAGATTGTCTAATCCTACAAATGCTTCTATATGGTAGCTATGAGGGTTTACATAATAGGCATTGCTGCCGGTTACCAAATACCAAGAAAGTTTTCTGAAGAGTGGAATTTTATTGGTCAAGAATCCTCGCAACTGCCATTCGATATGTGCCTCGCCATAGAGTGGAGCATCATTACTAAAATGATAATATGGCGCCACCTGAAATCCTTCTAAATAAGAAGTGGCAACACCTAATTGGTTTCCTTTGATATGGTTCAAATCGGGAATGCTCACGTAGTGCCGGTTGAGAAAGCCACCGGTAGCTAAGTGGAAGCCGAGATTTCCGGCTAGTCGCATTGGGAAATCATTACGAACACTGAACCGCCACTTGTCAAAATCGGTTTTGCTACCCAAGAAGCCAGGGATGCCTTTCGTATAGCTAATGGTAAATGTGGGTAAGCTACTACCCAGTGGGCGCAGGTAATCCGGGTATTTGACATAGGTATAGCCCGGTTGATAGGAGACACTCAGATGCAGAATGGTGGCGTAGTGTGCACTCCAATTGTATCCGGTGAGCTCGGTGGGAATATTGTCGGAAATGTACCCCACGTTGCTTTTGGCAAAAGAACGAAAATCAGTATTCTGCAAAGGAGTACGATAATAATACGCGAACTGACCGCTGAGTTTGAGTCCATTGCCAAAGTTTCTGTCAACGAAGAATTGTCCTCCGGTTCGTTCGTATATCTTAAGGTAGTTTTTTCGATAAAACAAGGTACTGATACTGTTGTAGAGCGGTAGTATGGGGTTGTGTGGGCTAAACTGGAAAACATATTTGCCACCTTCAATGCCCCATTTCCAATATCGTCCCAACCACTCTTTGTTGGCTATGGTATAACTCAATCGTAAGATGCCGTTTAGGTGATTATTGGTAAATCCATAACGAACACCAGTAATCGCATCCAGTTGGCGAAAAGAATCCACTTTATATCGCATCCCGATTTTGGGTGCCACATTCCAGCCTTCCACCGAATTAAAATTGACCAATCCACTTAAGGCTGCATTGGTTTGCAGGTTGAATTTATTGGAGGAGCCGCGGTAGGTATAGCCTGTAGTCAACAAGCTGGTAATATGAAATCGATTATTTCTTTTGCGCATTGAGTCTAACCTGCGTGGGTCTTCTGCTGCCATGCGTATGCTGTCTTTTCGCAAGAAGTCCATCAACTCTTCTTCTTCTAAAGGTATGGGGCGGTATTGATTCCAATACAGGCTGTCTTTTTTATTGGCACCTTTATCGTATTCACTCACTATTTTTTTGCTAAACAACGAATCAGGAATTTGCGTGTTCATTCGTTGGTTGTCGTACACGGTAATAACGTTGCCCGTTAAGTCGAAACCCATCAACGGCAAACTGAAAAAAATACCTTGTTGCTTTATCACCAATTCGTCTTTTTGGAGGGGTATATAGGATTGCAAGACACGGAGGGTATCGACCACTTGAATATTCGCTTTGGCGGTAGCATATACATTTAGACTGTGAATGCTCCAGGCTTCATCCACTATGTAGAGCACACCGGTGAATAAGGGCTCGTACAAGCGTTTCGGCATAAAAGATATTTTATAAATAGTATGTTCTCCTTCTTTAAAGTCCCCTTCCAATTTGTACTTGTAGTAATGGAAAGCCCCATCGTTGATAGGTGATATCATACCCCTTGGTGCCATCTGAGATGAGATATCGATATTGTTCTGATAAAAATTGATGACCTCCGGAAATTGCGAAAAGCCAAGACCGTTTGGATTGCCACTTTCACGTACGGAATGAATGATAGTTTTTTCTTTCCCGCCTTTCGCATAATACGTTGCATATTCCTCAAACTGGCTGATGATGCCTTTGCCACTACTATCAAGCCCCATGTCTGCACCAGTAATTTTTTGCCCTAAAATAGCGTCGGGCATTTTCCGATTACGCACAACGGCTTTGGCATATATATCCGTTTGGAAAGATTGGATTTGATTGAGGTGAAACACCCTTCGAGCGATTACCTTCCGCATGATATACTTTGCCGGATCGTCGGTAGATTTCACCACGTATTCTTTCATTTCAAGGGCTTCTTCTTTTAATGAAAAATCTTTTATTAATACTTCCTCAGCACCGATGCTGACGGATGCAGTAGTTTGTTGAAATCCCATATATTGGGCTACTACCTTGTGGTTGCCACCAGATAAGGTTAAAGAATATTCGCCGGATACATTGGCGCTGGTGCCCATAGTAGTGCCTTTAATGTACACAATAGCAAAGGGCAATGGCTCTCCTTTTTGATCCGTAATCTTACCTTTTAATGTAGCAGCAATCGTTGGGAATACCAGCACTTGTAATAAGAGTAGTACAATGAAAGTTCTCATGAAATAGAAATACGGTTTGAATATACGGCAGCCGGTTAGAATAGAAAAATGAAACGCGTACTTTGGGAGATGTACCACGATGGATGAGAATACAAATACTTCTTAAAAGAAGAAGCGATATTATATCCCTCATTGCATTGACACTAGTAATGTTTGTAAGAACGAAAACCTTCTCTTCGAATCGTGAGTATTATTTTTTGGGATACTAAGTACAGCTCATTTTTTTGACGCTATTTTCCTTTCATTTGGTTCTAAAAAATATCTTTGAAACAAATAGCAGGCAATGGCAAAATTGAATGTAATAAGGAGGTATTTAGGACTTCAGTTTCATATACAAAGCGAAGAGGACTTCAACGGAATCTACAATGAGGTTTTGGATGGTGTTGTGATGAAGGGCGCAAATCTTTGGGTGCTGGGCATCGCAATGATAATGGCTTGTATTGGGCTCACGACCAATTCCATTAGTGCGGTTATTGGTGCCATGCTCATTTCACCCTTAATGGGTCCCATTATTGGATTTTCTTTTGGTCTTGCCATCAATGATACAAACCTGCGAAGAAGAGGCATCCAAAACTGGTTGGTGATGACAATGGTAAGCCTGCTTGCGGCTACACTGTTCTTTCTCCTAAATCCTTTTGATAACAGTACCGAAATGTTGGAAGCTTTTAAGAAGGCAAGCATCTTTGACATTGCACTGGCGTTCTTTGGTGGCATGGCAGGCTTTATTGGTATCTTAAAAAAAGAAGGCGTAAAAATTATTGCAGGTGTAGCTGTAGCCACCGCTTGTATGCCTCCTGTTTGCACTGCAGCTTATGGGTTAGCTCATGGTAATTTTAGCATTTTTATCGGGGGCTTCTATTTTTATTTTATCAATTGTTTGTTTATAGGATGGGCTACTTTTTTATTGACCAGATATTTGAAGATTCAAAAGATTGATAACAACAAAAACTTGAGTAAGAAAAGTATAGTGCTATGGGATGTATTAATTGTATTGATGATGATACCCGGTATTTACATCGCGTATCAAAAATGGAAAATGGAGGAGGGTAAAACGGCACCACTTACCGAAAAGCAAAAAATAGAAATGCTGGAAAAGAGGATAGAACGATTGGAAGCGGAGCAAAAAATGATGAAGTAATTGACAGGAATCACTACAAGGGAGCAATGTCGTTCAATGCACATCGGCAGCACATTATGATACAACTTAATAGGGTTATTAATGCACTTTGTTGAGCCAATATCAACGAAGTAATATCATTCTTCACATAAGCGTGATCCCTTTTTTCTTGGATTCAGCCTACCTTTATCCTTTATTGTTGACATGAAAAACATAGGAATTCCGGTATCGGTATCATTAGAGTCATCACTTGATACCAATCAAATAGCCTTAAAAAAACAGAACGATCACAAACGCACGTTAAGGTTGTCGGTGTTGGCTGTGGGTGTTGCCGTATGTATAAGTGTGGTGGCTAAATTGCTGATTCATTTGATTGATTTAATCACCAACCTATCGTTCTATGGCTCTTTTTCTTTGCAACCCTCTACGCCTGCTCAAAACCAATTGGGTATTTGGGTGGTGGTTATCCCGGTTGTGGGTGGTTTGATAGTCGGTTTAATGGCTTTGTATGGTTCAAAAGCGATAAGAGGGCATGGCATTCCCGAAGCGATGGAGCAGATACTCACCAACCAGAGTAAGATTAAACCTTCCATCACGTATTTAAAGCCCTTGTCTTCTGCCATTACCATCGGTACGGGCGGTCCATTTGGTGCCGAAGGTCCCATCATTGCTACCGGTGGTGCGTTAGGTTCTACTTTGGGGCAGTTGATACGCATTACGCCCAATGAAAGAAAAATACTCTTGGCAGCCGGTGCGACGGCCGGTATGTCGGCTATCTTCAGCAGTCCGTTAGCAGCTATACTACTGGCTATTGAGTTGTTGTTGTTTGAGTTTTCAGCCCGTTCATTTATTCCGGTTGCTTTGGCTTGTATCACCGGTGCTGCAGGGCACCATTTGTTGTTCGAAGAAGGCGTTGTATTTCCCATGGCTACCGCAATTGAGACACCCTCTAACATAGCGTTGTTTTTTTACAGTGTAATGGGTTTTGCCATCGGATTGTTATCGGTTGCGATCACCAAAGTCGTTTATGGCTTAGAAGATTTGTTTGAAAAACTACCCATCCACTGGGCTTGGTGGCCGGCTATAGGCGGACTGGCGGTAGGTATTGTTGGTTATTTTTCACCTCGTACATTGGGTGTGGGATACAATAATATCATTGATTTACTTTCCGGTTCAATGAGTGTGCAAATAGTTACCTCATTATGCGTTCTAAAGTTTGTATCATGGGCTATATCTTTAAGTAGTGGCACCTCCGGCGGAACACTTGCTCCCTTGCTTACCATTGGTGGCGCTAACGGCGTCTTGATGGGCGCCCTCGGAATGAAATGGTTTCCCGATGCCGGTATTAGTATTTCACTTGCAGCATTGGTGGGTATGTCTGCACTGTTTGCCGGAGCTTCCAGAGCCTTTCTCACCTCTATTGTATTTGCCTTAGAAACCACAGGGCAATCGAATGCACTATTACCCTTATTGGCTACTTGTACTACTTCCTATTTTACTTCTTTCTTTCTGATGGAAAATACCATCATGACAGAAAAAATAGCAAGAAGGGGCGTAACGACACCACAGGCATACGAGCCGGATTTGCTAGAAAAAACAACGGTTGAACAAATGGTAACCGACACCGGAATGGTTGTAAATAGTAATCTTGAAATTGGAGAGGTACGAAATTGGTTTAAGCATGAAAGCGATATGCCATCCAATTACTTTATCATTTCAGATGAAGAAGGTGACTATAAAGGCATTGTGAGCACCTCTAATTTATTTAACGCTTACCATGATGTGAACGAAAAGATAGAAAGCATTGTGAAGCGTAATAATGTTTTTATACAGCCTGCCGATACATTAAGACATGCCGTTGAAATGATGGCAAAAGAAAATTTAGACCTGTTGCCGGTAGTAGCTGATAAAAAAGTAATTGGCATATTAACCTACCAACACATCATTACTATTTATAAAAAGGGTATTGACGATAAGGAGAAACGACAAGCGCATATATCACTACAACGAAGAAGTTTAAAAATGTTATTGCGCGGACACCAACTCGTTTCAGTTTTCAAAAACAAAAAATAATTCCTTCGTTTACCGTTGCTTAATGTTCGCTCTTTTGCAATGCCGGTGTGGATTGCACGTATATGTTATATGCTTGTATTAGTTTCCGCACTGTTGCTATCAATGGTGAATTCATGAAATGTAAATGTAGTTTGAATGCTTGCTTCGATGACGTTATGAAGCATACATGTTTGCTAAAAATGTAAACAAGGATTCCTGATTCTGAAAGTCATTGTTTTGTCATTTTTTCATCTTTGCTCCCTCAAAAAAAACATAACAATATGCAATTCTTTTCAAGAGGCTTTTTCAGAATGAAAGGGCAAGTATCTATACTAGCAATGTTCTTATTGGCTAGCCTGTTGTTTTCATGTCAAAGCAATACTGAATCATCAAAAACATCTACAAGCGAACAAAAAATTGGGGTCTTATTGGTCAATCATGGTTCTCGGTCTGAAGCATGGAGAAATAGTTTGTTGGATTTAGAAGCACGCGTTAAAGATTCCATTTTAAAAGACCCTGCCATCAGTGGTATTAAAACGGCTTTCATGGAATATACTGAGCCCTCTATTGCTACCCATTTAAAAGAATTTGACAAAGAAAACTATACCGACATCATATTGATTCCGGTATTCTTAACGGTGAGCTCACACTCCTTTGATGATATACCTACCCTCATTGGTCAGAAAGATGATCCTAAATCAATCGAACTATTTAAGATTGAAAAAATGGAACGCTATAAGCCAACTGCCAAAGTACACATCGCTCCCTTGTTGGACTTTACCGATTTGTTGAAGAAAAACATTTTGCGCCGTTATAAAGAATTATCTAAAGACCCACAAAATGAAGGGCTCACTTTAATTGCTTATGGTGATAAAACCTACAATGCCGAATGGAGCCAATTGATGCGTGATGCTGGAGATTATGTGAAGCAAGAAGCTGGCATTACCGATTACAGCTTCGGTTGGTGCGGACATGTGGCACATTACAATACAGACTCTACAACCGTTGCTATCAACGAAGTATTGAAGAAGAAAAAAAGTTCGGTGGTGATTCCGGTGTTGGTAGCCTTTGACGAAATGTTTCAGGTGAAAATCATCGGCGGTGGTATCGACAACGTTGCGCAATCAAAAGAACGAGTACTATACAAACCTGATGCGATATTGCCGGATGTAAATGTAGAAAATTGGGTGATACAAACGTCTAAGTCCTTTAAAGATCAGATTACAGCTAAAACGGCAAAGCAAGATTAATGAGCGGCTCACTGAAAACTAAAATTAGAAGATGGAATTTAGCCTGGCATCGTGACCTAGGCTATTTTTTCTCTTCGTTGATTATTATTTATTGCATTTCTGGTATTGCCTTAAATCACGTAAATGAATGGAATCCGGATTTCATTGTTTATAAAAAAACAATACAGCTACCTCAATCCTATTCCAAGCATCAAATTGATCATTCGGTAGTCGCATCGTTTAGCAAAATGGTGCAAGAGAACGATTATAAGGTATACGATTTCCCTACGAATAATCAAGTGAAGGTGTACTACGACAATGCCACACTGCACGTAAATTTTGAAACAGGAGTAGGGGAGTACGAACGACTCACCAAACGCCATGTATTTTATGAGAGCAATGTACTACACCGCAATAGCCTGGCCGGCTGGAAATGGGTATCGGATATTTTTGCTTTTATGCTTATCGTTATCAGTGTTACAGGCATCTTTATCCTCAAAGGGAAATATGGTTTCCGCCGCAGAGGAGTATGGATAATACTAGCTGGTTTGTTAATACCCGTTATTGCTATTCTTATTTTCTACCTTGTTTCAGGCAAGCAATAAACTACTGCTAATCGCAAGAAAAATCAATCAAGAATAAAACTAATTATGGAAGGAAGTGAAGGCAAATCGCTTCCTTTTTTCTTTGATGTACTGCAATAGCAGCGAATCGTTGGAGCTATTGCTATATGTTGCCACAAAAAAGAAAACACCCCATGTATGGTTCGTTACTTGGGGTGTTTTGTATGTTGAGTGTTACAAGTAGTAGTAAGCCTTAGGTTTTTCGGCTACGAGAGTTAAGCTACAGAAGGGTTTTCAATATCATTAGCAGTAACCGTGTTGGAATCTTGCTTACTATCTTCTGTCAATATAGCATCTTCTTCAAATGGACGAGTGCCGATGAGCTTTTCCATATCGTCTTTGTACAATATCTCTTTTTTCAATAGCTCTTCTGCAATGGTTTTCACGGCTTCCATTTTTTCGTTTAGCAAACTCTTTACGCGGCTGTATGCTTGGTCAATGATTTTACGAGCTTCTTCATCTATTAGCTTGCCTGTTTCTTCAGAGTAAGGTTTGGTAAAACTTTGATCGTTATTGGGGTCGTAGAAAGATACATTGCCCACTACATCATTCATACCATACATGGCTACCATTGCGTAGGCCATACGGGTTACATGTTGCAAGTCGCTTAGGGCTCCGGTTGATATTTTACCGAATACTAATTCTTCTACAGCTCGACCTCCTAAAGACATGCACATATCATCCATCAGGTGGTCGGTATTGCGGATATACATTTCTTTCGGAAGGTACTGAGCATATCCCAAGGCTGCTACCCCTCTTGGTACAATGGTTACTTTTACCAAAGGATGCGCATGCTCCAAAAACCAACCGGACACAGCGTGCCCCGCTTCGTGGTAGGCAATCACTCTTTTTTCTTCCGGTAAGATGATTTTATTTTTCTTTTCAAGACCACCGATAACCCGGTCAATAGCGGCATTAAAGTCATCCATATCCACTGTACTTTTCCCTTTACGGGCGGCTATCAGCGCAGCTTCGTTGCAGATGTTGGCAATATCGGCACCGGCAAATCCAGGTGTTTGCACGGCCAGTTTATGAATGTTTAAATCTTGAGCAATTTTGATGGGCTTCAGATGCACTTCAAATATTTTTTCCCTTCCCTTCACATCTGGTACGTCGATAGAGATTTGTCGGTCGAAACGACCGGGGCGCAACAGTGCATTGTCTAGTACATCGGGTCGGTTGGTTGCAGCTAATACAATGATGCCACTATCGCCGCCAAATCCATCCATTTCTACGAGCATTTGGTTCAAGGTGTTTTCCCTTTCATCATTACTCATCACTACATTTTTTCCTCTGGCACGTCCGATGGCATCTATTTCATCAATAAATACGATACAAGGCGCTTTCTCTCTGGCTTGCTTAAATAAGTCGCGAACACGGCTGGCACCTACCCCTACAAACATCTCAACAAAGTCCGAACCGGAGATGGAGAAGAAGGGTACCTGAGCCTCGCCTGCTACAGCTTTTGCCAAAAGGGTTTTACCGGTACCGGGAGGTCCTACCAGTAGCGCACCTTTAGGAATCTTGCCCCCTAAGGCAGTATATTTTTTAGGATTTTTAAGGAAGTCAACAATCTCCATTACTTCTTCTTTCGCCTCATCCAAACCTGCAACATCATTAAACGTAATGGTTACTTTGGTTCCTTTTTCAAATAACTGTGCTTTCGATTTACCGATATTAAAAATACCGCCGCCACCACCGCCGGGGGCGCCACCGCCCATCTTGCGCATAATCAAAAACCACATGGCTAATAGCACTACAATAGGTATGATGAAATTGCCAAATAGCTCACGCAGCCAATTGCTTTGCGGTTCTGCCCAAGTAACAGATGGTTCTTTCACGCCTTGGGGCAGCTTTTCAATCGCTGCATTCCAATCATTACTAAATTGATCATTAGAGCCAATCGGAAAAGTCACGGAAGGGCCATTTACATTTTTAGAAGCTGCCTTATCAGCTGCTGCTTTGGCGTCCGGTGTTAAGTAAACTTCTACTTCGGTATTCTTCAATACGTTTACTTTTTCCACCTTTCCTTGGTATAAATATTCGTCTCTGAATTGTTGAAAACTCATCGACTTTGAAGGAGGGGTGGCAAAGTTTCCGCTAAAGAAATTTAATACGATAAGGGTGATGAATATGATGCCATACACCCAATAAATATTAAAACGTGGTCCTTTTCGATTCTTATTATCGCCGGGTGGTTGCAGTGAATTCTGTGATTTATTATCTTCCATTGCTGTGTTTTCTCAAAAGTGTTTTTCGGATTATTATTAGTTGTGTTCCATTTTACCGGCGTCTTCCCAAAGGCTTTCCAGATCATAGAATTTTCTATAATCTTTTTGGAATACATGAACGACGATATTAACGAAGTCTATCAATGTCCATTGGTCACCCAACTCAATATGGTAGGGCTTTTCGCCACATTCTTCTGCTACCAATTTGGATATGTTTTGGGCAATTGCTTTTAGCTGAATATTGGATTCTGCCTCACATAATATAAAAAAATCGGCCACCGCTTCATCAATTTTTTTTAAATCTAATGATATGATGGCTTCTCCTTTTTTCTCTTGAATAGCGTTGAGTATCGTTTTAAACAGTTTGCTATTTCGGGTGATACGTTGCGGAGATTTTTTTCGCTCTTGTAACGTTGAAATGATTTTATCCAAATCGTTTTATTTCTTTAGTGTTTGATAATAACTTAGTACGCAAAAATACGCATTCTTTGGGTCTCAATTCACAAATTTTAGCCAATAAGCCTATTATAGAATTGGATGAAATAGACAGTACCAACAACTATGCCATGCGGTTGATTGATGCCGATTCGGCACAAGATGGGATGACTATTACAGCAGCCAGTCAAAGTAATGGAAAAGGGCAGCGAGGAAAACAATGGACGGCAGCACCCTATCAAAGTATTTTGATGAGCATTATTATCCGTCCACCTTTTGTACTATCGGAACAATTTACTCTTTCTGCTTTGGTGGCGGTAGCGGTGGCAGATGCTGTACAACAATTTTGTGAAACATCAGAAGTGAAAATAAAATGGACGAATGATATCATGCTCGGTGACAAAAAGGCAGGAGGCATTTTGATTGAGAACATCATCCGCGGCAGTCAATGGAGCTATGCGGTCATCGGCATTGGGTTGAATGTGTTGCAATCCCATCGCAACCCCGACCTGCCCCATGCGACTTCTCTAAAAATGGCTTCAGGAAATGATATAGAGATGATGGCATTAAGAGATGTTATTCGATTACAGATTTTTTCATTATTAGAACAGTCCATTGACCCCGTTTTTCTCTTGCAGCGTTACAACGAATATTTATATAAAAGAAACCAACTTCAGCTTTTTAATAATGATGAAAAAGAATGGACGGCAATAGTAAAATCGGTAACAAAAGAAGGGAAGTTAGTTGCAGCTTTCCCGGATGGTTCCATTGCGTATTATACGCATGGTTTTCAAAATTGGGTATATTGATATTTTCTTACCATTAAAAAAATCGGTGCACTTAATTGTTTCAAAATACACCGATTTAGATCAGTCATTTGTTTACGGTTGTCGGGTTAATTCGTAATGGTTAATTTTTGCGAAGCCGTAGCATCTTGGGTAACGATGTTTACCATGTAAAGCCCTTTGGGTAACCGGCTAACATCTATATTGGAGTGATGTTTTATGGGCTTTGAAATTAGTTTTCTGCCTTGTAAATCGTAAATGGATAGCATGGCTTCTTTGGAATAGGGGTTAGGAAAATCAATAGTAATATTTGTAGTTGCAGGATTGGGATAAATTATGGCTGCCAGTTTTTCTTTTTCGGAAATCGCGGTCGTACCATCGCTCATTTTTTGAATGAAGAAATCTCTATAATTAGTATAAATGGATGAAGCTGTGACGTTGTAAATTCCGTTAGGATCAAAGTTGACAGTTCCGACAAGTCTTCCCACAGAATAGATACTGTTTCCATCAACGCAGATGCCCTGAATACGTTCAAATTTGGTAGTACTACCACCATATGAAGCCACCCAAATGATACCACCTGAAGGAGCCATTTTTGTAACGAAGATGTCTTCTAAGCCGTTACTACTACAGTATTTGCCATCAAAATAAATGGTACTGTGAAATATACCGCTAACGATAAGGTTGTTTTGTTTATCGAAGGTCATTCGATAGCCATATTCTCCATCGTAAAACGACCCTGCTGTTTTTGCCCAAATGAAATTGCCTAAGGCATCTATTTTAGTTACAAAAATATCTGAGTAGCCATTGGAGGTGAGTGTGATATTGTCTAAGTTGGCGGTTTCCATAAAGCTGCCGGTTGCATATACATTTCCATTTGCATCTGCTAAGACAGCGTTCGTTTTGTTGAAGTTTATTAAGGGGTTAGCATTGTCTTTACCTATTTTCTTGACCCAAATAAATTTTCCATTGGCATCTAACTTCAAAACAAATGCTAGCATTGACATCGCTGTTATTTCATATTTCACCGTAGTGTCGGGATCAAAATCGGTCTTTCCTACAAAGTGTCCTCCAACAAAAATATTTCCGGATGGGTCTGCGGTAACAGAAGTTATTTTTACAAATTTATATTGTGCAGTATCAGCTTCAATTTGTTTTGCCCAAAGCAACTTTCCATTTCCATCAAATTTTGAGATATATCCGTTTTCTTGTGTAGCATTCATAAAAAATTGGGAGGTATCCGGGTCGAAATCTACATTCCCAGCATAGTATCCTGCACAAATAATATTGCCTGAAGCATCTAATGTCATGGATGGACCTTCTTCATTTGCTCCATCATCTCTGTTGTAGTTCCAGTTTCTTGCCCAAAGCAATGTTCCGGTAGCATCCAATTTTAATAAATAAGCGTTGTTGCCGCTGCCGTCTTCATTTAATGCATATTGGGTGGTTGAGTCCGGGTCAAAATCTACATTCCAACCGGTAAAATATCCTGCAATTATTTTATTGCCCGAAGCATCTATCTTTATTACTCCGGCAACTGATTTGCTTCCTGTCCCCAACATGGTTACTTCTTTAAAATTGCTGCTTGCATCCGTTCTTAAGATGAATGAGTTGCCATAAGCGCTCGATGTCTTTATTACAGAATCTGTTCCGGGATCAAAGTCCATATCCCCTTCGAAATGACCTACGGTATAAACATCACCATTGGCATCTGTTGCTACAGAAAAAGCTTGCGATCTATGATTGTTTTCTCCCAAAGCGTATGCCCAGTTTAAGTATTGTGCATATCCTGCTTGGGAGAGCAAGAGCAGTATTGCTATTGAGATGTATTTTTTCATTTTATTATTATTTATTGGTTATAGGATTTTCAAAACTATTGAGCTACTGTAATAACAATCTTATAAGTGCCACCACAACTTGGAGCGTCAAAATGGTCAGGTGGAACTCCTAATCCGCCCCAAGTCCAAGTACCATCAATACCAACCCAATAACCGGAACCTACGTCAGCATTGACAAATCCGGGTGCATAACCTTGTAAACGATCTCCTGTTCCAGGCACATTCCAATTGGCTATTGAAGCTCCCGTAGCGGCATCATATACGGCGTAATTAATGGCATTGGGTTCTTCAGGAACCTGGATGATGCAGCCAACGTAACACCAGCTGTTTGTGTCTTTATGAACACCTTGTGGTGAAGTGTACCTGATAATTTTCTTGGTATCATTACTGATGGTAACCGTTGTTTTTGCTTCTTGCTGAAATTGCCATCCTGTATTTTGCAACTTAATATATATTTTAGCAGTTACGGTTTCTTTACCGGATGCTACCTGGTCGTCTTCCGAAGTATAAACTATCGAGTTTTTGTAGGATGTGAAAGTAGTAACACCTCCCGTAAAGCTGCCATAAGCACCCGGTGTGCTCCATTCCACTTTTGATTGGATAGCACTTCCATTTACCAAAGGATCGGTACCATCGGAATTAACTACTTTTAACGTAATGGATTTATTGTTATTCTTTGGAGAAAGAGTGGCATTTTGTGGTACTATTTTAATTCCCACCTTCTTTACATTGATAGTGGCTTTGTCTGTTCCAAATTTTCTTTTGGTACCGTTTGCTTCTTTGATGTATACAGTAAGTGAAATCTGTTCAATATTGTCTTCATTGGGGGCGTTGTCTCCATGGTATATAACGTTTTTTACGCTAGAGGTTGTTGCTACGTACGCTCCGTTGGCATCTTTAAATTTCCCATAATTTCCCGCTGTAGTCCATTCATATTCATAAGACTCACCATTGTCTAATGGAGCAGAAGAATCTATCTCAACGGTTAGCGTTTGGTTGGCGTATTTCATAATGCTTGATTCCCTTGGAGAAATTTTTACGGTATTCTCTTTTGTCTTTACTTCAAATTCTTCAATTTCTTCAAAATAATCAACAGGGAAAACAATTGCCGGTCCCACATATGTTCCATATACATATTGGGTGAGCAGATTTATTCCATTCTCTAAAGAAGTGGCATATTCTGCTTTGTATTGTGAAGCAGGAAAATTTCCTGTGCCGGCAGCTTGCATGCTAGTAACCAAAAACATCGCAAGTTGATGATTACTTTGGTTTGCGGCAACTGCAGCTTTGCTGAAGGAGGAAACAGTAAATTTGATAGATGCCTTCCGTAGATTCTCCATAATAGAAGGATCTGTTTTGGCTATTATTTTTACTTTATCTAGGAAGGTTGCAAGCTGCTCTTCTTTTATATCTCCTATTAATGATTTATACCCTAGAGCATCTAAATAGATGGGGGCAAGGATATCAAAAGCTAAGTATTCATAATATAGTTCATCGAGTTTACTCTTTTCCGTATTGGTTAGTGGTACGCTAGCTGTTTTTCCCGGGCCTAATATTCTTATTTTGTATGTTGCCTCAGATTCGTTTGCAGAGAGTGGTAGGCTAATAGGCCCGGTAATGGCTCCTTTAAACCCTAGTGCTACGCTTAGCATATCATGGGAATTTGCTTTATACGTTACCTTTTTTACTTTTATATCTTTGTCAGCTGCATCATCATAGTTTATGGTACTGTTTATTACTGTTTCGTATCCTTGTAAATCTTTGTAGGCGGTTTTATAAACAAATGCATGTGTTCTTCTATAATTGGTGTGGGAAATATTGACGCTCTCATCACCATCTTGCATTATTTGTAAATAACTTTTTATATCATCATCTAAAACATCAACCTGTTTCCCAAAGGCATTGATTGGATTCCCCTGAATCAATTTATTAAGAGTACTGCTGACTAAATCACGACCTGTTTCTGTATTAACAACTAAAGGATTTGACTTGAATGCTTGTTCAAATTGGGAATAGTAGTCGTTTAGCTTTACGTTGTTTATCGACTTGCTTAAAAAATCAAGCTTAAATGAATCTGGTAATAATATTATTCGGGAGCTTTGAAATAATAAAGCCTGTGCAGTCGTTTTTGTTGAAATTTCTTTATTAGTGGAGGTGATGTACGATTCTAACATAACATTGTTAGAATTGTCGAATAGCATTACTAATTGTCCTTCTTTTAAAAACGGAATGTTAGCTTTCCCATCACTACCCACTTTTACTTCACTTCCAAAAGTGAAAACTTTTGTTTGAGATAAATCAATGCTAATGCCCGCCGGAAGTTTCACCGCAACATCAATATAGGTTACGTTATTCCCTTTCGGAGGGTCATTCTTTTTATCTTTTTTGCAAGAGGGGTAAAATATTATTACAATACAACTGATGAAGAATAATAAAAACTTTTTCATGGTAAATAATTAATGGTGAGAAATATGATATAGTAATGCCGAAGCATTATGAAGAAGTCGACAGTTACTTTTGAAAGGTATTCACAAAGTTATTGATACATGCTTAAATATTATATTTTTTTATTGTTGGCATGTATGTGTTATTACTATTTGAATGAATAATTGTTTGAACCTATTATCGCCATTAATAACCTGTAAGAATTCATGTTGAATTGCTTAATAGCAGTAAGTACAAATACAGTACTAACGTATTTTAGAAACGATAGAGGCACGCATCCTGAAACATCATTTATTCCTTTGCGATATAATACTTCCATCATTTTTTACACAATAATCTCTGTATTCATATTTCTGATACAAGCATCCACTATTTTCCCTTAATTCAATTTACCTTTGCACCACTTTTTTGAAAATAAGAATATGTTAGATACCATTGAAGCTGCTCTAGAAGACCTGAGAAATGGAAAGTTGCTAATCGTAGTTGATGATGAAGACCGTGAGAATGAAGGTGACTTTGTGACGGCAGCACGAAATGTAACTCCGGAGATTATCAATTTTATGTCCAAGCACGGACGAGGGCTTATTTGTGCGCCTATCACCGAGCAACGCTGTGATGAACTCCAACTTAACCTAATGGTTGAAAACAATACCGTCTTACACCAAACGCCATTCACCGTATCGGTAGATTTGAAAGGGCAAGGTTGTACTACCGGTATCTCGGCACATGATAGAGCCAAGACGGTACAAGCCTTAATAGACCCTGCTACCCAACCCGAAGATTTAGGACGCCCGGGGCATATCTTTCCACTTCGTGCAAAAAACGAAGGAGTATTGCGTCGTGCAGGACATACAGAAGCTACGGTGGACTTAGCAAGGTTGGCTGGTTTTGAGCCGGCAGGCGTGTTGGTAGAAATCATGAACGATGATGGCACCATGGCGCGATTGCCAGAGTTGAAAGAGATAGCTCAAAAGTTTGACCTCAAGATTATTTCCATTAAAGATTTAATTGCCTATCGCTTAAAACAAGAAAGCTTGGTAGAGGAAATTGTGAGCGTGCAGATGCCTACCAAATATGGTAATTTTGAATTAATAGCCTTCCACCAAATCAGTACCGGCGAGCATCACTTGGCACTAAAAAAAGGGAATTGGGAACCTGATGAACCGGTGTTGGTAAGAGTACACAGCTCTTGCTTCACAGGTGATATTCTTCATTCGCTTCGTTGTGACTGTGGGGAGCAATTGCACAAGGCGATGGAAATGGTAGAACAAGAAGGGAAAGGATTGGTGCTATATATGAATCAAGAAGGACGAGGTATAGGATTGCTCAACAAACTCCGCGCTTACAAACTTCAAGAAGAAGGTAAAGATACAGTAGAAGCCAATCTTGCATTGGGTTTTAAAAACGACCAACGCGACTATGGGGTAGGTGCCCAAATACTACGCTACTTGGGTGTTTCGAAAATAAAATTGATGACCAACAATCCGCGTAAGAGAGCCGGACTATTAGGATATGGATTAGAGATTGTAGCCAACGTACCCATTGAAGTAGTGCCTAATCCGCACAACGAATTTTATTTACAAACCAAACGCGATAAATTGGGTCACGAGATATTGAAGTAATATCTTACAACATTACTGTTGTTACTATTACCAAAAGCAATGGAGGGAAATTTGAACAACGGTATTGATTTTTTGAACACGCACTAATTTTCTATCATCGATTGAAAATATTGTTCCTTGCCAATCGCATTCCTTACCCACCGTATAGAGGGGATAAACTCAAGATTTATAATCTTGCCCGTCGCTTATGCATAGAGCATGAGTTGCACCTCATTACCTTCACCGAAAGCGAAGATGACAAACAATATATATCGGAGTTAAAAAAGATTTTCTCTCAAGTACAGACGGTGCATTTGCCAAAGTGGCGCGGGGCTATCAATTGCTTGAAAGGAATATGGAGTGATATCCCTTTCCAAGTATTGTATTTCCAATCAAAGAAGATGGAAGAGACCCTTCGCTACGCCTTGCAGATGCACACTTACGATGCCATACATGTGCAGCATTTACGCATGTCGCCCTACCTTCAGCACCAGAAGCAACTACCGAGAATCTTAGACTTGCCCGATGCCTTTTCGCTTTATTGGAAACGCCGACAAGCTATCGATAAAAACAGCCTTAAAATTGCTTTCGAAAAGGTAGAGCAAAAGCGTTTAGAAAAGTTTGAAGCTATTATCAATGATTATCCGCTTTCACTGGTTTGCTCTCAAGAAGATTGGAAGTATTTAAGAGCACATCAGCCCCATGCGGCACTACAAATATTGCCCAATGGAGTAGATACCACTACGTTTAAATTTGCTGAACACGACTATTCGCATGGGCATACCCTTCTTTTTACCGGCAATATGGATTATGCCCCCAATGTAGATGCCGTCACGTATTTCGTAGATGCATTGTTACCTTTCATTCGCAAGCAATATCCAGATGTAAAGTTGGTAATAGCCGGACAGCGTCCTATTAAGAAAGTACGTGCTTTGGCTAACGAATACATTATCGTAACCGGTTTTGTGAAAGACCTTTCAGCGATGTATAATAGTGCCAGCGTGGTCATCTCGCCTCTTCGGTTTGGTGCCGGTACTCAAAATAAAGTATTGGAAGCAATGGCAATGGGTGTACCTGTAGTGTGTACCCATATAGGTTTTGAAGGTTTGGGTATTCAAGATGGAGAAGGAGCGTTCATGCGTCGTGAACCACAGGGTTTTGTAGATACGGTTTGTGAATTATTATCATCTGCAACCTTGCGTGAAACAACCGGTACCAAAGGACGGCAAACCATAGCAGAGAAGTTTGATTGGGATGTGATTACCCGGCAGCTTGATCAATACTTTAAAGAAGTTAGCCGCTTATAATGCAGCGCCTGATGCGTCTTGTCCGCTGTTTTCTTGTCGAATCGTATCTTTTATGATTTCTTGTTTTTTAGGTTTGGCGCTCATGCCAAAGAAATCACGGATGCCGTTAAACGAAGTGCGGTACGATATGCCGATACCACCTCGGTACACGTTGTCATTCATCAATATGTCATAACTATTGGTACGAAACATGTTTAAGCGCAGCTTGCCATCTTTTGTTAATAAGTATTGTGCTCTGAAATCACCGGCAAGATTAAGGTTGCCACTGGTATTGCTGGAGGAAGTGGGGCGTCCCCAGTCGTAAGCACTACCCAACTCAAGCAGCACCCGGTTGTTGAAGAAATTCTTTTTTATTCCCACTTTGACTTCATTCCTACTGATACCTTGTTGGGCAGCCATGTCAGAGCTATAGCTGTAGTTATTGTACTTCAGCTCGATGGCAAACGAAGGGTCATTCAATAGCTTGCTCATGATGTTGGTAAGCTGCGAAGACACGGTGCTTGATACAACATCACCAAAGTTGCTATTCACCGCAGCACTAGCGCTGGTACTGGTACCACTGCCACCCGATAGCAAACCTCCCGAAGGAATAAAGGTGCCAATGAGTAAGAGTGATGCTACTTGGTCGAAGAGGGTTGCATAATCTTGGTTTATCTGTGCTATTTTATTGCCTACTAATGTGCCTTCAAAGCGTCTGTCAAGGTCTAGTTTAAAGTTTAATACCGGTTGGTCTAAAGAGCCTGTCATGTTGAGCAATACGTTTACATCCTGCCGGGTGCTGCTTTCTGTCCATTCTGTAGAGCCTTTTATGGCATTCTTCTCTATGTCATTTAAGATATCCGAGGGGCGCAAACGGGTGGTGTAAATGGCGTTAATGTCTAAATTGGTATGGCTTAGTGGACCGTTAAATGAAATGCGGCTGCCTTGGTTTATTTTAAAGTTTCTTACAAAAAACAATTTCTTAAAATTGAACATGTAGTTCCCATTTTCAATTTCATAATTGCCATACATTTTCATGTCTTCGTTTGCAGGCAAGCTCAGCGTGATGTTCCCATTTCCTTTGGCATTTATCAAATCGCCGGACACAGGGTCGATAACCATTGTGAGGGTTGCAAGGGGATTCATATCGCCGGAAATACTTAAAGAGAATTTGTTTTTCACTTTGGGCTTCACCTCTTCTTCTTGCCCCGGTTGTTTTCTAAAACTGATATAGCTATACGTTGATATATCTGTGCTGGATTGCATGGGGATGTAGATGTGCGATGCCTCCGCCGGTGTAGCTCGTATGTTCATCCGGACATCTTCTATTGTGCCCGCAAGTGTGAAGGATGAAACATTCGCTATTAGATTTCCGTAAAAGTTAGTATTCTCTTTTTCGTTAAGGTTTAATACTTCCAGCTTGGGTGATGTTACTGAGATTCTATCGAATCGGATATTTCGGAAACGATCGTGTCGTAAACCTCCGGTGAGCAGGGCATTGTTGCCAAATCGATCAAAGATGGCAATTTTACCAAAGTCTATATGCCGGTTATCTACTTGGATTATGGCTGCCGGAATACGATAATAAGTGCCTATAATGTCTATTCGAGTACCCGCATTCGATAGGCTGATAGCGCCATTTACATCGGGTTCAAATGCGGTTCCAGCTAATGTAATTGTGCCATTTAAGGTGCCGGTCATTTGACTTAAAAAATCACTTACGAAGGGGTGCACCCAGTTTACATCGGCATCATTAAATTTTAAATACCCGTCTATTCGTTGGTTGTTGGTACTATCTAACGCAAATTTTCCACCGGCGGTAAGCGATGATTTTCCACTGTAAATACCACTGGTGGGATGCAAGGTGAGTAATTCTTTTTCTACATCTAATGCTCCTACCAATTTTATTATGCCAATGGTATCTCTGCCAAACTTTACATCTTCAGCAACTACATCAGACTGCAATTTTATCCCTCTGTAAATATCCTTTATTGTAACGGCTCCATTGAGGTTGCCACCGGGTTCATAAAGGGCAATGTTAGCGATATTGCCGATGGAAGCAAGGTCGAAATTATCAATCTTTATTTGGACGCCTTGTTCACTGCTTTCGTTAAAACTATTAAAAGCTATTTGTTGCCCCCCCGATTTCATCAAAAGGTCTTTTACAGAAAGGTAATTGGCAGCGAATACAAAACGGTTGCCACTGGGTATTTCCCAACGGTACTTATTCAAGAAAAATTCGGAAGGTGCTAATCGTAAGTACAGCGAGTCGCCACTGGCAAAAGCGTGTCCCTCTATTTTAGCGGTACCATAATCGTCTTTGCTATCGGTGGATACATGGAAACTTAAAGAGTCGTTACCCAATAGCGCATCACCACGGAATGCAGCGGTTACCAAACCATCTCCGAGGGCTAGTTTTTCTGCATCTGCTTTTACCAATAGTTGGTTGAAATTGCCCGAAGCGGTTATGGTAGCACTATCGAAATAGATCCCGTTAATGTATCCATAAGGAATGTTGGCATTAAGTCGTAGGTATTGTTGATTGGTATTTAAAGCGCCCGATATTGTAGCGTTGTTGAATCCCTTCATGCCCGGCATGATTACGGCAAGCAAACTATCGGTTTCTCTGGTTTGGAGGTAATAATTAATGTCTTGGTCGGGGGCATACCTCGTCGGAACACTGATATAATTGGGCAAGTATCCGGAGATATAATATTGGAAAGAATAGGGTAGGCGGGAGAGTAAATAATCTCCTTCAATGTGTCCGCCGGCAATATTGCTCTCTAAGGCGAGTCGCTTTTTTCCGTTGACGATGACGGAATTCAAGTAAATACTATCTACATCCAAACGACGCCCATTGCGATACATGTTCAGGTTATACAGTTTCGAATAGCCAATAAACTCATCGATATTATTACCGGTAAAGTCTAAGTCGAAATCGGTTGCTACGGTGATACTGTCTTTCGAAAGATTCAATGACCTCAGGTTGCTGTTTAGTAGGTTGGCTTTGGCTTTTATTTGTAATTGCTTTTGGCTGAAATCGGCAGTACCATAAAATGCCAATGCAAGATTGGGATCGTTGATGAGCAATTGCCCATCAAATTTTTTCTGTGCTAAAACACCTTCTGCATTGATGTCGGTATAGCGATATCCCAATACTTCGAGGCTACTGATATCACCACTTAATTTTACCGAAGCATTTTGTGGGTCAAAGGCTTTACCGTCCACTTTTACATGCAATGAAACCGCACCAAAACTAGGCTGACGAAACAGTTTGCCCACTTGCAACGCTTGCGAAGAAACGGTTCCGGAATAGACTGCCTTCGATACATCCATATTGGGTAGCGACAATTGCACATCAGACACCACCGAGCCGAGTGCCGTATGCAGTGTGCCATTGGTGGCAAAGCGATCTATATAGCCCACAAAACCACCTTTAAAATCAATATAGCCTAAGGCATCAAAATCGATAGTTCTAAAATCTTTCAGGGTTGGGAAGTATTTAAACGCCGTTTCTTTTTTGGCAAAAACAGCTCCTTTGTCAAACCGGATAAAAGTATTGTTGATATCGGGCAATCCCATCATGAACAAATTGCCGGATAGTTTAAAGTCTCCATCTGATACGCTAAACTGCGATGCCACTATACTATCTACCGTACCCTCTATTCTTCCGCTTGCATTAAGGATAGCCGGTAGTTGATGCAGTGCCGGTGCAAAATAGGCAACATCTCTATAGTCGATATGAGCGTTTCGAAGGTCGCCGGTCATCCTTACTTTATCAATGTATTCCAAAAAGTCGGGAAAGCGAGTGTAATGCATAGCATAGTATCGTTGCAGTCGACTTCGGTTGGTTTCTAAAAACAGGTTTTCGCATATAGAGGCATTTGGCGACACGGTTACGTCTGCACGAAGGTTTTTTACGACCAAGCCACAGCGTTCTTGTGCAGAGAATTGTTTTATAGAGGCGGTGATTGTATCCGCATTGATTGTTCCATTTTCTATCGCAAAATTGATATGGCTGACATCCATATGCTCCGGGTCGAATTCGTTTTCAAGTGCCGGACGAGAGGAAGTGTTTAGTACAAAGCGGCTATCGTTGAGAGTGATTTTTTTGACACTAAATTGCCAGTTGAGCGGGTTGAAAGCAGTAGTGTCGATGAGTGTTTGGCGTACCTTGCGTATATATCCCTTTGCCGTTTCATAGTCTTTTACAAGAATGTGTACTTTTTCAAGGGTTATCACATTTAACTTTACGTTTTTCTTTTTCAGATTCACTTCATCAGCATCTACCAAAAGATTACCAACATCCATATCAAAGTCGCTACCACTCCAGGCATCGTCCATATGAAAGCGTACGTTTTGCAATTTTACTTTTTCTAGGTCTATTTCAAAGTCGCCCGTAGTGTTGCTTTTTTTCTTCTTCTTTGGACCACTGTCTAAAGCATCGACGATAAATTGATAATTCCACTCATCCGATTGAGTAGTACGATACAAATGCACATACGCATCTTTGAGCTGTACATACTGCAGCACCGGCACTTCTTTTTTGAATATGAACCAATCGGTGATACGTGTACCCAGTTCGCCGGCATACAGCAGCGTGTCAGCAGCCTTATCTTCTACATACACACCTTGTATTAATAGGTGGTTCAAGAAATCTATTCGCATATGTTGCACACTAACCTTTGTATCCAGTTTTTTGCTGAGCATCTCGGTAGCCTTGCGAACCAGAAAATTTTGCACCGGTGTGAGGTTCACCAATACCACTAACAATAGCACAATTGCTATCAAAGTGATGAACAGGTTCCTAAGTATTTTAATAAAGCGCTTCAGGTGAGAATGTGTTTAGCCAATGGTCTTGCAAAAATGATGCAGCAAAAATAATTCTTAATAAGAGAATAATCTATTTTGGCACTGTTTGTCCGTTTTATAAAATATTAAGAGAATACAACCTTGAGTTTTTTATAAACAGCAATCATGCCTGCTGTATCTCCACGTTATTTTCGAATGATGCGCACTTCTACTCGTCTGTTGATAGAGGCTTGTTCTTGTGTTTCTTCGTTGGCGTATATCGGCTTGCTTTTTCCATATCCTTTATAGCTCAGTCGTGAGGCGTCTATACCTCTTGCTTTTAAATATTCATAGATAAATCGGGCGCGGTTTTCAGATAAGTCCATTTGCCCGGAGTCGAGGTCAAAAGCATCGGCAACATGGGTAATACAGCACACGTGACCTTCAATGGCAATGATCATGTTAGGGTTTTCTTTCATCACCTCCAGTAAGTTTTGCAAGTCGGCATCGGAAGATTGTTTCGGGAAATGCCTTCCCATCGGAAAGAGAATGTTCTTTAAAATATAACTTTTCCCAACGGGTATGTTTTCAATTTCGAAGTTGGGGTCGGCAGTAGAAGGCGGTATTTCGGTGACCTGTTTGGGGCGCATTATTACGGTAACATCTCCTCTTTCTGCTATCAATTTTTTCTTGTATTCTTTCTCGTATTCCATCACAATATCTACTCTTCGGTCTTCGGCGATGCCTTCTTTTCTTTGGAAGGTATCTTTTCTTTTCACTTCGCCCATGCCCACGACCGTACGAATTTCATCGAGGTTCAAGTCAAATTTTTTCAAGTATTCTTTTACATTGTTCGCACGCTTTTGCGAGAGCAGATTATTGTATTCTTCGGAAGCTAAAAAATCAGCATATCCCACAATCGCAATGGGAGCTCTTTTGTTGATTTTTTTGTTGGCATATAGCTGGTCGATGAATTGTGCGGCTTTACTATTTAAAGTAGGCACATCCAAGTCAAAATACACCGAAAAGGTATCATTCTTTACCTGTGCAAAAAGAATGTTACCCACCATCATTAAGCCAAGCAATAGTAGTATGTGTTTCATCAGAAAAATGCTTCTCAAGTTAATAAGACTATCGTATTCTTCAAACTCAATTGCCAATGATGATAGCGTTCTTCATCACATAAAACTACGCAGATGCACACTCCGTTATTTTTCTAAAACAAAGTGGGTGCTTGTGAATCATCGGTGCTATCCTCGTTGTCGTTTTTATCTTCTTCGATGAGTAGTGTAATTTCTTTTACCGTGTCATTCCCCAACTTAGTACCTATTGTTTTCCAACCGGAGACATCTATGGTTTCTGCCAGCTCGATGATTTCTTCTGTCCATTCAGATTTTTTCTTGCCGCTCTTTATGGTTATGCTCGGATTTTGTTGTGTGGTCACTGCTATTAGCTTGTTACCTTCACCTTCTTTGATAAACTGGTATTGGCTTTTCAGTGTTTTTGATTCTATTACAAATCGCTTGGCGTAGTGCTGGTTTCCTTTGGCATCGTAGTAAATAGCAGTAATCGTTTTTTCCGGATTGAATTTTTCTATCAACATTAGGTTGTCGGTATCGTAGCGGTTGGTCAATTCAAAATCCGAAATTTCGTAGCTGCCGTTTTGGTAAAAGCTGATAATGGTTTCCCCTTCATCAAACATGCCCAACAGTTTCCCATTGCCTTCTTTATTCAGCCTGCCAACGGTTTCATCAAACCATATTTTTTGACCGCTAAGGGTGGAGCGTCCTTTTTCTTTAAACTTCACACTTTTTATAGGGTACTTCGTTACTTGATTGCCACCGGCGCTACGTCCTTTTATTTCTATGTTTTCAAACGGGAAATCAAACAGTTTGTTTCGGGCTTTACTACCCGGAGATAAGGTGAGCGAAACGATTTCAGCTTCGCCATTGGCATTCGCGGTGAAGTATAGCACTTTACTATTTGCGTTGCCTTTCGTAAGGTCGTATTCTTTATCGCGGGTGATGCCGGTTACGTTAAATCGTTTGGCATACGCAATACCGGTTTTGCCATCTACATAAAGCATATTGTAGGTCGTACGCTCATCATTCTTTCGGAAGACATCTAAGTGAATAATATCTTTTCCTACAAAAGTTTTATCGGCTACTTTGGTCACTTGCATCTTACCGTCTTTTCGGAAAACGATAATCTGATCTATATCAGCACATTCAAACGCCAGCTCATCTTTCTTTAAGCCGGTGCCAATGAAACCCTCTTTTCTATTGACGTAGAGTTTGGTGTTGGCAATGGCTACATGCGTTATTTGTATGGTTTCAAACGGACGAATTTCGGTTTTGCGTTCCCGGTCTTTACCATATTTTTTTAAAAGGTTTTCGTAATAGGCAATTGCATACTGCGTAAGGTGCTCTATGTTATATTGTACGTCCTCAATATCTTTTTCAATGCCTTTTATTAATTCATCTGCTTTAAAGGCATCGTATTTTGAAATACGTTTGATACGGATTTCTGTGAGCTTTACGATGTCTTCTCTTGTAACCGTTCTTTTTAATAATGTTAAGAAAGGTTGAAGCCCCTTTTCGATAGCGAGCAATACCCCTTCCCACGTTGTTTCTTCTTCAATGAGGCGGTAAATTCGATTTTCAATAAACAACTTTTCGAGGGATGAGTAGTGCCAGTTGTCTTCCAACTCACCCAGTTTTATTTCCAGTTCTTTTAAGAGCAGAGCTTTAGTATGCGCTACGGATTGCTTCAGTAGCTCATTTACACCTACGAAAGTTGGCTTTTCATCTATGATGACACAAGCATTCGGTGATATGGATATTTCACAATCGGTAAAGGCATACAAGGCATCAATCGTTTGGTCGGTAGAAACACTCGGCGTGAGGTGCACTATCAATTCTACTTCTTTTGCCGTGTTATCCACCACGCTTTTTATCTTAATTTTTCCATTATCATTTGCCTTCAAGATGCTATCCACCAACTGCGAGGTAGTTACACCATAAGGAACATTTTTTATCGCCAGTGTTTTTTTATCTACCTCTTCTATCTTGGTGCGTACCCTTATTTTTCCGCCTCGCAGCCCTTGGTTGTAATTGGAAACATCGATCATGCCACCGGTTGCAAAGTCGGGATATAGTTCAAATTTTTTGGCTTTCAAATGAAGGATGGAGGCTTCAATCAATTCGCAAAAATTATGAGGTAGAATCTTAGTGGACAAGCCAACTGCAATGCCTTCTACGCCCTGTGCCAACAGTAAGGGAAATTTCATCGGAAGCGCAATAGGCTCTTGTTTTCTACCGTCGTAGCTCAGTTGCCATTCGGTAGTTTTGCCATTGAAGGCTACTTCTAAAGCAAATTTTGATAACCTCGCTTCGATATAACGAGGAGCGGCAGCGCTATCGCCGGTACGCACATCACCCCAGTTGCCTTGTGTATCTATCAGCAAATCTTTTTGCCCCATGTTAATCATGGCTTCACCAATAGAGGCATCGCCGTGCGGATGGTACTGCATGGTTTGCCCAATGATGTTGGCCGCTTTGTTGTAGCGCCCATCGTCCATCTCTTTCATCGCATGAAGAATGCGGCGTTGCACCGGCTTCAATCCATCATCTACTTCGGGCACGGCACGTTCTAATATAACATAGCTCGCATAGTCTAAAAACCAATTTTTATACATATCTCCCACATGCATAGATGAGGGCATGGCTTGTTCGTTATTATCCTCCATATCTGGTCGCAAATCTCAATCGCAAAAAAACAATTTCCAAATGCAAAAATGTTATCAATCGTATTTGCCCTTTGGAGTATGCGATTTCTCTTATTTATTCTTTAGCTGGCATACTGCCAATATAGCCACAACAAGAAGTTGTATGCTGAAAGCTATGGTGTGCTTGTAGATGAGGAGTATATTGAAATGAAATCACTATACATGTGCAAAAAAATATCTGCCCATACAACAAGCATTACTTTATCTTCGCTTTCCAATTTTTTTTTTAGAAAGAACCTATGGCGTTAATAAAATCTATCTCTGGCATTCGTGGTACTATTGGTGGTCAGCCCGGAACAGCACTCACTCCTATTGATGTTGTAAAATTTACCGGTGCTTATGCAGCTTGGATTAAAACTCAAAAGAACAAAAGCAAGAAGATAATTGTAGGAAGAGACGGACGAATATCCGGAGAAATGGTTCGCAACTTAGTAGTAGCCACGTTGCAAAGTACCGGATTGGATGTCATCGATACCGGACTCAGCACTACGCCAACCGTGGAGATGGCAGTAAAAATGGAAAAAGCAGCCGGAGGCATCATCCTTACTGCCAGCCACAACCCTAAAGAGTGGAATGCATTGAAACTATTGAATAGTGATGGCGAATTTATTAGCGCGAATGATGGACAGTGGATTTTGGACTATGCTGATAAGAACGAAAACGAATTTGTAGAAGTAAACAAACTGGGTACCCTTACTACCGACGACAGCTTTATCCAAAAGCACATTGATGAAATACTGAAACACCCTTTGGTAGATGTGAAAGCCATTACTGATAAGGGTTTTAAGATAGTAGTTGATCCGGTAAATTCTACCGGAGCTATTGCTGTTCCTCCATTATTAAAAGCACTTGGCGTAAAGGAAGTGCTGATGATAAATGAAGAAGTGACCGGAAACTTTGCACACAATCCGGAGCCACTACCTGAGCACTTGCGTGACTTGTGCAAAACAGTAGAAAAACAAAAAGCACATCTTGGTATTGCTGTTGACCCCGATGTAGATCGCTTGTGTTTTGTATGCGAAGACGGCAGTTTGTTTGGTGAAGAATACACCTTAGTAGCTGTTGCAGACTATGTGTTGACACATAAAAAAGGTAATACCGTATCGAATATGTCGTCCACCAGAGCCTTGAGAGATGTAACAGAAAAACATGGCGGCACCTACCAGCCCAGCGCCGTAGGTGAGGTGAATGTAGTGACCAAAATGAAGGCTACGAAAGCGGTGATTGGTGGCGAAGGAAATGGAGGTATTATCGTTCCGGAATTACATTACGGCAGAGATGCGTTGATCGGTATTGCTTTATTCCTTTCACATTTAGCTAAATTTGGAAAATCTATTAAAGCACTTCGCAACAGCTATCCTGACTATTTTATTTCTAAAAATAAAATTGAATTGAATGAACGCATGAACGTTCAGGATATTTTTTCCATCATTAAAGACAAGTACAAAAAACAACCTATCAATACTGAAGATGGTTTGAAAATTGAATTTGACAAAGATTGGGTGCACTTGCGCACGTCCAATACCGAGCCAATCATCCGCATTTATTCTGAGAGTATCAATGAAACGACTGCTAATAATATTGCCAAGCGTATCATGGAAGACATCAAAGAAATCATGATGAAGGTTTCTTAATCTTCGGGTAATTCACTATAGCAAGGAGCGCATATTTCTTTACTTTCTTTATTGCATCCAGGTATTTTTTCTTTACGCCATTGTCGGCTTCATGGGCGCAAAGGGTTTCGATTTTGGGCATCAGCTCAGTGTATTGTGCTGTCTTCAGTTTTAGTATTTCTGCAAGTGCCGATGCAGCTGCCCAGCGTAATACGGTTCCATTGTTTTCTGCTTGACGCAAATGAGGAGCAATGCTGTTTTCGAATTTGTCACTACAAATGTATGGTGGTAAAAAGAGGTGATGATTACATATTGTTGATGGCAGCATCCATCCAAGCCATTCGTCGTTCTAAAAAAGAGGTCAAATACTTCACCTGCGCATCAAAGGAAAGGTAGCCTTGCGGTACTGCCCAACTTGGATCATTGAAATTGGGCCACAGAAGAAAGTTGGCTTTTTGACTGGCATCTAAATATTCGGAAAGCTTGTGAATATTGGATAATACCGCATTAATGGAGGGCTTATACAAGTTCCAATGACTCTTTACATTTCTTCTAAAAGCAGTGTCTTGATACATCCGCCCGAACCAATAACTGTTTAACACAAACCATCCATTTGGGTCTGTACTTTCTGTATGTTCAATATGATTTCCAGCACTGAGGTCAAAGTCCCAAATAGGACCCATCACAAGTTTGCCATTCCGGTTTTTAAAGAAATACACACTGGAAAAATCTTTGGAGTCGATGTTTTTAAAAAGCTCCGAGTAAATAAACCATTGTATCATACTCGTTTCGTCAAAGTATTTTCGGAACCCTTTTACTGGGTCAGCAAAATCATCACTATATAGCGCTTGCTCTGCCGTTTGAAGGTAATTGGTAATGTAGCTCAACTGTTCCGGCGAGGGGGCTTCCGGTGATTTGATTTGAATCGGAAATTTCTGCCCCATAAAATAGGGTTCATCTTCTTGAGGTGCTCTTGCATTAATTTCTAATAAATATCCACCGGTTAGGAAGGGTGTATCATTATATGATGGCGTTAATTCAGGAATGTTGACACGGTTTTCTCCAACCTCAACTTGGTCGGTGAATAAATAATTCCCTTGATGTTTTCCATTCAAATATACCTCTACATAATGTAGCGACGGAGGATATGGAGAGCCAATATCAGCGGCAAGTTGATATGCCAGATAGTTTCTCATAAGGGTTTTATCTGCATAGTTTGCTAGCAGCACCCATTCTTTTTCGGCATATAAATTAAAGAGGCCTTTCTTTTCATTGAATTTTATTTTGTAAGGCTTCTTAGGCATATCCACCCAGGTAGAGTTTCCCCTGCCTTTTATTTTTCCCGCTATGGATAATATGGTGTCTCCTTCTTCAGGCACCGAAGGAAAGAAATCAAATTGCGCATCAATATAATTGCTCTTGGTGATTTTCTGGGTGCTATCAAAAGATATGTACAGCTTGGCTAGTGGTGATGGTGGTACGTTTTCTGGCAAAATTTTTTCTCGTTGCTTACAACCTGTATTGAAAAAAATAGACGCAAGCAATAAGGCGTGTATGACACGATGGAATGCTATTTTGTTTCTAACATACATGAGGTACGTTTTGCAATTAGGAGATGGAAAAGTAAGCACTAATTATGTTGTATTCGATATTTCAATGAATAAATATTTTTTGCTGCAAAAAACAATATTGCCGCTCGGAAATTCCCAAGCGGCAATAGGTATATTGATGATGATTGATGAACTTATTTTCTAAGATTGGGGAATGGTGGAGGTACGTTAGAGAACCCATCTTCACCCTCTGCCGCTACTCTATAGGTAATGGTGTTGGCGTTACCAGGTTGTCCATATTGGAATATGAAACGATTTCTATCGATGCCATATTTTTCACTCAGGTAATTGATAGCTGCTTCCACACGATCCCATGAGCGTTGTTCTTGTGCCTTGCTGCCCATACCCATACCTGTTATAACTACTTTACAAGTTGGATTGGCTTTCATGTTGGCTGCCAAGCTGGCTAAGGTAGATTGGTGAACCGATTTGATGTGTGCCGAGTTGTTGTCGAATACCAAGGCTCCACTTGCGATGTTAGAACAAGGTGTTGCGGATACAAAGCAATCGGGGCAAGGACATTTACCAATACCATCTTCATCTACTGGTTGACATTCGGTTGGCGTGATTAATTGTTTATCGCGATAGTCAGGTACGCCATCACCATCTGTATCCAAAGGACAACCGTTTACATCTACCGGCACACCATCCGGTGTACCCGGACATTTGTCAAATTGATCGGCAATACCATCACTGTCTTCATCACCCATGATAGCATTTCCACCACCGGTATAGATGAGAGGATTTATCCAATACAAGGGTTCGACACTCCTTTTCGAGTTACCTACATTGAAGTTTAACCCTAATGAAAGGTAGTTAACCATATCATTGTTTTGACTGAATACCGGGTCGCCCCAAGTTTGTTCAGCCCAACGTTGTCCGTCTATTAAATCATCTTCATGTGGAATGGTGATACGGTCTTCAATAGCGATATTCATAAATCTATTGATACGGAATTGCATACCCAAACCGGCACTATAACAGAAGTCAATACTGTATTTACCAAAGATGCCGGGTCTTCTTTTACCTCTTTCATTTTCGGCATCGGTTTCATACGTATTATCCATTTGCGCTTTTAATCCTTTTTGGATTTTACGGTAATTCTTATGACGGTACTGATCCATATTGCCCATCATTTCAGCAAAATCATATTTCTCGCCATTGGCATTGAGTGCATTGATGCGTGTATTAAATAAGAAGCCACCGATACCTACGAACCCATAAAAGTTCATCGAGGTACGAGCCTTGTGGAAGCGAATATTATTGGTATTTACCATAAAGTCAACATTCAACTGACGTGCCGTAGAGCGATAGTTGTAGTTGATGTATTCTTTGGGTTGGGTTACATTTCCTTCATTATCTCTGAAAGCACCTACATAACCGTTCTCTGTCCAAGCCGGATTATAACGGTAGTTTCCGGTTTGTTGCCATTGCAATCCTTTAGCCATGCCTGCCATAAACTGCAAACGGGTAGAGAACGAATAGCCCCAAGCCTTTCTAACATGGGCGCTGAAGGCATAACCACCGCCATCCCACAGCATTAGGGTGGGTACATCTGCAGTGTAGTTTAGCAAGCCAACGGCAATACCTATTTCCCACATATCACGAGGCTTTGCAGGATAATGATATTCATTTTTAAGAAAACGACGATGCTGATCCATGCGGCGCTTCGGGATGTAGTTAGAGTCAAGTACATTGTAGGGCATTCCAGAATAGGTCATGCGTTGCTCGTGCCAACTGCTGCTTGAGGACTCGGAACTTTGCATCATCCTTACTGTTTCTGTTTGCGCCGACACTTGTTGCGACCATCCGCCTATTAAGAAGGCAATCAGTAATAATAATTGTGATTTCATCTATCAATATTTTCTTTTAGAAATGGAAACTGATAAGTGTTGTTTATGGCACTTGTTTTCGTGCTTTTCACAGGTATCATTTTCTTTTTTGTAGTGATAGCATTTTGTTGAGAACACTAACACTACTATTTTTTTCAGGTGTAAAAGTATAAGTGCCACGAAAAACCACTAATCAATTGGTGCCCAATAACACGAAAATAACATGGTCGCAACAGGCTATTTACATATAAAAATCCGCGTTGTGCGAGAGCTATACGTTGTATTAATAATAGTTTTTGTTCTCAAAAAGATCATTTATCAACTTTGCTTTTGATGATTTAATTTATTGCTAGTCACTTTTGATGGTTGAATAAATGAAATACCCTCTAGCGCTAAAAAAGCATACAGCAGTGCGCTGTATGCTAGTAATATTAATAATCTGTCGGTTGCTAAAAGCAAAAACCAATACAAAGTCCTGTGCGAATACCAAATGCTGGCAAGCTACCTTTGGTTCTTACGCCATTGTCATCTACTTCCGATTCAAATTTTCTTCCGGAGATGCTAAATTCGTTGAGGTCTTTTATGAGTTTTTGCCGGTCGCTAGGTGATTGGGTACTTAAGTCGGTATTGGAAGTTAATTTTATGTTGGTGCTTCCATATGAAGGTCCAAGTATCCACCAATCAATCAGTACTCTTCCAATATGCCATTGCGCTCCTAATAACAGTCCACCGGTAATAGAAGTAGCATTTCCTTCTAATGGAATGATGCGTGTTTTGCCGTTGTCTTCTTCATAAGAATAAGAGGTTTTAATGGAATATCCTCCTATTCTGGCGAATGGTGCCACATAAAAACCTTGCAAGGGCTTCTTCCCAAAGTAGTATCGAAACTCGGGGGTGATGGCCCAGTTACTCATTTGGGTTTCGTTGATTATACTGGTAGCAATGGTGTCATCGTCTGCTGCTTTTACCAAACTGTTTTTAAATGGTAAGTTGGAGGATGGTTGAAAACGCACACCCAAACTCACACTCATCTTTGGCGTCAGTCCTCTTTCATATTGCAATGATATCGTTTTCAGTGGCAGTGAAAACAAATTTAGTTTTACATGGTTCTTCTTGAAATCATTATCAGAAGCGTCTTTTGCAAATGAAGGTGCTGAAAGTAAGGCACTGCCTGCGAGTATTAAGAACAACTGTTTCATACTATTCTTTTGGTAAAGTTACAGTATCCGTTGGGGCTAAGGCAATACCTTACATTGGGTATTTTATAGCTATTTCTTTGAATACAACAAGTGCTGTTGACAAGGATTCAAACTATGGAGTGCTATGTTCATTTTTAGGAGCAAGAAACTTGGATGCCAGCATCCCACAAGCAAGTGAAACCGCAATCACACCTAAGGATAACCAATCCGGAATTTCCACATGGTGGTGTAACAACATCTTTACGCCCACAAATGCTAAGATTACAATCAGGCTGTAATTAATGTATTGGAATTTATTGAGCATTCCTGCAATAAGGAAAAACATAGACCGCAAGCCCATTACCGCAAGGATATTGGAGCTGAATACAATGAAAGGGTCTGTAGTGATAGCTAGTATTGCCGGTATGCTATCGATAGCAAAAAAGATGTCGGTCAGTTCAACAATGATAAGTGCCACGAAGAGGGGTGTCGCAAACTTGATTCCTTTTTTCTTTATGAAAAAACGATCGTTATATACAGATCTTGTAACCGGGTACACCTTTTTTATCCACTTAAATATCTTGGAATCTCTTGGGTTTTGAGGCTTATCATGTGTTACCAACATTTTTATTGCAGTAAAAATCAAAAACACGCCAAATACATAGATGATCCAGCTAAATTTATTTATCAGTGCCACACCGAAAATAATCATCACGGCTCTAAATATCACCGCTCCCAACACTCCATAAAACAATACTTCGTGCTGGTATTTTTTTGGGATAGAAAATGAAGAAAAGATGAGTGCAATGATGAAAATATTATCAACACTCAAAGAGAGTTCGATGAGGTACCCTGTTACAAATTTGATAACGGCGTTGGTAGGAGTTAAGTGCGTAGGATTATCTATCCAACCTTCTTGAAAAGCTTTATATATTACCCCTGAAAATAGCACGGCAATGGTTACCCAAACTCCTGTCCAGATGGCGGCTTCCTTCGCAGTCACTTCGTGCGGCGAGCGATTAAAAACACCCAAGTCTAAAACGAGTGCAAATATGATGATGGCAATAAAAACAATCCAAAGTGTCATAAGCTAATGTGTTGTTTGGTGCTAGTGAGGTAACCTGATTTTTGTTGTCTTCTAGTGTACGGACTATAAGTAATATGGGGAATCCATTTCCGTTGGGTGCTGTGTATTCCTTGCAAAACTTCTTTATCGGAGGGAGGGTAATCTTACGCAACTTTTTTTGTCTTTTTCTTCAATAAAGTAAGTATGCGTTGAACCATTGATACGATTCCAAATACTATAATACCGACACCTAATCCTATGATTAAACTTGCAATAAATTCCGGAATGTTTTCAAATATATGATGCAAGTATTCGACATTGTGCAAAAACAAACCACCTGCTACCATGAGCAAAGCAATTGTTCCCACAACACTGAGCAATTTAATAATAACAGGAAGTGCGTTAACCAATAGCTGACCAAGTGCTCCCCAAAAACCTTTCCCGCCATTTCTTTTCATCAATTTGTAGCCGGCATCATCCATTCTTACAATCAGTGCTACAATGCCATATACCCCCACGGTAGCAATAATTGCTACTGCACTTACCGTAGCAATGCGCAGCCAAAGTGGTTGCTCTAATACGGTGCTTAAAGCAATAATGACAATCTCCAGTGACAAGATAAAATCAGTGCGAATGGCATCATTTATTTTTTTCCTTTCAGAATGGGTAATGGCAACCTCTACTTCTTTTTTCTCTTTGTGGTGGTGACGATGAAAGAAATATTCTATGATTTTCTCAGCGCCTTCGTAAGCTAAATATGCGCCCCCCACCATTAACGTAATCGTAATGGCTATGGGCAGATACACATTGAGCAAAAAGACAATAGGAATGATGATAAGCTTGTTAATAAATGAGCCTTTGGAAATAGCCCACAGTACGGGCAACTCTCTGGATGAAACAAAACCGGTAGATTTTTCCGCATTTACAGCCAAATCATCGCCAAGGATTCCGGCCGTTTTTTGTGACGCCACTTTCGTGGCCAACGCCACATCGTCCATTAATGCGCCAATGTCGTCTAAAAGTGCAAAGAAACCTGATGCCATAGTGATTTTTCAACGGCAAAAATACAGGAATGATAGCAGGAATATTTCAAAGGAAATAAAAATATCTATCCGCCTAAAAGCAATGTAAATCTTCTTAGCAAGAAAGATAATGGATGATGATTCAAGGATCAATATAGCATTTCCTTTGCCATCCAAAATGCCAACAACAAACACCAGGCTAGCTTCAACCCGGTACTGTATAAGAAACCTAAAAATGAACTAAAAGCTATTCGTAACGATTGTTGTACATCTCCATTTTTTGCCCACATTTCGCCTGCCCATGCTCCTGCAAACGGACCCAATATAATGCCCAACGGGCCCATGAAAACTCCGATAATAGCACCTGCTAAGGCACCTCGTTCACCGGCTTTACTTCCTCCTTTTTTTCGTACCACATAGCTGGGGAGGTAATAATCTAATACGGTTAAGATAAAAGTAACGATTGCGGTGCTGATAAGAAATGACGTACTAAATGTAGCCGACTTTGTAAAAGACAACAACAGTAGCCCTGCCCACGCCAATGGTGGACCGGGAAGTACGGGTAATAAACAACCGGCAATACCTACCAACACCATTATGAATGCTCCTATTATCAACGCTATTTCCATTTATTTCTGCTATTTGGGGAATGAATGTAAGTTAAAAAAATGCCTTTTACTGCTGTGTAAAAGGCATTTCAGAATTATCAATCTAAAAACTTATTCTGCCATCATGGCTTCTATCACATCGGCTATTTCTTCGGTATTAGGTTTAGAGAAATAATCACCATCGGTGGCGTATGCCGGGCGGTGTGCTTTGGCGGTAATGGTTCTGGGGGCAACATCCAACCAACGATAGCCGCCTTGTACCTCCATTACTTGTTGGAACATATATGCAGAGGCACCACCGGGCACATCTTCATCAATAAATACAATGCGGTTGGTTTTCTTCAACGAGTCTAGAATGTTATGATGGATATCAAAAGGTAGTAGCGTACGCACGTCAATTACCTCACAAGAAATCCCTTGTGGTTCCAAATAGGAAACTATGGCATCTTCAATAATGCGAAGGGTAGAGCCATATGAAACAATGGTAATGTCTTCTCCTTTACGAATTACTTCCGGTATCCCAAAGGGAACGGTGAAGGTGTCTAAGTTGGAGGGTACATTTTCTTTAAGACGGTATCCATTTAGGCATTCTATTACAATACCCGGCTCATCACTTTGCAATAAAGTATTGTACATACCGGCTGCTTGCGACATATTGCGCGGCACACAAAGGTACATACCTCTAATGCTGTTGAGGATCATCCCAATGGGCGAACCACTATGCCAGATACCTTCCAATCGGTGTCCGCGTGTACGAACAATCAACGGACATTTTTGGCCTCCTTTGGTACGGTATTGCATGGTGGCTACATCATCGCTCAGCGGTTGCAAGCCGTATAATAAGTAGTCGAGGTATTGCATTTCGGCAATGGGGCGAAGTCCTCGCATAGCCATCCCCAGCCCTTGTCCGATGATGGTAGCTTCTCGAATACCGGTATCAAATATCCGTTGGTCTCCATACTTTTCTTGTAATCCGGCAAAGCCTTGGTTGACATCACCTATCTTGCCCAAGTCTTCGCCAAAGGCAAGCACCGCAGGGTTTTTAGCAAAGGTCATGTCGAAATATCGGTTTAATATTTCGTAACCATTTAGGGTTTCTCCTCCGTATACCGGAGCTACTTCGGCTACTTTCATGGCTGAATATGCAGATCCGGAATGGAGAAGGGAATTGTATTTTTCTTGATTTTCAGTTTTAAGTTGTTCGTAATGGCTGCGCAATGTCCTTACTGCATCGCTATTTCCCGAAGATAGTTTTAATACCCGGTGAATCGTTTGCATTACATCCTTTCGGATAGGCTCTTTGATTGCCTTCAATGCCTGCACATGCGAAGCAATTTTCTCGGCGGCGGCACCACTTTCATACATGAGTTGATTGCAAAGAGTAGCGGCTCGCTCTACTTGCTCTTTAATAGGATTCATAAAGGCATCCCAGGCTTTTTGCTTGGCACTTCTCGCTTCTTGCTTGGCGTTGTTTTCTATTACTATCAACTCTTCTTCATTCAAAATGCTGTTCTCCAAAATGAATTCTCTCATTTTGTTTAGGCAGTCGAAGTCCTTTTCAAACTGAAGTCGTTCTTTGCTTTTATACCGCTCGTGCGAGCCGGATGTAGAGTGCCCTTGCGGTTGGGTTACTTCTTGTACATGGAAGATAGCAGGAGTTTGTGTTTCGCGTACGCGTGCTATACCTTGTTGAAAAGTTTGCACCATGCCGGCATAATCCCATCCTTTGGCGGTGTATATGTTGATGCCACCTTTCTTCGGGTCAAATTGCATTCCGGCGAGAGCTTCCGAAATGGAGTTTTTGGTAGTTTGGTATTTGCGCGGTACAGAGATGCCGTATCCATCATCCCATACAAAGATGGCTAAGGGTACTTGCAAAACACCGGCAGCATTTACGGTTTCCCAAAACAATCCTTCAGAAGTAGAAGCATCACCGATAGTACAAAAAACAACCTCGTTTCCTTTGTTGGTAAATTTCTCAAATCCCTTGCGCAGTTCCGGTATGTTGCGATAGCATTTAGAGGCAAAAGCCAATCCAAGTGCTCGCACCATTTGTCCGGCAGTGGGCGATATGTCACTGGATGATTGAGGAGCTGTGGTTAAATCTTTCCAATCACCTTTTTCATCCAGCCAGCGGGTACCATAGTGTCCGTTCATCATACGTCCGCCGGTAGCAGGCTCTGCCGTTAAGTCGGGAGTGGCATACAATTGTGCAAAGAATTTTTCGATATCACACATGCCGGTAGCAAACATCAGGGTTTGGTCGCGGTAGTAGCCGGAGCGAATGTCGCCGGGTTGCATACATTTAGCAGCCGCTATTTGAGCCAGCTCCTTGCCGTCTCCAAAGATGCCAAACTTCGCTTTGCCGGTCAGTACTTCACGACGACCAATGAGGCTTGCCTCGCGACTGGCAACTGCCAACGAGTAGTCTTTTATGACTTCTTCTTTAAATTCTTCAAATGAAAGGCGTTCGTTATGTGGTGAAGCAGTTTCCTGTGAGAGCATATCTACCATATATTATTTGAGCCAAAGATAATTTGATAATCGTTGAAGTTACAACTTTATGGCGAAAATTAGAAGTGCCTATATTGGGCTTGCTGCTTTTATGAACGAATAATATATCAACGATAAATAAACATTTTCTAATGGGTCATAATAGATGTTGGTTGAGTTTGCATTTATCTTTACGCCCCTTATGAAATTTCTGTACAGCTATTTAGTTCGCTATAAGCTATTGATATTTTTATCGCTTTTGCTTGCCGCTATCAATCAGGTTTTTTCCTTGCTAGACCCCATGATTGCCGGTAAAATTTTAGACAAGTTTGTAAACAACCCGCATGATGGAGGACGTACACAACATCAGTTTATGATGGAGGCACTATTATACTTGGGTGCTATGGTGGGGGTCGCCATGGTTTCCCGGATAGCAAAGGCTTTTCAGGACTATGTGGTGAATGTGGTGATTCAAAAATCTGGGGCTCGCATTTACACGGATGGCTTGCAACACGCACTGCGACTTCCCTATCAGGAGTTTGAAGACCAGCAAAGCGGCGAGACATTAGCCATTTTACAGAAAGTACGTATCGATTCTGAGAAACTCATCTCGGCTGCAGTGAATATTCTTTTCGCCACTTTGGTAGGGGTAGTGTTTGTAATGATATATGCTTTTCGTATCCATCCGGTATTACCACTGGTGTATTTTGGTGGCATCTTATTGTTGGGATGGCTAACGAAAGTGCTGAGCCGTAAGATTAAATCGATTCAAAAAAATATCGTCAAAGAAACAACCGCTCTAGCCGGTGCTACTACCGAATCGCTGCGAAATATTGAATTGGTAAAAAGCCTCGGATTGACACATCAAGAAATCAGAAGACTCAATAGTACCACTGTAAAGATTCTAGGATTGGAATTGAAGAAAGTACGAAACATTCGCTCCATCTCCTTTATTCAAGGCACTTCGGTAAACTTGCTGCGCCAAATCATCACCTTTGTTTTGCTGTATTTTATTTTTAGAGATACCGTTACGCCCGGGCAATATCTGACACTGAGTTTTTATCAGTTTTTCATCTTTGGCCCATTACAAGAATTGGGAAATATCATTTTAGTATATCGCGAGGCTGAAGTATCGTTGAATAAAATGCAAGACCTCATGAGCAAGCCGATAGAGCCTAAGCCCGATGCTCCTGAAGCAATTCGTGCAATCAATCATTTGCAATTTCAACAGGTGCGTTTCCAACATCAGTCAGCCTCTAAGCCGGCATTAGAGGAGATTAGTTTTGAAGTGAAGGTGGGCGAAACAGTAGCCTTTGTGGGACCGTCCGGCTCCGGAAAAACCACACTGGTAAAGCTTTTAGTAGGGTTGTATCAACCCAATCAAGGAACGATCTTATATAATAGCCTCCCGGTAGATAAAATTGATTTCGATGAACTCAGAAGACAAATAGGGTTTGTAACCCAAGATACGCAGTTGTTCTCCGGTACTATCAAAGAAAACTTACTTTTTGTAAACCCTCGTGCAACCGACGAAGAAATACAAAATGTATTGCTACAAGCTGCTGCCAAAAATTTATTAGCTCGTGCAGAGAAGGGTATTGATACGATGATTGGCGAAGGGGGATTAAAACTTTCTGGTGGAGAAAGGCAGCGCTTATCCATTGCTCGGGCTTTGTTGCGACACCCACGCTTAATGATTTTTGATGAAGCCACTTCTGCATTGGATTCTCTTACCGAAGAAGAAATTTCTAACACCATACGAGCCATTACACAACAGCGAGAGCATATCACCATTATGATAGCACACCGTCTTTCTACTATCATGTATGCCGATAGAATTTTTGTTTTAGAAAAAGGAAGAATTGTAGAAACCGGTACCCACCAAACCTTGTTGGAAGAAAAAGGATTGTATTATGCCATGTGGCGTCAGCAAATTGGTGAACGCAAGTTGGTAGAGGCATAAAGCATATTCCTTGTGGTTCCTTATCTTCGTTATTCGCATGAAGCCAATACTCGTATTACTATTCCCCCTTGTCTATAGCATTGTAGCATCTGCACAAACAGATACCAAAGGAATGCCGAGCACCACCAAAATTTACAATGAAGAAGGCAAGGTGCAAATGACAATTTTCTACAACCCCTCCTGCCAATGCAAAATCTATTCTGAGTTTTTTGGAGACGGAAAACTGTTAGCAAAACGCGTGTTTAAATTGGTAGATGGAAAAGAAGTGGTAGATGGCGAGGACATCACCTATTTTCATGATGGCAGTATCCAAGCCTATAAAAAATGGAAAGATGCGTTGCCCGATGGTCGCTTTTATTTTAATCACGAAGACGGAAGACTGGAGCACGAAGAGTTTTATGATGGCAAATACAAAACCGGTACATGGAAATATTTTGATGCCTTTGGTCGATTGGTCCGTGAGCAAATTTATGAGCCACGCACCACTCTTTGGAACAGTAAGAAGGATAATGCCACTGTCAAATATTACCAAAATGGTGCCGTCGTAAAAACAGATAAAGTAAAGGGTACTACACTATCTGGTTCCAATGCTACAACCCCTTCGCCCGCTGTTATCACTACCTTAGATGGCGCATCCTTGTTTCGGTTGAAATGCAAAGCCTGCCATGATCCCGAATCTCCTTCGTATGGGCCCGCTGTAAAAAGCTTTCAAAAAAAACGAAAAGAGGCTTGGCTGTATCAGTGGGTTCGTAATGCGGATGAATTAGTAGCTGCCGGTGATAAAGACGCATTGGCTTTGTACCAACAATGGAACAACAAAAAGCATCCCTCCCAAACCAAATTGACGGACGAACAAATAAAAGCCATCCTCAGTTACCTCAAGACACAATAATGAGCTTATTCGCTGTCGCTATCATTGGCATCTTCTTTATCCTGTTGGTCTTTTAATCGTTGCTGATGCTTCTCTGCCGGCGTGGGTTTACGTACCCAGTTGTTGGGGTACGATTTAAAGGTGCCGCCACTGGCAAATTGTTCGGCTGATATTTTATCATCCATATAGTCTGCCAACAGACGGAATGCGGCTGGATTTTCTTTTTTTAATATCAGCAGTGCTGCATTAGTACCTGCTTTTACCGCTATGGGAACACCACCTCCCAATTCTGCCCAATGCCCGCCCAACAAAAGATTTTTTATAGGCGTGTGGTAGTGGGCAATATGGTTTTGCATATTCTTTTTTCCGGGCTTAGCCCCCATCATAGTACCATTTTTATTGCCGGTATAGCGCCAGTGTGTTACAGGTGTGGCTACATCATAAAAGAGTATGTGTGACCGCAACGTAGGCGCCATCAGCTTCTCTACCCGTTCAATGAGTAGCAATGCGATCTCTTGTTTCAGTTGTTTATACGCTTCGTTTCGGATATAGTTGCCCTGCTCATCGCGCGTGGTCATCCAGCCGTCTTTAAACGACATGTAAGCCGGCATAAAAATAGTCAGGGTACCACAACCTTCTGGAGCCAATGTCTTATCCCGTAATGAAGGCGCCAGTATGATGATTTCACTTTTCGTAGGGTCACCGCCGGAGTGCTCTTCTTTACCGGCGTCTTCATTGGAGATATGCACCAACTCTTCTCCAAAACCCAACGTCTCTGTAGGGCAATCCAATGCAATAGAAATGGTCAGCGAGCTGCTATACATATCCGCCTCCTGCAATTTCTTTCGAAAAGCATCACTGATGGTTTCTTTGGGAAGCATTTTATCGTATAGTGTTTCTACATCACAGGCAGCTATTACATATTTTGCACTCAGCAAATATTCTTTTCCACTGCGCATGGCTCTCACTCCCGTAGCCACTCCGTTTTCTATCACAATTTGGGTTACGGCAGCACGGCAGTATATATCATTTTGATAGTACCTTATGATATGCTCCAACCATTCCGGCAGCACTTGCCCACCACCTTCCGGAGGGCTTTGGAAATCGCCATAATATGCCCATCCTATGGGTACCATACATCCAATCACTTCACCATCGGCCGCAAATACATCATGCAATTTTTGTTCTTTAAAATATCGGTTCAGCCCTTTACGTACGCCCTTCTCACCCGAATATCCCAAGTGTGGGATGAACGCCATTCCAAATTTTATCAAAGGCAGTTTGTTGCGCATACGTTCCCAAAAAGTCATGCTCTCTTCCGTGCGAAACACACTCCCGAAGTTTTCAAAAGCATGTCCTATTTTCTTAGCTGCTTTAAAAAATCGTTCAATCCCTTTTGCTTCATGAGGGTACTCCCGAATCCATTGCTGCTTCAACTCTTCAGGGTTGTTGGTCAGCAAATAATCGTGACGGTTGCCAATATACCTGCGGATTCTTTTTTGTGGTTTTGCTATCGGATAATCCTTCCCGAGAATAGAAAAAATCTTACCCGCCATTCCTTTCTCACCACATTGGTTCAGCCAGTGAATCGCCGTATCAAATCGGAAATGCTTTCGCCTAAACCCGGCTAAATAGCCCCCTACATGCGGTTCTTTTTCCAACACACATACCGAGTATCCGGCTTTGCTGAGCAAGGCTCCGGCAGTGAGGCCGCCCATGCCTGCACCGATTATTAAGACATCATACGTCGTTCGTTCAATATTTTGCATTGGGGTAAATTACTGGTTTCAATGTAGTCGATAAGTGGGGGAAATGTTGATAAAAATGGATGGGGTCTCAGCGTTTCAATGGCTATTCAACTTGATTTGCGACGCTCCGTTCATCTACATTTCGCTATGCAGCATTTTTTTATAATACCGAATACGAAGCTAATTGTTTATTCCTCAAAAAATATTTACCCAACACATCAAATTCCAAATTGACCTTACTTCCTGCTTCCAATGTTTGGAAAGTAGTATGTTCATAGGTATATGGAATAATAGTGACAGAAAAGTTATTTTCTTGAAGTTGAAAAGCAGTGAGGCTCACACCATCAATGCAAATAGAGCCTTTTTCTATCATCAGCCCGGCGTACGCTTTCGGAAACTCAAATTGGTAAATACGATTGCTCATGCTGCCCGATACAGCCACACAAGTGCCCACCGTATCTACATGCCCTTGTACAAAATGCCCATCCAATCGGTCGCCTACTTTTAAGGCTCGCTCCAAATTAATAGCATCGCCTACTTGCCATCTGCCAATAGTAGTTTTGTTTATCGTTTCTTCTACAGCCGATACACAATAGCTATCTTCTGCTAAGGCTACTATGGTGAGGCAAATGCCATTGTGCGACACCGATTGATCTACCTTCAGCTCTGCTGCAAGTGGTGTAGCAATCCATATATCCAGCACGCCGTCACGCATACTGATTTTTTTTACGTTGCCAATTGTTTCGATGATGCCAGTAAACATGGTGTAGTTATTATAGTTTCGTAGCCCTGCCTTTGTGAATACGAATAGCCGTATCGCTTACCACTGTCCATTGTATCGAAAGCGTGTGGGTGAGGCTATCGCTGAGTCGGGTGATGGTGCCGGTAAGGGTATCTTGCGTGCGACAAAACAATTGCCCGTAGGCATAGGTTGAATCGTTTATTTTGATGGTGGTATCGGCATTGGCAGTAATGCCGTTGCGAAGGGTGGTAAAGAATAAGTCGTTGGTACAATAGCCACTCAGCTTCAATTTGTTTTTTCCTAAAGGTATTAATTGCAGTTGTACCGTCTGAAAAGCCTTGCTCGTATCCAACAGGTTGTCGATGCTGTAAACGCTATCAGTAAAGGTGTAATTCCCTTCAAACAAATCTGCCGAATAGATGCACACCGTACTATCCGCCACACCGGGGAAGTCCCAATTGTAATTGACGGCTTGTGGGTCATTACAATATTTTCTGGAAGTGATACGGGGGTCGGTAGTTGGCGAAGGGTCTTTCCATTTTTCACAAGAAAGTAGCAGTAAGGATGCCAGGAAACCCATCATTCCATTTTTTAGTACACTCATGCTAGGTTGGTTATTACAAAATCAGAAGGTTGTAAAAATAAGAAGATAGCCACAACAATTCGTACGGCCTTAAAAATTGCATCACTATCGGTTCAAGAGTATCTTGGCATAAAAACTCGGTTTGCGTAGTTGCTCCCTAAGGTCCAAATCGGTAAACATACTGCTAATCATGTTGCTCAACGAGGGGCTTTTTTCTGCCTTATTGACTACCATGTTAAACAACCACGGAAAACGACAAAGACGCTGCAATGTAGCACTGATACGCAGTTCATCACCCAAGCGCCGATATAGTATATCGTCGTATTCTTGCTTCAGTCTTGCTGCCGAAAAATCTTGTTGAGGCGCGCACCTTGCTAAGGCTTCGCCCGCCAGCATACCACTGTACAAGGCGTTGCCAATACCCTCGCCACTGAAGGGGTCTATCAACCTTGCCGCATCACCGCAAAGCAGGTAGTTGTCTCCCGATAACGATTCGCGTTTCATACCCATTGGCAAGCCCCAGCCTTGAATTTTATTTTCTAAACGGGCATTAGCAAACCGATGACTGATAGTAGGGTTTTGCTCTATGGCTCGGAGCATTTGCTCCCGCAGGTTTATTTTTTTCTTGCGCAATACAGAACTTAAAATACCCACGCCCACATTAGCACGTCCATTGGGCAAGGGGAATATCCAAAAATATCCCGGCAATACTTCGGGCAAAAAATGCAATTCAATATATCCTTTTTCGTCCAAACCGGTAACACCTTGGTAATAGGCTCTCAGCCCCACCGAATAGGCTTTTTCAGCCGCGTCGTCGTTGATAATTTTCTTTCGCACCCAACTTTTATCTCCATCGCAGGCTACTATTACCGGTGCTTTTACCACGTATTCTGTTCCCTCTTTTTCAAAACAAACCGATACCTCGTTTGGCTTTTTATCAATTGTTTTCAACGTCGCTCCTTCAAATATGGTAGCATATTGGCGGTTGATTTTACGGAATAAAAAATCATCGAAAACCAATCGGGGAGAGGTAAAACCCGGTGCCAGCTCACCTTCGCGCAAGGGGTCGCCATAGGGGATGCGCAAGGGTTTGCCATTGGGAGCCACAAAGATGATGCCTCTGCTGGGCGTGAAATGTTCCGGTTGCTGATATACCTCTTGCAACCATTGCGGATTGGCTTTTCGCAATACATGCGCCGACTTGCCACTGATGGCATCGCCACACACCTTATCCCGTGGAAAAGTTTCTTTCTCGATGATGACGTGCGGGATGCCTGCCATCGACAAATAGATAGAAGTGCCTACTCCCGCCGGTCCGGCTCCTACAATAATTACGGGTGTGTCAATAGTAGTTGGTGTCATGGTTATTGATCCATCAATGATGATACAAAAGGATACGTGTTTTCTTTTTTTGTGTCCCGGCTTTTACTACAAGGATGAAGCAACAGTGGCGATGGCACCGTTCTACTTCGGATGCCGATGAAGCCTTTTTTACCTTCATTTTCCGCATCAAATGATTGCCGAAACAACAAGCCGAAGCGGCAAGCTATCCCATTATACTTGAAATACACCTCCTTTCCATTCTTTTTCAATTGGCGCTTGATTGGCGGCTGCAATCGCTTCTGCAATGCGCAAGCGGGTATCAATCGGGTCAATGATTTCATCTACCCACAGTCGCGCTGCTGCATAATATGGAGTTGTTTGTGACGTATATCGTTCGGTGATTTTAGTAAGCAGTTCTTTTTCCTTTTCGGGGTCAATGGTTTCCCCTTTTGCCTTCATCGATGCTACTTGTATTTGCAACAAGGTTTTGGCTGCTTGCTCTCCACCCATTACTGCAATCTTGGCATTGGGCCAAGCGTAGATAAAACGAGGGTCGTATGCTTTGCCACACATGGCGTAGTTGCCTGCACCGTAAGAGTTGCCAATAATGATAGTGATTTTAGGCACTACCGAATTAGCTACAGCATTCACCAGTTTGGCACCATCTTTTATAATACCGGCATGCTCGCTGCGACTACCCACCATAAAGCCCGTTACGTCTTGCAAGAACACCAATGGTATTTTTTTCTGATTGCAGTTTTGAATGAAACGTGCTGCTTTGTCGGCACTATCATTGTATATCACACCGCCCAATTGCATTTCTTTTTTACCACTTTTTACAATGGTTCTTTGGTTGGCAACAATACCCACCGCCCATCCATCAATACGTCCGTAGCCGCATACAATGGTCTTTCCATAATCTTTTTTAAACTCATCAAACTCGCTCTTATCTACGATGCGGTGTATCACGTCCAATATATCATAGGGTTTGCTATTGTCCACACTCACCAAGCCATATATTTCTTGTGGGTCTTTTTGCGGGGGCTCCGGCTTCACGCGGTCAAAACCGGCATGTTCAGTATCGCCCAGCTTGTCCATAATGCGTTTCACCTGATCCAAACATTCTTGTTCTGTATTGAATTTATAATCGGCAATACCGCTAATCTCAGTATGGGTTTTGGCACCGCCCAAGGTTTGTATATCGATATCTTCACCGATGGCAGCTTTTACCAAATATGGACCTGCTAAAAAGATAGAGCCATTCCCTTCTACCATTAGTGTTTCATCGCTCATTATCGGAAGGTAGGCACCACCGGCTACACAACTGCCCATTACAGCAGCAATCTGCGTAATGCCCATGGCGCTCATCACGGCGTTGTTGCGAAAGATGCGCCCAAAATGTTCTTTGTCGGGAAAAATTTCATCTTGCATGGGCAGATACACACCCGCGCTATCTACAATATAGATAACCGGCAGTCTGTTCTCCATGGCTATTTCTTGCAAACGCAGGTTTTTCTTTCCGCTTATCGGAAACCATGCACCTGCTTTCACTGTATTGTCGTTGGCGATAATCATACAGCGACGACCACTTACATAACCTACGCCGCCCACGGTGCCTCCACTGGGGCAGCCGCCTTCATCGGCATACATTTCCCAGCCGGTAAAAGAACCTATTTCGGAAAAAGTGCTGCCTTCATCTATCAAATATTGGATACGCTCTCTGGGTGTAAGTTTCCCTTTTTCTTTCGCTTTTTCTACCGATTTCTTACCTCCTCCCAAAGCCACTTGTGCATGTCGTTGCTTCATCTGGCTGACGGCCAACTTCATCGCATCTTCATTTTTATTAAATTCCAAATTCATGTTCATTGTTGTGTTAAGGGGCAAAGATAGATTTTAAGTAAAAAGTAAAAAGTGGAAACTGAAAATTCCAAAGTGGGGCGCCATTCGCAGATGATGACAACCTTCCTACTAAAATTAGGAAGGCATTTTAGGAATAGCCGCTACCAACTTTTGTGTGTATGCTTGCTGTGGTGATTGTAATATTTCGGTAGCGTCGCCCTGTTCTACCAGTACTCCTTGTTGCATCACAAGCACACGATCGCTGATGTATTGCACTACCGATAAGTCGTGCGAGATAAACAAATAGGTAAGCCCAAGGCTGCTTTGCAAGTCTTTTAATAGGTTTAAGATTTGAGCCTGTACACTTACGTCTAATGCGGATACGCTTTCATCGCAGATCAATAATTTGGGGCGTACCGATAAGGCTCTGGCAATGCCTATACGTTGGCGTTGCCCTCCGGAGAATTGGTGCGGATAGCGATGGAAAGAATCGGGTGGCAACTGCACCAATGATAATAAACGCAAGGCTTCCGTTTTTAACGCATTCGTTGGGACGATATGATGCACTTTCATCGGCTCCATGAGCAATTCACCAATGCTACGCCTCGGGTTCAATGAGGCATATGGGTCTTGAAAAATGAGTTGTATTTCGGTGCTGAGTTTTTTCCGCTCCTGTGGAGAAAGGTGCGCAATATCTTGCTGATGGTAATAGATGGTGCCACTTTGCACAGTTTGTAAGCCCATTATCGCACGGCTCAACGTGCTTTTACCACAACCACTTTCACCTACTAATCCCAGCACTTCTCCCTGTTTCAGTTCGAAGCTCATCTGTTGTACAGCAGGGAAGTAGGAGGTGGGTTTGCCCCACCAGTTTCGCTCTTGTACGAACGAAATTTGAAGGTCTTTTACTTTCAGCAAAACCTTATCGGAATGGGGGAGAGAAGGATGTTGCTTCACTTCCGGTAGCTGCGTTGCTTGCAAAAAATCACTCACGGTTGGTAAGAAATTTCCTTTGTCTTTTTCGGTTGGCTTGCAAGCCAAGAGTGCTTTTGTATAGGGATGTTGAGGTTGATGTATCACTTGCGCGATACTTCCTATTTCTACCATTTCTCCTTTGTACAATACCATCACCTCATCGGCTATTGAGGCCGCCAATGCTAAGTCGTGAGTAATAAAAATCATCCCGCTTTGAAACTGTTGTTGCAACTGTTGCATGAGTTTGATGATTTCTTGTTGTACCGTAACATCCAACGCGGTAGTAGGTTCGTCACAGATGAGTAAGTCTGGCTCGTTGCACATGGCCATGGCTATCATTACCCGTTGTTTTTGTCCTCCCGACATTTCGTGAGGGTATTTGTGATAGGCATTTTCGGGATGTGGGATTTGCGCTTTTTGCAACCAATGTATCGCAAGTGCTTTGGCTTCTTTTGCGGTAATGGTTTGATGCAAAAGAAGGGCTTCTTGCAATTGTTTCCCAATGGTCATCACCGGATTTAAGGCACTCATGGGTTCTTGGAAAACCATGCTCATTTCTTTGCCCCTGAAACGATAATCGGCAACATTATTATGTGCAGATGGATAGGTGTAACGCCTAGTCCTCGTTTGAAAATGAATGCTACCATTTACTGAAGCTGTTGTGGGTAGCAATCCCATCAATGCCAATGCTGTTAATGATTTTCCGGAGCCGCTTTCGCCCACGATAGCCAATACCTTCCCTTTTTTTAAGGAAAAATGGAGTTGGTTTACCGCTATGATTGCTTCTTGCGTAGGCTGCGTAAACGCTATTTGTAAGTTGTGCACGGAAAGGAGCGCATCATCCATGGAGAAGTACTTCGAAAAAATATGGGTACTAAGGTAATGCCTAAACAAATAGCTGCCAATGGAATTATTGCGCCACGTAAAGTGCCGAATAATAGGGCAGAATCTTTTTTGTGAAGATTAGCCTTTACGTCTTTTCAGTTCTTTGTTGATGAGTGTTAGCTCCCTTCCTGTTTGTCCGGCTACAGAAGTATTTTCTTGTGCGCGGCGCATTAGGTAAGGAACCACATCTTTTACCGGCCCATAAGGCATGTATTTCGCAACTTTATATCCGGCGTTTGATAGGTTGAAAGAAATATTATCACTCATCCCGAATAGCTGTGAAAAATAGACTTTGGTTGTATTGCGAGGGATGTTGTGTTCGTCTAAATAGGTAGCGGCTAATAAATTGCTTTGCTCGTTGTGTGAGCCAATAAACAATTCTAAAGTGTCTAAATGTTGTAAGCAATAAAGAGTAGCGGAATCAAAATCTCGGTCGGTAGCAGCTTTGTCGGGTTGGATGGGAGAGGGGTAGCCCATCAATTGAGCCCGTTCTCTTTCTTTTTCCATATAAGCACCTCTCACCAACTTGGAGCCAAAGATGTATCCTTTTTGTAAAGCAGTTTGATGGTCTTTTTTCATGTTGGCCAGCGATGCGTGGCAATAGAGTTGGTAGGTGTTATAAACGATGGCTTTTTCTTTGTTGTAGCGTACCATCATAATTTCAGCTAGCTGGTCAACGGCTTTCTGAATCCAAGTTTCTTCTGCATCTATTAATACACGGATATTGTTTTTATAACCGGCAGCGCAAAGCTTATCTACACGTGCAATAGCGCGGTGCCATTCTTGTTGTTCTACATCTGATAAAGTTTCGTTGGCATGTATTTTTTCCAGTAATCCAAAGCGGGCAAACCCGGTTATTTTCACACTGGCAAAAGGTGTGTTGGGCTGTGTAGCAGCAAAGTCAATAGCTTTAATAAACTCAGGTACTGCTTTGTCAAATTCCACTTCTGCATCTTTCCCTTCAACGCTATAATCCAAGATGATGTTCATGTTGAATTTTGCCATTTTATATGCAGTGTTTGCTGCCTCTTCCAGATTTTCGCCACCACAGAATTGTTTGAAAATGGTGTTCTTTATGGCTTTCTTTACAGGTAACCCTACTTTTATAGACCATTGTGTAAGTTTAATGCCCAATGCGGATATAGTGGGCATGTGCATGGCACTAAATAAGAACTGTGCTTGTTTTAATTCTGAAGTTGATTTGTATTGGAAAGCAATTTCGGTGTTGTTGAAATCAGGAAGCATAACAGTGTTTGGGGTGCAAAATTAAGCGAATTATTATCATAATAATGATGGAAAGTTACCCTTAGATAATTTTGGGTATGAGTGAAACTGGAGACTAGTGTAGAAAGTGAGATTATGATAACGACTACAAAAATCTATTGTTGGATTAGCAATGCACGCTCTGTGATTTTGAATACGATGAACCGAAAAGGTTGCTTTTGAAAGGAGCAATGAGATGATACAATAAAGATAATTTTTTGACTTCAATTGGGATAATATTTTTTTACATAAAGGAGTAGTATTTATCAAGTAGATTGATATCTTTGTTAGGAACTAAAAGAAAATTAAGTGATGAAAAAACTACTTTTTTTAATGGCAGCGGGCGGACTTAGCATAGGAGCCTCTGCTCAGTTAGCTAATGGCTCCATGATTAAGATGGATCAATCCGGATTGAAGAGTGTGGAAAAAATTCATCAAATGGAAAAGAATAAAAAATTCGTTTCCAATACGGGTGCAAGAATTAATGCTTTGAATAAGGGAACTGCAGGTGGCTCACGTTGGTATAATTATGTGGAGCATTTGGGCTTAATCAATAGTGCTATTTTTAGCAACACAACGCTTCCATATATGTGGTTTAAACCGGACATTAACGGTATTTATTCGCAAACCGGTGGTGGTGTAGCTGCAGATACCATCCGCTTTGTAAGTTATGGGATGACTTTTGACCCATTGGATTCTGCTCAAAAAGATTTTAACGACTTAGTGTACACTGGTAGCATTGGGGTTACTAATAAAGAAGCTTATACCTTAGACTCAGTTTCTGTATATGGTTTCTATGGGCGCAACCCAGCAAAATCTACTATTGTTGATACCTTGCGTTTTTCATTTGTGTATGGTAGTGGCAAAACAACCAACATGCCTATTTACTATATGTCAGGTGCTACCATGCAGTCGCAATTTGGTTACGATACAGTAAGGTTTGCTGCAATTTTACAAGATGTAAACAAGAATATTGCACGCCAATATACCAAAGATCCGACGCCAAAACCTGCCGTAATAGTGAAAGATGTAATCTTAACAGCGGCTTCTGTAAATGACACAGATGCAAACGGCTTCAATAAATTCAGCGTAGCGCCCAATATGAACGTACCGGCAGCTAATTTGGTTGGCGCAACAGTAACTTTTAAAACAGGCGACACATACATCCCTTACGTAGATACTGCATTCAAGGGTAGTTTAAATCCTTCTGTTCCTTTTAACTTTGGATTATTCCGTCCTTTGTTCTTTGAAGAAAACAAAGGTGGTTTCCCCACTTACACCCCCGGAAACTGGAATGCAGGTCATATCAAAAACATGCCTGAAAGAAATACATCTTGGGATAGTGTTTATGTAGTTACCCTTGCCTATACTGCCGGATTAACTGCAGAGATTCCTTACATGGATTTCAAAATCAGCTGCCCTACTTGTAAAAAAGTAGAAGAGCTTAATCCTCCAATTGGTGCTGTAAAAGATGTAGACTTTGGAGAAGTAGGAAATGCGTTTCCTAACCCGGCAATCAGCCAAGTACGCATACCTTTTACTATGTCAAAAACAGCAGATGTAAGAGTGACTGTTACCAACGCTGTAGGGGCTATCATTGCTACACAACAAGTAGGTAAAGTAATGGCAAATCACACTAGCGAAGCTGTATTTAATGTAGCTAATTACGCAAATGGTGTGTATTTCTACACCGTAGAAGCAAATGGACAACGCCTTACTAAACGTTTTGTTGTAGCTCATTAATCATTAACCTTTTGTTTCGATAAAAGCTGCCCAATTCGGGCAGCTTTTTTGTCGCAACTACTCTGCGTTATATGTTGAAATTTTTTTGAAAAATAAAAATGAGAATTTCACTTGAATCACCTATTTTTACTCAAAATTTCATAGAAAAATTAACGTGATGAAAAAATTACTTTTAATGATGGCTGCAGGTGGCTTTTGCCTCAACGCATCAGCTCAGTCTGCTAACAACTCTATGGTTAAAATGAATAGAGTTAATGATGCTTCAAAGATTACTCGCTTTGAAGAGAAAGTGCAAAAGATAATGGCGAACAATGGTGCTCGCTTGAGAGAAGCTAACAAAGCTACAGTAGGTGGTTCTCGTTGGTACAATTACGTGGAGCATTTGGGACTCATTAACAGTGCTGTATTTAATAATACGGTGATGCCCTATATGTGGTTCAAACCGGATATTAATGGTATTTACGGACAAACTGGTGGTGGCGTTGCTGCTGATACCATTGATTTTGTAAGCTATGCTATGACCTTTGATGCCTTAGACTCTGCTCAAGACAACTTTAACGACTTAGTATATACCGGTAGTATTGGTTTGACTAATACAGAAAGCTATACATTAGATTCTGTATCGGTGTATGGTGCTTATGGTCGTAACCCGGCTAAAACTTCAGTAGTTGATACACTTCGTATGTCATTTATCTATGGTAATGGTGGTGCTACCAATATGCCCTTCTACTACTTTACCGGTATGATGGCTGACTATGGTGTGGATACCGTTCGCTTCGGAGCTATTTGGCACAATCCAGCACTTAATGTTGCCTTGAAATTTCCCAATGCTACCGGTCCTACTCCTGCAGTAATAGTTAAAGATGTTATCTTAACTGCTGCTTCTGTAAATGATACAGACGCAAATGGTTTCAACAAATTCAGCGTAGCTCCTAACATGACTGTTCCTGCTAGAAACTATGTAGGTATGACAGTTACTTTCAAAACAGGTGATACTTACACTCCGTATGTAGATACTGCTTTCGTTGGTTCTTTGAATCCTTCTGTACCATTTAATTTTGGTATGTTCCGTCCTCTATTCTTTGAAGAAAATAGTGGTGGATTCCCAACTTACAAAGCCGGTAACTGGAATATGGGTCACATAAAATTCATGCCTGAATCACCAAGCTGGGATAGTTTGTATGTACCTGCAGTTGCTTACACTGCTCCTTTAACATATGAATTCCCTTATGTTGATTTCAAAGTTTCTTGCGCTACTTGTAAAAATGTAGAAAATCTTAACCCAACTTCAGTTAACGATGTAAAAATCGCACAAGTAGGTAATGCATTTCCAAATCCCGTTTCCGGTGAAGTACGTATTCCATTTACAATGACTTCTACTGCAGCTGTAAACGTTTCTATTACCAATGCTGTAGGTGCAGTTATCGCTACTCAAAACATGGGCAAATACAATGCTAATCAATCTGGTACTGCTGTATTCAACATGTCTGGTTTTGCAAATGGTGTTTATTTCTACACTGTTGACGCTAACGGACAACGCATCACTAAACGCTTTGTTGTAGCACACTAATATTGCTTTATTCATATAGCTTTTTCTGCCGCATGTGTTTCACATGCGGCAGTTTCATTTTCGCTATATCCCCAATGGCTATTTAGCTAAACTTGCTTCTCTATTGTGCAATGCTATTCTAAAGCGAACGATCTTTTGTCCATAAAAAAAACACCTCCATTGGGAGGTGCTTTTAACTGAAAATAAATCAACTTGAATAAAACTATTTCTTGCCTTTAGCTTCTTCTGTTTCAGCTTGTTTCAGCGCACGTGTCATTACTACAGAAGCAATAGGAATACGTTTAGAGTTCATGATTTCCATGTTGCTAGCCTTTACATCTTCTACACGAACGTTTTCATTTAGGTTTAAGTTTTCGATGTTTACTTCAATGGCTTCAACAAGGTCTTTTGGATAAATGCGAACTTTCAAAGATTTCATTTTAATTTCTAAGCGACCTCCTGCTTTAACACCAGCAGGAGTACCTACAAATTTTAATGGCAATGTAGCAATGATGCGCTTGTCATCGTTCAATTCCAAAAAGTCCACGTGGCTCAATTCGTCAGTTACCACATCAAATTGCATGTCTTTCAAAATACATTTGTGTGTTTGACCATCTACAGTTACTTCAGCAAGTTGGAAGTCCGGAGTGTACACCAATGGGCGGAAAGACAAAATAGGCGCGCTAAAATGTTTGTTCTCGTTGCCATAAATTACGGCAGGTACGTGACCTTCAGAACGCAAACGGCGTGTGCTAGACTTTCCGAATTCGCTTCTGCTTTTTCCTTCAATTTTTACACTTTTCATTATGTGTGTGTTGTTTTTTTGTTTGCTTTCAATCCCGGTCGCATATCCGTCCGAACATCCGAACATTGAAAACAGCGTTAATTAATTTTTGTGTATCCCTTCTTGAATCGGGAAGACGGATTTTTTTGTATAAACAGTCTTAAAAAAATCACTTAATTCGTTTTGTGAACAAGCTTGACACTTGCCTTACTTTTTGTGGCTATGAACAAACAGCGAGCTGATGCTTTTGTTTTCGAATGTGTTTCGAATAGCAATGGCAAATAGCTCAGCAGTGGGTAATACTTTTATTTTCGAACATTCTTGTTTCAAAGGAATGGTATCGCATACCACTAATTCTTCCAACATAGAATTTTCAATATTTTCGTATGCCTTACCACTCAGTACTGGATGGGTGCAACAGGCACGAACTGACAAAGCGCCTTTGTCTCTAAGCAGTGCAGCAGACTTGCTCAGCGTGCCGGCAGTATCACAAATATCATCAATAAGAACTACGTTTTTCCCTCTCACATCTCCTATAACTGTCATCTCTGCTATTTCATTGGCACGCTTACGATGCTTGTCGCAGATGACCATATCTAACTCAAAATACTTCGCTACTTCACGCACACGATTGGTACTACCTACGTCGGGGGCGGCAAAGATAAGGTTTTCTATCTGTAAACTTTCAATATATGGGATAAAAATGGCTGAACTGTCTAAATGATCCACAGGTATATCAAAGAAGCCTTGAATCTGTGGTGCATGTAGGTCCATAGTCATTACACGGTCGGCACCGGCAGTAGTGAGCAAGTTGGCTACCAGCTTGGATGCAATAGATACGCGCGGCTTGTCCTTACGATCTTGGCGAGCAAAACCATAATACGGAATCACAGCCGTAATATAACCTGCAGATGCCCGACGAGCCGCATCTATCATCATTAGCAATTCCATCAGGTTATCGGTGGGTGCAAAGGTGGACTGCACTAAGAAAACATAGTCTCCACGGATGCTTTCTTGGAACACCGGTTGGAATTCCCCATCACTGAATTTGGGTATTTCTAATTTACCCAATTGTTTGCCGAAAGAACGAGCAATTTTATCGGCAAGATAATGTGAATTAGTGCCGGAGAATATTTTTACGGATGGCTGCATGATTGTAATGAAAATGGAACGCAAAATTAATTAATGCTTTTTACTTTTTAGACAATAAAATTGTTTTCAGTGGAGCTATTTTCAGATGCAACAATCAAATTTGCAGATATGCCGTTAATACACTTTTGAAATCGTACGATTCCTAAAAAAAGTATCTAACTTGTATCAGACATTTTGGTCATCATTTTCTGTACACTTTTATCCTTTTACCGAAAATATATTATGCTCCGACGACACAAGAAAATGTTATTGCTAATCTTGGGCGTCGTCATGCTACTCGTTACAGTACGTGCAGCAATGGAGTGGCAGTTTCGCTTGAATAAAGAAGCGCTTTTGAAAACCATCGTTTCGCAAGTGCAGGATAGGATTCAAGGCAAGGTGAATGTGGGTGAAATACATTTAGAAGTGCTGCGGAATTTCCCTAACATCACCTTGTCGGTACAGTCAGTTTCCATACGAGATAGCCTTTGGTCTAGGCATCATCATGATGTTTTGAATGTTCACAATGTATTTATTGTGGTTGGGCTCTCTTCATTATGGCAGCAACAACCCACCATAAAAAACATTCAATTCTCAAAAGCCAAACTATATGTATATGTGGATAGTAGCGGGTATTCCAATGCTTCTGCTTTTCAGTTGAAATCTGGCACACAACCCGCTAAAACGAACGCAATGCCGCCGATACAATTAACACTATCGGAATGTGTATATGATATCCCGGGGAGAAAAAAGTTTTTCAGATGGGCAATAAACAACCTGGAAATAATGACCCAAAAAGAGGGCGAGAGTTTTTCTTTTTATGCCCATACAGAAGGAGTGGTAAAGGATTTTATCTTCAATAAAGACCGCGGTAGTTTTATTAAAAACAAGCGATTGAAAACCTCGCTAGTGGTGCATTATAACACCGCAGATAAAACAATTTCTATCGATAATCAGAAATTGTATTTTGATGATGATGCCATTTTATTTAGTGGTAAGATGGAGTTAAGTAAACAGCAACCAATGTACAGTATTCAGCTTTCTGCCCCCCATATTACCATCCATAACGCAAAAGAGTTGGTGACACCCTATGTGCGAAACAGCCTTTCCAATATTGACTTACAACACCCCATTTCGCTTTATACAACTATTGATGGAGTGGTAAAATATCGAAACATTCCAACGATAAAAGTTTCTTGGGAGGTGAAAAATAATGTTCTGATAGCGGGTGGAGAGGAAATACATAACTGTAGTTTTAACGGATATTATTTTGAAGCTGCCCCCAAAGACGCAACCATTCCGTGTATCATTTCTTACATATCTGTACCTCAATTTAGCGGCGCGTACATGGGCATACCTATTAATGGACAATCCTTACAAGTGCAAAATCTTCGCCAGCCGGTATTGAGTGGCAACCTACAATCACATTTTTATGTATCGCACCTCAATGAAACCATTGTTAGCAATGCGCTGCAAATAAAGGGCGGAAGCGTAAACGCCAATTTGCGTTTCAAAGTAGGGCTTGGCATGGCAGATACTACCGCTCCTGAAGTGTATGGTCGGTTGAATATTCACCATTTTGGATTTAAGTATTTGCCTCGCAATATTGTGATTGATAGTAGTGATATTTCGTTGCTTTTTGATAAATATCATCTTTCCATCGCCAATACAAAATTGCACTTGAACAAAAGTGAATTGAACGTTTCCGGAAGTATATCCAACTTTTTGAATTTCTATTTTGCCAATCCGGATAAGATTACGTTTAATTGGCTGATATCCAGCCCTCACATCGATTTAGAGGATATGAAGGGTATGTTTGCACACCGAATTAATACAACTACTAATAGTAAATTATCTCAGAAGAATGCAATGGCAAAAGTATCTGAGGCTATGGATGCTGTATTGGAGAAAAGTAGTGTTGCGATACAACTATCGGTTGATAGCGTAGTTTACAAGCAGTTTGCTGCTACCGATATTGCTGCTAATGTGTTAATGGGGCAGACCGGCATTACCATAAAAGATGCATCGATATATAGTGCCGGTGGCTCGCTGAAATGGCAGGCAAATATCGATCAACAAGGCATCGAGAATGATATAGAGCTATACGCTACCGTAAAGCAAGTAAATGTGGGAGCTTTTTTTAAGTCCTTCAACAACTTTGGACTAAAGGCTATTCAATCGGAAAATATAAAAGGAATATTGGATGCGGATGCCAAGTTGCAGATGTCTTTTACTGATGATGGTGAGGTAATTCCTGAGTCACTATCTGGGAATGTAAGCTTTTTGCTAAAAGATGGTGAGCTCAATCATTTTAAACCATTTGAAAAAATGAATAAGCTGATTTTGAAAAAGCGGAACCTTAGTCACATCACTTTCCAATCTATTAAGAATAATCTCGAGTTTATAGGCAGCTTTGTAAAAATAAACCCCATGTATATTGAGAGCAGTGCTTTGGTTGTAAAAGTAGAAGGCATCTATGGATTTAAAAAAGGCACTCATATTATTATGGATATTCCGCTTCGTAATCCTCAAAAAGATATGTCCATAGCTGATGACAGTTTACGACAATCTAAAAGCATGAAGGGAATTGTGCTGCGACTAAAGGCGGTGGAAGATGACGAAGGAAAGCTGCAAATAGCTATGAGGGGAAGTGAGGAGTCATTGCCAATGATTCCAAAGACAGTGCGAACAAAGTAAGCTCGATTGGAGCAGTGGAAATAGTATGTAAACGATACCCTCTATTACCAACTCCAATGGCAATCTTTGCAATAATATCGGTGCTTACTGATGAGTTTATATAGTTTCGCCGAAAATGTTTTTGCCTTTGTGTCCACTATATTTTTGCTGTTGCATCTCCTGCAAGAATCGTCGTTCTGAAAATAGCGTATGGCAGCTTCGATATAAGTTTTACCATCGGGATGCTGAGAAATAAAGGTTGCCATCTCTCTCACTGCAATTACTTCCTCTTCTTGAACCTTTACAGTACGACCCAACACTAGATGATGAATATGCTTGCAGGGTTGGCGGTTGCTACAAGAGCAAGAAAAAGTCAGGTTGTTCTTGTCTATCGAAACCGAAATAAGATAAGTTGCCTGCTGGCCTTGATAATGAAAAATATATTTTTTACTAGGAATAGTACCCATTTGTTCAATTCGGGTGCGAAATTATAATACCGCTAATTACTAACGAAATTTATTTTTATACAATGGACTCTTTAATTTCTCCTGCTCTTTTGATGTATCGCGGTGGAGTGCCTATCTTGCGTACGTATGTTATTCGAATCGGTAGTAGGACAGCAGCGAGCCAAACAACAACTCTTGCAAATGTGGTCAGAGAGTCGACTGCCACATGCCTTATTAGTATTGGGTAATGCGGGGCATGGTGGATTGCCCATTGTGCTGGCATTTGTACAATATCTTTTTTGTAAAAACAAACAAGCCCACGATGCTTGTGGCACTTGTGATGAATGTAATAGAATTGCGAAATTGGAACACCCGGATGTGCACATATCTTTTCCTTCTATTCCGCCCAAGCCCAATACTAAGGCTATGAGCATGCATTTTATGAAGGAGTTTAGAGAATTTATTAAGCAGCATCCGTATGGCTCTACCTTTGAGTGGCTACAGCATATCCAGGCAGAAAATAAACAAGGAAATATTACAGCAGAAGAATGCCGGCAAATAATAGAAACCTTGCACCTGAAATCTTACGAAGGAAAGCAAAAAGTGCAAATTATCTGGCGACCTGAGTACTTGGGAAAAGAAGGAAATATCTTACTTAAACTTATCGAAGAACCGCCGGCAAACACGTATATCTTTTTAGTGGCAGAACAAACAGAGATGATTTTGCCTACTATATTATCCCGTACGCAAACTGTCAAACTATCGCCTATTGATGTGGCGGACATTGCAGTTGCACTAACTAATAACTTGTCAATAGACAGCCACAAAGCATCACAAATAGCGCAAACCTGCAATGGCAGCTATGCAGAGGCACTTTCATTAGCCCAACATTCGCAAAACAACTTGTTTCCGGAAGTAAAGCGATTTTTTAATATGGTTTTTACTAACAACAGATTGGAAATTTCCAAGTTTGTTGAGCAATGGTCGAAAGCCGGAAGGGAAGAACAAAAGTTTTTCTTGCAATACATCATACAACTATTGGGTCAAGCCATTCGGCTCAGTTACCTGCCCTCTCAAAACGCGGCATTGCCACCGGAAGATGCTACGTTGGTGCAAAAATTAATTGCTAAAAAAATGCCCAACGAAATATTATACGAAATGGTCGAGCAATTAGCTGCCACTTCCTACAATATTGAACGGAATGCGCATGGCAAAACACAATTACATGCCATGTGTATTAAGGTCGCACTTTTAGCGAATGGATTGAAGCTGCCACAGTGGAATTAGTAACTTATTACCGTTGTAAAGCGTGCATTTTCGCGGTCTTTCATTGCCACATGCCAATTGCCTTTGTAGCTGATTTTTGAAGGGAGCAATTGCCCGTTTACAAGCTTGAGTCGCACTTTCATCACCACATCAAAATCATACAGCAACGTACGATAGGATAGGGCATAGTCTCTGGCAACAATGGAATAATCGGTTGTTCGAAACCAAGTACTCAGTTCATTGTAAATGACATCGTCTTTATAGGCTGCTTTGGGGTATGCGCTGAATAGGTAACAGTCTTCGCCTTCATACTCCACTAACATGAGCTTGAAATCGTACATACGTGCTACTTCCGGCTCAAAGAGCGCTACTTTGTTTCCGGCAAATGGAACGCCCGCAACTCTGCTGCCAGGGTTGAAGATGAGTTGTTTTAACTGCCATTTATGTTTTTCTAATTGTCCTTTTTTTCGCTCATAGGCATGGTCGCCCACAATATTGTTTTCATCACATACGGTACCGTTGGTAAAAAACAAGGAGGCATATAACTCGCCGGTGTAGTAGTTAGGCTCTTTTCGATGGTTGTAATAATCGCCGGTATGGGTTTCTTGCAGCACCTTCATGCTTCTGCAAGAGTGGGTGCGTAGTTGTTGGGTGCGGGAAGATAAGGATGCCTTTACAGTGCCTTTTTTGTTGAAGATTTGGATGTCGTTACTAGCGGTATAGGGTACCAGATGTAGGGTTTTAAATGCCTTGTAAAAGGTGGTATCTTCTTTTACACGACGAATGAATGCCGTTACATCAAACCCATCTTTGGAAGCTTGCAAAACATATTCATCCATTTCGATGGGCAGTGCAAAGATGTTGGTATCTTTTGATTGTCCCCAGCAAATGATGCCATGCAGCACCCATACTACGATCCAGCCAATACGTTTTTTCATGTTGTCGGTTTGTTGCCTTTCATTACCGCTGCTAAGTGGGGGCGTGTTATGATTCGATGGGTTCCATCAGTGCCTCCGCTATTCGCATGTCTTCGGGTGTTGTAATCTTTATATTGTTTTTTTCTCCTTCTACTAAAAATATTTTTTCTCCAAAGGATTCTACCACGGTTGCTTCGTCGGTAAACTGCGCCTGATAGGGTTGTTGCATAGCAGGTAGTAGCAGCGATGCTTTAAATGTTTGTGGTGTTTGAACCATGCGCACTTTGTTTCTATCCAGTGGTGATGAGCCTTCCGGATGCACCATTCGTAGGCTGTCGGTAGCAGGTATGGCAGGAATGGCGCTGCCTTTTTCTTGGGCTTGTTGGTAACAACGTTGAATTAGATCAGTGCTCAGCAACGGTCGCACCCCATCATGTACCATCACAATGGCGTCTTGCGGTATGTCCTTTAATCCGTTTTGTACACTATGAAAGCGACTCTCTCCACCACTCACGAGGGTGATGTCAATTCGCTTTGTTAAGGCTTGCAACACGATTTGTGCCCAACTGATTTGATGCGATGGCAATACCAATACGATGTGTATATCCGGTATTGCTTTCAAAAAAGCCTGAATGGTATGGTATAAAATAGGCTTCCCATGTAGTTCTAAAAACTGCTTGGGTACCGCTGTGCCCATACGAGTGCCTTGTCCGCCGGCAACGATAACGGCATATACAGGAGTAACTAGCATACGGCAAAAAAACGAATTCTATTTTACAAATGCTTACGAAACGCCCGGTGATAGGGGCTATATTAAGCTACATCACGCATCAATTTTTTTACAAAGGGAGAAATGATAATGATCACAATACCGGCTATCACAGCATAAAGAGCAAATTGCTTGTATCCCTCTGCATAGATGGCTAGCTTTTCGGATGCCGATGCCGATTCGCTTGGAGATATGGCAGCACCAAACAATCCGGCTACATATTGCCCATAGGCACTGGCTAAAAACCACATACCCATCATAAACCCTTGTAGCTTTGGTGTGGCCAATTTCGTCATCAACGACAGCCCAATAGGGGACAGTGCCAACTCTCCAAACGTAACCACCAAATACCCTAATGCTAGTATATCTAAAGGACTCATACCATCACCCTTGTCAAATAGCTTTCCGGTATAGAATGTATAAAAGGCAAGACCCAACAACAAAAAGGCGATACCGAATTTAATAATACCATTCGGCTCCGCTTTCCGCTTGTGCAGCCACAGCCAAAACAACCCTAACAAGGGAGCAAATACAATCACGAATAAGGAGTTGGCAGAGTTGTTTACCATATTCGGGTCAACTCCATTTATGCCTAACAATGTTTTATTTACATGCTCTGCGGCAAATAAACTTAAAGAACCACCGGCTTGTTCGAAGATAGCCCAAAACACTACTGAGAATAAAATGAAAACAAAAGCTGCTATTAGTTTGCTATTTTCTTTCCAGGTTAATTTAGACATTTCATAAAGCAAATAAAGGATACTGAAAGGCCCGATGAAATACATGAAATAATCGGTGTATTGCGTATTGGACACCATAGTAATAATCAAAGGAACCGACAGTAAGGCACCGATATATACTGCATACACATACCACCTCTTACCTTTTTCTTTTTGGTAGTCAATGGGTGCATTGCCTATAGGTCCAAGATTTTTGCGGGTCACACTAAAGGTCAGCAAGCTGATAACCATTACTACTGCTACCAATCCAAAAGCTACATTCCATCGCAGTTCTTCCGGTATCGTGCCGTTTAAAATTTCTCCTTTCCCTACGCCTATCATCAGGATGCCACCGAGGAAGGCACCAATATTAATACCCGAATAAAATAGAGAGAAGCCCGCATCTCTGCGATGGTCGCCTGCCTTGTATAATTGCCCCACCATTGAAGATATATTGGGTTTAAAAAAGCCTGTACCGATGATCAAAAAGGCTATGCCATGAAAAAAGAATTTACTCGGGTCGATGGATAAAATAATGCTTCCGGCAATCATCAATAAGCCACCCCAAAACAATGATTTTTTGAAACCTAATATCTTATCGGCAAACATCCCACCAATGAACGTAAAAGCATACACCCAAGCCTGTGTAGCCCCGTATTGTAAATTGGCAACACCCTTATCCATGCCTAATTTATACACCATAAAAAAGGTGAGCATCCCCCGCATCCCATAAAAGCAAAAACGCTCCCACATCTCGGAGAAAAATAGCGCCCATATTTGTTTGGGGTACTTGCCGGTAAAGTTTTGTATGTTGGCTAAATCCGTATCTACCGAAGCATCCTTTTCTGCTAAAATGGAATTCGTTGAATTGGATGCAGGACCCATGGCATTTGTTGACATACTATTTTATTTATTGGCAAACAAGATATTCATTTTTTAGAAAAAACGACATTAGTCCTTTGCCATTCCTTCTTCAATCAATTCGCACCAACATACACAGAGAATGCAATAAAATTGAACACTGCTGTAGCCGTACCGAGCGAAATAATACTATCTTCGCACCTCAAATACAAAAGCCATTCCTCATGAAATTTTTCATTGATACCGCCAATCTGGAACAAATTAAAGAAGCCAACGACTTGGGCATTTTAGACGGTGTAACCACCAATCCTTCACTCATGGCAAAAGAAGGAATAAAAGGTAAAGATGCCATCATGAAGCATTATCATACGATATGCGAAATGGTGGATGGCCCGGTGAGCGCAGAAGTTTTTGGTACCACGTTTAACGAGATTGTGGAAGAGGGAAAAATACTTCGTGAAATTCATGAAAACATTGTGGTGAAAGTGCCCATGATTAAAGACGGCATTAAAGCCATTAAATGGTTTTCGGACAATGATATTCCTACTAATTGTACGCTTGTGTTTTCTGCCGGACAAGCCATCCTTGCCGCAAAAGCCGGCGCTACCTACGTTTCTCCTTTCATTGGACGTATTGACGATAGCAATTGGAATGGCGTGCAACTGATTGAACAAATTGTGAACATCTACAACAGCCAAGGTTTTATGACAGAAGTATTAGCCGCATCTATCCGTACCCCCTTGCATATTGTACAGTGTGCAGAGGCAGGTGCAGATGTGTGTACGGGTCCGCTGTCATCCATTCTGGGTTTGTTGAAACACCCATTGACCGACTTGGGCTTGCAGCAATTCTTGAATGATGCTGCTAAAATGAAGTAGTCGCACTCATTCATTTTCTTGACCGAATGAAATCAATACCGGAGCATCTAGGTGCCGCAGATTGGAACCTTCAACTATTAGAAGATTTATCTTTTATTAAAAGGAAATTGCGGTATCCAATTCGCCGTTTGACCTTGCTCCCTCTTTTCCCTTTGTTAGTAATGCTGGGGGCTTGGTTTCCGTATTTAAATATTCAAATGTTTCGGCACAAGGTAGGCATGGTAGGCTTGCTCGTTTTTTTAGTGTCGTCTATTCCAGCCCTATTGTTGTTGATGCGATATATCAATATGGTACGCTTTTTTACAGTGGCAACTCTACATCCTTTGGTCATTAATGCACAATTATTAGAGCGTTTTTTGAAAAGCAAAAGGCTGATAACCTTCCGCCATCCGGAGGCACCGGAGGTCTATCAGATTATTAGCAAAAACATAAGCCATGTTGGTGATGAGCGCGAAGTGCTGATATTTATCGTTGACGATTATCGTATTCTTATCAACAGCCATTTTACCAGTTCTCGAAAAAGGTTTCGTGTCTTTCTGGCACACACCCACCACCGACCCATGATAAAAGAGCTGAAGAAGTGGTTGAAAGAGCAAAGTACAACAGAGCTTACTTCATTGCAAAGGAATTTCTAACGTACCTTTGTGTCCATGCAAAAAGACATCATTTCTCAACATATACCACAAGATTTTTCAGACCAATCAAAGGTTTGGATATTCCAAGGCAGCAGGGCCTTCATCGAAAAAGAACAACTACAAATCAACGAACAATTGCTACAGTTTTATGAGCAATGGGTATCGCATGGTGAGCCCGTAAAAGGATGGGCTAAATTGTTGTTCGGGCAGTTTATTGTTGTATTGGCGGATGAGGCTTCTTCCACCCAAATAGGCGGCTGCAGTACGGATGGTATGATGCGCGTGATAAAAAGTTTGGAACGCCAGTACAGTGTCAGTTTCTTCGACCGATTGATGATTACTTTTTTGAAGAATGGCAAAGCCGAAATGCTTCCATTCAATCAGGTGCAATATGCTTTAGACAACATGCATCTGAATCCGGATACGCTTACTTTTAACAATGCCATAGTACACAATAAAGCAGACTTGCTCGAACAATGGTTGGTACCACTAAAAAATAGTTGGTTAGCGACAAGGGTATCATTTTAGTTATACCGTCTCAAATAACGACTAACGCATCATCGTTGCCATAGCGTATTTATGAAGTAGTGACCAATGCAGCTACCAATGCAGCTAATTTGGGTGCGGCTTTATTGGCGGCTTCCAACACTTCTTCGTGTGAAATAGTGTTCAGTTCATCGCGGATACCTAGGTCGGTAACGATGCTGGCTGCAAACACTTTCATGCCTCCGTGCCTCGCCACGATTACTTCGGGCACTGTGCTCATTCCTACTACATCGCCACCAATGATGTATAACCATTTATATTCTGCGCGAGTTTCGAACGTAGGACCTTGTAAACCCACATATACACCGGTGTGAACTTTTAGGCTTTGTTGTGTGGCTATCTGCTGTGCTTTTTCGATAAGTTGCCGGTCAAAGGGTTCGCTCATGTCGAGAAAGCGCACACCTAATCGTTCGTCATTTTTTCCTCTCAATGGATGTTCGGGAAACAAATTGATGCAGTCTTTGATGATAACGATATCACCCACTTGGTACAATTCATTCATGCCTCCTGCAGCGTTCGATAGAATGACGGTTTCTACGCCCAGTCCTTTCATCACCCGAATTGGGAAGGTCACTTCTTCCATACTGTATCCTTCGTAATAATGAAAGCGACCTGCCATGAGCACTACCGGATGATTGCCCAGTTTGCCAAACACCAATTTGCCGGCATGACCTTCTACTGTGGACACCGGAAAATGAGGAATATGATGGTAGGGGATTTCGGTGATGATATCTACCACGTCTATCAATCCGCCTAAACCACTGCCTAACACAATGCCGGTAGTGGGTTGAACAGTAGTCTGAGATTGAATATAGGAAACGGTTTCGTGGATTTTGTCAAAAAGTAGGTGCATAAAATATGGTAAAGCTAATTGGCGTCATGTCCCGGATTGGGAATATCGTTAACCGATGTTGGCGTGGGTTGTAATGAGGGGAGTTCGGAAAAATGTCTTTTCTCAATGGTGTCGATGGCGGCTTTGCGTTGCAAATGGTGCGCCAGCAATACACGAATGTTTTTGTTGATGATGTGCAATACGTTATTCTTTAATCGAATTTTTCGAATCAATCGTGCAATGAAAAAAAACAAGATGCCAATAATCAATGCCATTCCAATAGTGCCCCAATAGAGCAAGGTCACATCATTGATAGGAAACCCACTACTCTCGCCACGTTCATTTAAAGTGCTGATGATATAAAAAGGTACGATGTGCTTTAGCATCACCGCAAATGCAATAGCTCCCAAAAGCATGATGTAACAAAGTCCTTCCAATAATATCAAGAAACTTTTGTGGAGTAACCGATAAGCAGCCGGCTGGCGCAAGGATTCAGTAATGGGTTCAAAGGTGGCAACTTGCTCATCTATTAGCTCATCCTGCTTCTTGAAATCATTGATTAAATCCTGATAAAGGGCACTGGAAATCATGGCTGCAAAATCTATTTCGAAACAAAAATAACATACGGCATGAATAAAAATACAGTTTCTAAAATATAGATATTCACAACCTATTCACGGTATTCATAAAGGCTGCAATAGCCCTACTGTAGCGCTTACGAAGCTATGATAGAATAAGAAATTATTGCTTAATAAACAGCCATTTCATCAACTCCTTCCAACTGGGTTTCTTTCCATACATTAAGATGCCGGTACGATAAATGCGGGCACTCAACCATGTAACCGTAAGGATGCCCATAATCATCATTACCATAGACAATCCAATTTGCCAATAGGGTACCGTACCCGGCACGCCAAACGGCAATCGAGCCATCATAATAATGGGGGAAGTAAACGGAATGATGCTGCACCATACGGCTAAGGGGCCCGTAGGATTGGTGATAGCGCTGCTCATGATGACTAATGAAAAGATGATGGGGATGGTAATGGGAAACATCATGGACTGTGCATCTTGTGGGTCTTCATTTACAGCACTGCCAACAGCGGCAAATAACGAAGCGTAAAACAAATAACCCGTGATAAAGTAAAACAAAAACATACCTAGGATGAGCGGCATGTTTATTTGCCCTATTGTCATTTGCATACCTTTCACAATGGCGCTGGATGCGGCAGGGTTGGTATTCAATTCTTGCATGCTTTTCAGACTATCCGGCGATGCACTCGCCCCTATCAGTGATGTGCCCAATATGATTAACAGCAACCAAATAACAAACTGTACCAACCCCACTGCACCGATGCCTACTATTTTTCCCATCATCAGTTGGGTGGGTTTCACAGAAGAAATAATGACTTCGGCAATGCGGTTTATTTTTTCTTCCATCACTCCACGCATCACCATGGCTCCATAGATAAACATGACCATGTAAATCAACATGCCTGAAACATAGCCCACCATATACGATATGCCCGAGTTGGTTTCTGTGGTGCTGCCTTCTTTATTGATAACGGATTGTTTCAGTTGAATTGGATTTTGTTTGATGAGGTTTAATTGTGCCGTGTCAATATTGGCTTGTATCATTCGTTTCTCTTTCAATACCTCGTTTAATGTTTCCTCAATTTGACTTTCATTGAATATCCCTAATTGCGACGATGAAATATAAGCTATGCCCTCCGGCTTGTCGATATTGATAGAAGGTATGTACAAAACACCACTATATTCGGCGGAGGTGCTGATGCCTTTTATTACGCTATCATATACTGCTTTGTTTACTGCAGTGTAGGTGATGTTTTTATCACTTATCAGTTGCGATGCAAATAGGCTACTTTCATCAAAAACAGCAACGGTTACTTCTTCATCATTTTTTTGTGCGAAGTAGGTGCTCAGCCCAATGATACCGATAAACAGCAAAGGCGTTAATAGGGTAGAAAGGATAAAGGTTTTATTACGAATACGTGTGATAAATTCACGTTGTGCAATCAGGAAAGTCTTGTTCATCGGATAGAATTAAGCTATGGATTGGTCAAATTTTCTTGCTGTTGGTGTATGCTCAACCAGTTTAATAAAGATGTCATTAAGTGATGGCAGCATTTCATTAAATGCTAGTACGTTATTGTTTTGTTGAATAAAATGTCGTAACACATCATTGGGTTGTGCTCCTTCATGCAGTTTTACAATGTAGCCCTTAGGTGTAAATTGCACCAAGGAGAATGCCGGTGAGGGAATTTCGGAAGGGGTGTCTTGTAGTTTCAACATAAACAGATTTTCTTTAAAGCGCTGCTTGACTTCATGAACGGTTCCTTCCAAAATGTTTTGTCCTTTATTCATCAGCACAATATGGTCGCATATCTCTTCCACTTGCTCCATACGATGCGTGCTGAAGATAATGGTGCTACCGTTTTTAGCAAGATGAAAAATTTCTTCTTTAATCAAGTTGGCATTTACAGGGTCTAAGCCGCTAAAGGGTTCGTCTAATATGATAAGCTTAGGGTTGTGAACAACGGTTGTTACAAACTGTAGTTTTTGGCTCATCCCTTTGCTGAGGTCTTCTACTTTTTTATTCCACCAACTTTCCATGCCCAGCTTCACAAACCAGTGCTTCACTTTCGACTGTGCTTCTGCATAACTCATCCCTTTTAGTTGAGCTAAATAAAGTGCCTGCTCTCCGATTTTCATTTTCTTATACAAGCCACGCTCTTCCGGCATATAGCCTATCAGACCTACATCTTCTGATGGATTGTAGGGGCGCCCATCTAACAAAACTTCGCCACTGTCCGGATAAAAGATACCGGTGATGATACGCAACAGGGTGGTTTTTCCGGCACCGTTGGGTCCTAACAACCCGAAGATGCTACCGGGTTGAATATTGAGACTAAGGTTGTCGATTGCCTTTTGTGCGGTGAAGGACTTGGAAATATTTTTAAGTTGCAACAACTCCATGAATGATATGAATATAAGTACTAAAGGTAGGTAAAAACAACTTAGGTGGACTGCAAATCTATTGTATTCGTAAGACAATCAGATAGAAAATTAGCTGCTTTAAAGTGATGAAAAAAAAGAGCGCAATGCCTTGTGGTATTGCGCTACAATGGAGGAGTGATCCCGTCAGGATTCGAACCTGAGACCCACAGCTTAGAAGGCTGTTGCTCTATCCAACTGAGCTACGAGACCTTATTATTTAAGTAAATAATCGTTGCTGATTTTTGGGAGTGCAAATGTAAGGAAATTACTGAGAAAAGAAAATGGATTATTGTTTCGGTGCTACAGGCTTAGGTGTAGGAGCCTCGCCATCTTTGAAAACTTGTACCGCAATGATGTCTTCTACGAAGACCCATTTCCCATTTTCCCATCTTAATCCATCGTATTGTCCAGTAGGTACAAAAGTGTTTTTTCGATTGGGGTCATTCATTTGTGATATAAGCCTGTCAAAGGTGATAGCGTTATATTCTTTGTCCCACTTCATAGATACATTCACATCTTTTCGATACTCTATTACAAACCGGTTGACGGTATTTTTTTTAGCGGGGATGGAGAACATGGGTGCACCAAATACAATACCGTCTTCATTAAAATACATGGGATCTATAACTTTGATATTACTCAGCAAATTGTTGATGTTTTTCCCGAGGAAAAAATACATTGTTTTGCCCTCCACTTCTCTGGTGAGTATCTCATAATAGATGCCTCCATACCATTTTTTATTTGAAAGAATACTATCCTCCAACCCGCTGGCTAATTCTTGAGAGTAGTCAATGAGTGGAAATAATTTCAATGGTTCAGCAGGCATTTGAATGGCTCCATAATACCGATACACAGCACCCGTAACATTTACTGCCCAATTAAACATCCTAAATTTTTGATCTTCCGGTTGCACCAAATTGATAACACTACTCAACTTCGGAAATGCATAACTATAGGATTGTGGTAGCTTTAGGGTGCGCACCAATTGCTTAATAAACCTTTCACAATAGGCTTGTCGCTCTTCGGGTATATAGGCATTGTACATAGAATCTGCCGTAGCCACTAAAGAGTCTTCCATAACGGGCAAGCTTTGGGCAGTCGTATGTTTGGCTAGTATGCTTTGGGTAACGATGAGGAGAAAAATGAAAAATCGTTTCACGTATTCAGGTTAGAATTTTAGTAAAAATAGTTTTATGGACACTGCCATAAGTCATGAGGTAGCAGCATGAAAAAAGTAAAGCTTAATGAATTACTTAGTATGGTAATTCTACCGATACCTCTAAGCAATCAAACCTAATAAATTTCTTTGAAAAATCAGGAACTACCTTCGTTAAACTATGTTTTTCTACTAAAACAAACTACTTTAGAGCAGCCATTTATTTCTATCAAAATGATGATTGTTCAACAAATACTATTCGTAATAATATCCATAGTTGCCTTTTATTTATTTGCTAAAAAAGCTAGTGAAATCAGGCGGAATATTCTTTTAGGTCGTGACGAAGACTTGACTGACCAATCCGAAAAGCGCTGGAAAAACATGGTGTTGCTGGCATTTGGACAAAAGAAAATGTTTAAGAAACCCATTCCGGCCATCTTGCATTTGTTTGTATATGTTGGTTTTGTATTAATCAATATTGAGGTGCTGGAGATACTCATAGATGGTGTATTTGGCACACACCGAGCCTTAGAAGCACCATTAGGTAGCTTTTATCATTTTCTAATTGGCTTCTTTGAAATACTGGCAGTGCTAACACTTATTGCCGTTATCAGTTTTTTGGTTCGAAGAAATATTTTGAAAGTGAAAAGACTAAGCATGGCTGAGTTGGATGGCTTCCCTAAAAGAGATGCTAACACCATTTTGTATATCGAAGTTGTATTGATGTCAATGCTACTTATTATGAATGCTTCAGAAGGCGCTATCATGCTTCAAGAGGGTACCGGCAATGGCTTTTTAATTAGCACAATGTTAGCTCCTGCCATTGTGGGACTTAGCCCGGAATCCTTGCACCTCATTGAACGCATCTGTTGGTGGGGACATATCTTGGGCATTTATGCTTTTCTCAACTACCTGCCATATTCCAAACACTTCCACATATTATTAGCATTCCCTAATGCATACTACCAACGGCTGACACCACAAGCGGAAATGCGGAATATGAAAGATATTCAGAATGAAGTGTTGTATATGATGCAGCCCGAATTGGCACCACCACCTCCGGCTGATGGCTCTCAACCTGCGACTTCTGCATTTGGTGCCAAAGATGTAAAAGACCTTTCTTGGAAAAACTTAATGGATGCGTATGCCTGCACAGAGTGTGGTCGATGCACGGATGCATGCCCGGCAAATACTACCGGTAAAAAATTATCGCCTCGCAAAATCATGATGGCTACCCGCGACCGATTAGAAGAAGTAGGCACCAACATCAATCAAAATAAAACCTTTGTTGAAGACGGAAAAACCTTGTTGCACGATTACATTTCTGTAGAAGAGCTGCGTGCATGTACTACTTGCCAAGCCTGCGTAGAAGCCTGCCCTGTAAGCATTAGCCCATTGGATATTATTGCTCAGTTAAGGCGCAATCTGGTAATGGAAGAAAGTAATGCACCACAAGAATGGAACCTTATGTTTTCGAATATTGAAACCAATATGGCGCCGTGGAAATTTAGTCCGGATGAAAGAGATGCTTGGATCCATTCTTGAAAATTAAGATGACTAATTACTTGCGTTGACGACAGCCTATATCTAATTGTCGGCAATAGAAGAACTAGAAAACAAAAAAAATTGACTTGTTAACTCAATAGACAAACTATGTTAGAAGTAAAATCAATGGCGGAGTTTATGGCAAGTGGCGAAAGCCCAGATGTGTTGTTTTGGGTGGGTTGTGCCGGTAGCTTTGACCAACGTGCTCAAAAAATAACCAAAGCATTCGTTCAGATATTAAACAAGGTGGGAGTAAGTTTTGCCATACTGGGAAAAGAAGAAATGTGTACCGGAGACCCCGCTCGACGTGCCGGCAATGAGTTTCTTTTTCAAATGATGGCGTACAACAATATCCAGGTATTGAATGGGTATAACGTGAAGAAAATTATTACCACTTGTCCGCATTGCTTTAATGTTATCAAAAACGAATATCCGGCATTAGGTGGCAACTACGAGGTCATCCATCATACCGTATTTTTACAACAGTTGATTAACGATGGAAAATTGGTATTGAAAGATGGAGGGGCTTTCAAAGGAACCAAAATCACGTATCACGACAGTTGTTATTTAGGACGCGGCAATGGCGTTTATGAGGCTCCTCGCGAAGTTTTGCAAGCATTAGATGTAGAATTGGTTGAAATGAAAAGTTGCCGTTCCAAAGGATTGTGCTGTGGTGCTGGAGGTGCGCAAATGTTTAAAGAAGAAGAAGCCGGAACGACACGTGTCAACTTTAAACGTACCGATGAGGCAATAGAAACCGGCGCAAATATTATTGCTTCCAATTGTCCTTTTTGTACAACAATGTTGGTAGATGGTGTAAAGAATAGAGAGAAAGAAGAAGCTATTAAAGTAATGGATATTGCCGAAATGGTTGCCCTTTCATTAAAGGACCAATAGTATTTCATCGAATACGATAAAAGTAATGGGTACCATCAAACATATTGAATGGCACCCATTGCTATTGTAAGAGGCATAAGCTTGGCGCTGTGGTTACCCAATGCGTAATATACCTTATTGAAAATAGGTATGAAGTGTTTGAAATGATGCTTCCAATTTTTTGATAGTGTTGTTTGCTTCTGTAGCACTTTCGGCTTCTGCCAGGTCATCTAATAACGCCATATAAGGCACCAGCCATTTGTGCAATTCATCATGTGCTTGCCCTTCCATATTACAATGATCCACCAATGCTGACTTCTGTGTTTCCAACTGTGTAGCTAATTTTTTGTAATCGTTGGCATGATGAGTAATATAGTCCTTGCATAATTTTTCCGATTCTGTAAGGAAAGGCTTCATCTCTTTGCTAATCTCCCATTTCGCTCCATTGTTTAGTTCAAGAGGTTCCATTTCATCATCATCATGTTCATCACTACTATCAATATCGGCTGCTATGGAAGATGATGTTGTAGTGTCTTTCACTTCAGTAGCAGGGGCATTTGTTGCATTATTTGTGCAAGAAAAGAAGCACACCATCAAACTGAAGCCAATTATTGTCGTGAACCAATTGGGTAACATTTTAATTCCGCTCATTGTATTTGTTTTTTGGATTTAAAACTTGGATGGTTTCACCATAATTTATAGTGGATAGTCCAATCGAATTTCTTTGGAAAAGGGTTTATTGTTTCGGTCTTTACCTTCTATTTTCCACATCACACTTTGTAGTGCTACGCTAATGGGGGCACGGTTTACATCCTTTACTTTTTTGGCTAATTGTTCCCATTCATTCAGTTCTTTACGGCTATACCTATTGGCTCTTGCAGATCGGCTAATGGCATTTCTTACATTCCCTACGGAGGTGTTTTTATGAGTCAGTTGGTCGGGTTCTAAATGAGTGATGGCAAAGGTGTTTTTCCCTTTTAATACGGACCATGGCGAGGTGTATTCCATGTTTTCGAGTTCCATTTTATCGCCACCGTTGCTCGCTACTAATGTGGTGATGTATCGTTGTGAAACTTTAGTAATAGTAGCATTCTTAAAAATGAGTTGATTACCCTGTAACTTGCCTGAAACTAATTGGTAGCTGACTCCATTAAGCATTCTGGCATTTTGATTTTTGAATGAGCGCACTTCAATCTGAGGTATGGTTACACTTACCTCTTTAAAATCGATTGTCAATCCGCTTGTGTTTTTTTGAGTAGTTGCTACTACTTCCGTAGGTTGCGGTGCTATTATCTCTTTAGTAGTGTCCTTTGCTACAGGCTTTGTTTCTTCAGTGGGTTGTTGTGCTGAGGATTGTGTAGTGGTTTCTGCCAATTTAATGTCCGCCACATAATCTTCTAAAAAAGTAGGGTCTGTTTCGGTAATTATGGTAGCTGAGTCACCTAACACAATAGCACCATGGCTCACTTTCTTGTCGTTTTTGCAAGACACAAATAGTACAGAAGCAATTGCCCAAATCAACGAATACCGAATCATAATAGAATGAACTTTGATGACGAAAATAAGAAACCCCTTTATTAATACGAGGCTAATTTATCAACAGCTTCTTTTAAATAATTTTTGGCTAAGAAATTTTGCTCCAACGATACGGAAAAAGGGATGGGCGTATCGAGGCTGGCACATCGTACAATAGGTGCGTCTAAGTATTCGAAGCAATGCTCGGCAATCCAAGCCGCAATTTCACCACCTATACCACCGGTTAAATTATCTTCATGCAATAGCAATACTTTTCCGGTTTGTTGCACTGCCGTTTTTATAGCATCATAATCTAATGGTGCAAGCGTGCGAAGATCGAGGATATATAACGACAATTCCGGGTGTGCTGCGGCATATTCGGTCGCCCAATGCACACCGCTTCCGTAGGTAATAAGGGTGATGTCTGCTCCGTTTTGAACTACTCTTGCCTTTCCGATTTCGATATTATAATACCCGTCCGGCACCTTTCCGCTAACGCTCCTATACAGTGCTTTGTGTTCAAAGAAAATAACCGGATTGGGGTCTTCAATAGAAGCAATAAGCAACCCTTTCGCATCTTCGGGAGTGGAAGGATAGACTACTTTCAAACCAGGTACATGTGTAAACCAAGCTTCATTACTTTGTGAATGAAATGGCCCGGCACCCACGCCTCCACCTGTTGGCATACGGATAACCACATCAGCATGTTGCCCCCATCGATAGTGTATTTTAGCAAGATTGTTTACAATTTGATTGAACCCTACCGTTACAAAATCGGCAAACTGCATCTCCATCATCGACTTGAATCCTTTAATAGACAAGCCCAAAGCAGCACCCACGATAGCACTTTCGCAAAGGGGGGTATTTCGCACCCTTTCTTTTCCAAACTTATCAATGAAGCCTTCGGTCACTTTAAAAGCGCCTCCATATTCAGCAATATCTTGCCCCATTAAAATTAAATTTTCATACCGAGACATACATGTATCTAATCCATCGCTGATGGCTTGAATGAATTTTTTTTCAGTAGAAGTACCATTTGCAGTTGGTGCAACTATCGGGTGTGTGTTCGGTGCAAAGACATCTCTTAGCTCTTCAGCTGTATTGGGATGCACATCTTCGGCAGCAAAGCCAATTGCCAACCCTTCTTCAATCTCCGATTTAATTTCTGCATGTATCTCTGCAGACTGCTGTGCACTTATGATTCCTTCTTGAATTAAATAGTTTTCGTAGTTTATTACAGGGTCTTTCTTTCCCCATTCTTCAAACAACTCTTTAGGTACATACTTCACGCCACTGGCTTCTTCGTGCCCGCGCATTCTGAAGGTCATACATTCTATAAGTATGGGCTTTTGTTCTTTGATACAATATTGCCGTGCATCTGATACGGTATTATAAACCTCTAGAATATTATTGCCATCAATGGTGATACCCTTCATACCATAACCAATCGCGCGGTCCGCTAATTGCTTACAGGCATATTGCTCGTTTACCGGTGTGCTAAGTCCGTATCCGTTGTTTTCGATGACAAATATTACAGGCAATCCCCAAACAGCAGCTACATTCAACGCTTCATGAAATTCTCCTTCACTGGTGCCGCCATCACCACTAAAGGCAAGGCTTACCTTATTTTCTTTTCGCAGCTGATGTGCCAGAGAAATACCGTCGGCAATAGCTAATTGAGGTCCCAAGTGCGATATCATTCCACAGATATGATGCGCATTTGAACCAAAGTGAAACGAGCGCTCACGTCCTTTTGAATAGCCTTCTTTCTTTCCTTGCCATTGCATAAAAAGCTTATCAAAAGGCATTTTACGAGCTGTAAAAACACCTAAATTTCGGTGCAAAGGCAAGATGTATTCATCTGCATCCAGCGCCATGGTAGCACCTACTGCAATTGCTTCTTGGCCAATGCCACTAAACCATTTGCTAATACGTCCTTGCCGAAGTAGAATGAGCATTTTCTCTTCTATTAGTCGTGGACGGAGAATCTCTTTATATAATTCAATAAGGGTTGAGTGGGGTAGATGCGCTTTGTTGAATTGCATGCTCAAAAATTTGCTCGCAAAGGTAGGCAAATCAACACGCTTAAATACAGTCCCAATAGTTTATTACTCGTATCTATTAATGCCTGTTTGATGCCGCCGCAGAATAGCTAATTGCAGAATACTTACTAGAAGTTTTTTGCTTTGGTATGAAAGAAGATAGCATTACTTCGTTTGAGAATAGCCTTGTACGATAGCTTCCATTACGTGAAAAGTAATGGGGCAGACAAGGGTATTTTTTAGCGTTAGTGCGGTTCGGTTTAGCAACACATCTTCATTGGTGTAAGGGTATCTTGCACAATCTCCGGGACGTACTTCATATATCTGACAAGTATTGTCCGTGTTTAGGAAGGGACATGGTGATGATTGGGTTACAAAATCATTGTCTTCATCCAACCGAAGGTACCTTGATATCAGCTCACCTTCTTTAATTTTCAGATGTTTGGCAATCCGTTTAATATCCGGTTGTTTGAATCGGGGAGAATGATTTTTGCAGCAATTAGCACATTGCAGACAGTCTATGGTATCAAAGGCGTTTTGGTGGAGCTTGGGCAATTCTTTTAGTATCGCAGCACGCCATTTTTTGCCTCCGGGCTTACTTACTTTTTCTAAGGTGCTTCGGTAGGCTTTTTGGTGCTCTTGTGCTTCTTTCTTCCAGGATGGCGAGAGCATAATTTATTATTGCCGATTGGTAATATACATAAAAATGAAAAGCCGCCGGCTAAAATAGCGAGCGGCTGAAATGCTATATAATAGAGATTACGCTATTGCATTAATTCTTTTTACCAAACCAGATTTAAGGTTGCTGGCTTTATTTTTATGAATAACATTACGCTTAGCCAGCTTGTCAATCATAGAAATTACTTTAGGAAGTGATTCTTGAGCTTCTTTTTTGTCAGTTACTGCTAACAATGCACGAATTGCATTACGAGTAGTTTTACCATAATAACGATTATGCTCACGACGCTTCAAACTTTGGCGAATATCTTTCTTGGTTGCTTTATGGTTTGCCATTTTTTTATATTATTCTCTTTTGAAAGGATTGCAAAGGTAAGGAAATAATTTACCTAAACAAAATATTTTACATACTCATTTCAGAAAATAACACTTTTGACCGTTTTGCTAAAAATTCTTTACGATCCAAAAAGTTGTCTAATTTTTCCTTTGGAATGCGAAGGCTGTAATATTCACCTTCATACGCGTCCATTTCGAACATTTCGTAATCCGGATTCCAACGATCGAGTATTTTTCGTTCTATATTTAAATCTTGTGATATTAAGTCTAAGTTGAGTTTTTCCTTAATTCGAATGATAGCCATTGCATTTAGTTCCTCCACTGAGAATTTTGGCTTGGGAGGAACCTTTTTGCTTTCAGCTTCTTCTTCGGGTGATTTATGAAAACTGAAACTCTCCGGTATTTTGCCTCCAATATAGGGATTGAGTTTCTCGAAAATAGATGCAGTGGCAATAAAGGCCAGCACATGACCTTGTGTTTCTTTCGGCAAATATTTTTTGATATCCCAAAAGCTCTTGCTACCTGTGCGTTGCATAGCACGTTGCACTGGGGTAGGGCCACTATTATATGCGGCAACTACCAAGAGCCAATCGCCCAACTCTCCGTATAAATAGTTTAGATATTTAGCGGCAGCATTGGTGGATTTGTACCAATCTTTACGTTCGTCGCGTTTCGTATTTACGGTAAGCCCCATCAGTCTTGCAGTAGATTCCATAAATTGCCAAGGTCCAACAGCACCAACGGGTGAAATAGCATTGTGGTTCAGTGCCGATTCAATAACTGCTAAGTATTTGAGTTCTTTAGGCAGCGAGTGTTTTTGTAGAATGTTGTCGATAAGAGAAAAATGTTTGTTGCCTTTCCCTTGCACATGATGCAGTGTTCGGTTGTGCGAGGACATATACTTACGTGTATATTCTACCACAAACTCGTTCATAGGGCCGAAGTATGTTTTCTCTCCTGCTAGCGGAACAGTCATTCTTTTTTTACGAACCAGTATTAAATCCTCTTGCTTCTTAATACTATCCCGCATAGCTGCAGCCTGTTCTTTGGTGCGCACTACAATTGTTTCGACCTGTACGTTTTTGTCCACCTTGTTAGGTTTTGAAAAAATCTGTACTTGCTGGGCCGTCAGTTGAGTGAAAGATATTATAAGCAGCGGAATTGTTAGAAAAAAAGCATTTCTAATTTGCATGTTTTACAAACTCATTTTAGTGTGAAACATTGCAAACCCAAAGGGCAAGCTTGTCTTTAGAAGTACTCAGCGAATATGGCTGAATGGAAATAGGAACCCCATTATTTATTGGGTTTGTCCTGCTCTTTCATTCCGGATTCTAACTCGTTTTTAATGCCCGTCTTAGCATCATTAAATTCCCGGATTCCTTTTCCTAAACCACGTAATAATTCCGGTATTTTTTTACCACCAAAAAGTACTACAACGGCTAAAAGTATCCATATCCATTCCCCCCCACTGGGCATTGAAATTAATAGTTGGCTATTCAATGCTGTTATTTGCATGACTATTAGATTATGAGATTAAAATATAAAGTTGCCTTCAAAGATACTATTAATATTGAAATACGCTTTAGTTTCTTTTAGTTGAAGGCATAATTATTCATTCAGATTTTATGCAACTAACGCGGTACTTGTTTGTTATTAAATTTGAAGTAGATGTAATTATTGATTCAATACATCTTTTACTTGACGAGTCATGCCATTGGTATATGTGCGCCATTTGTCTATCACTTGCTGCATATCATCCGGTATTTCGGAATTAAATTGTACCCATTCTTTAGTTCTCGGATGAGAGAATCCCAATTCCTTTGCATGTAGTGCATGGCGTGGTAATATATTGAAGCAGTTATCTACAAACTGTTTGTATTTATTGAAAACGGTTCCTTTCACAATTCGGTCACCACCATAGGTATCGTCATTAAATAAAGGGTGTCCTACATGCTTCATGTGCACCCTTATCTGGTGAGTACGGCCCGTTTCGAGGCGTAGCTCTAATAGAGTAACATAATTAAATCGCTCCAGTACTTTGAAGTGTGTGATAGCATGTTTCCCTTGGTCGCCGTCTGGAAAAACATCCATTATTTTGCGAAAGCGCTGATTGCGTCCAATGTGGCCTTCTATAGTTCCTTCATCATCCGGAAAATCGCCCCAAACGAGAGCTATGTACCT
>JAKQGX010000040.1 GCA_029573235.1 Bacteroidota bacterium
GCTGGTAGCAACTGAAATACCCGATGCTACGGTATAAGAAGTATTGGTAGCATTGGTAATAGGTGTCCATGTACCAAGCGATGATGAGTCTTCCCATTGAAATGTGATACCGCTTGTGTTACTAAAGCCGGTATCGCTAATGGTAAAAGATGTACTTGGACAAGCCGCAACAGGTCCAAAAGCAGTACCGGCAATGGGTTTCCCACTGCAAGGCATCGGTGTGAAGATATGAATCAGATAGTCTTCATATTCTCCCGAACCCGTGTTCACGCAAGGGTTACTAGGATTTGAAGGGGTGAACGCAGCAATGATTCTTAGTCGGGTAAGCCCGTTGGTGGCTGTCAGCGGTATGGTGATGGTACCGGTCTTGGGTGGCGTGGTGTAAGAGCTGGTTGTAACTACTTGCTCTGAAGGTTCAAAAGTGCCGTTTGCATTGTAGTCAATCCACATACCGTATCCGAAGGTAGAAGAAGCAGTCATTGCACTGATGCTATAACTAAAGCTATCGCCCGGAGCAATCATCATAGGGCTAATACCGGTAAAGTCAGTGTAGCCGGTTGTGCTGCTGCCGGAGGTGTTGCTAATGTTGGTGATACCTCCAGTAGTAGTAAATGTGGAAATATAGTATGTGCCACCTCCTGAAGTATTAGGTGTGCAATAACATTGAGCCGCAGGATTGATCGTCGTTACAGATATTACATTGGAAGTGTCGGCTAACCCACTGCTGATACAAGTTACTACTAAACAATAGCTGGTAGGAGTGGTGATACCGGCTGCAATCGTATAATTGGGGGAAGTAGCGTTCGTAATCGGTGTCCATAAATTCAAACCAATTGGGGATTCCATCCATTGGAAAGAAATACCGGACGCCACGGTAAACGCACTATCGTATAGGCTTAGTGGAACACTGGGACATATAGCAGATGGAACGCCATAAGCTACCCCGGCATTCGGAGTGCCGGAGCAAGCCGCCACCGAAAACTCATAAGCGCCGATATCCGGTGTAGTAGCATTTCTGGCAGCACCGGTGATATCGGTAGTGATAGCCGCCAATGGAGTACCCAAATTGTCAAGAGAGCCGCTGGTAGGGGCAAAGTTGCCGGAAGCCGGAGAAGCAAACATCGGATACATGCTCACCCCGTTTTGGTCATAGGCATTGCTGTTTACAGCTTGCCAGTTGGCAAAGGTAGTTTGCGCTCCAGCTGCATACCCAATATGGTTTGCCGAGCCACCCGTAGAGCCCATATACAGGTTGTTGTAGTTGGAGGTCTTACCTGTGGTAGTGCTAAAGTAGATACAATATTTAATACCGGTACCTCCTTGGGTAACGCTGATAATATTGTTCTTCACATCTACATTGGTAGTACCGGTGCTATACAAGCCATATATGTTACCGGCAGTAGCGGCAGCATTATCTATAGAAACCGTATTGTTGTACACCTGTATATTGGTAGCACTCGGTAGATATATACCATATACAGTACTATTACCGTTAAAATTACTGATGAGGTTGTTGTACACACGGTTTTCGGTACCTACACCGGCAGCTGTTGAATTTACATAGATATTATAAGAGGTACCACTGTAAGTAGGGTTGCCGCCAAATTGGTTTCTTACTCTATTACGCTCAATGGTCATATCGGTACAGCCGGTACTGGCATAAATACCGTAAAACGAAGACATCGTAGTTCTGGTAGGGCGCTCTACTATATTCTGAGATACTAAAGCACCGGTATTTTGGTAATAGTAAATACCATAGAAATAGAAATCCTGCACTACGCAGTTGATCACATCATTGTTTTGGTTGCCGGCTACGGTATTTCCGTAAAACTGCATAGCATAGTACCCACCGGAGATGGTAGAATTGCTGAAGACGTTGTTGCTACCATTGGCACCGGTTGTTGTAGCCAATATGGGCGAGCCACTCATGATAACACCACCCGTAGTACTAGCTGTAGCGGCTTTGTTAGCAGTGATGGTACAGCTATCGAAGGTATTCCAATCAGCACCGTTGGATAAATGTACCGCAAAACCATAAGTAGATCCTTGTGCCACAATATTCAAGTTTTTAAACGTGATATAGTCGGCTCCATTAAGGCGAAGAGTAGCATAGTTAGAACCAATTGCAGTAATGTTTTTGGTAAGAGTAGCTCCATTCCCATTGAAGGTAACGGTATTGCTGGCAGAGGAGCCAATACTAGACGGTAGGGTAATTTGTTCATTGTAGATTGCCGGTGTTACATTGAAAACCACCGGACCGAGAATACCACATTGCATGGCACTAACCGCATCTGTAAAGGTTTGGAAGTTGGTGCCACCGGTAGCTACTGCGCTGTCAATGGTATAAGTGCCCCCCATTAATCCTGAAGATGGATTGACGGTATAGGCTGATGAGTATGCCGTATCCGAATTTAAAGAGCAGGTAATCAGCAATCGATAATCCGTACTTACTGACACGCCGGTACTTTCTGTGTAAGTAGCATTCGTAGCACCAGCTATTGGAGTCCATGTGCTTGAAGCATTAGGCTTGCTTTCCCATTGGTATTGTAACCCCACGCTGGTAGTACTCCCGGAAGTAGAAACGGTAAAGGAAGCATTGGGGCAAACAATAGTAGGTGTCATTACGGTAGTACCACCAGTAGGGTGCCCGGAGCAAAGGTCATTGATGGTAACACCCATTACATTCACACGTCCTGATGAGGAAGTGCGCGTAACCGTAATACTGGTAATAGAGTCCGACCAATAAATTGGGTTTACGGTCAGTTTCACTTCATACAATCTTGGGTTAGAGGCGTCATTTGAGATGGTATTGCTGGTACGAGATACCCGACCTAAGCCCAATATGGCATAGTTGCTACCATTATACCAATCCGGTACCGAGATACTCGTGAACGTTTGTGTTGCGCTGCTGGCAAAATTTAATGTTACGCTAATGGTACCCGCACCGCTACCCGATGAAACCAAAAGGTACACCTCGCCCGCTTTTTGTGCCGTTTGAAAAGTTAAGGTTCCCGGTGTAGAGGTAGTGTTCAGTTGTAATGAATTGTTGGAGTCTAAATGGGCCAATTGGTAGGTAAGACCACTGGTCACATTACTGTTGATAAGCCCACTTGCCGGTAAGCCGGAAGTAGAAGTGGCAGTACCATTGTTGTACCCCAAGGTCATCAGGGTATATTCTGCTGCATCGTTATCAAAGGGGGTGTTGGTTTTGGTATTGGCTGCGCCGGTACCATTCGCTACCACATCGGCATTGTAACCGCTGGATATGACCACCGGTACATAGGTTGCTTTAGCCATATCCGTTTGAAGGGTACTGACGAGGGCAACTGCTGTGAGTGCTTTCCAGTAGGAAAGGCGGAGTAGTTTTCTAATCATGACTATATATTTAAGTGAACAAATACAATTTATTATTAGCACTAAAATGGACTGCTAATTGATGGCTATGTGTTAATCCCATATTTTGGGCAATGTTTTATACAACACTTATAGCAACAATTTGCAAACAAAGGTATCCTTTTATATATAATATATCAAAAACTGTAAAAAATTTACATACTCATTTGTTTGTGTTGTTCCGTAATAATTTCTTTAATCAAAGCATTGGATTGACAATCTCGATGGAACGAAGGCTAATTTTTGGGGAAGGCAGAAATAGGAAAGTAGGGAGTTCTGGATATTAGAATTGCTATACGTGTCCGTAAATGAATGACAATACGTACATGTCAATTTGCTACTGTTAACGTTAGCATCATAAAAGGAAAACAAGAAAGAATATTATATCACAGGCAGCATCTTACCTTGCGTCAAAATCCACTACTACTCTTTCTGATACCGGGTGTGATTGGCAGGTGAGGATATAACCTTTTTCTACTTCTTCTTTTTCTAAAGCATAATTGGTTTCCATCACCACTTCGCCCTCCAATACTTTAGCGCGACAAGTGCTACAGACCCCTCCTTTGCAAGCATAAGGCAAGTCAGCACCTTGCTTTAAGGCAGCTTCTAAAATGCTATCCCCATTATAACTCAGCTCTATTTCAGTGGTCATGCCATCCACGGTAACAGACACTTTGCTGGTTTTATTGTTTTCTGCCTGGTGTTCCTTCACCCAATTATCGTGCTTGGGGTGTGGCTGGTCGGGTGAGGTGAATAGTTCAATATGCACTTTTTCAGAAGGCACTTTCATGTCCAGTAGTTGCGCACGAACGGATAGCAACATTTCTTCCGGCCCACAAATGAAAATCTCATCCATATGGTGAATGTCAATCAACTTATGGCAAAGAGCATGGATTTTTTCTGCTGTGATACGCCCATTAAAAAGAGGTACTTCTTGTTGCTCACGCGTCAAGATATGATACACGCTCAGTTGGGTCATGTAAGCATTTTTGAGAGCTTCTATCGCCTCATGAAAGATGATGGAATTATGATCCCGATTGCCATAGACTAAAGTAAATTGGCTTTGTGGTTCGCTGTGTAAAACAGATTTCATAATACTCATCACCGGTGTGATGCCACTACCGGCCGCAATAGCCAAATAGTGTTTTTTTGTTTTGTCCGATTGTTTCGAAATAAAATTCCCATTGGGAGGCATTACGTCAAGTACATCGCCCACTTTCAGTTGCTCATGCAGGTATCCGGAAAATTTACCTTTCTCCATGCGCTTTACCGCTACACGAAGCTCTTTGTCTTGCAGTCCGGCGCATATAGAGTAGGAGCGGCGCACGTCTTCTCCCCCTATTTGTTTTTTTATCGTCAGGTATTGACCGGGTATAAATTGAAACAATTCATTCAATGAAGCAGGCACATCAAAAGCGACAGACACACATTCATCGGTTTCCCGGGTAATATCTTTTACGGCCAAAGGGTAGAATTTTAATACAGACATAACAATAAATAAGGGGGTGAAGTTATAACCTTTCAAGAATACTTGAAACGGGAAGGTGGATTAATAACGAATAGAAAACAGCTTTATAAGTCGAAGTGTTTTTTTACTTCATCCGGACGAATAATGGCAAATACCTTTTTTCCGTCGGGGGTATACTCCGGTATGCTACAAGCAAACAGCTCGTCTATTATGGCTTGCTTGGCTTCGGGTTGTTGTAGCTGCGTATGGTACGATAACTTCTTGGCTACTTGTTGCAGCATTTTGTCAGAAAAAGTATCGCCGGGTGTTGTTTCATTTTTTATGGCTTCCAATATCTCATCCAATACAGCTTTTTCTTCCCCATTTTTTAATACAGAGGGAGCCGCATGAATGATGAAATCGTTGTTGCCAAAGGATTCTAAATCAAAACCGATACGTTGTACATCGGTAAGGATGCTATTCAACAGCATCGTATCGTTGGCAGAAAATGAAAGCGTAATGGGAAATAATAAACGTTGGGATGCGAGTACTCCGTCCTCTCGTTCTGCCATCAATCGTTCGTACCATATACGCTCTTGAGCCCTACGATAGTGCACAAATAAAAAACCCGATTTGATGGTACTCACTAGATAAGGGTCTTGCGAAAGGATAGCTTTTGCTTCGTAGTCGGTATGCAGTTTTTGTGTTGAATGACTGGTGTCGTATAGTGTATCCGGAACAGCAGGAACAGCGGTTGCTGGCTTCGTGATTTGTTGGGCCGACTCGTATAAGTTCTTCCAATGCTCGCGGTTGTTTCTGGATTCGATAACATGCGCTTGATTTCGCTGCGAGAAGGTATTGTATAAATACCCTTTTTCGGTTTCAGTACGTTGTTGTTCGGTGGAGGGTATGTTTACCGATGGTAAATGGGTAATGGAAGGATTCAGGGTAAAGTCTAACGAAGGAGCTATATTATAACGTGCCAATGCATGTTTGATAGCGGCATTCAGATAGGTGTATAAAAGGCGGTCGTCTTCAAATTTTACTTCTTGTTTGGTGGGGTGCACGTTTACATCCACACGTTTGGGGTCTGTTTCTAAAAACAACGCATAAAAAGGAAAACTTTCTTTTTCGATTAATCCTTCATAACCGGCTACAACAGCGTGGTGCAAGTAACTGCTACGAATAAAGCGATGGTTGACAAAGAAAAACTGCATGCCTCTGGTGCGCGTGGCGGCTTCGGGCTTTCCGATGAAGCCACTTATTTTAAGCAAGTCGGTGGTTTCTTCAACCGGCACTAGATTTTTTTCATGATGGTTGCCCAACAACCCCACAATTCTTGTTTTTAAACTTCCGATAGGTAAATGAAATTGCTCTTGACCCTGATGCCAAACACGAAATCCGATATGGGGATGTGCTAATGCAACTCGGGTAAACTCATCCACAACATGGCGAAATTCGGTGGTATTGGATTTTAAAAAATTTCTTCGTGCCGGAATATTGTAAAACAGGTTCTTGATGGCAATACTGGTGCCAACTGGTGTGGCGCAAGGCTCTTGCAATTTTACTTCTGTGCCTTCAATGACCAGTCGGGTACCAATATCAGAATGGTGTTGCCGAGTCCTCATCTCTACCTGTGCTACGGCGGCAATAGAGGCGAGTGCTTCTCCTCTAAAACCCATGGTGCGTATGGTAAACAGGTCGTTGATGTTTTTTATTTTAGAAGTTGCGTGTCGCTCAAAACTCATGCGGGCATCGGTTACGCTCATACCACATCCGTTGTCTATTACTTGAATGAGCTCTTTGCCGGCGTCTTTGATGATGAGTTGCACTTCGGTAGCCCCGGCATCAATAGCGTTTTCCAGCAATTCCTTCACTGCTGATGCGGGGCGCTGAATGACCTCTCCCGCGGCTATTTGGTTGGCAATATGATCCGATAAAAGTTGAATGACGTCCGACACAATACGTTCTACAGAGTTTCAACAAAGGTAATTGTAGTTTATAAAATATCCATTTCAGAACGAAAGTCAGTTGGTGCGGTGGCTTTGCTAATCGCATAAATACAGTTCCGGCCTTTATAACAACGATTGAAGGGTGGTAATATACTTGTCGATATAAGACTGTTTTTCCTTCGAACGATATTGCTGAATGAAGCGTGGGTGTTCCAACACGGATATCTTTTCAAACAATGCGGCTTCTTCATTTAACGACTGAATAAATCGTGCATTTTTTTTACCCAACACTATCACCTCACGAGTGTCCAATCCAATTTGAACCAGTTGCCTCAACGAAGCTATCATAAATGCTTTCGTGTGTTGAAACAAGCTTGCGGAGTCATAATAATTCGCATTGAGCCAATGAGCATTGGCAGTTTTTCGGATGATGGCTAATGGGAATGGTGAGTTGATATAAAAATCTTGATAAAATTTTTGAACACCACCGTATTGCGCTATCATATCATACATAAATACCGATGACAACTCGTGGGTATAAGCGCTCTGCATAGCAATGCCACATTCGCTCTCCATTCTTTTAGTATCGGTGAAGGGCACGCCGGTTACTCCTGCGCCGTGCCTGCTGGGGTTTATGCCGATGATGAATTTTCGTTGTCGGGTATCATCGTAATAAAGCTTGTAGAATTGCTGCATGACCATGCGGGTTTCAGGATTATCGTCGAAGGGATTCAATACACGAAATCCTTTCGGCAAAGAACCGGCAAATCGTAATTGATGATTAAACGCTATTGCCTTGTCAGCAAAGGTTTCCATGGAGATGGTAAATGATTGGAAGGTATAAAGGTAGGGAAGAAAGATGTGTTGCAACTACAATTACATTTGCTGGTATTTATTACAAATCATGGGCGACTTTTTATTTGCAAATAAACTTCCTTTCCAAACTGCAATTGCTTTACATCATTTCTTTTCGCCTAAAAACAAGCTCCATTCGAACAAATGGTAACGTAGGAATGGAGCTTTTATGTTTTTAGACGAATAGATTTGTGCTTATGATTGACTTAATTGCAATGCCAGTTTCTTTTCCTTTTTAGCTGCTTTTTTTCTTTCGGACCTTTCTTTAATTCTATCCACAGCCAGGTATGTTACCGGTACAATGAGAAGTGTTAAAAGCATAGAACTTGTCAGTCCGCCAATCAACACCCATGCTAATCCATTCTTCCATTCGGAACCTGCACCAGTGGCAATAGCTATAGGAATCATGGCAATTACCATGGCAATGGTGGTCATTAATATTGGGCGGAATCGCTCCATTGTTCCTTCTACCAGGGCATCAAAACTACTCTTACCTTCCTTTTTCAATTGATTGGTAAAGTCCACAATCAAAATCGCATTCTTAATTACAAGACCCACCAGCATGATAAGACCCAGCATACCGAAAATACTCAGGTTGGTCATGGTGAGTGCCAGTGCCAGAAATGCTCCAATCATGGCAACCGGTACGGAGAACATCACCACAAAAGGATACACATAGTTATCGTACAAGGCTACCATGATAAGGTAAACCAAAACGATAGAACCCAGCAAGGCTACCAGCAAACTGGTGAAACCTTCTTTTTGATTTTTTACATCACCGGCAGCTGCAATGTTTACTCCTGCAGGTAAGTCCATCTTATTAAACTTTGCCTGTATCTCATTACCTACTGTTCCTACAGGGCGACCTACTACCTGTGATGTGATGGTAACTGTTGGTACTTTGTCTTTACGTTCCAACGTAGTGGGACCTGTTGAAGGTTCAATAGTTGCAAACTGACTGAGCTTAATCAAATCGCCTTTTGAATTTTGAAAACTTAGATTGCTTACATCATGAATATTGCGACGATCAAACTGATCTAGTTGCACTCTGATGGGATATTCTTCATCACCCACTAAGAATTTACTGTTATCGTTTCCGGCAAAAGCATTTTGCATAGTGGAGCCTACCACATCCAATGATAAATTCAATTCAGCCAGTTTATCTCTATCCACTTTGATGGATACTTCCGGACTACCTCCTTCCATAGAGGCTTTTATTTCAGATGTACCCGGTACACTTGCCATGATGGCTTTTACCCTTTCTCCAACAGCTAAAACAGTATCCAGGTTAGCACCCTGCACTTCAAATTGTATGGGTGCAGAAGCCTGACCTGAAATCATACTTACAGGTGAAGCCGTAATCTTAGCACCCGGAATGGTTTCCTGAATTTTTAATTTGATCTGAGCTGCATAATCACTGGACGAAATAGTTCTTTGGTCGCTAGGTACCAGCTTTACATTTATCTGAGCAAAATAGGCGCTGGTAGCCGCACTACTTTTACCGGATGAAGCACCAACTGTTGTGAACACATTGGTTACCATTGGGTCACTCAACAATTCTTTCTCAATTTTTTGAGTGAGGAAATTGGTTTGTGTTAACGGTGTTTCTTTGGGCATTTCTGCCTGTATCTGAAACTCACCATTATCACCATTGGAGGCAAACTCAAAACCAATCAATCCACTGCTTACCAAAGTGAATGATGCAATCACTAAAGCAATTATTGCAGTAAAAGTGATGCGTTTATGATGTAGCGCCCATTCCAAAATTCCTTTGAAAAAATCCTGGAATGATTTAATCGCATTCTCAAACCATATCAATGGTTTATCCCTAAGCTTATTGGGATTCAAATGAGAAAGCTTGGTAAACCGGCTTGCCAGCCAGGGTGTGAGGGTGAAGGATACCAACCAACTGATGATGGTTGCTGCCACTACAACTATGGAAAACTGGAACAACAAATCGGAGATGATGCCCGTTACAAAAACTATGGGCAAAAACACTGCAACAATTACCAAAGTAATCGAGGTAACAGAGATACCAATTTCCTTCCAGGTATCTACCGCTGCTTCCCATGCCGTGCTTCCCTTTTCCATACGAAGGTGAATATTCTCCAACACCACAATACTATCATCCACCAGGATACCAACCACCAACGATAAACCCAGTAAACTCATCAGGTTTAAGGAAAATCCAAATGCCGCCATCACTGCAAATGTGGAAACTATAGATACAGGAACCGCCACCATTACAATCAACGCATTGCGAATATTATGCAAGAAGAAAAGCATGATTGCTGCTACCAGGATTACGGCGATAATTAAATCATGGATAACCGCATTGGCAGCGTCTTTGGTAAAGATGGCACTATCATTGGCGATATTGAAATGCATATTGCTGGCACTGTATTGCTTTTCTATTTCACTCAATTTTTTTCTTACTTCCTCACTAATGCCTACCGTGTTGCCTTCTTTGGTTTTTATGATGGAGATGCCAATAGATGGAGTTCCATTTACACGAGTTAGCGTTTTTGCTTCTTCTTTGGTATCAAATATTTCAGCCACATCCTTCAACAATACCTGGCTGCCATCTGATGCGGTTTGCACTGCCAGATTACTCAACTCATCCAGGTTAGTGAGCTTACCACTTAGGCGGATGGATACATCCTGCTGTGTATTTTTTATACTACCCGTTGGGAAGTTCAAATTGGCTTTAGCAATAGCATTGGACACTTGTAGAATAGAGATATTGTAAAACTTCAACTTCTCATTTTTCACATTGATCTTAATCTCTCTTTTTTCACCACCAGTGATATCCACTTTGGCTACACCATCTATTCTGCCCAGTTCGGGCTTAATCGTTTTATCCAGCAAATCGGTGAAAGTCCTTTCATCCATATCCGATGAAGCACCAATACGCATGATGGGCAATTCATCCAATGAAAACTTACCGAG